>NZ_CP083546.1:2926250-3627500 GCF_025144145.1 Leisingera sp. M658
ACATGGATTACGCCACGGTCGAAGCCGAGACTCCGGACCACATCACGCCGGCCTATGACGGTATGGTGATCCGGGTTGAGCTATAGCGCAATGCCCAGGTCTGCCGTCTTGCGCCCCGGCCCGCTGGGCAGACCGCAGACTTCATCTTTGCAAAAATACTCCCGCCGGAGGCATCTGCGGCCAGAAGCCAAACACTGCCCCCTGAACGGCAGCATCCCTTGCCTTCAAGGGACAGGCTGATGTTTCAAAGCCTGATCGACGTCATCCTGCCGGTTTTCCTGGTAGTCGGCGCGGGTTATGCCGCCACCGCACGGGGAGTGCTGAGCGAAGCGCACATCGAAGGTGTGATGAAATTCGCGCAGGGCTTTGCCATCCCCTGCCTGCTGTTCAAGGCGATGGCGGAACTGGACCTGTCTGCCAGTTTCGACCCGCGGCTTCTGGGGAGCTTTTATACCGGCGCCTTTACCTGCTTCCTGATAGGCGTATTCGGTGCGCGGGCGCTGTTCAAGCGGGAGTGGGAGGATTGCATCGCCATCGGGTTCTGCTGCCTGTTCTCCAACTCGGTGCTGTTGGGCCTGCCGATCACTGAACGCGCCTTTGGCCCTGAGAACCTGACCGGAAACTACGCGATCATCGCCTTCCATTCGCCGTTCTGTTACGGCGTCGGCATCACCGTGATGGAGATCGTGCGCAATCGCGGCGCGGGCGGGATCAAGACCGTCTCGGCTGTGCTGAACGCAATGTTCCGCAATGTGCTGATCCTGGGGATCGCGCTGGGGTTTGCGGTGAACCTTTCAGGGCTCACCATTCCGATGGTTGTGAGTGAAGCCCTGTCGCTGATTATTCGCGCGGCCCTGCCCTGCGCGCTGTTTGCCCTTGGCGGCGTGCTGGTGAAATACCGTCCCGAGGGCGATCTGCGGGCGATCCTGTTTGTCTGCTTCACCTCTTTGATGATCCATCCGGCAATCGTATGGGTTCTGGGCTCGGCCCTGGCCTTGCCGCAGGATCTGTTCCGCTCGGGCGTGTTGAACGCGGCGATGGCAACCGGGTTCAATGGTTACATCTTTGCCAATATGTACGGACGGGCCAAACGGGTTGCGGCGTCTTCGGTGCTGATTGCCACCGGGGCAAGCATCCTGACCGTATGGTTCTGGCTGCTGGTGCTGAGCTGACAGCTGCAGCGC
The DNA here is from genome assembly GCF_025144145.1 of Leisingera sp. M658. Lineage (NCBI taxonomy): Bacteria > Pseudomonadati > Pseudomonadota > Alphaproteobacteria > Rhodobacterales > Roseobacteraceae > Leisingera > Leisingera sp. M658. Next base: position 2,927,435 of record NZ_CP083546.1, read on the forward strand.
AGCAGCGTTGCGCCCGGCATCAGCCGGGCAGCGCCCGCCGTCACAGTGTCGGCGGGCGCTCGCGCCGGTGACAGGTCACCAGCGCGGGTCGTCCAATTCCAGCGGGAAGCCTTTGGGCAGCAGGCCGGCCTGGAACCAGTTGATGAAGGAGTGGATAGAGAACACCGGCAGCCCGGTGGCCTTCCTCACATCGCGGGCATAGGGCACCATATTGGTGCATTCCAGCACGATGGCGCCCAGATCGGGCATGTCCGCAACCATCGCACGGGCGGCGTCGATCATGTCCAGGCGGCAGGCTGCAAAGTCGATTTCCGGCGCGTCGCCCAGAATGTCGCGGGTAAAACAACGCAGACCGTCAGTGCCTGCGATGGGCGTATCCGGCGCAACACCTGCGGCCTCAAGATGCGCCGGGGTCAGCGTGGCCTTGGAAATCGTCAGGATGCCGCAGCGCTTGCCTGCGGGCAGAAGAGTCTGCACCATTGGCACCTGCATCAGCGACGACGTGGCCACCGGCACGCCCAGCGCCTGTTTCACCTCGTCCTGGATCAGCGCCAGGAAGCCGCAGTTGGTGGTGATGCCGTCGGCGCCCATGGCGACCAGATCGCGGCCCGCATCCACAAAAAGCTCCACCAGTTCCCGCGGGTTGCCACGCACCACATTTTCGGGATTGGCACCGCGCACTACCTTGTAATGAACCGGAAAGTCCCAGGTCATTGCATTGCCCATATCGCCATGGATGCGGGGAAAGCGCGTTTCCAGCATCAGGATGCCAACCGCGGCGCCAAAGACTGTTTTTCCGCCTTGTTCCATGAGGACCCCCTATTCGTCTGGCACGTAGAGCTGGGAAAAGGCGATGCGGACAGCTTCCGTCGCCTCCTCGCGCCGTTTTTCGATATGGCTGCGCATGGCCGCTGTGGCAGCATCAGTATTGCGGGCGGCGATGCCTTCGACGATCTGGCGATGAGCCGAGATATCGCCCGGCGCCCTGCCCCCTGCCCGGTCGCGCATGCGCTTGAGGTCAATGAGGCGGATATAGCGGATCCGGCCATTGAGATTGTTGAGGATCCGCTGCAGCTCGCTGTTGCCCGAAAGCTGCGCCAGCCGGGCGTGAAAGCTTTCATCCATCGCCAGGAGTGCCTCCGGCTCCGTCGCGCTTTGATACTCCGGCTCCATCCGGTTGAGGTAGTCCGCCAGCGCCGCGATGTCGTCATCCGGGGCGCGGGTGCAGGCAAAGCGCACCGCCTCGCATTCCACCGCCACACGGGCCTCATACAGGTCCATGATATAGCTGGGGGTCAGCGGACGGCAGAAGAAGCCGCGGTTGTTCTGGAAGGTCAAAAACCCTTCGGCCACCAGCCGGTTCAGCGCCTCGCGCAGCGGCGTGCGGCTGGCACCCAGCACTTCGGACAAGGCGCTTTCGTTGATCCGCTGATCAGGCTTGAAGGCAAAATCCGCCGCCATCCGGCGCAATGCCTCGTATACCCTGTCCACATTGCTTTCGCGTTTGGCCATGTTCCCGCCATTTGTTCAATCCGCGGTGCAAGGTACGGCGGCACCCGTTCCTTGGCAATATTGAATTCGAAACTGCATACAGTTTTGAAGGCGGATCAAGGACCGTTTTCCGAATAGGGCGCCAGCTCCTGTTTCAATAGCGCCAGGAACTCCTGCCCCACCGCTGACAGCGGGCGCGACTTGGAGGTGATCACCGCCATATCCATCATGATCCGCGGCCGGAACCGGCGGGAAACAAACCGGCCGCCGCTTTCGAAATTCAGCACAAAGGGATCAAGGATCGAGACCCCCATGCCTTCCTGCACAAAGCTGAGGAGGTTCTTGAACAAATGCGAATGCACACGGGTTTTCAGCGGGATACCGGCCTGCTGAAACACTTCTCGGGTGCGGCGATGGGTCATGTGATCGGGGCCCATGACGATGAACGGCACGCCTTCCAACAGTTCCGGCGTCAGCACGTCATGTTCCGCCAGCGGGCTGTCCGCAGGCATCGCCAGCAGGGTTTCGACGTTGATAGGATGCGCCTCCAGCCCGTCGTGGATCAGCGGCATTTCGCAAACACCGATTTCGAAAAGGCCCGCGATCACCCATTCCTGGATCTTCAGCGAATACTGCGCCTGAAAGGAGATCGACAGGTCCGGCCTTGTGCGGGCGAAGCGGGCGATCAGTGCGGGCATGAAACCGAAAGACAAGGAGTGCTGCGAAGCAACCTGCAGCTGCCCTGCCTGTTTGTTCTGCAGGTCGGTTACCGCCTGCGCCACATGATCAAAACCACGCACCACGGTATCGACCTCCTGAAACAGGACGCCTGCTTCGGGTGTCGGGATCAGACGGCCTTTGCTGCGCTCGAACAGTTTGAGGCGGGTCTGGCGTTCGAGCTGGTACAGCAGGTTGGAAATACCGGGCTGCGAGATGCCCAGCTGCTCGGCCGCGCCGGTGACGGTGCCGGTTTCGACAATCGCGTGGAATGCCTGCAACTGGCGGAAGCGGAGGGACATCGGCAGTACATCATTTTTTATGATAGTATATCGAGTTCTTTGTATTGGTAATGATGGTCAAGTCAAGGCAAGCTTTGCCCAGCTTTTGGGAGGAAGAGCAAAGTGCTGGAACAAAAGATTGCCGGGATGGATCTGTGGCATCTCGCGCTGCCGGTGATGTCGCGCCGCGACCATGGGATCGGCTCTGTCGAGGGCTCCTGCGAGGTTGTGATTGTCCGGCTGCGCAGCGAAAGCGGCGCCGAAGGGTTTGGAGAGGCGTCGACCTGGTCGGTGTTCACCGGCACGCCGGAAGCGAGCCTGGCAGCGCTTGACCGCTACATCCGCCCGCTGGTGGAGGGCCGCCGGGTGGCAGACCGCGCGGCGATTATGGAAGACGCGGCCAAAGCCGTCGCCCATTGCACCGAGGCCAAGGCAGCGCTGGAAAGCGCCCTGCTGGACCTGACCGGGCGGATCACCGGCGCGCCGGTCTGGGCGCTGCTAGGCGGCAAGTGCCGCGATACCATCCCGCTCAGCTGTTCGATTGCCGATCCTGATTTTGCCAAGGACATCGACCTGCTGCACCGGCTGCGTGCTGACAAGGTGGGACTGATCAAGCTGAAAACCGGCTTCAAGGATCACGCGTTCGACATCATGCGGCTGGAGCGGATTGCCAAGGATTTCCCGGAATTCCGGGTGCGGGTGGACTATAATCAGGGCCTAAGCATCGAAGATGCGCCGTGCCAGGTGCGGGATGTCGCGCAGTTCAAGCCGGATTTCATCGAGCAGCCGGTGCGGTTCCATCATTTTGGCATGATGGCCAAATTGCGCGGGATGATTGATGTGCCGCTTTTGGCGGATGAAAGCGTATTCGGCCCCGAGGAGATGGTGCGCGCCGCCCGCGAGGGCATCTGCGACGGCGTCTCGGTCAAGATCATGAAATCGGGCGGGCTGACCCGCGGCCAAACGGTGGCGCGGATTGCCGCGGCCAACGGGCTGTCCGCCTATGGCGGCGATATGTTCGAGGCGGGTCTGGCGCATCTGGCGGGCACTCACATGATTGCGGCAACCCCCGAAATCAGGCTGGGCTGCGAATTCTATCAGGCGAGTTACTTCCTGAAGGAAGACATTCTGGAAACCCCCTTCCAGGTGGTGGACGGCCAGGTGGTGGTGCCGGATGGGCCGGGGCTGGGCATCAAACCTGACGTGGGTAAGCTGGACCGCTATGCAGTTTCCAAGAAGGTTGCGGCATGACGCCGGAGAAGAAAACCGTTGCCATCCTCGGTGCCGGCATTGTCGGTGTTTCGGCTGCGATTGAGCTGCAGCGCGACGGGCATCAAGTGATCCTGATCGACGGCAAGGGACCGGGCGAAGGCACCAGCCACGGCAACGGCGGCATTCTGGCCTCCTGCTCGATCGTGCCGGTCACCGGCCCGGGGCTGTGGAAGAAGGCGCCGAAGATGCTGCTGGACCCGAACCAGCCGCTGTTTTTGCGCTGGGGATACCTGCCCAGGCTGGCGCCCTGGCTGATGAAATACATGAGCCATGCCAATGCCCAAGATACCGCCCGCATTGCCGCTGCGCTGGCGCCCATCGTCGGTGATTCGCTGGCGGACCATCAGGCGCTGGCGGCAGGCACGCCGGCGGAACGGCACCTGAAGCCGTCCGATTACCTGTTCCTCTACAATGACCGGGCGCATTTCGGAGAGGACACCTTTGGCTGGGGTTTACGGAGGAAACACGGCTTTAACTGGGATGAGTTGGAGGGCGCGGATGTCCGGGCCTATGATGATATCTATGCGCCGGAGCTTGGCTTTGCCGCGCGGCTGAAGGATCACGGCATCATCTCGGATCCCGGCCAGTATGTGAAGGATCTGGCGGCACATGTGGTGGCCAATGGCGGCCAGTTGATCCAGGCTTTTGTTACTGATGTGGCCCGCGAAAACGGGCAAGTGACCGGCGTGCGGGCGGGCGGTGAGACCATTGCTTGCGATGCCGTTGTTGTTGCCACCGGCGTCTGGTCTAAGCCGCTGGCAGAGAGATTGGGAATTTCCGTACCACTGGAAGCAGAACGCGGCTATCATCTTGAATTATGGGAGCCTTCGGCGATGCCAAAGGCGCCTGTCATGGTGGCAGCGGCCAAATGCGTGGTGACCCCGATGAAGGGACGGATCCGGATTGCGGGCATTGTGGAATTCGGCGGGCTGGAGGCCGGACCGTCAAAAGCCCCGCTTGAACTGTTGCGCAGGAACGCGCGGCGCATCCTGCCCGGTGTCACTTGGACACACGAAGAGGAATGGCTGGGCTACCGCCCGGCGCCTGCAGATTCGATCCCGGTGATTGGCGAAGTGCCGGGCCTGTCCGGCGCCTTTGTCGGCTTTGGCCATCATCATATTGGCCTCACCGGCGGGCCAAAAACAGGCCGCCTGTTGGCGCAGATGATTTCGGGCCGCACCCCGAACATGGACATAAGCGCCTATGACCCGGCGCGCTATGCGATTTGAAACCAACCAGTGCCCCATAAGGGGCCGAAACTGAAACAGGGAGAAGACCATGAAGAAACTGACCAGATTGCTGGCCGCCACCGCGTTGACGGCGGCTGCCGCCCTGCCCGCCGCGGCGGAAACCTGGGACATGCCGATGGCCTATTCGGCCTCCAACTTCCACTCGGCCACCGGCGCCGAGTTTGCTGAATGCGTGACCACCGGCACCGGCGGCGAAGTTGAGATCAAGACGCATCCGTCGGGCTCGCTGTTCAAAGGTGCTGACATCAAACGCGCGGTGCAGACCGGCCAGGCACCGATCGGCGAGCGGCTGCTGTCCGGCCACCAGAATGAGAACGCGTTGTTCGGCTTTGACTCGATCCCGTTCCTGGCGACCTCGTTTGATGACAGCGACAAGCTGTGGAAAGCGGCCAAGCCTGCAATCGAGAACCTGCTGGCCGAGCAGAACCTGACACTGCTTTATGCCGTGCCGTGGCCGCCGCAGGGCCTCTATTTCAAGAACGAGGTGAATTCGGTTGCCGAGATGAAGGGCATCAAGTTCCGCTCCTACAACAATGCCACCTCGCGGCTGGCCGAGCTGACGGGCATGCTGCCGGTGACCATTGAGGCGGCTGAAATCAGCCAGGCCTTTGCCACTGGTGTGGCGGAATCCATGGTCTCGTCCGGCTCCACCGGTTACGACCGCAAAGTTTGGGAAAGCCTGAGCTATTTCTACGAGGTGGACGCCTGGCTGCCGCGCAACTACGTGTTTGTGAACACTGAAATCTGGAACGGCACATCCGCGGCCAATCAGAACGTGATCCAGGGCTGCGCCAAACTCGCCGAATACGCAGGCAACTGGCGCGCCAAGGAATACACCGGGTTCACCCTGCAGGGTCTGCGCGATGGCGGCATGAATGTGGGTCCGGCATCCGATCAGATGGCGGGCGAGCTGAAGGAAATCGGCGTCACCATGACCAATGAATGGCTGGAAGCCGCAGGTGACGAGGGCAAGGCCATCGTCGACGCCTTCCGCACCGAATAATCAGACCGATTGAGACGGGCGGCGCGGCAGGTGCCGCCCGTATTCACATATAAAAATGCCGATGGGGATGATATGACTGTGCTCAGGGGGCTGCGCTCCGGACTGGATTTTTTGTACTTTGCGGCGGGGGTGCTGGCCGCCCTCTGCCTGATAGCCATTTTAGGCCTGATCGTTGTCCAGATGCTGGCCCGCTGGACCGGTGAAGTCTTCCCCGGCGCGCCGGATTATGCCGGTTACGCGATGGCGGCGGCGTCGTTCCTGGCCTTTGCCAATGCGCTGAACCGCGGCAGCCATATCCGTGTGTCCATTCTGCTGAATGCAGTGCCCGATGGCTTCCGCCGGGTGCTGGAGATCTGGTGCTTTGGCATCGGCACTGCGGTGATGTGGTATTTCACCTATTACGCCTATCGCTTTGTCTACTGGAGCTGGAAGTTCAACGATGTGAGCCAGGGCCAGGACCGCACACCGCTGTGGATACCGCAAAGCGTGATGCTGTTCGGCGGGGCTGTTCTGGCCGTCGCCCTTACCGATCATCTGATCCATGTGATCTTTCGCGGCGACCACCGCATCACCCGGGATCTGGACGACCAGAGCCACGCGGAGTAAGCCCCATGGAAAATATCTCAGTCATCATTCTGTTTCTCTTTGTGCTGTTCACCCTTCTCGGCAGCGGCGTCTGGGTTGGCCTGGCGCTGATGGGCGTGGCCTGGGTCGGCATGGAGCTGTTCACCACCCGCCCCGTCGGCGACGTGATGCTGACCACGATCTGGTCGGCGTCTTCCAGCTGGACCCTGACGGCGCTGCCGATGTTCATCTGGATGGGCGAAATCCTCTATCGGACGCGATTGTCCGAGGACATGTTCAAAGGGCTGGCCCCCTGGATGGCGCCCTTGCCCGGCGGGCTGGTGCACACCAATATCGTCGGCTGCACGGTGTTCGCCGCGGTCTCCGGCTCGTCTGCGGCAACGCTGACCACCGTGGGCAAGATGTCGATCCCGGAACTGCGCAAGCGCAACTATCCCGAACCCATGGTGATCGGCACGCTGACGGGGGCTGCAACGCTGGGCCTGATGATCCCGCCGTCGCTGACGCTGATTGTCTATGGCGTCACCATCAATGAATCGATCACCAAGCTGTTCTTTGCCGGCATTCTGCCCGGCCTGGTGCTGGCAGCGATGTTCATGGGCTATGTGGCGATTTACTCCAAAGTCGGCAAGGACTGGAACCCAACCCCCGAAGCCAAGCTGAGCTTTGCCGAGAAGGTGAAGAACTCCCGCTTTCTGGCGCCGGTGATTGCGCTGATCATCGTGGTGATCGGGTCAATGTACCTTGGCATTGCCACCGCGACCGAGGCGGCGGCATTCGGGGTCATCGGTTCGCTGCTGCTGGCATTGGGCCAAGGCTCGCTGAACTGGAGAACCTTCACCGAGAGCCTGATGGGCGCCACCCGCACCAGCGCGATGATTGCGCTGATCCTGGCCGGGGCTGCATTCCTGTCACTGTCGATGGGGTTCACCGGCCTGCCGCGCGGGCTGGCGGATCTGATCGCGGGGTGGGAGCTCACGCGTATTGAACTCTTGATGGTGCTGCTGGTGTTCTACATCGTGCTGGGCTGCTTCCTGGATGGCATCTCCTCGGTGGTGCTGACCATGGCGGTGGTCGAGCCGATGATCCGGCAGGCGGGCATTGACCTGATCTGGTTCGGCATCTTCATCGTGGTGGTTGTGGAAATGGCGCAGATCACCCCGCCGATCGGCTTCAACCTGTTTGTGATGCAGGGCATGACCCACCACGAGATGAGCTATATCGCCCGCGCTGCGATCCCGATGTTCCTGATCATGGTGCTGATGGTGTTTGTGCTGATCGCCTTCCCGGAGCTGGCGACCTATCTGCCGAACAACCTCAGGCCAGGGCCGGTCTAGCCCCATGCTGCGCGCGCTTGCCTTTGCCGCCCGGCATGGGCGGGCCGCGCTGGTTCTGGGGCTATTGGCCGGGTTGCTGCTGCCCGGTCTTGCCGCGACGCTTCAGCCCTGGCTGCCGGAAATGGTGGCCGGGCTTTTGTTTTTGAACGCCTACAGGATCGGCTTGCGCAAGGCTGCCGGCGGGTTGGCGGACGGCATTGGCACCGTCAAAGCCATTGCGCTGCTGCAAGTGGGGCTGCCGCTGCTAGCCCTGGGACTGGCGTCATTGTTCGGCGTGGCGCAGACGCCCGCCGCCGTGGCACTGATCCTGATGCTGAGCGCGCCGTCTGTGACCGGCAGCCCCAATATCACCGCGCTGATGGGGCATGCGCCGGAACCAGCCTTCCGCCTGCTGATCCTTGGCACCGCGCTGATGCCGCTGACAGTCATTCCGGTATTTCTGCTGGCTCCCGGCCTGGGAGGCCTTGGGGATGTGCTGCGCGCGGCAGGGCGGCTCATTGGCGTGATTGGCATCACCGTGATCTGCGCCTTCCTGCTGCGCCGCCTGACCCTGCCGCAACTGCGCGAGGATCAGGCCAAGGCTATCGAGGGGCTGACTGTGATCGCGCTGGCAGTGATCGTTGTTGGCCTGATGGCGGCGCTGGGGCCTGCGTTGCGCGCCACGCCTGTGCTGGTGCTGCAATGGCTGGGCTTTGCGCTGGCTGCCAACCTCGGCCTGCAGGCGCTGGCCTTCGCAGCGATGCGCCGCCGCGCGGGCAGTGGCGCCGTGCCTGTATCCGTTGTCGCCGGCAACCGGAACTTCGCTCTGTTTTTGATCGCCCTGCCCGCAGCCACAACCGATCCGCTGCTGATCTTTCTGGGCTGCTACCAGATCCCGATGTATCTGACCGCGATCCTGATGAAACCGCTATACGGGCACGCAGCTCTCAGGACAGAAATGTAACGCCAGACATCCGGCGGATCAGCTCGGCATCAGCCTGGTAGCTTTCACTCATCTCATCCACCAGCGCCTGCGACCAGCCCGGCAGATCGATTTCCTCTTCGATTGCCTCCTCCTCGTGGAAGTAGCTGAGGAACAGCGCGCGCACCCGTTCACGCTGGTCTTCCGACAGGCCGGGGCGGTTTGCCAGATAGGTCTCCAGCCGCTCATATCCCGCCTCCGAGATAATGCCGCGGGTAATGTCCAGTTCGCCGGCAAAACGGAAACCGTCACCCAGCCCCGTCACCTGCCCCAAAATGTTGGGCCAGATCACCGGCGTTTCCTCGTTGCACCAGACCGTGATGCGGCAGCCGGGGTTGCTGTCCTGAATATCTGCAACAACGTCCGACCAGCGCAGATTCAGGAAATCCGTGCCTGCGGAAAACTTCTCCCAGGTCCGGCTGGACTGGGATTTGAACACCGGTCCGATCAGCGTAGCCGGATTGCGCAGGCCCAGGAAAAATTCGCACGGATTGCCCGGGAAGACTGTTCTCAGCGCCGCGGTATTGCTGCCCGCATTGCGATAGAGCCGCCCGCCGCTGAGCATCCAGCCCGGCACCCCGAGAAAGCCGGAGTTGGTCAGGATGATCCGCGAAACACTCTGATCCTTGACCATGCCGTCCAGCAGCGCCGCGCGTTCCTGATCGGTGACGGTGTCCTGGTTTTGCTTGCGCAGCATTTGATTGAGCGCTGCCAAATAGGTGCCCGGTCGGCGGATCATCACGCCCTGTTCCAGAAGCCGCTGCGCATCCTTACGCAGCGACCAGGTCAGCTGGCCGTTGTCTGTGTTTGGCGCCCCAACGTGGAAAGCAAGGGTTACGTCCCGCATGTCAGTTCCTGCCTGGTTCATCGTCCTGTCCGGCCTTCGCCCTTTCCCTGCTCAGCGTTTGGTCCCGGCGCGCGGCCCGGCGGATTTCACATGTCATAACCGCGCCTTCATACGGCGGAAGAACCGGTCATCCCGTTGGCGCAAAATATACTCGCAGGCTTGTTTCGCAAGGCGCGGATGGCCGCGGTCCAAAGCCAGATTGGCCAGCTCCCGCTGAAACCGGGGGAATTCGTGGCGTTTGCGCAGCAGGAGGTGGAACTGGTGCGGTGTCAGGCCGCCGGAAATGGCACCGCGGGCAATCTCCTGCAGGACCCCCATCTGCTGCAGCGAAGAACCCAGCCGGTGGCCCAGCAGCGGGCAGCGCCAGAAGGTGACATTTGCCCCGGAAAACCGCGCCGCATGGGCCGCATCCGGCGCCACGTAGGGGTCGAACATGATATGCACGTCGCCTGCCGCCTGGCTGGCCAGGGAGGCATCCCCGAAGGGTCCGGAAAAATCCCTGTCCCACACCTTCTTGTAGCGCATTTCCCAAGGCACCAACGCCTTGTCGAGGGTGGATTGCGGGCTGATTGCAAACACCGTTGATCCGGGCGCTGCCGCCGCAAAGGCCGCCGCTGCATAGCCCCCCATCGAAGCGCCATAGAACACCACCCGGGAAAACTGTGCAAAGAAACCGCTGTCGCGCAGTGCCTCGAACTTGGCGGTGACCTCCTGGTGGCGGAACCAGGTCCAGCCGTTGGCCATCACCCCCAGCATCGACCAGCCCTGCGCCTCGATGAAGCTAAAGCCCCAGGGCCGCCGGTCATCGCGTTTGGTCATGGCAATATCAAGGTTGTCGAAGGTCACCACCAGCGTTTCGCCACGCGGCATGAACAAAAAGGAATGCTCTTCCAGCTCGTCAAAGAAGCCTTCCTTGCCGGCCAGCTGGCGGGCCACCTTGGACCACTCCCCCGAAGGCGGCAGCACCTCCTGCGGCTCGGCAGAGAGGATTGCCAGGCCGTTCTTGCCAGTCTCAGGCGGCACCAGCGTATTGCAGCTGCCATAGGCCTTGAGAAACGGGTAGCTGCCCGACCCTTTGCGGATTTCAATCACCAGACGGCTAAGCGGATGCAGCGCGCGGTCCAGCATGGGCGCGGCGTTCTGGATCTTGTGGCGTGCGCCAAAGCCGTTCAGCGCCAGGATCACGTCATAGCTGCCCAGATCACGCGGCCGGCTTACAACGCGGATCGCGTCCCGGTCCACACCGCCCTGTTCAAGCCGCGCCTGCCAGGTTTGCAGCTGCGCCGCATCGGGTTCTTTTGCCTGCCCCTTGCGGTCGCAGGAGATCAGATCGATTGTGCAGCCGTAGCGCTGATATAAAAGAATACACAGTTCCGGCGCCTGGCCGTTGATATCGGCAACCGTGCGAACGTCGTCGGCATCCAGTGCCGGCAGCACGCCTTTGAAATCAAAACCTTCACTCATCATGCGTCGTCAACTGCCCTTCAGGGAACCCCCGGCACCGGACCACCCCGTGCCGGCAACCATCTGCCCGTGGAAACCAGCGCAATTCCACAGCTCTCCTTTGCGCTGCTTTACCCGAAAAGGATTAAGGATCCGGTTACCGGTCACGCCTCTTGTCCGGCACAGGCCAGAACTGTGGAGTATTTGCCGTGCTTGGCCAGTACCTTGACGGTGCCGAAGCTTTTCATGGCGCCGATGCCGCCGGACCCCTTGCGGATATCCAGAACAATCCCGCCGCCGGGGCTGATCTGCTTGCTGAACAGATCCTGGTAGGTGGCTACGGGATAGTGGAACCCGCAAGACGCAAGACTGATCACCAGATCAAAGGCACCAAGCGCTGCGGTGTCTTCGGTCTTGGGGTTGATGGTGGTGATTTTTTCAGCAGGCACGCCGTTCTTTTCCAGAAACACGCGGGCGGTTTCCAGGCTGGTATAGCCTGCGCCCTCCCCCTCAAACCCGAAATGACGGCTGTTGCCCTCTTCGATATCAATCAGCGTGATGCTGCAGCCATAGCGGCGGTGCAGCAGCAGGCTGGCAAAGGCATACCCGCAGCCGATATCCGCGGCCCGTCCGGGCGCAATGGGATCGGTGGCCTTCAGGAAGAAATCGCATTCCCGTTCCGCAATCCGGATCGATTCATGCAGAATGTAGTCCCGCTGCGACCGGGCTTCTGCCAGCAGCAGCTTTTCGTCACCTGCCATCCAGTCCTTGATGGTCTGGCCTGAGCTGGCCAGTTCGGACCGCTGCAGCAGGATATTGGCGACATCCTGGTCGCTGAACATCGAGTAATCCAGCGCTGCCGGGTCGATTTTTTCCACAGGTATCTCTTCCGGTTCAGGGGCCGGTTGCAGCAGGTGGCGGGTTTTTTCCGCATCAATCCCATGCTGGGCCAGCAAGTCATGGACATAGCAGCCTTCGGCGGGCACGCCGCCATATTTGGCCGCGATATTGCGAAAGCGGCGGCCCCAGAAATGGATCGACAGCGTATCGTCGCGGATATGGCCGCGTGCCTGGTTCGGGCGGTTCGGGTTCAGCACCACCCCGGCCCGTTTGAACGGCACGGGATAAATCACATGGCCTGGCCGCGAATTCTTGACCTCGCCGGTTTCCTGAAGGAACCAGGTAAGCGCGTCCGGCCCCCAGACCCCCCAGGGTAAAAGCGAGACATGAACCCCCTGCCCGCTGTCCTTAAGCGCTTGCAGTTCGGCCTGTTTTTCAGCGCTGTACCAGGGCGGAATGGGGTATTCATCGCTGGTGAAGCGCAGCATCGCCGCCAGGGTCTTGGAGGTTTTGGGCAGCCGCAGAACCCCATTGTTGACCATCGGTTTATCGTCTGAGATCCAGCCATGGAAATGCTTGCCTTTGATGTTCCAGGGCTGGCAGCAATAGGCATCGGTATCGGCCCAGATGTAATTGGTCTTGCGCAGCAAATGCAGGCGGAAGACATCGGCATGATAGGCCGGGCTGCCGGTGCGGGCGTGGCGGATGATGCGGTCGGCAGGCAGGATCTCATTGGCATCCGCCACTTGCACCCCGTCTGGCACGCCCTTGACCTCGTCATAGGAGAACAGCACCACCTCGTGGCCGTGATCCAGAAAGGACTGAAGGCAAAGCTGCTCCAGCCAGCTGAGTTCTGGACCCACCCATAGTGACGCAATGGCCGGAAGTGCCATGATGACTGCCCCTCAAAAAACTAATTAATGCAGCTGTTTATCAGCGCTTCTTTGTTAACGGAATTTAGCCCGCGGCCCGGAGTCCTGTCAATGTGCAGACCACCGGGATCAATGGTTGGTTTCGCCCCGCTCAACCGTGAACCAGAAATCGCTGCCCGGCTCCTTTTCGGCGATCTCGTCAGGGATAACTCCGGGGCCGCTCAGAAAGACATTGGCGCCGAAATGCGCGTGCATCCGCGACAGCTTGCACAGCTTACCGCTGGTCAGCTCCTGAAACAGCTCCAGCATGTCATCGCGGAATTTCAACTCCTCGATCTTCTCGCGGTGTTTGCGGCTGGCGTATTCATGTGCCGTGGCAATATCCGGGTCTGCCAGCAGCCGCGCCATCTCCGCTTCCAGCGCCGGGATCATGCGCTGGATTGAGCGTTCCTCCTCGGCGTTGTTGTTCATCCGGAACCAGTAGGAAAGCCCCTGGTCGCGGTCCACGTGGTTCACCCGGCCGCGGTCGCGCTTGACCAGAAAGCTTTCGGCGCTGCGCACGGCGTAATGATTGAGCTGCACCAGGTCATAGCCATAAGTATCTATCGACGAACGCCAGCCGTTGCGGAACATCTCGCGCGGCATGTCCTGGCCGGAGCCGTTGACCCAGCGGATGTCCTCCCACAGCTGCGGCTTCAACCCCTTGGGGCGGTGAACCCCCAGCTTCTTGAAGATACCGCTGTTGCGGAACAGGGTCTTGAAACCCCAGGCCTGGTGCGGTTTGCGGGTCACTTCAAAGGCACAGCGGGTGAATTCCCGGGTGATCAGATCGCCGGTGAAATCGCGCACGTCATTGTTGCCGAACAGCCGCCAGGTCATTGCGATCATATTGGCATCGCCCACGGCCTCAAACAGGTCCGGCAGCCGGCCATCGCCGCATTTGATGTTGATGAACTCATCCACATCCATGCAGACCAGCCAGTCGGCCTCCCGGATCACCGGCTCTTCCTCCGCCGCCTGCAAGGCTGCGTGCTGCGGCTTCAGATCTGTGTTGCGGAACGGGTTTTCGCGGTGCTGGACGATGCCCCTATCCTGCAGCAGCTGCAGCATTGTGTCGGTGCCATCGGTGCAGTCGTTGGTGTAGACGATAAAATCATCCACCCCGATTGCGCGGTGGTAGGCCAGCCATTCCAGAATGAACGGCCCTTCGTTTTTCATGGTCGTGACGACAGTGGTCTTGGGCTTGCCACGGCGCCGCTTAATCGCATCCTCCGGAGGGATACGCACAGGCTTGGCGTTGAAATAGCCCGTGGCCAGCGCCAGCAGCTCCGGCGTTTCCACCAGGCTGGTCTTCGGCACGATCTTGGACACCGTGTCGGTTGGATGCCGCAGGGCCATGCAGCGGTAGAACCGCAGATCCTCCGCCGGATCAGGCTCTGCCCCGACCACCCGGATCAGCCGCCAAATGCAGTTCCCGCCGGCTGTGGCCGGTGCCACACACCAGCGCGGCCGCAGCCCGGTGGCATCAAACTGCGTGCAGATGTGATCCGCAAAAGACGCCTGGCCGCCCTTGCGCACCCGCCATGGATAGGCCTGCACTCCGCCCAGCCGCAGACAGCCCGTCGGCGCGGCGACGGCCCGGTCAAACACATTCGGCCCCTCATCCGGCGCCAGCAGGTCGAATAGGTCGATGTTGGCCACTGCCCGTGCCCGCGCCAGAAAGCGGGCACGCAGGATTTCATAGATCAGAAACTCACCCAGCGGTGCCCGCCAGGGATCGGCAGGCGGGATCTCCATCCGGTCTTTGCCCGGCGCCCCCGGCACGTTGAACGGATGCGCCTCCTCCGGCAGGCCATCCTTGCCCAGGGGCAGCTTGGAATGCACCACCACGACCCGCTCAAGCCCCTTGATGGAGCCAGCAAGCGCTTGCAATTCCTCTATAAAACGGCGGCTGTCTTGCGGATGCGCCCGGTCGAGAATGACAGCCCCTTGCAGACCATGCTGCGCCGCATGGAACCGCAGCCATTCGGCCGCAGTTCGGGCCGTTTCACCATTACGGACAGCAGCCAGTACATTGAGCCCGGCAAACAGGTCTGTCTCCTCCGGGTGGAGCGGAACATTGTAAAGCGCCCCCTCAGCAGAAACCGTGACCTCGCCGGGACCGTCCGAAATCCCGGTCTCCAGAACCGGCGCGCCGCCATAGTTGTGCAGAACTGTCTTGTCCGCCGGGGACGCAATGCCAAGCCCCTCCCGCGAGGTTCCGGATTTGAAGAACAGGCGGGCAATCCGGCCGCTGGACGCAGGCAGTTCCACGGCGTCCAGCAGGATGCTTCCCGCCAGGGACAACGCGCTGAGTTCGCGTTCAAGGATCATGCCGTCGCAATTTCCGGGGTCTGAACTGGGCATACTGCTGCATCACGTTTTTGCGTTGTTGGCTCCGAATGCCAGGCACAAGGAACGCAGCCGGTTATAGCCGGCCCGCAGATCTGCCGGAACCGGCAAACGCCGCCAGCACCCGCCAAAGGGTCCGGCAGCTGATATTCCCGCAACAGACCGGCGTGCGTATAACGTGGACGCACAGGCGCATCGGCGTTTTAACAAATTTTCAGGTGTAATTTGGTGCGGTCGAGAAGACTCGAACTTCCACTCCGGTTAAGGAACAGCGACCTCAACGCTGCGCGTCTACCAATTCCGCCACGACCGCACTGTCTTAGGCTTGGTGTCGAGGCGTATAGACCAGCCCGGATGCGATGTGAAGCTGAAAATCATCTTTTTTGAACAGAATATGCGCCCCGGCAGGCCACGCAGCATAAGCGTTGGAAAACAGCCGGGTATCCGGCTGCCTCCGGTTTCTCAGCACCCCTTGGGAGCAGCCTCAGTTGTCCTGGGCTGCCAGCTGGCGGCGCAGCACCATCTCGCCCGACATCTGGTCATAATAAGCCGGGAACTGATTGTGATTCACGGTGGCGGCCAGATCCTGCACATCCCGGCGCACCTGTTTGGCAAGCTGGTGCAGCGTCATGCCCGGCTGGTTCAGGCGCGACAGCAGCGCGCGGGTGAACACCGAATTCGGATTGGCGTCATTGTCCGACAGCCGGTCCAGCGCGGTTTGCCCTGCCCCGGCGGAATACAGAATAAAGGCGCCCTCCGGCGGTTCCATCCGCACCAGGCCGCGGGTGCCGCCGACCGAACGCTGGCCGTCCTTCGGGAACGGATTGTTGCGGCAGGCGTCCAGGATCATGATAGTAGACCGCGCGCCCTTGCGCTGAAAGGTGCCAAGCACCCGGTCGGCGGCAATGCTTTCCCCGGTCAGGAAGCTTTCATCGCCGAAATTCACCATCGGCACATCAGAAGGCAGCAAGTAATTGCGCCCGTCGACCTCAACCCCGTGG
This sequence comes from Leisingera sp. M658, assembly GCF_025144145.1. Taxonomy (NCBI): domain Bacteria; kingdom Pseudomonadati; phylum Pseudomonadota; class Alphaproteobacteria; order Rhodobacterales; family Roseobacteraceae; genus Leisingera; species Leisingera sp. M658. The sequence goes on from NZ_CP083546.1 coordinate 2,943,726, forward strand.
CCGGCAAAGTAGAACAGAACTTCATCCCCCGGCTTGATCTGGTTGGCAAAGGCCGAGACCGCGCTGTTGATGTCGCGGCGGCCTGCGTCGTACAGCGTGGTCACCTCAAATCCGAGCGCCCCAAGCGTATTGCTGACCGCCAGGGCATCATTGCGCGCCTTTTGCAAGGCGGCGAGGTTCTGGTAGCCGTCGACACCGATCACCAATGCGCGGCGGCTGATCAGCGGTGCGGCACTATCGTTTTGCGGCAACAGGACCGGTGTTGCAGCGGTGCCGCTGCCCTGGATAACCGCGCCGTTCTGGATCAGCGCCTGCCCCTGTGCAGCGGCCATTACCTGCCCCTGCTGCACGAACTGGCCCTGCTGCTGGCCTGGCGGCACAAATTGGCCTTGCACTTGTGACCGCGGCACGAACTGCCCTTGCTGGCCCTGAAACTGAGGCTGCTGCGGAATTCCGTATGTCTGGGCGGTGGCTGCAAACCCCATCTGCTGCTGGCCGTATTGCTGCTGCGCGCTCTGCCCGTACTGCTGCGGCACGCCATAGGTGCCGGTGCTGTTCCCGGCCATGGCGGCCTGGGGCAGGCCATAGGGCTGCTGCGGCTGAGGTTGCGGCGCCATCCGCTCGGCCAGGTAGATCTTCAGCAGCCCGCGCGGCCCGTCGGGATGTGCCATCGCCTGCTGGCTGGCGAGATAGCCGCTGGTTTGCGCCCGCTGGAATGAGCTGATCAGCAGATCTTTTTCGAAATCATTCAGCTGCCCGCTGACCGGATAGCCAAGGTAAGCCTGATAGGTGGAAACAGCCTCGCGCGTTTTACGGCCCAGCTGCCCGTCAACTGCGCCTGCAGGGAAGCCGAAGTAATTCAGCGATTCCTGAATTTGGCGGCCTTCCTGCGTGGACGGCAACCGGGAACGCCGGGGCGCCTTGCCCCCCGAGCGCCGCTGATTCTTGGACAGAGCGCCGCCGATGATACCGCCAAGGATGGCACCGGCAGCAAAGTCGCCCGCATCAGCAGAAACACGGGCAGCCGGCGTCAACGCCAGCGAAGAACAGATAATGAATTTGGAAAGCAGCTTGAATCGCATAAACAACCCCTAAGACAATGCACTTTTTGATTGCATCAATTGCATTCAAGACCGCGCGGTGTCAAAGGCAGAAATCCAGCATTTAATGGAAAAACCCGGCCACAGCTGCCAGGACGCCCCAGGGTACTGGCAGTAAAGAAATTCTACGCAAAAAAGTGGCCGGCAATTCTGCCGGCCACTTGCATTCAACAGCTGCGGCAAACAGCGGTCAGTCAGTGGAGAACGACGGCAGGGCCGTACTGCCGGAGGCCTGCACCGGCTGCACCCGGCCGCCTGCCAGCTTGGCCGAAGCAGTCTTGATCAGCTCTGCCCGCTCTGGCTGTCCGGGGGCAAAAACAGGTGCCGCGCCGCCTTCCAGCGAGATCACGGCCATGCCGTACCAGTCCTGCGCCCGCTCTGCCGTAACCGGCGCGCCAAAGCCCAGCGCCAGATGGTGGCCGATCAGCTCAGCATAGGGGCGCTGGCCGGTGCCGGTCAGGATCAGCGCAGCACCCAGCGCCACGTCCATGTCATCGCGGCGGTAGCCGGAGAACAGACAGATCCCGGCGGTATTGGCCAGCTGCTCCAGCGACATGCCGGATTGCAGCACGAACTTCTGCACATCACCCATCACTTCACCGCTGCCCGCGGTTCCCAGTTTGGCCAGGAAGGGCTGCACAGCCGGGCCGAATGCATCGCATTGGCTGTCGATCTGTGCTTGCGAAACACCCTGAACCTTGCCGGCCCGGGTCTCGCCCGCGTTGATGGCATAGGTGCGGGCCAGACAGAATTGTTCGCCCAGCGCCAGCTCCGGATCGGTCATGCTTGCCGCCGTCATGAAGCCGCCGTTGGAGCTGGTCAGCAGGCTGACCTTGCTGCAATAGCTGGTGAGCGAGGCGCTTTGCGCCGGCTGGTCAAACAGGGTGATGCCGCCCAGCGAGGCGCTTTCCTGCCCGGCAAAGGCTGTCACTGTGCTGCGGTTTTGCTGCGCCGCTTGGACCGGAGCGGTTTCACCCGTATCCGCCATCCTGCAGGTGCCCTGATGGCAGGCAAAACTGGCGGGTGTCACGCCACGCGCCAAGAAGTCATTGCGCTGATAGCCTTGCGGGGTGGAGGCAAACACCATCACCGAGCAATTCGAAGCACCGCACCAGAAGGAGGAGCCGGAGACCGAAGTGTCGAGCACATAATCGTTCCGGCCATCGCCGTTCAGATCCGCCAGCTGCATGAAACCGGTGCGCTGCAGCAGCTGTTCCCCGGTCGGCTCGGAGCTGGCGGCGATTTCATCCACCGCATGGCTGACTTCGGACGGCAACCCGCCGTAGCCGCCGTAACCGCTCCCTGCGGTCCTGACGCCCGCGGCTTCATCCCGCCAGCTGTGCAGCAATCCCCGCACTCCGTTGGGGCCTTGCATCGCCTTGATCACCTGCGGGCCGCCGATTTGCGCCCGGCTGTAGGAACTAACCAGGAAATTACGCTCATACGGGGCCAGATAGCCGGTGGCCGGATAGCCCATGTGAACCTGATACTGGGAAACGGCTGCACGGGACCGCCTGCCCAGCACCCCGTCCGGCGTGCCGGAATGGAAACCGAAGTAATTCAAGGCAACCTGGGTTTCACGGTTCTGCGCCCTGGTGGCGGAACTTGCCGGCGCCCGGCGGTAGGTGGTGGCGCGGCGCTGGCGTTGTTTATTCCTGTGAACTTCATTGACAATAACACCGCCAATCACCCCTCCGACAATTGCGGCGCCCAAATCGCTCGCATTGGCAGGGCTGGTGAATGACGTTGCCAGAAAAGCGGCCGTCAATGCCGACTTAAGCGGCTTGGAAAGCATGATACTCGCCCCCTATGGATACTAACAATGGAATCAGGATACCCCACTGTCAGGGCTGCCACCTAGGGATTTTACGACCTATTTACCGGCGGGCCTCCAAGGCGGGACGGAAAAGGACGGCAGGAACCATGGTTGAATGGATCGCATCGGACGGTCTTGTTGAATATGATCAAGCGGTTGCCTTCATGGAGGAGCGCGCGGCCTTGATCGCTGCGGGCACCGCGGAAGAATGCATCTGGCTGGTCGAACATCCGCCGCTTTACACTGCCGGCACCTCAGCCAAGCGCGAGGATCTGACCGATCCGGACCGTTTCCCGGTCTATGACAGCAAACGCGGCGGCCAGTACACCTATCACGGGCCGGGCCAGCGGGTGGTCTATGTGATGCTGAATGTGGGCGCGCGCGGCCATGACGTGCGCCGGTTCGTGCAGCAGCTGGAAAGCTGGGTGATCGCCGCATTGGATGAGTTCAACATCAAGGGCCATATCCGCGACGGCCGGGTCGGCGTCTGGGTCGAACGCCCGGACAAGCCGCAAACCGCGGCGGGCGGCATGGCAGAGGACAAGATCGCCGCCATCGGCATCCGCCTGCGTAAATGGGTCAGCTTCCACGGCATCTCGATCAACGTCGAGCCGGAGCTGGAGCATTTCACCGGCATCGTGCCCTGCGGCATCACCGAATACGGGGTAACCAGCCTGGTGGACCTGGGATTGCCGGTCACCATGGCGGATGTGGACGTTGCCCTGAAGCGCAGCTTTGAACATGTGTTTGGCGGCTAACCCTTGCCCTGCGCCGCCGAAACGCAGTCCTGCAGCGCTGTCAGCACCAGTTCCGGAAGGATGTAAAACAGCAGCGCTCCCGCCTCCTGGCTGACACAGAGCTGAGCGTTTTGCTGACCGCCGAAAGTATCGCGGATATCAGACAGCGGCGCGACGTGGTCCTCGCCGCCATGCACAAAAACCGCCCGCGTACGCTGTTTCAGCGCCATCTTCTGCGTCCCCTGCCGAATCATCTGCACATCTGCCAGAAAGCCGGCACCGCCCTGCTGCCGGAACAGCAGCTGGCTTTGTTTAAGCAGCGGCAGCAGGTCCAGCTGATCCAGCATGGCCCTTTCCCGGCTGTTGCGCGCAGTCTGAAACTTCAGCAGCGCCTTGTGCCCGTACCAGTGCAGGGCGCCTGACCAGGCCTTCATCAGCACCGGCAGCATCCAGCGGGCACGGGCAGCGGAAAAGGCCACCAGCCAGGCATAACCGCTAAGTCCGGAGAACTGCCGCGGCGAGGTAATTGTACAATTCGAGGCGACAGCCACCAGCCCGGAGATCCGGCTGTGCAGCCGGTTGGCCGCCGCGCAGCCGTACAACGCGCCGCCACGGTGGCTGAGCAATACCGGTCTTTGCAGATTTTCGCGGGTGATCAGCGCATCCAGCTGTTGCACAAAGGCATCCGCCGGGTCCTGCCCCCGCTGCAGCGGCGCCGAGCCGCCGTAGCCCGCGCGCATCGGCGCATAGACCCGGAACCCCAGGGTCCTAAGCTGCGGCTGCAGGCGCTGCAGCGGCACGATCCCGTCCAGCACCCCGTGCACAAAAATAACCGGCTGTCCGGTTTCCGCACCAAACCGGAAAAACTGGCTGCGCCGCCCGGTTTTGTCCTCAATCTCTTCATAAGGCGGCAGCAGCTCACCCCGGGCAATTTTCATGTCCCGCACATGCTCGTTGATCAGGAATGCGGCCAGCCGGATCAACTCGGCTGCCCCGGGCGCTCCAGCCCTTGCTGCAATCTGTTCCAGCTCCGCTGCCACCCGGCCGCCGGCGCCGCTCATCACCGCCTTCAGCGGGTCAAGATCAGATTTCTGCAGTCCGAAAGCAGACGCCACGGGGCCTGCGGCCTCTGCGCTCCATTCGCAATCCAGCCGCTCTGCCATGACGGCCGCGGCAGGGCCGCCTGCCCCCTCCAGCCGGACGGGGCGGCATAAAAACCGCTCGCCCGGGCGGCCGGTGCCGAGAAGCAGAACGTCCTGCCAGGAAAACTCCCCCTCGCGCACCTGCTCCAGAAAGATGCTCCACCGGTCTGTTGCGGCCCGCGTCAGCCCCATGGCTGCGGCAAGATCGCCGCCGCTGACAAGCTGCCGGGCAGCGCGCTGCGACGCATTCAGCAGGCGCCCCTCGGAGCCGCCGCCAGCCAACAGCCAGAAGCGGCAGCACTCGCCCGAGTATTCACCGGGGTGCGGCCGCCCGGCCCGCTCCCACTGCTGTTCCTGGATCTGTGCCGCCCGCGAGAAATGCGCCTTGAGTGCCGGCACGGGCCTGGGCTGCCCAAAGGTGCGCCAGCGTCCATTGCCCTCTCCGGCGTCCCCCCCGGTTGGCGGACCAGCAGAAAACCGGTCGAATTGCTCCGCCCGGATCATCGTTTCATAAATTGCGGCAACAACCTGGTCCTGCGACAAGGCCTGCGCGCGGCACAAGAGCGTCACTTCGCTCCCTCCAATACTGCTTTCCGCGTCAATGCGACGGCGCGCCCTGCAAGCATACGTTCCGGCACGGGCGTTTTGCCCGCATGTTTCAGGCTGTCAGCCTGGCAACTGAAAATTCCCGGCTGATGCCGCCCCAATCCGGGCTGGCATACCGTGCCGGTCCACCCAATTCTTGGGTTCCCATACACTTGGGCGCGGGCGCCCTCTTTGACCTACAACTAATTTGCGAAACAGCTATGATCAAATTCAACTAAAATTCAACATTTATTTCGAATGCACAAATTCACATTGAAATCACCGCTCTAATTACAGAGGTGATTTCATTTTCTCAAAGGTCCTGCCGCCAAGCCTGCATCAATGTCCGGCGAGTGCTGCGCGGATCTGTTCCGCCTGCGCCTGGATCAGTGCCTGATCCCCCATCGTTCCCGGCGGGCGCAGCCGGTCGCCCTCTTTGCGCGGCAGCACATGCACATGCAGGTGGAACACTTCCTGGCCGCCGGCGGCCTCGTTGAACTGCTGAACGGTCACCCCGTCCGCGCCAAAGGCCCTGATCACCGCATGCGACAGTTTCTGCACCGTCTGCATCACCGCTGCCATCTGCGCAGGGCTGGCGTCCAGCAGGTTGCGGCACGGGGTTTTCGGGATCACCAGAAGATGCCCGTCGCTGCGCGGCATGATATCCATGAAGGCCAGCGTATCGTCATCTTCATAGACACGGGCCGAGGGAATCTCACCGCGCAACAGCTTGGCAAAGATATTATCGGGATCATAAGCGGGCATGCGTCCGGCCTCCTGATTTTGGCATTGCTGCGGTTGTGCGCGCGCCGTGCGGCCAGGTCAAGCACTCCGGGGCGATGCAGCTTTGCCTGGCATTCAAGCCCCTGCGGCAATAAATCTTGATCCAGATCAAACTCCGCCATTGAAGGCCCCGGCACGCCATTCTAATACTCCAAGGAATCCAGGCCGCCCGGAGTCCGTCTCCGGGGGCCTTTCGTTATGCAGCAGGAGGCACATAATGGCAGACGCAGCCATTCATGGTCACGGCCACGAGGACGAGCGGGGCTTTTTTACCCGCTGGTTCATGAGCACGAACCATAAAGACATCGGCATTCTCTACCTCATCGTTTCGGCGTTTGCAGGTCTCATCTCTGTCATCTTCACCGTCTACATGCGGCTTGAGCTGATGGATCCCGGCGTTCAGTACATGTGCCTCGAGGGCGCGCGCATGTTCGCAGACGCCTCTGCGGAATGCACCCCGAACGGCCATCTCTGGAACGTGATGATTACCGCCCATGGCATCCTGATGATGTTCTTCGTGGTGATTCCGGCGCTGTTCGGCGGTTTCGGCAACTACTTCATGCCGCTGCAGATCGGCGCGCCGGACATGGCGTTCCCGCGGATGAACAACCTCAGCTTCTGGATGTATGTCGCAGGCACCTCGCTGGCGGTCCTCTCGGTTGTCTCCCCGGGCGGCAATGACCAGCTGGGCTCTGGTGTCGGCTGGGTTCTGTACCCGCCGCTGTCGGTGAACGAAGGCGGCTACTCGATGGATCTGGCGATCTTTGCCGTGCACGTCTCGGGTGCTTCCTCGATCCTGGGTGCGATCAACATGATCACCACCTTCCTGAACATGCGCGCCCCCGGCATGACCCTGTTCAAGGTGCCGCTGTTCTCCTGGTCGATCTTTGTCACCTCCTGGCTGATCCTGCTGAGCTTGCCGGTTCTGGCCGGCGCCATCACCATGCTGCTGATGGACCGCAACTTCGGCTTCACCTTCTTTGATGCAGCCGGCGGCGGCGACCCGATCCTGTACCAGCACATCCTGTGGTTCTTCGGCCACCCCGAAGTCTACATCGTGATCCTGCCGGGCTTTGGCATCATCTCCCACGTCATTGCCACCTTCGCGCGCAAGCCTGTCTTCGGCTACCTGCCGATGGTCTGGGCGATCATCGCAATCGGCGTGCTGGGCTTTGTCGTATGGGCGCACCATATGTACACTGTCGGCATGTCGCTGAACCAGCAGGCCTACTTTATGCTGGCCACCATGGTGATTGCGGTGCCTACGGGCGTGAAGGTGTTTAGCTGGATTGCCACCATGTGGGGCGGCTCAATCGAGTTCAAAGCCCCGATGATGTTCGCCTTCGGCTTCCTGTTCCTGTTCACCGTCGGCGGTGTGACCGGTGTGGTGCTGTCGCAGGCCTCCGTGGACCGCGCCTATCACGACACCTATTATGTGGTTGCGCACTTCCACTATGTGATGAGCTTGGGCGCTGTCTTTGCGATCTTCTCGGGCATCTATTTCTACTTCGGCAAGATGACCGGCCGTCAGTACAACGAGCTGGGCGCCCAGATCCATTTCTGGATGTTCTTCATCGGCGCCAACCTGACGTTCTTCCCGCAGCACTTCCTGGGCCGCCAGGGCATGCCGCGCCGCTACATCGACTATCCGGAAGGCTTCGCCTATTGGAACAAGATCTCGTCCTATGGCGCGTTCCTGTCCTTTGCATCCTTCCTGCTGTTCTTCGGCGTGGTGATCTATTCGCTGCTGCGCGGCGCCCGCATCACCCAGAACAACTACTGGAACGAATACGCGGACACCCTGGAGTGGACCCTGCCCTGCCCGCCGCCCGAGCACACCTTTGAAATCCTGCCCAAGCAGGAAGACTGGGACCGCTCGCATTCGCACTAAGCGGCTGAGACCCTGACATCAAAAAAAGGCCCCGGAGCAGATGCTCCGGGGCCTTTTTCATGCGCGCGCCCCGCGGTAAAAACCCGCAGTGGAAATCCGGACTTTCCGGCACATCATTTATGAAGAACCCACTTTGCGCAGCAGGCGTTGAACAGATGCCCTACAACTGGACCCGACCGAAGCAAGACGCCGAACGCGAGCTGCACCTCTGGCCGCATCAATCGCTGCCACCGCAGGGCTATGTGCGGTTCCTTGGCTTGACTGCGGCACTGATCTGCGTGCCGCTGATCCCTGTTCTGGGATCGTTCCTGCTGTGGGGGCTGCTGCCGTTCCTGCTGCTGGCCCTGTTCGGCATGAAATGGGCGCTGGACCGCAACCGCCATGACCACCAGATCCTGGAGGTGCTGACCATCGGGAAAGAAGAGGCCCGTCTGGAGCGGATCAATCCCGATGGCGGCCGTCAAAGCTGGCGCTGCAACCGCTACTGGACCCGCGTCGGGATGCACCACCGCGACGGCCCGGTGCCGCATTATGTCACCCTGCAGGGCGGCGGCCGCGAAGTGGAGATCGGAGCGTTCCTCTCAGAAGAGGAGAGAATTGCGCTGTTTGATGAACTAAGTTCCGCCATCCCCGGCACTGAAGTGCCCTTGCCGCCCCGGTGACCACACGCGCAGCCTGAAGACAAACACATCTGCCAAAGTACCGCTTACCTTCAAGCGCCCGGCTGCGATAATTCTTCACCGCTTGTCATCTTCTCTGAAACGGGCCAGAAATCTAGCAAGCTATTTTGAAACAGGCCCTTTTCGCACATGACCGAACACTCTCTGGCAGAACGCAAATGCGCCCGGCAACAACGGGATTTCAAAGAACTGTTCCGCGCGCAATATGTTCTCAGCCGTGACGCCGGGCGAACCTATCCCGGCTGGGAAAAGACCAGCCTGCAGGGCTGGACATTGCACCATGGTACGGCGCTGATGATCCGTCCGATACTGGATAGCACCGGATACAAATGCGGCCTGCTGCTCGGCCATGCATGGAAACCGGGCGGTACATTGGTTCAGGATGCTCTGCTCCTGCCAGCGGCGGCCACCAGCCCGGATTTCGCGCATTGCGTCGATCGGGAAATTACAGAGCTTGGCGGCCGTTACCTTGCTGTTGTTCTGACCCAGGACCTGTCGCGCGTCTATGGCGATCCGGTTTTCGACCTTCCAATGCTCTATGATTCCGCAGAGCAGAAACTTGCCAGTTCGCTTGGGCTGATTCTGGACAGGAACATCGAACCGGATCCAGACATCAATATACGTGCGGTTCTGGCCGGACGGGAGAATATGAGCTTTCAGCGCAGTCTTGACCGCAATGTGCGCCGCGCCGTGGCCAATCACTATGTGGATCTGACAGATTTTTCACTGCACCGCCATTGGCCATACCCAGATATGCAGCTGGACCTTCCGCCGAGCGGGATCGGCGCAGCCGCCGCCGAAATCTCAGTTGGCCTTGCGGCCAATATTGCCGCGCTTGCTGCCAGGCATGATTGTGCACTGCCCGTCACCGGAGGCCGTGACTCCCGCATACTGCTGGCCGCCGCCCTGCCCGCGGCTCAGCAGATCCGGCAGTTCGTTTGCCACAGGTTTCACAACCCATCACGCAAGGATGCCAAAGCCGCTCAGAGGATCCTGGCCTCAGTTGACTTGCCCTTGACCCAATATTTCAAACAGCCCCACAGTCACGCCCTGCTAAAGGACATGCGTCTGAAAATGGGGTGGTCGGGGTTCCGGGGCGAGCTTGCGGCGCTGCCCATGATCCATGATTACCCGCGTGACCACCTGATCCTGCGTGGCAACAATCTTGAGCTTCTGCGCGCCACCCAGTGGCGGCGTGACAAGATTGGCGAGCCGCTGCATATGAAACATGCTATCCGACGCCTGGGCGTCTCGGCTTCGCTGGGCCCCCGCAAGGCGATCCGCAAGTGGCAGGACGACTACATACGCTGGTATGACACGCTGCCATCAAATGCCCGGCCCAAGGTCTACGATTGGGCCTGGCTGGAGTTCTCACAACCTAATTTCCAAGGCCCGTATTTCACCGGCTACCACCATTTGACGATGATTAACCCGTTCAACGAGCGCCGCCTGCTTGCGCAGGCGATCGCCATGCCAGTTCTGGAACGTCATCAGGGGCAGGCAGTAAACAGCGTAATCGAAGCGGCCTACCCGCCGTTCCTGGAGATCCCGTTCAACTAAGACCTGCCAGGCTGCCAATCAGCAGGGCGCGGGATCAGCAGTCGCCTTTGCTGCAAAGCTGGTCCTTGACCATGGGCCCGGCTTTGCCGAAATCCATCTGGCCGGTGTATTTCGCCTTCAGCGCGCCCATCACCTTGCCCATGTCGCGAATCGATTCGGCGCCGGTTTCCGCCACCGCCGCAGTGATCGCCTCGCCGGCTTCCTCGTCGCTCAGCTGCTGCGGCAGGAATTCCTCGATGATGGAGATTTCGCCCAGTTCCCGCTCCGCAAGGTCCAGCCGCCCGCCTTCTTCATAGGCGCGCGCACTTTCGTTGCGCTGCTTGGTCATCTTTCCCAGGATGGCAAGGATTTCCCCTTCACCGATACCGCCCTCTTCACCATCGGCGCGGGCGGCGATTTCCCGGTCCTTGATCGCCGCGTTGATCAGCCGCAGCGTACACAGCCGCTCCGCTGCCTTGTCTTTCATCGCTTGCTTCAAGGCCTGATTGACCTGTGTGCGCGTATCCATCGTAGTAAGCATCCCATGGTTGCCGGACACCGATGGTTATCCATTCTGCACCCGCTGTGCAAGTTTACTATAAATTTCCTATTCCAGACCCCGCGTCTGCCTGCCCGCCGCTGCAGGCTTGACCCGCTTGGGCGCTCCCCTTACAAGCCGATGAATTTCACCGCATGGAGACTCGCGCAATGGCCGCTTCCGCCCCGTCCAAGCCCACCGCATGCCTGGCGCTCGCAGATGGCACCGTCTTTTACGGCACCGGTTTCGGCGCCACCGGCGACACCGTGGCCGAGCTCTGCTTCAACACCGCAATGACCGGCTATCAGGAGATCATGACCGATCCCTCTTACGCCGGCCAGATCGTCACCTTCACCTTCCCGCATATCGGCAACACAGGCGTGACGCCCGAAGATGACGAGACCGGCGATCCCGTTGCGGCCGGCATGGTGGTGAAGTGGGACCCGACCCTGGCCTCCAACTGGCGTGCCACGGAAGAGCTGAAGGACTGGCTGACCCGCACCGGCCGCATTGCCATCGGCGGTATCGACACCCGCCGCCTGACCCGCGCGATCCGTCAGCAGGGCGCACCGCATGTCGCCCTGGCACATGATCCCGACGGCAATTTCGACGTTGAAGCGCTGGTTGCCAAGGCGCGTGAATGGCCGGGTCTTGTCGGCCTCGATCTGGCCAAGGACGTGTCCTGCGCGCAAAGCTACCGCTGGGACGAAATGCGTTGGGCCTGGCCGGACGGCTATGCCCGCCAGGAAGCGCCTGCGCATAAGGTTGTGGCCATTGATTACGGCGCCAAGCGCAACATCCTGCGCTGCCTGGCCAGCGCGGGATGCGACGTGACTGTGCTGCCCGCCACCGCCACCGCCGAGGAAGTGCTGGCGCACAACCCCGATGGCGTGTTCCTGTCCAACGGCCCTGGCGACCCCGCCGCAACCGGCGAATATGCGGTGCCGATGATCCAGGACGTCCTGAAGACAGAATTGCCGGTTTTCGGCATTTGCCTGGGCCACCAGATGCTGGCACTGGCGCTTGGCGCCAACACCGTCAAGATGAACCACGGCCACCACGGCGCCAACCATCCGGTCAAGGAGCATTCCACCGGCAAGGTTGAGATCACCTCGATGAACCACGGCTTTGCGGTGGATGCGCAGACCCTGCCGGAAGGCGTGGAAGAAACCCATGTTTCGCTGTTTGACGGCTCCAACTGCGGTATCCGCATTTCCGGCCGCCCGGTCTATTCGGTGCAGCACCACCCCGAGGCAAGCCCCGGCCCGCAGGACAGCTTTTATCTGTTCGAACGCTTTGCCGAGGCCATGGCCGCACGCAAATCTGCGTAAAAAAGCTGTTAACCATGCCGCCGGGCGGCATGGTTAACGTCGCATTTACCAATTCTTAAACCCCCGCCGCCAGCCTGAAGCCCTCAGGTTTTTTTGTTACGGGGTGGCGATGGGTTTTGTGTCTCAGCCGCTGCGGCAGTTCCGCCCGCCGCGGCCCGCCGGGGAGTATTCTCCGGCGCTGCCGCCGCCGGTAAATGGCCGCAGCATGATGAAGGCGCTGGTGCTACGCCAGCACCAGAAGGCCGCCCTTGGGCGGGTGCTGGTGGCCGAGGGGCTGGCCAGTGAAGACCAGGTCCAGGACACGCTGGCCCGGCAATACCGGATGCAGCGCGCCGACCTCAGCGGCCAGGTCGTCAATCCCCGGCTGCTGGCCCGCAAACCCGCACAGTTCTGGCTCCGCCACTCTGCGCTTCCGTGGATGCAATTCGGCCAAACCGTCACCGTTGCCATTGCCCACCCGGACCAGTTCGAGATGCTGCGCGGCGAACTGCAGGACAGTTTTGGCTGCATCACGCCGGTGCTTGCCTGCGAAGCGCAGATCACCGCTTTGTTGACCGCGCATTTCAGCCCCGCCCTGGTGCGCCAGGCCTGCTGCAGCGTGGCTTCGCGGCAAAGTTGCCGCAGCCTGCAGCCTGCAAGGGGCCGCGCATTGCTGACAGTCTGTGCCCTGCCCGCGCTTTACCTTGGCTGGACCGCCCCCGCGGCGGTCTTCACCGCTCTCAGTCTGCTGGCGCTGCTGTCGGTGCTGCTGTTCACCATGCTGAAGCTTTGCGGGCTTGCAGCCTATTGGTCCGGCCGGACCCGCTGCCGGCCTCCGGCGCAGATGCCCCTGGCCTGTCAAACCGGCTTGGGCAACCGGCCCGTCATCTCAATCCTGGTGCCGCTTTACCAGGAGGCCGAGATCAGCCGTGCACTGCTTACCCGCATCCGTAAGCTCAGCTACCCGCCGGCCCTGACCGATGTGATCCTGGTGCTGGAGGAACATGACGCCGTCACTCGGGCAGCCCTTGCAGCCACCCGCCTGCCACCTTGGATCCGGGTGGTTGAGGTTCCGGCCTTTGGCGGGCTGACCACCAAGCCGCGGGCGCTGAACTATGCATTGAACTTCTGCCGTGGCGACATCATCGGTGTCTGGGACGCCGAGGATGCGCCGCAGGCGGATCAGTTGGACCAGGTGGCACAAGCCTTTGCCCGCGCTGGCAGAAACACGGCCTGTTTTCAAGGTGTTCTTGACTACTACAACCCCGCCACCAACTGGATTTCCCGCTGCTTCACGCTGGAATACGCCAGCTGGTTCCGCATCGTTCTGCACGGAATTTCCCGGCTTGGCCTGGTGGTGCCGCTGGGCGGCACGACAATGTTCATCCGCCGCAAGGTGCTGGAGGAGCTGGGCGGCTGGGATGCCCATAACGTCACCGAGGATGCGGATCTGGGTGTCCGGCTCTACCGCGCCGGCTACCGCACCGGAATGTTGCCCAGCACCACGTTTGAGGAAGCCAACTGCCGTCCCTGGCCCTGGGTCAAGCAGCGCTCGCGCTGGCTGAAAGGGTTCATGGTGACCTATCTGGTGCATATGCGCCAGCCGCTGCGGCTGCTGGGTGACCTTGGCTGGAAACGGTTCCTAGGGTTTCAGGCGTTCTTCCTGGGCACCATCGGGCAGTTCCTGTTTGCGCCGGTATTGTGGTCGTTCTGGCTGATAGCGCTTGGCCTGCCGCACCCCAGCGCCGGCACGGCTTCGCCGCTGCTGCTGTCGCTGGCGGCCGCGGCGCTGGTGTTTTTCGAGTTGCTGGGACTGGTCATCAGCGCCACCGCCGCCTTTGCCATGGGGCGGCCCTGGCTGGCGGCCTGGGCGCCTGCGATGATCCTCTACTATCCGATGGGCGCCATTGCTGTCACCAAAGCAGCGCATGAGCTGCTCGTCCGGCCGTTTTTCTGGGACAAGACGGCGCATGGCATCAAACCCGCATCCAAATGCCGCGGTGCCTGGCTTTGGGGCTGGCGGTTTATCCCCGCCCGCTGGCGTCCTGCTTCAGCCGGGTCATGAAAGCAATCGAGATATGTTCCTTCAACGCCTCGCCCGCTGCTGCCTCGTCGCGGCGGCCGATTGCATCAACGATACCCTTGTGCTCGGACTGGGCAATCTCGCTGCGGCCCTCGGCGGCCAGCGAGGTCGTCGCCATCAGCGCCATGGTCCGGTGCACCAGGTCCAGCTGCTGCACCAGATAGCGGTTGTGCGACGCCAAATGGATCTGTTCATGGAACCGGCGGTTAGCCTTGGACAGCGCCAATGGATCACTGATCAACTGGTCGTCGGCCTCGACCATTTCTTTCAGCACCTTGATCTCTTCTTCGGTGGCATGGCGCGCCGCCAGCTGCGCTGCCAGCCCTTCCAGCTCGCGCCGGACCACATACAGCTCGGCCATCTGGTTGTGGTCGAGCGAGGCAACAATCAGCGACCGCCCGTCACGCTCCAGCAGCGATTGCGTCTCCAGCCGCTGCAGCGCCTCGCGGATCGGAGTGCGCGAGACGCCAAAGCGTTCGGCAAGATCGCTCTCCACCAGCCGGTCGCCGGGCTTGTAAACGCCGACGTCGATCGCCTCGAGGATCAGCGCATAGGCATCTTTCTGGTTGCTGCGGCTCTGGCTCATGGGTCTTCCTGTCATTTCCGGTTTGCCAATCTCTACAGCGCAGCGGGCAGCAATCAAGCCTGATGGCGCTAAAGCGCTGAAAACCCGCAGTCAAAATGCGCTTTTGATTGCAATAGCGGCATCCGCCCCCTAATCCGGCACCATGCCCAAGCAATCCTTTTCCCATGTCACCCAATGGGTGTTCGATCTCGACAACACCCTGTATCCGCCGTCAGCACGGCTGTTTGACCAGATCGAGGTCAAGATGACGGCCTATGTGATGGCGGCCCTAGGCGTGGATAAGGCCAAGGCCGACCACCTGCGCAGCCATTACTGGCGCGAGCATGGCACCACATTGGCCGGGCTGATGCGCGAGCATGATCTGGATCCGGAACCCTATCTGGTGGCGGTGCATGACATCTCGATGGAACCTCTTGAAAAGGACGCTGGCCTGGCTGCGAACATCCGCAATCTGCCTGGTCAAAAGTTCGTCTACACCAATGGTACCGCTCCATATGCCGAGCGGGTGCTGGCCGCGCGCGGGCTGTCGGGGCTGTTTGACGGCGTCTATGGCGTGGAACACGCGGATTACCACCCCAAGCCGGAACGGCGCGCCTTTGACCGGGTCTTTGCCCGCGCCGGCGTAACCCCGGACCAGGCGGCAATGTTCGAGGATGACGCCCGCAACCTTGCCGCCCCGCACCAGATGGGAATGCGCACGGTGCATGTGGCGCCGGAACCGGTCAGGGCTGCGCACATTCATCACCATTCGGAAGATTTGACGGGTTTTCTGGCTGCTCTAGCCTGAGGTCCTGTCTCTGCAGGCGGCGCATTCCGAGGTCTTTTGCCGCCTCCAGGGATGTGTACAACTGCACACCGGCAAATCTTTGCAACTGCGGCAAAATATACCTGTTTGCCGCATGTTTTCCTCCCTATATGCGCCCCGAAACCGAATGCTTGGAGCCCGACCGATGAGCGCATATGCCCTTCCCAAACGCCTGACCCTGATGCAGCGCATGCTGTTTGCCGTGCCGCTGCTGGGACGGATGATCAAAGAGGTCGCTTACGGCCCGGATGAAAATCTCTATTACGCCATTGCAACGCTGGTCAGCCTTTGGGGCTGTTCGATCCTGCTGTTCGGCATTCCCGGTCTGTACATCCCGGCGGTCTGCATGGTGCCGGTGGTGTTCACACTGCTGATCTCCATCACCCGCGGCTAAGCGCCCTATCTGCCGCTATCGGCTTGTCTTCCCCCGCTGTCCGGGCCTATTTCTGGCGGCAGAACGGAGGGCTGATACGATGGCCGATACCTGCGATATCCTGATTTCCGGCGGCGGCATTGCGGGTCTGACCGCGGCCGCCGCTTTTGCCTCCAGCGGTTTCAGCGTGATCTGCGCCGATCCCGCCCCGCCGGTGACCGAGCGCGACGCCGAAGGCTCCGACCTGCGCACCACAGCCTTTCTGCAGCCCGCCCAGGCGCTGCTGGAGCGCTGCGGGATCTGGGCGCGGCTGGCGGATCACGCCGCGCCGTTGCAGGTCATGCGCATCGTCGATGCCGGCGGTGCGCGGCCCGAACCGCGGGTGGTCAAGGATTTCAACGCCGCCGATATCTCCGGCCAGCCATTTGGCTGGAACCTGCCCAATTGGCTGTTGCGGCGCGAGATGATAGCCCGGCTGGCAGAGCTGCCCAATGTCGATTTGCGCTTTGGCACCGGCACCACCGGCCTGTTTACCCGCACCGATGAGGCACGCGTCACCCTCAGCGATGGCAGCCAAGTGACCGCAAAAATGGTGGTGGCTTGCGACGGCCGCAACTCGCCGATGCGCGAGGCGGCGGGCATTCCGGTCAAGACAACCCGCTACGGGCAAAAGGCGCTGGCCTTTGCCGTCACCCATGTGGTGCCGCATGAAAATGTCTCAACCGAGATCCACCGCTCCGGCGGGCCGTTCACTCTGGTACCCCTGCCCGACTACCAGAGCCAGCCGTCCTCCGCGATTGTCTGGATGGAGCGCGGCCCCAAGGCGCAGGACCTCTTAAACCTGGAGCCAGCCGCCTTTGAGGCCGCCATGACGGAACGCAGCTGCGGTTTGTTCGGCGATCTGAAACTGGCCTCGCGCCGCACCATCTGGCCGATCATCAGCCAGTCGGCAGAGCGGCTGAATGGCGAACGGCTGGCACTGATGGCCGAAGCCGCCCATGTGGTGCCGCCGATCGGCGCGCAAGGCCTTAACATGTCCCTGGGCGATCTGCGCAGCCTGCTGGAGCTGGCCGAGGCCCGCCCCGAAGGTCTGGGGGATGCGCAAATGCTGGCGACCTACCACAAGGCCCGTCACAACGAGATCATGCTGCGCGTGAAAGGCATCGACCTTTTGAACCGCACCTCGATGCTGGCGCCGCGCCCCCTGCGCGACCTGCGCGCCTTCGGCCTCAACGCGCTTTATTCGCTGGCCCCGGTGCGCCGGACGCTTATGCAGATGGGGCTTGGTGTGAAATAGCATGCGGGCTGCCGGACGCTTTCTGAAAGGCCACTGGCAGCTCCTCTGCCTGACGCTGGCCATCGCCGCGCTCTGGCAGACCCCGGCACTGCTACCCTTGCGCATCCTCACTGTATTTCTGCATGAATTCTCCCATGCTGCCATGACCTTGCTGACCGGCGGCGATGTAGTCAGCCTGTCCATCGACCCTTACGAGGGCGGCAGGGTGGTTTCACGCGGCGGCAGCCGGTTCCTGACGCTTACCGCAGGCTATACCGGCTCGCTGCTGATCGGCTCTGCCCTGTTCGTGATTGCCCTGCGCACGGATTGGGACCGCAAGGTGCTGGCGCTGTTCGGAACCGTTACCCTTGTGATCGCAGTTTTTTATGTCCGCGATCTCTTTGCCCTCACGTTTTCCTTTGCAACGGGCGCACTGATGCTGGCGGCATCCCGGTATCTAAGCCTGAATATCAATGACATGATCCTGCGGGTGATCGGGGTCAGCAGCATGATCTACGCGCCGCTCGACATCTGGGACGACACGATTGCGCGCTCCTACCTGCGCTCCGACGCGCGGATGATGGCCGAGGAGTTCGGCGGCGCAACCATGCTGTGGGGAGGAATTTGGCTGGCCATCAGCCTTGGGGTGATCTGGCTCACCCTGCGCCGCGGGCTGGGCCGCACAAGCAATATTCCCTTGCGCAGCCCAGTCCGGATTTTGCGCTAAAGCACCTGATCCACGACCGCTTTCAGACGCGCGATGGTGGCATCCACATCATAGAGCTTATCCAGGCCGAACAGACCCAGCCGGAAGGTGCGGAAATCCGCAGGCTCATCGCACTGCAGCGGCACGCCCGCGGCGATCTGGGTGCCCAGCGCCAGGAACTTCTTACCGTTCTGCACATCCGGGTCGCTGGTGTAGCTCACCACCACACCCGGCGCGCCAAAACCGTCCGCGGCAACCGAGGTGATGCCCTTGTCCTTCAGCATCGCCCGCACGCCGTCGCCCAGCGCCCATTGCGCATCGCGCAAGCGGCCAAACCCGTATTCCTTGGTTTCGAGCATGGTATCGCGGAACGCCTTCAGCGCGTCTGTCGGCATGGTGGCATGATAGGCGTGGCCGCCGTCCTCATAGGCCTTCATGATGGTGCGCCACTGTTTCAGGTTGATGGCAAAGCTGTCCGAGGCGGTCTCTTCCAGCCGCGCCAGCGCACGGTCCGAGAACATCACCAGGCCGGCAGAGGGCGACGCGCTCCAGCCCTTCTGCGGCGCGGAGATCAGCACGTCGACACCGGTTGCCTTCATGTCCACCCAGGCGCAGCCCGAGGCAATGCAGTCCAGCACCACCAGCGCGCCAACCTCATGGGCAGCCGCGGCCATGGCGGTCACATAGTCATCGGGCAGGATCACACCGGCGGCGGTTTCCACATGCGGGGCAAAGACGATATCCGGCTTCTGCTCATGAATCGCTGCCACCACATCACCAATCGGTGCAGGCTCAAAGGGCGAGGCACTCTCATTGCCGGTGCGGCGCGCCTTCATCACGGTCGAGGACGCGGTGAAACCGCCGGTCTCGAAAATCTGGCTCCAGCGGTAGGAGAACCAGCCGTTGCGCACCACCAGCGCGTTTGCACCTCGGGCAAACTGGCGCGCCACGGCTTCCATCGCATAAGTCCCGCCACCCGGCACCAGAGCCACGGCTTCGGCGTTATAGACCTCTTTCAGCATCCCGTTGATGTCCAGCATCACCTGCTGGAAGGTCTTGGACATATGATTGAGCGAGCGGTCGGTGAAAACCACTGAGAATTCATCCAGACCCTGCGGGTCCACGGTATCGAGCAGTGCCATCTGGGCCTCCCTAGTATTCCTAATGAAACGGCTAGCCGGTACCGATGGATTTGGCAAAGCCTACCTTGGCATACAGCGCGGGCCGTTCTCCGGAGGGGGATACTGACGGCAGCTTAGCAAAAAGACAGCTCAGTCACGACAGAAACCACCCGGATTTGCGCCAAGCCGGTTTCCCATTGGAAACAAGTGTCAGCCCAGCGGCCCCGGCCTGCGCTCCTCGCTCAGCAGCACGTTGGCCTCGACATTGCCCACCCCCGGCAGGGTCATCACCCGGCGGCGCAGCACGCGTTCGAAATCCGAGATGTCCCGCGCTGTCACCCGCAAGCGGTAGTCATACATGCCCAGCACATGCTCCACCGTCTGTACTTCTGGAATGGCGGAAACTGCGCGTTCGAAATCCTCCAGGCTGACCCTTCCCTTGGTGGCCAGTTTCACACCAAGGAAAACGGTAACGCCAAATCCCAGCTTCTCCTTGTCGAGATCCAGCCTGCGGCCCGCGATGATCCCCGCCTCCTGCAGCCGCTTGATCCGCCGCCAGCTGGCGGGCTGGCTGAGGCCCAGCTGCCGCCCCAGCGCCCCTGCTGACAGGGTCGCATCTTCTGACAGTGCCCGCAGCAGGGCAAAGTCAAGATCGTCCAGCGCATTCATACCGGCAGCACCTCATCCGACTTGATCCGTGCCACATGCATCAGCGCCTCAATGTCCGTTATATGCGGCAGGTTCAAAATGGCGGCGCGGTAGATCTGCTGATAATGCGGCATGTCCCGCGCGATCACCGAAAGCCGCACGTCGACCTGGCCGAGGAATGTCTGGATCTCGATCACCTCGGCAATACCGCGGGCCGCCTCGATGAACTCGTCAAAGGCGCGCGGGTTGGTCTTGTCCAGCGTCACCCGCAGCGAGACTTCCACCTCATAGCCCAGGGCCCGCCAGTCGATTATCGCCCGCTGGCCCAGGATCACGCCGCCCTCGCGCAGCTTCTCCAGCCGCCGCGACAGGCGCGAGGCCGTCATACCCAGCCGTTCGGCCAGATCCGGAATCGGTTGCCCCGGCTCGCTTTGCAGATGGCGGAGAATGCGCCGGTCAAGATCATCAAGCATGAATTTGTCACTATCATGGAAAATAGAGAATAACTACGGCAAATAATCCGCCAAATTCATACGGAACGGCAATCGCCTTCCCCGCTCACTTCCTTATGATGCCCTCAAACACCAATGGAAAGGACGTGGATCATGCGCGTTTATTACGACCGCGATTGCGATGTGAACCTGATCAAGGACAAAAAAGTGGCCATCCTGGGCTATGGCTCCCAGGGCCACGCTCACGCGCTGAACCTGCGCGACAGCGGCGCCAAGAACCTTGTCGTTGCGCTGCGCGAAGGCTCCCCCTCCGCCAAGAAAGCCGAAGGCGAAGGCCTGACAGTCATGGGTATCGCAGAAGCTGCAGCCTGGTGCGACGTGATCATGTTCACCATGCCCGACGAACTGCAGGCTGAGACCTACAAGAAATACGTCCACGACAACATCCGTCCGGGTGCCGCCATCGCGTTTGCCCACGGCCTGAACGTGCACTTCGGCCTGATTGAGCCGAAAGAAGGCGTCGACGTCATCATGATGGCGCCCAAAGGCCCCGGCCACACCGTGCGCGGCGAATACACCAAAGGCGGCGGCGTGCCCTGCCTGGTTGCGGTTCACAACGACGCCACCGGCAAAGCACTGGAAACCGGCCTGTCCTATTGCTCCGCCATCGGCGGCGGCCGCTCGGGCATCATTGAGACCAACTTCCGTGAAGAATGCGAAACCGACCTGTTCGGTGAACAGGCGGTTCTGTGCGGCGGCCTGGTTGAGCTGATCCGCTGCGGTTTCGAGACCCTGGTCGAAGCTGGCTACGCGCCGGAAATGGCCTATTTCGAGTGCCTGCACGAAGTGAAGCTGATCGTCGACCTGATCTATGAAGGCGGCATCGCCAACATGGACTACTCGATCTCCAACACCGCCGAGTACGGACAGTACGTCACCGGCCCGCGCATCCTGAAGTACGACGAAACCAAAGCCCGCATGAAAGAAGTGCTGAACGACATTCAGCAGGGCAAGTTCGTCCGCGACTTCATGCTGGAAAACGCAGTTGGCCAGCCGACCATCAAAGCCTCCCGCCGTGCCAACGACGAGCACGCGATCGAGGCAACCGGCGCCAAGCTGCGCGGCATGATGCCCTGGATCTCGGCCGGCAAGATGGTCGACAAAGAGAAGAACTAAGGCGCCCGCGGACATTTCCGCTGACCTTACCTCTGCAGGGCGCTCCATTTTGGGGCGCCCTTTTTTTGCTCCGAGACATTGAGACATTTTTATGCCAGACTCCCCCGGCGCCGCCAATTGGGCCAAACTTCTGTTCCTCGGAGTGATCTGGGGTGCGTCCTTCATGGCGGTGTCGCTGGCTCTCAGAGGCTTTCCGCCAATGACCATCGCCGCGCTGCGGATCTCGATCGGCGCGCTTTGCCTGCTGGCAGTGATTTCTGCTATGGGGATCGGATTGCCCTCCCTGCGCAACCGCGAGGGCCGGATCATCTGGGCCTGTGCCATCGGCATGGGGTTCTTCACCAACGCCCTGCCGTTCACCCTGCTCAGCTGGGGGCAGACTTATGTGGCCAGCGGCTTTGCCGGGGTCTGCATGGCCGTCGTACCGCTGTTTGTGCTGCCGCTGGCGCATGTGCTGGTGCCGGGCGAGCATATGACCCTGCGCCGCACCATCAGCTTCCTGATTGGCTTTGCCGGTGTGGTGGTGCTGATCGGGCTCGACGCCTTCCGCTCCGCCGGCAGCGATTTTGAATCGCTTGCGCGCCTCGCCTGTCTTGGCGCCTCTCTGTGTTATGCCATCGGTTCGATTATCACCCGGCTCTGCCCGCAGGTGAACATGCTGTCGCTCTCTGCTGCGGCCCTCCTGTGCGGTGCCGTCATGATGACCCCGGCCGCGCTCTGGGCCGAAGGCGTGCCGGACCTGCCCGCCGCGCTGCCACTGGGCGCCGTCATCTACCTCGGCCTTCTGCCCACCGCGCTGGCGCAGGTGCTGCTGGTCCAGGTCGCCCGCAGTGCAGGTCCTGCATTCCTGTCGACCGTGAACTATCAGGTGCCGGTCTGGTCGGTGATCTTTGGCGCCACCCTGCTGGGGGAGACACTGCCGCCGCAATTGTTTGCAGCTTTGGCTTTGATCCTCGGCGGGCTGCTCCTCAGCCGCAACCGCCGCCCGCGCGCGGTCTAGGGTTAAAAACACTTCGATAGATAACAAAGCAATTGCCATTGACCCCGTCCGCCCGGCGGAGTCTTTTCGCCCTGTAAACCGCAGGAGAACCCCATGCCCGGCATCGCCCCGCGTTATTGGATGATGATCGCCGCCCTTGGCTTGGTTTGGGGTGCCACCTTTCTGCTGATCAAGCTGGCACTGGAAGGCATCACACCGTTCTGGCTGGCCGCCGGGCGGATCGGATTTGCGGCCCTTTTGCTTGGCGCAATCTGGGGCTGGCGCGGTTTCAAGCTGTTCCGGGGCGAGGCCAACTGGCCCTCAATCATCATCATCGGCATCCTTAGCACCGCCCTGCCTTTCATGATGATCTCCTGGGGGCAGCAGCATGTCTCCTCGGGTTTTACCGGCGTCAGCATGGCGGCAATCCCGTTGATGGTGCTGCCGCTGGCGCATTTTTTTGTGCCAGGAGAGCAGATGACCCTGCGCCGCCTGATTGGCTTCAGCATCGGATTTGCAGGTGTCGCCCTATTGATTGGCAGCAAGGCGTTTGAAACCAGCGGTGCTGAACTGGAGGCCTATGGCCGCGCCGCCTGCCTGACGGCGGCGGCCTGTTACTCGGTCAGCTCGATCCTGACCCGGCGCCTGCCGCCCGCCGATCCGGTCGGGTTGGCAGCCATCTTTCTGGTGATCGGCTGTTTCATCATCTTCCCGGCCGCCTGGGCCGCCGAAGGCCCGCCGGTGATGCCGGACACCCAAACGCTGCTGATCGCCGCTATCCTCGGCCTGATCCCCACAGCTGCTGCCAACCTGCTGCGGGTCATCGTGGTCCGGGAAGCGGGACCGACCTTCATGACCTTGACCAACTATCAGGTGCCGGTCTGGGCCGTGGTGCTGGGTGCTGTCTTCCTGGGCGAGGATCTGCCACCCTCGATGCTGCTGGCAATGGGGATGATCCTGGGCGGTCTCGGCCTCAGCCAGTTCGGCAAGCTAAGCCGTCTGTTCACCAAAGGCGGCTAAGCGCCCCCAGCCAAGTTATTCTGCGACGGCGGCCTCAACCGCAGCCACCACGCTGTCAACGGCCAGCGCCATCAGCCCCGCGTCCTCACATTCCGCCATTACCCGCACCAGAGGTTCGGTTCCGGACTTGCGGATCAAAAGACGCCCCTGACCGGTCAGTGCTTTCTCAGCAGCGGCAATCGCCTCCTGCACGCGCTCATCGTCCAATGGCGCCTGGCCGGACTGGAAGCGCACATTGCGCAGCCGCTGCGGCACGGTCTGGAACTGATGCGCCAGCTCAGACGCCAATTTGCCGGTCTGCACCATCTCAGCCAGGAAATGCAGCCCTGCCATCAGCCCGTCGCCGGTGGTGGCGTAATCGCTCATCACGATATGGCCCGACTGCTCACCGCCCAGGTTAAAGCCACCCTCGCGCATCCGCTCCACCACATAGCGGTCGCCGACGGCAGTGCGCTCCAGCCCCAGCCCCTTGCTTTCCAGGTGCCGTTCCAGCCCGAGGTTCGACATCACCGTAGCGACCAGCGCTCCGCCTGCCAGCTGGCCCTGCTCCGCCCAGCGGGTGGCCAGCAAGGCCATCAGCTGATCGCCATCGGCCACGGTGCCGGTCTCGTCAATCACGATCACCCGGTCGGCATCGCCATCCAGGCAAATACCGGCATGGGCGCCATGCGCCACAACCGCCTCAGCGGCGGTTTGCGGCTGGGTCGAGCCGCAGCCGCGGTTGATGTTCAAACCATCCGGCGAGACGCCAACCGGAATGACCTCGGCGCCCAGCTCCCACAGGACCTCGGGCGCTGCCCGGTGGGCTGCTCCATTGGCGCAGTCGATCACCACTTTCAGCCCGTTCAGGCCAAGATTGCGCGGCAGCGAGCTTTTGACCCGCTCGCCGTAACGGAAACGGGCATCGTCGATCCGCTTGGCACGGCCGATATTAGCGGCCTGCGCGGCTTCGACCCCCGCATCGATGAGGGCTTCGATCTCCATCTCGGCGCTGTCCGACAGTTTGAACCCGTCGGGGCCGAAGAACTTGATGCCGTTATCCTCGGAAGGGTTGTGGCTGGCCGAGATCATCACCCCCAGGTCGGCCCGCATCGACCGGGTCATCAGCCCCACCGCAGGTGTCGGCACCGGACCCAGCAGCAGCACGTTCATGCCTGTGGAGGTCAACCCCGCCGTTAGCGCGTTCTCAAACATATAGCCGGACAGCCTTGTGTCCTTGCCGATCACCACCCGGTGCACGCCAGACCCGTCACGCCGGAAGTAACGCCCGACTGCGGCGCCGATGCGCAGCGCCATCTCGGCGGTCATGGGATGGGTATTGGCAGTGCCGCGCACGCCATCAGTGCCAAAGAGTTTACGCATTATGCTTTTCCTGCCAAAAGCCTCAGCGGACGGCCTGCCAAAGTCGCAGCGCCTGAACCGTTTCAGCAACGTCATGCACCCGCAGGAATTGCACGCCTTGCCCCAGGGCCGCAAGCCCCACTGCGATTGAGCCAGGTGCGCGGGCATCCGCGCGCGGCTCTTTGCCGATTTTACCGATGAAACCTTTGCGGGACACGCCCAGCAAAATAGGGCAGCCAAGCCCGTGGAACAGGCTGAGATTGCGCAGCAGCGTCAGATTATGCGCCTGCGTCTTGCCAAAACCGATGCCAGGATCAATCACGATCTGTTCGCGGATCACGCCAATGGCCTCCAGCCGGTCGATCTGATCGCTCAGGAAGTCATAAACGTCCAGCAGCACATTGGCGTAATGCGGGTCCTGTTGCATGGTGGCAGGATCGCCCTGCGCATGCATGATACAGACCGGCACGCTGGCCTGGGCCGCCAATGGTGCCAGCGCCGGATCGAACGTGAAGCCTGAGACGTCGTTGAGCAGGTTTGCCCCCGCCTCCATCGCTTCCATGCCCACGGTGGCCTTGCGGGTATCAATGGAGACCGGCACCGGGCTGGCCGCCCGGATTGCTGCGATTACCGGCGCGGTGCGGTCTATTTCCTCAGCCTCGGAAACCTCTTCGGCGCCCGGGCGGGTAGATTCGCCGCCGACGTCGATGATAGTGGCGCCCTCCTCCACCATCCGCAGGGCTGCCGCCTTGCCGGCCTCGACACCGGAATGCCGGCCGCCGTCCGAAAAACTGTCCGGGGTCGCATTCAGGATGCCCATGATCTGCGGCTGGGTCATGTCCAGCCCGGCAATCGACGCACGCCGCGCGCTTAAGCGGCGGCGCTCCTTCTCAGGCACCAGCCCTGCCGGTGCGATCCGCGGCGGTGCGTCGCGGCTCAGGATTTCAACCTCGGTAAACCACAGGGCACTGCCTGCCAGCGGGACCGCACCTTCGGGGCGCGCCTCGCCATGCTGAACCAATGGCCGGTAATATATCACAGTTGTGTTTGCTCCACGCTGACGGCCCGCAAGGGGACACCGGGATTATCAGGCAAATCCCCGCCAAGCACAATCATTTCACCCGCCTCAAAGGTCGCCGCAAACCAGGCCGCCAGCGCAACCGAGTTCGACGGCGGGGCCGAGGGGCCTTCCACCGCGTCCAGCACGATCTTGGACGGCGCCCAGACGCAGATCTGGCCGTTCTTGATCGCCCAGTCCAGCTCGGTCCGGGTCGAAACCACCACGCAACGGTCATCCTTGGCGGCAAGGCGCCAGGCGTTCTGTTCGATTGCCAGCAGATCGATCCGGCGCTGTGTCCATTTGTGACCGGTGGTGGGGACCTCCAGCAGGTGGGCGCCAACGCACAGGATCAGCGGCCGCCGGCGGCATTCCATCTGGTCGATCCAGGCGGTCAGGTTGCCGCTGTCGATCGCGTCGTTAGACAGATACATCAGCCGCGGATGCGGGCGCTCTTCTTCATCCACCGGATGGGTGATCTGGTCCTTGGAGCGCACCACTTCGACGCCCAGCGCGCCGGGACCGCGGTCCAGTTTTTCGATCCGCACAAAGGCGCGCACCGCCTGATGCTCCAGCAGGATCCGCTCGGCCACCCGTTCGGCCAGTGTCTCCAAAAGGTTCAGCCGTTCGGCCGCCAGCTCATGGGCGATTGCCTCGGTCAGCTTGTCATAAGACAGAATCCGGTCGACATCGTCATCCAGGTCCTTGGGCAACGGCGCAATTTCGACCACCACATTGAAGCTGATCCGCTGGGTCGAGCCGCGCTCGGCCTGAAAGGCGCCGATCTCCACCTCGACAGTGTGATCCCGCAGGGAAATGCGGTCCAGCGGTCCCGGCGCAGCAGTGGCCACAGAACGCTCGGACGGGTGCGCAAAGGCAAGGCGGATTTCAGAGGGCATGGGAAAACGGGCCTTTGGCTGGCAGTGTCAGGTGATGGGACCCAACAATAGTATTTCAGCGCCGTCATAACAGGCCCGCAAACGCCACGCCAGTAGCCGAAAGCGGCACTGGCGTGGCGCCTTCAGGCGGTCAGTTGCTCAGCGCCGTCCGGTAACGTTCGTCCCGGTAGAACAGATGCACGCCGATGCGCGCTGTGTTTGTGAAGGTGCGGCTCCAGCGCGGCCGGACCGCGGTGGTATGATAGTAGGTCGCACCGCCGGTCAGCTCTGACTTCAGCCCGTTCAGCGCGGCGCGTGCCACCTTGGCCACCCGCTGATACGCCTTCTTTTCGTTGATCACTTCCTTGTGGCCATCGCAGGTATAGGTGAACTGGCACTGGTACTTGCGCCCGGTTCCCTGCTTGATCACACCGCAAAGCGAATTCGGGAATTGCGCGCTCTTGACCCGGTTCAGGATCACTTCGGCCACTGCAAACTGGCCTTTTACGGTTTCACCGCGGGCCTCGAAATACAGCGCTTCGGCCAGACAGGCGAATTGCTCGCCGCCGGCAGCTTTCGGCTGGGCATCCAGCCACGCCTTGCTGTATTCGATCTGCGGCCGCGCCTTGCGGCTCTTGAACGCGTTGTTGCGGATCCCGAAAAACCCGCTGAACTTCCGCGCAGGCACTGCGCTCAAACTGGCCTGTTCACGCTCGATCAGCGTACCCAGACCGGTTTCGGCAGCAACACTCTTACCCATCGCGATGGTGGCAGCCATCACGGCAATCATAGTCAACAATTTCATTCAGGGTTCCCCCGTCCTAGCAGCTTGTGCCCGGTTCCCCCGGCACATGCGGTCGCATCCCTTAAGGTAAAAGACCCGAAACGTCCAGCGTTCGGGCTGCAACCGCACTTATGGGGAACACATGCACACCGCCGGTGTTACATCGGCGGCTGTTGGATGGCCCAATTTTTCTTAATATTTTGTGTATGTTGGCGCCGTCTGCCCGGTCTTTCCGGAAATTGCCAGCTGGGCTGCGGCCAATCGCGCAACCGGGACCCGGAACGGGGAACATGAAACGTAATCAAAGCCCGCATCACGGCAAAAGGCAATCGATTCGGGGTTGCCGCCGTGCTCGCCGCAGATCGACAAAGTGATGGCGCTGTTTTCCGCCCGGCCGCGCTGCACACCCAGTTTCAGCAGCTCCCCCACCCCGTCGGTGTCCAGCACATGGAACGGATCCTCGGGAAAGACCCCCTGGTTCACATAGTCCGACATGAACCGCCCGGCATCATCACGCGACAGCCCATAGGTCATCTGGGTCAGGTCATTGGTGCCAAAGCTGAGGAACGCGGTATGCGGTGAAATCTCACCCGCCCTGAGCGCCGCGCGCGGTGTTTCCACCATGACGCCCAGACGGTAGGTAAAGTCCTCGCCGCGCTCTGCCTTGACCGCCGCGGCCACCGCATCGATGCGGGCCTTGACCAGCTCCACCTCGCGCTTGGCCGACACCAGAGGGATCATGATCTCTGGCACCACAGGCTCGCCCCATTTCGACGCCTCCAAGGTGGCTTCAAAGATCGCCCGCGCCTGCATGTCATAGATTTCCGGAACCGTGACCCCCAGCCGCACACCGCGCAGGCCCAGCATGGGGTTGTATTCGCCCATTTCCTCGACCCGGCGGGTGACATCGCTGACCGGGATGCCCAGTGCCTCGGACAATTCCCGCTGACCGGTTTTGGTGGCAGGCAGGAATTCATGCAGCGGCGGATCGAACAGGCGGATGCAGACCGGCATCCCCTCCATGATCCGGAACAGTTCGCGGAAATCGTCACGCTGCATCGGCAGCAGCCGCTCCAGCACCGCAGCCCGCCCTGACGGCGTCTCGGCAAAAATCATCTCCCGCATCACCGTCAGGCGGCCGGGCTCAAAGAACATGTGTTCCGTGCGGCAGAGCCCGATGCCCTGCGCATTGAATTTCCGTGCCGTTTCAGCATCTTCCGGCGTATCAGCATTGGCGCGAATGCCAATGTCGCGGGCCTCGTCCGCCCAGGCCAGCAAGGTTTGCAGCGCCCCGTCCTGGGCCGCCTCCAGCATCGCCGGCTGGCCCGCCAGCACATGGCCGCTGCTGCCGTCGATCGTGATAATGTCACCAGCCCGGAACACCCGGCCATCCGCCGCCTCCAGCATCTTGCGCTTGCTGTGGAATTTCATGTTCAGGGCGCCGACAATACACGGCAGCCCCAGCCCGCGGCCGATCACCGCAGCGTGGCTGGTCATGCCGCCCTTTTCGGTCAGCACCCCGGCAGCGGCATGCATTCCGCGCACGTCTTCAGGAGAGGTTTCCCGGCGCACCAGAATGCAAGGCTCCCCGCGGGACGCGCTGGCCTGCGCCCCGGCGGCGGTAAAGACCAGCTTGCCCGTGGCAGCCCCCGGGCTGGCGGCGATGCCGCTGCCAATCACATCCCGTTCCGCATCCGGCGCCACCTGGCGGTGCAGCATCTCATTCAGGATATGCGCATCCACCCGCATCAGCGCCTCTTCCTGCGGGATAATGCCGTCTTCGGCCAGCGCTACAGCGATCCGCACCGCAGCCTGCGCCGAGCGCACCACCCGCACCCCGTCGAGGATATGCACGCGCCCGTTCTCAATGACAAACTCCAGCTGCATTTCCTCACGCAGCTTCTCACGCATCAGCGCGGCATGGGATTGAATGTCCGCAAAAGCCTCCGGCGCCAGCTCCTCCAGCGACAGCCCGCGCGTATCCCTGGCCAGATACAGCGCCTTAGCCCCAGCCCCCAGCGCATCGCGCCCCTGGCTTTGGCTCAGGTAGCGTCCGGTCAGCCTGGGGCTGCCGGTGGTCGAATTCACCAGCTGCAGCACGCCGGAGCCGCATTCGCCCTGGCCGACACCGGGGATCATTTCCTGCACCACTAGCCCCAGGCCTGCATCAGCAGGTGCGCCCTTGGCCTGGCGCAAGAGCCGCGCCGAGGTGCCTTCCCAGGCCCGCGCCATCGACCGCAGCACCGCCGCCAGCTGTTCGCCTGGATCCTGCGGGAAAGGCTCATCCGTTTCCGCCTCGTAAGCGTGCAGGATCTCGCTCAGCGCGTCCGGGCCGCCATCCTCGACATCGTCGAACACATCCGGGTCCAGCCGCGCCACATGCACTGCATAAGATTGCACAAAGCGCAGGAACAAAGCCGCGGCGGCCTCGCGGCCCAGACTGTCGCAAAGATCCACGTAACGCGCGTCATTCATGCCGATATTCAGGATCGCGCCCGGTCCGCCCCAATCCGGATCCTCGGAAGACGGGCGCACGCACAGCAGCGCCTCCGGGTCGAATTCGCTCAGCACTGCTGTCAGATCCGGCATCTGGCCTTCGGCAATGGAATGCACCGCATCAAAAGACAGCGCCACTGTGCGCGGCACCGGCAGGTCCAGCCGCTCCAGCCGCTGCAGGCATTTCGCCCGCCCGCCATGGGTGGTGGCGGCAATCGGTGCGGTCGCGGTGATCAGGGAAGCCGGCGGGATCTGTTCGAAATCTTTCTGCACTGCAGCACGTCTCCTTTGCAAGTCACCATAAGGACAAGACATGATCGCGCAAGGGGCTTGTAACCGCCCTCCGGCAACTGGGCGCGGTTCTGCAAAAGAAAACCGGCCTTCCCTTGCGGAAAGGCCGGACCCTGCGGGGCGGGTATTTTGGACCAGAAAGAAGCAGCCGGCTGGTGCTCAGCCTTCAACCTTGGTGAGGTCAGCAACCTGGCCGCAGACCTGGCGGATCTGGCTGAGGAGGTTCAGGCGGTTGCGGCGGACGATGTCGCTGTCGGCATTCACCTGCACTGCCTCAAAGAACGCATCTATCGGCGCGCGCAGGGCGGCCATGCCCCGCATGGCAGCCGCGAAATCTTCGGCCTCGATGGCCGGAGAGATCGCCGCCCCGCCTGCCTCCAGCGCGTCGAACAGTGCCTTTTCGGTGTCGTCCTCGGCAAATTTGCGGTCGGCGCCATAGGAGTATTCGACGCCGTCTTTTTCCTCGGCCTGAGACAGGATGTTGTTGGCGCGTTTGAAGCCTTGCAGCAGGTTGGTGCCGTCCTCGGTCTTCATGAAGTCTTCGAGTGCGCGGGCGCGTTTGACCAGCAGGGTCAGATCGTCGTTACCGTCCATGGCGATGCAAGCGTCGATCACATCATGGCGGATGCCCTGATCGCGCAGGAAAACCTTGAGGCGGTCGTGGAAGAAGGAGAGGAGGTCGGTGGGTGCGTGGTCGAGATACTTGGTGTATTCGGCCAGTTCCGCAGCAAGCGCTTTGAGCTCTCGCTCCATGGCGGGCAACTGCTCCTCAAGTTCTTTACGGGTACCCGAAATCAACGTCCCTAGATACGTGGGGTCGGATAGAAGCCCCTTCACTCGATCAACCTCCGATTCCAGATAGTATAGAGCACCTTCCAAGGAAGCCTTCTTGGGCTGTTTAGCTAAACCTGCCGCGAAAACGGATTTTAGTCCGACCCGCACATCATTCTCCAGCACCAGCCGGATCACCCCCAGCGCGGCTCGGCGCAGGGCAAAGGGGTCTTTCGACCCGGTGGGCTTTTCATCAATCGCCCAGAATCCGGTCAGCGTGTCCAGCTTGTCGGCCAGCGCAACGGCAACCGAAACAGGCTCTGACGGGACATCATCGCCCGGTCCCAGCGGCGAATAATGCTGCTCGCAGGCGTTTGCCACTTCCTGCGGCAGACCGGCGGCCTGTGCATAGTAGCGGCCCATCAGGCCCTGCAGTTCCGGGAATTCATAAACCATTTCAGAGCTGAGGTCGGCCTTGGCGACCCGCGCCGCCTGCTCTGCCAGACCGGCATTGGCGCCGACATCCGGCGCGATCTCGCGGGCCAGCGCGGCGATGCGGTCAATCCGCGCCGCCTGGGTGCCCAGTTTGTTGTGAAATGTCACGTTGCCGAGGTTTTCGACCCAGGACCCCATGCCAGCCTCGGACTTGGCGGTGCGCAGGTCGTTTTCCCAGAAGAACTTGGCGTCGGCCAGCCGCGCCGACAGTACTTTTTGATTGCCCGCCAGAATGGTGGCGCCATTGTCCACGGTCTCGCGGTTGGCAACGGTGATGAATTTCTCGATCCGCCCGGTCTTGTTTTTTTTGACCGAGAAGAACTTCTGGTGCTCCTTCATGGACGTCTGCAGCACTTCGGCCGGCAGCTCCAGGAATTCGGCGTCGATGGCGCCCATCAGCACCACCGGGCATTCCACCAATCCGGCAACCTCGGCCAGAAGACCCTTGTCTTCGACCACCTCCAGGCCGCTGGCAAAGGCCTGATTGGTAGCCTCCTGCCAGATCGCCTCGGCCCGTTCGCGGGGGTCCAGCACCACATGCGCGCGCTTCAGCTTGGCGGCGTAGTCGTCAAAACCGGTGACGGTGATCTGGTCCGGAGCCATGAAGCGGTGGCCGCGAGTGATGTTGCCGGATTTAATACCGTCGATGTCCAGTTCCACCACGGTCGCGCCTGCCTCATCCGACAGGATACACAGGATTGAATGCAAGGGGCGCACCCAGCGCAAAGTTCCGGCGCCCCAGCGCATGGATTTGGGCCAGGGGAAGGTGCGGATGGTGGTTTCCAGTACCTCGGCAATGATCTCTGCTGCCGCACGCCCCGGCTTTTCGATCAGGGCGAAATAGACCGCACCCTTGGGGGTCTCGCGCTCTTCCAGCTGATCGCGGGTCAGGCCTGCGCCGCGCAGGAAGCCCTCGATTGCCTTGTCGGGCGCGCCGACCTTGGGGCCTTTGCGTTCTTCGCGGATGGTGGGGCTTTCCGCCAAGAGACCGTCAACCGCCAGCGTCAGGCGGCGCGGCGTCGACAGCGCTGCGGCACCGGCATAGGTCAGACCCGCCTCGACCAGGCCATCGGTCACGCGTTTCTTCAGATCCTCGGCGGCACGCGCCTGCATGCGGGCCGGGATTTCTTCGGAAAAGAGTTCAATCAGCAGATCGGGCATCGGGGGTCCTCAGAAATTCACGATCGCCTGGATGACGATGGCATTGGCGATATCAACAAAGAAGGCGGATACAAGGGGGAGCACAACAAAGGCAATAGGCGACGGCCCGTAGCGTTTGGTCACAGCGGTCATATTGGCGATGGCCGTGGGGGTGGCGCCCAGCGCAAAACCGCCGAACCCGGCGGCCAGCACCGCAGCCCGGTAGCCGCGTCCCAGCAGCGGGAACAGCACAAACAGCACAAAGGCCACCGTGAACAGCGTCTGCGCCAGCATGATGACGGCAATGGCCAGTCCCAGCCCCGCGATGGTCCACAGCTGCAGGGCCATCAGCGACAGGGCCAGAAAGGCGCCCAACGAGAACTCCGAGATCAGAGCAAGCGCCGGGGTGCGGGCGACAGGGTCCGCAGCGGGCGCAATCAGGCTGCGCAGGTTGGCCAGCAGAATGCCCGCGATCAGGCAGGGCACAAACAGCGGCAGCTTCACCCCCGCAGCGTCCAGGCTGATCGAGGCGGCATATCCCAGGATTATGGCAAGGTTCAGGTACAGCATCACCCGCATCAGATCGAGGTGGCCGACAGTTGCTGTCTCCGCCTCGTCATGCCCAAGGCCGACTGTCTGTTCCTCCTCCGGGCGTGCAGGCGTCAGCCCATGCCGGTTGATCAGGTGGCGGGCAACCGGCCCGCCCACCAGTGCTGCCAGCACCAGACCCAATGTTGCAACCGCCACGCCCAATTCAGCGGCACCGTCCAGCCCTGCCGCCGCCGCCACATCGGGCGCCCAGGCAATCGCTGTTCCATGCCCGCCGATCAGCGCCGCCGACCCGAACAGAACGCCTGCCTGAACCGGATATCCGAACAGCACGGCCCCGGCGGCGCCGATCACGTTCTGGGTCAGAATGGCCAGCAGGGTCAGCACCAGCAGGATAACCAGCGGCCTGCCGCCGGCAACCAGGTCGGAAAGCCGCGCGTTAAGGCCGATACCGGCAAAGAACAGCACCAGCAGGTAGTCGCGGCTCTGCATCTCGAACTCGATTTGCAGGCCGGTCAGGCTGTAGACCAGCAGCACCGCAACCGAGGCCGCCAGCCCGCCGGTCACCGGCTCCGGGATGTTAAACCGGCGCAGCGCTGCAACCTTGGCATTCAGGCGCGCTCCCAGCAGAAAGACCGCAAACCCCAGCGTTACCGAGATGAAGTCAGGTATGGTGATATGGGTTTCCATGTCCCGTGCGGGATTTGCCTCTTAACGTTCCGGTTATTCGCCTGTTGCCGGCCGGGCCGGGCATTCCTCGCCCACCACGGTGCCGTCATAGGCTTTCTGGCCGCAGTCATTCAGCTCATGCCAGACATAGCCGCGGCCATCGTCAGTGACGGCAACAACCCGGTCGACACCAAAGGAGATGTTCTTGACCGACAGGAAGGATTTGGCCGAGCCATTGGCCAGCTGTTTGCCGATGGCAGCCGCATCAAAACACTCAAACCAGCCCGGCGCGTTGCGCGGTTCCAGCTTGTCCGTCAGGGTGAACAGCTGCGCCAGTGCATCCGGCGTCACTTTGGTGCGGAAACACGCGCGGTAGCGGATCGGCGAACTGCCGGCGTCAATTGCCTCAAACTCTGAATAGGCGACCGGCTGCGCCTCGCCGCCATTCAGCGGCACAAGCATCACGTCGCGGCCCGGCTGCAGTTTCACGTCCTCATAAAACCCGTAAACCTGAAGGTAATACATTGCCCCGCCAGCGGCGAGCGCTGACAGGATCAGGATCAATGCCAGGAACTTTCCCATATCGCGCCCTACTCTGCTCAGGCTGCACTTTCGGCGGTATACCCGCCGGCGTCAGTCAGCACAAAGGCGTCGGCACATTGCTTGGCCAGCGCCCGGACCCGGCCGATATAGGCCTGGCGCTCGGTAACCGATATCACGCCGCGCGCATCCAGCAGGTTGAAGATGTGGCTGGCCTTGATGCACTGGTCATAAGCCGGGTGCGCCATGATGATGCGCTTGCCGGTCTTGGGATCCATATGCTCTTGCGCCAGGATGGCGGCGCATTCAGCCTCGGCCTCCTCGAAATGGCGCAGCAGCACTTCGGTGTTGGCCACGTCAAAATTCCAGCGGGCGTATTCTTCCTCGGTCTGCTTGAACACATCGCCATAGGTCAGCGGGATCAGCGCGTCCGGATCGTTGTAGGGCATGTCCATCACATGATCGACACCCAGCACATACATCGCCAGACGCTCCAGACCATAGGTCAGCTCGCCCGAAACCGGATGGCAGTCATGGCCGCCGACCTGCTGGAAATAGGTGAACTGGGAAACTTCCATGCCGTCGCACCAGACTTCCCAGCCCAGGCCCCAGGCGCCCAGCGTCGGGCTTTCCCAGTCGTCCTCGACAAAGCGGATGTCATGCATTGCCATATCAACGCCGATCGCCTCAAGACTGCCCAGATACAGCTCTTGCAGGTTCGGCGGCGAGGGTTTGATCAGCACCTGGTACTGGTAATAATGCTGCAGCCGGTTCGGGTTTTCACCATAGCGCCCGTCCGTGGGGCGGCGCGAGGGCTGCACATAAGCCGCGGCCCAGGCTTTGGACCCCAGCGAGCGCAGCGTGGTCGCCGGATGAAAGGTGCCGGCGCCGACTTCCATGTCATAGGGCTGCATCACCGCGCAGCCTTTGGCAGCCCAGTAATTCTGAAGCCTCAGGATAATCTCTTGGAAGGAGCGCGGCGCGCCGTTGGTCTGGGTCATCTCGTATCCCTTTTGGGGCAGCTGGGGCAGCAATTGCGGGGATCTTCCTATGCAAGGCAATGGGCAGGGTCAACGCCCTCTGGCCTTTGCGCAGGTCCGCCGGGCTTGCGCTATGCAGCGCATCGGCAACAAAAGTGCGGGAATGCGGCAACGGGGCGGGAATTCCCCCTGCGATGAGGAGTTCCCTTTGCCGTGCCAAAATGCTTAACCTCCGCGGCAAAGAATAAGAGATCTTCCGGGATACGAGGCCCTGACAATGAAAAAACTGTTTGCCGCTCTGGCGCTGCCGCTGATTGCGCTGGCCATTGCGTTCACCGCGCCGGTTTCGGCGCAAAGCAGCCGCGATGCGGTGTGGATCCAGATCGCCGCCCGCCCCTCCCTGCGCGAGGCCGAAACCGAGGCCCGCACCTATGCTGCCCGCCTGCCCGACGTCTCCGGTTATGCGATTGGCGGCGGCTGGTACGGGGTGATGATCGGCCCCTACGCCCGCGAAGACGCCGAACGGGTGCTGCAAGTCTACCGCGCCGAAAACCAGATCCCGCGCGACAGCTTCATCGCGTTCCGCCGCAACCTGCGCAGCCAGTTCTACCCGGTGGCCGCAGATGCAACCGCCCCGGCGCAACCGGCGCCTGCCCCTGCACCGGCGGCGCCTGCAGCAGAAGACCCGGCACCGCAGCAGCAGGCAGCCGTGCAGTCGAACCTGCCGGATGAGACCCCCGCCGAGGCGCGGCGCAGCGAACGCGTGCTGTCGCGTGAGCAGCGGATGGAGCTGCAGGTCGCACTGAAGGCCGCAGGCTTCTACAGCTCGTCCATCGACGGCGCCTTTGGCCGCGGCACCCGCGGCTCGATGAGCGATTGGCAGACGGCTCGCGGCTTTGAACCCACTGGCGTTCTGACCACCGCCCAGCGCCAGGTGCTGATGGATGAATACAACGCGCCGCTGATCTCGGTCGGCATGGCCCGCGTGGAAGACGCCAAAGCCGGCATCGCCCTGCAGATCCCTGCGGATGAGGTCGCGTTCGACCGCTATGAATCGCCCTTTGCCCATTACGCTGCCAAAGGCAGCCTGGGCGCGGAGGTGCTGCTGATCAGCCAGCCCGGCGACAAACGCACCCTGTTCGGCCTTTATGACATTATGCAGACGCTGGCGATTGTGCCGCTGGAAGGCCCGCGCCAGCGCGGCAAGGACAGCTTCACCATCGAAGGCCGCAACAGCAAGATCGTCTCCTTCACCCAAGCCAGCCTGAAAAACGGTGAGGTGAAGGGCTTTACCCTGATCTGGCCGGCCGGCGACGAAGACCGCCGCGCCCGCGTTCTGGCCGCAATGCAAGCCAGCTTCACCCGCCTCGACGGCGTTCTGGACCCGGCAGCCGGCGGCGATGCGGTGCAGAACATCGACCTGGTTTCTGGCCTGGAAATCCGCAAGCCGAAACTGTCGCGCTCCGGCTTCTTTGTCGATGGCGACGGCAGCGTGCTGACCACATCCGACGTGGTGGCGGGCTGTACCCGCATCACATTGGACCACGGCTACAGGGCCGAAGTAGCGGCCAACAACACCGCAGACGGCATCGCCATCCTACGCCCCGTCCAAGCGCTGGCGCCTGCCGCGGTTGGTGAACTCAGCGCCGCCTCGCCGCGGCTGCAGTCTGAGATCGCTGTTTCCGGCTTCTCCTATGAAGGCGTGCTGGGCGCACCAAGCCTGACCTGGGGCAAAGTCGCAGACGTCAAAAGCCTGGATGGCAACACCGGCGTTGCCCGGCTGGAGCTGGCAGCCCAGCCCGGCGACGCGGGCGGTCCGGTTCTAGACAGCAGCGGCGCTGTTCTGGGGATGCTGCTGCCGCGCACAATCGAAGGCAAACAACTGCCCGAAGGCGTCAGCTTTGCCGTCAACGCCGAAGCCATCCGCAGCGCGTTGAACACCGCAGGTATGACCCCGGCAGCACAGAGCGCCTCGGCAGGCAGCCTGCCGAATGCGGCAATAACCCGGCTGGCGTCCGGCATGACCGTGCTGGTCAGCTGCTGGGAGTGACCGGCTGGCCGTCACTCGCGGCAGACCTGACCGGCAAGACAAAAACCGGCGCAGATTCTGCGCCGGTTTTTTCATGCAAGCTGTACCTTCAAAGCGCAGCAGCTTGAGCACTGGCAGGCACTCCCGCCCGGCAACGGGCCTTATCAGGCCCTATGCCCGTTGGGCATAGCACCGTGCCAGTGCACGGTGCCGCGCCGCGCATCCGCGCGGCGCCCGGCCCAAGCCCGCAAACAGGGCTGGCGCTGCCAGGCCTGTTTGCGGGCGCGGGAGCTTCAGCCTTCTGTGCGGCAGTAAAGTCAGTAAGGTTGAATACGGCCGTCCCAGGTGTGGAAACAGCCAGTGGTGTCCAGGTTCAGCACTGCGAATTCATTGATCAGCCCGGCGACGGACTCTTCCACCGTGATATCACCTTCATAGCCGCCCATATCGGTACGCACCCAGCCGGGGTGGTAAATCCCCACAGAGATCCCTTCCGGCTGCAGATCGGTGGCCAGATTGCGTCCGATATTCAGCGCCGCCGCCTTGGAAGCGCGATAGGCATAGCTGCCCCCCGGCGCCCGCGACTGACTGGCCATCTGCGAAGACAGGATCGCGATCTTGGGCTCTTGTGCCAGCCGTAAATTGGGCAGCATCGCCTGCACCGTCAAAAACACGCCGGTCACATTGGCGGCCAGGGTTTTGGCCCAGACCTCCGCCGAGTAATCCTCCAGCCCCATCGACTTGTCGATGTAGACCCCGGCATTGCACACCAGCAGATCCACCGGACGGTTCTTGATCTGGGCGGCGAAACGCGCCTGCTGGCCGGGATCGGAGACATCCAGTTTCACCCCGGAGGAGTGATCGCGCGAGGTGCCTGTCACCTCATAGCCCGCTTCCTGCAGCCGTTTCACCAGCTCCTTGCCAATGCCGCGGCTGGTTCCTGTTACAACTGCATGCATCTTTGCTCTGCCCTTCAGTTCGATTTGCGTCAGTTTGATTTCCGGCCTGAACGGAAAGGCAGCGGCATTACCGGCACGCCTTCCTCAATCAGCTCCCGCGCATCTTCCAGCTTGGCCTCGCCATGGATCGCCCGCTCCGGCGCGTCGCCCAGGTGCATTGCCCGTGCCTCCTGAACAAAATTCCCGCCGACGTAATCGGAGTTTGCCTCGACCTTCTTGCGCAGCTCTGCGATGGCCTGTTCCACCTCGCCCGCGGGGCGGCTCAGCATGCCCGGCCCTGCAGGGGCTGCAGCCGCCGCCGCGGGAACCGCAGCCGGAGCGGCGGGCGCAGCGGCCTGCGGTTCCGGTTCCCCGACGGCAGACACCGCCTTGCGCCCGGGGCGGACCCGTGGCGCCATAATCGCCTTCTCCACCTGCGCACCGCCGCAGACAGCACAGGACACCAGACCGGCCGCTGCCAGTTTGTCAAAGGCCGCCGCCGATTGGAACCAGCTGTCGAAACTGTGGCCATCGGTGCATTTGAGGCTGTATTGAATCATGCTTTCCCTCTTAGCAGGAAGGGTTGATTAAATCTCCCTCTCCGGCAAGTGCAAGAGGTCTGTTGTATCTACTGTGCCGCACCTGGGCTGTGCAGCCGCTGCCGCAGCTTTGCGGCCAGCTCCTCCTGCGGCAGATCTGCATCCACCGCCAGCCGCCGAAGCCCGAAATGCACATGCGCCATCTCGCGGTAATAGCCCGCAAAGACGTAATTCACCGCGGCCCCGGCCACGGCCCCGGCGATCGGCACCGCCTGGGCTGCCAGCTTTTGCCCCAGCACTGCACCCAGCTTGGGCGCCACCTGGGCAATCAGCTTGTGCAGCCCCCCCGGCAGCCCCAGCCGCACCGAGACAAAGCCCAGATCCGCACCGTCATCTTCGGCCAATGGGCCAGCCGCTGCAAACACCTGAATGCAATCAAAACGCACGCTGTCGGCCTCAGGATCGAACCCCTCCGCAGCTGCGGCGCCCTGGATGGTCCGAAGCAAAAACGCTGTTGTCGCAGGCAGCTCCACCAATGCGCCCGGCAGGCCCGCGGCGCCGCCCGCAGCGCCCATGGCGGCGCTCACCATCCGGTCGACGCCCGGTTTCTGATCCGCCACCAGGCGGCGTGACTGGCTGGCCCCCTTCATGGCAAGCCTGAGAGCGGTTTCCGTGGCGCCTGTCAGCCCGGCCTGCACCGGTGCAGGCAGCCGCTCCAGCAGGCTTTCGCCGCTGCCGCCCAGCCGGTTCAAAAGGTCCACGCCAAAGCCGCCCGCCGCCCGGTGGCGCTGTGCCAGCGCTTCCAGTTCAGCTTCAATATCCTGCGGGGTAAATACCCGTGCTGTTGATAGAACGTCCGCCACAAGCGCCTCCTCTGCCCTTCTTAAAGATCGGCAGCCAGGGGCGGGAATTCAACCCCGCCAGCGGCGCACCTGCCCCTGGATGCCGTCCCAGGCGGCCTCTTGCAGCGCCAGCCCCAGCACCCGGTCCGGGTTGGTCGGCGGCGGCATTTCAACCCCGGTCAGTTTCGTAAAACCAAAGCGCCGGTAATAGGGCGCATCGCCCACCAGCATCACCCGTGCCCATCCGGTTTCCTCTGCCTTGGCAACACTGTCGCGAATCAAAGACCCGCCCAGCCCCTCGCCCTGCCGTGTCGGGTGCACCGCAACCGGCCCCAGCAGCAGCGCAGGCGCTGTGCCAATCAGAACCGGCCAATACCGGATGGCTGCGGCCAGGATGCCGTCACTGTCGCGCGCAACCTCGCTGAGACCCGCAACCGGCGGCACCCCGTCGCGCAACCGGTAGGACGACAACGCCTCGCGGCCCGGCGCAAAGCACAGGTCATACAGCGCCTCAACCTCCCACCGGTCTTCCGGCTGCTCTGCCATCAATTCGATCACGCCGCCATGTCCCTGTTCCGGCCTCCGCATTTTCCCCCTGCAGGCTGGCATTCGGCCTAACACGGGCGTAAGCCTTGGGCAAACACCTAAGCCCCTGAAATCCCCTAAGCAGGAAGCAAGAATGTTCT
This sequence comes from Leisingera sp. M658, assembly GCF_025144145.1. Taxonomy (NCBI): domain Bacteria; kingdom Pseudomonadati; phylum Pseudomonadota; class Alphaproteobacteria; order Rhodobacterales; family Roseobacteraceae; genus Leisingera; species Leisingera sp. M658. The sequence goes on from NZ_CP083546.1 coordinate 2,984,097, forward strand.
ACCGACCCGAGGACGGCCACGGCCTGCCCCACAACCCGTTTAATGCCATCGTCACACCGCGGCCAATCGGCTGGATCTCCTCGCGTTCCGCCGACGGGGTGAACAATCTGGCGCCTTATTCCTTTTTCAACGCAGTGGCCTACAGTCCGCCGCAGGTGATGTTTGCCTCCACCAGCAGCAAGCCCGACCAAGAGGGCACCAAGGACAGCGTTGCCAATATCGAGGAAACCGGCGTGTTCTGCGTCAATGTAGTGTCTTACGCGCTGCGGGACGCAATGAACGCCAGCTCTGCCGCGCTGCCCAAGGAGGCGGACGAATTCGCCCATGCAGGGCTTGAAGCCACAGGCTGCGAAACCATCGCATGTTCCCGCGTCGCCAAAGCGCCGGCCGCGCTGGAATGCCGGCTGACCCGGATCGTCACCCTGCCGGGCGAGGCAAACAAGGTGGTCTTCGGCGAGGTGACCGGCGTGCATCTGCGCGACGACTGCCTGCGCGACGGCACTTTTGACGTGACCGCCTTCCAGCCGCTGGCCCGCCTCGGCTACCGCGACTATTCAGTGGTGCGCGAGCTGTTCCCGCTCACCCGTCCCGACGACTGAGGCCCGCCATGCCGCTTCCCGATCCGCGCAAACGCAACCCGATCATCCTGCCCGACGGCAGCCCGCACGCGGGCACTGTGATGCTCAGCCAGGTATTGGATCACCCCAACATCAAGGCAGGCGATTACTCCTATGCCTCCGACTTCGATCCGCCGGAAAATTGGGCGCAGCACCTGGCGCCCTACCTGTTCCCCGGCGCGCGCGAGCGGCTGGTGATCGGCCGATTCTGCCAGATCGCCCACGGCGCGCGGTTCATCACCTCCTCGGCCAATCACGCGCAGGAAGGCCTTAGCTGCTATCCCTTCCAGGTGTTCGATCCGAGCCAGATGGCCGGTTTTCAGCCCGACACCCGCGATACGGTTGTAGGCAACGATGTCTGGATCGGTTATGGCGCGCTGATCCTGCCCGGCGCCCGTATCGGCGACGGTGCCATCATCGGCGCCGGAGCAGCGGTGCGCGGCACGGTGCCGCCTTATGCCATCGTTACCGGCAATCCCGGCACCGTTCACAGCTACCGCTTTTCCAAGCCGCAAATCGCCCGCCTGCTGGCGCTCAAATGGTGGGACTGGCCGGCAGAGTTGATCAGCCGCGCCGAACCCGCACTGCTGTCCGGCGATCTCGACATGCTGGAAACCCTCGCCCCCGACTAAGCCTGCCCCAAGTATTTGCTGGTCCGGAGCCGCCGTCGCCTGAGACCGGACAGCCGCGCGGGCGGCGCCGGGACAAGGAAAATCGCCTAGGGGCCCCGCGCCCCGCGGGGAGACGGCTATTTTCCTTGGCTCGGTGCGGACCGGGTGGCAGGCAAGGATCAGGGGATGGGGGATCCGGACCAGCGATTGCTGGTATGGTGAGCCAGAGCCCCTTTCAAAAAAACCCGCGGCTCGCAAAACCCGCGGGTTTCTCTTTCAAACGATCAGGCGTCAATGGCCGCCCAGAACCCCGGTTTTGACCGAGTAGTCCACCGCAATCTCATAGTCCGGATCATCATCGCTATCGACCATCAGATGCCCCGCCTTGGTCAGCAGCTGGTGGCAATCCCGGCTCAGATGCCGCAGCATCACAGATTTACCCTCGGCCTCATACTTGCCCGCCAGCGCCTCGATTGCCTGCAAGGCTGATTGGTCGACCACCCGGCTGCGGGCAAAATCCACAATCACGTGATCCGGGTCGCCTGCCACATCGAACAGCTCGATGAAGCCATCGGTAGAGCCAAAGAACAGCGGCCCTTCGATCTCATAAACCTTGGCGCCCTTGTCGCTTTCGGACTCGCGGGTATAGGCGTGAATGCGGCGCGCGTTGTTCCAGGCATAGGCCAGCGCCGAGACGATCACGCCCACAACCACCGCAATCGCCAGGTCGGTCATCACCGTCACCACGGTCACCAGCACAATGACAAAGGCATCCATCAGCGGCACTTTGGTCATCACCTTGAAGCTGTTCCAGGCGAAGGTGCCGATCACCACCATGAACATCACACCGACAAGGGCCGCCAGCGGGATCTGCTCGATCAGCGGCGAGGCCACAACGATAAACGCCAGCAGAAACAGCGCCGCAGTAATGCCCGCAATCCGCGTCCGGCCGCCGGATTTCACATTGATCATCGACTGGCCGATCATCGCACAGCCGCCCATGCCGCCAAAGAAACCAGTCACCACATTCGACGCGCCCTGCGCGATACATTCCTGGCTGGCACCGCCGCGCTTGCCGGTGATCTCGCCCACCAGGTTCAGCGTCAGCAGGCTTTCAATCAGGCCGATCGCCGCCAGGATCACCGCATAAGGCAGAATGATCCACAGCGTCTCCAGCGTGAACGGTGCCAAGGCAGTGCCATACAGCCCCTCGCCGGTGCCAAACGGATTATGGAAGGACGGGAACCCGCCCTTGATTGAGGCCATGTCGCCAACGGTCGGCACATTAATTCCAAAGGCAATCACCAGACCTGCCACAATGCCGATCCCGGCCAGCGGTGCGGGAATGATCGCGGTGATTTTAGGCGTGCCCCAGATGATCAGCATGGTCAGCCCCACCAGCCCCAGCATCATCACCAGTTGCGCATTCCCCAGCCAGGCTTCGGTGTTCTCCGGGTCCTTGAACTGGGTCAGCTGCGCCAGGAAGATCACAATCGCCAGACCGTTCACAAAGCCCAGCATCACCGGATGCGGCACCAGGCGGATGAACTTGCCCCAATGCATCACCCCCGCGATGATCTGCAAAATCCCCATCAAGACCACTGTGGCAAACAGGTACTCGACCCCGTGCTGCGCCACCAGCGCCACCATCACCACCGCCAGCGCGCCCGTCGCACCCGAGATCATTCCAGGCCGGCCGCCGAACACCGCGGTGATCAGCCCCACCATAAAGGCCGCATAAAGCCCGACCAGCGGATGCACCCCCGCGACAAAGGCAAAGGCCACTGCCTCCGGCACAAGCGCCAACGCCACGGTAAGGCCGGACAGCAATTCGGTGCGCACGCGGGCCACGGTAAAGCCCTCGTCCTGCATGATGGAGAGGTTGGGCGGGGAAATCTGCTTGGCCAGCAAAGCCATGGCTGCGCGTCTCATTGGGTGTACCTGTACTTGAAAGGGGAGTGTCCGCAGCCCGCCCCTAGCGGAAATACGCCAATGGGGCAAGGGTGCGGGGTATTCGCAGCACCGGCCCAATGACTGGACACTGCCCTTTGCCCGGACCTGAGGCGCCTCCAGCGGTTTTTCGCAGCCCTATGGGAACCGAACACCGCTGCCAGGCGTTTTTCCATCGAGTGCTCACCCACGAACCACTTTAGATTAAGGAAGAATGGTCATGAAAAAGCTGCTACTTTCCACGGCGCTGGCCGCCGTTACAACTTTCCCTGCCTTCGCATCCGAGACGGCCACCGAAGAGGCTGCCGAGGCAATCTCCGAACAAGGCGCAGAGATTGCTGCAGAAGCCGGGGCTGCGGCTGAAGGGGCCGCCGATACGGTTGCCGAGGAAGCGGGCGAAGTGGCCGCTGAAGCTGAAGCCGCAGTTGAAGAAGCCGCAGATGCCGCAGCCGAAGCAGAGGTTGAAGCAGAGGCTGAGGTAACCGGCACCGCAGAAACCGGGTCCGCTGAACATATGACCGACGCTGAATCCACAGGGGCCATGCAGCCCCGGGTGCCGGTAGAGCGCGACGGCTACATGACTGCGGAAGAGGCCGATCTGACCGCCGAGAAGCTGACTGGTGCAGCGGCCTATGACTCCAATGACGAGTGGATCGGTGAAGTGTCCGAACTGCTGCTGACTGATGCCGGCGAGGTCAAGGCCGCCGTTATCGACGTCGGCGGTTTTCTCGGCCTGGGCGAGAAACCGGTTGAGCTGGAACTGTCGAAGATCGACATCCTGCGTGCCGACGACGGCTCGGATCTGCGCGTCTACATCTCGATGACCGAAGACGAGTTGAAAGCCCTGCCCGACTACGAAGGCTGAGCCCGGGATATGCGAAACCGGAGAACCCGCCGTATGGCGGGTTTTTCGTGTTTGCCTGCCGGACACCACCACAACCGCGCCGCGGGCCGGAGACGGCCATTTGGCTTTCCTGTGATTGAGGTTCAGCGCTGCAATGCCGCAATTAGGTCAGCTCCCCTGCCGCAATGTTTCGCGCGCGAAACATTCGGTCAATAGGGCTGACGCTTAACTTTAGCGCTTGTTAAGATTTGGACGTTCGCTTGGTCCCTCTTCAAGTGCTGCCTGCGCCGCAACGCTTGCCGGGATTATACGGCGCGAATAGCGCCCGCTGTTTCATCTTTGCAAAAATACTCCCGCCGGAGGCTCCCGCGCCATCGGCACACACCCGGTGCATAGGGGGTGCACAGCTGCCGCCCCCTGTTGATCACCTTGCTCTTGCAAAATCCGGCTCCGCTTGTGCATATCCAAGATAACAGCATCAGGAGGGCAGCACGTGACCGCATCAGAACCCCGTGAAACCATGATTGCCGTGATCGGCGGCTCCGGCATTTATGAGATCGACGGGCTGGAAGGCGCCGGGTGGGTCTCGGTCGAAACGCCTTGGGGGGCGCCATCGGATCAGATCCTGACCGGCTCTCTGGACGGCGTGAAAATGGCCTTCCTGCCGCGCCACGGCCGCGGCCATGTGCATTCCCCGACCGAAGTTCCCTACCGCGCCAATATCGACGCGCTGAAACGGCTGGGGGTGACGGATGTGTTCTCCGTCTCTGCCTGCGGGTCGTTCCGCGAGGAAATGGCGCCGGGCGATTTTGTTGTTGTGGATCAGTTCATTGACCGGACCTTCGCGCGCGAGAAAAGCTTCTTCGGGACCGGTTGCGTGGCCCATGTGAGCGTGGCGCATCCGACCTGCGAGCGGCTCTCGAATGCTGCCGAAGCAGCGGGCAAGGATGTAGGCATCAACATCCACCGCGGCGGCACCTACCTGTGCATGGAGGGGCCGCAGTTTTCGTCCATGGCGGAAAGCAAGATGTACCGCGAGCAATGGGGCTGCGACGTCATTGGCATGACCAACATGCCCGAGGCCAAACTCGCCCGCGAGGCAGAGCTATGCTACGCTTCCGTTGCAATGGTCACTGACTACGACAGCTGGCATCCAGAGCACGGCGCTGTGGAAATCACTGATATCATTGCAACATTGCAGGGCAACTCTGCCAATGCCCGCGAACTGGTCCGCCGCCTGCCCGGTCTGCTGGGCCAGGATCGTGCGGCTTGCCCGCATGGCTGCGACAAAGCGCTGGAATATGCGATCATGACTGCACCCGAGAAACGCGATCCTGCTCTGCTGGCCAAGCTGGACGCTGTGGCGGGCCGGGTTCTGGGCTGATCCAAGGCTGCAACAGTTTTGAACTATCGGGGCGGTCTTTGCAGGGCCGCCTCTTTTCTTTGCCGGGCTGCGTGCCTTTATCGTGCAGCAGACCTTGCTTCGACGTTGCTGATTTCAGGATCTCTTTCATGCGCCTTCACGGATTGGACATCGCCCGCTTCCTTGCCTTTTGCGGCATGGTTCTGGTTAATTTCCGCATTGCAGCGCAGGTGGCGCCGGGAACCGATGCAATCTCTCTGTTCACCAACAGCCTGGAGGGCCGCGCAGCCGCGCTGTTTGTGATGCTGGCGGGGATCGGGGTATCGCTGGGCAAGCCGGACCGGGCAACGATGTTCCGGCGCGCTGTGTTCCTGTTTGTGATCGGCCTTTTGAACCTGACCATATTCGACGCCGACATCCTGCACTTCTATGCGCTGTATTTCCTGGTGGCGCTGCCGTTCCTGACCGCCTCCAGCCGGACGCTGCTTTGGGCCGCCGCGGGCACGCTGGCGATCGGGCTGGCAGGGCTACTGGTGCTGGATTACGAGGCCCATTGGAACTGGGACACATTGACCTACGCGGAATTCTGGACGCTGGAAGGCTTTCTGCGCCATTCCTTCTTCAATGGCTGGCATCCGGTATTTCCTTGGGCCGCTTTCCTGTTTCTGGGCATGTGGATCGGCCGCCAGGATCTGGCCAGCCGCCGGGTGCAGGCCCGCATGGTCCTCTGGGGCGCGGCAGCGGCAGTGCTGGGCGCCCTGCCCGGGATGCTGCTGCAGGATCCGGAGCTGGCCGAACTCTTCGGCACCAGTGCCATTCCCCCTGGCCCGTTCTACATTATCGCAGCCTCCGGCACCGCGATGGCCGTGACCGGGCTGATGCTGGCAATCGGCCCGGCGCTGGACAAGGCTGGACTGGGGGAATGGCTGGCAGCACCAGGACGGCAAGCGCTGAGCCTCTATGCGGCGCATATCCTGTTGGGCATGGGCACATTGGAAGCCATGGGCCAGCTGGACGGTTCGCTCGGCACCTCCCGGATCTTCGGCTACTCGCTTGGCTTCTGCGCCCTGTCGATGGTGCTGGTCTGGGTTTGGAACATCTTTGCGAGAAACGGACCGCTGGAAGCGCTGATGCGCTGGAGCACCCGTTTTCCCCGGTGACTTCTCCCCAGCGTCGCAGCCCCCGCCCGCGGCCAGTGCCAGCAGGCCTCCCGCGGCGGCCCCGAAGCGCATGCTCACGCTTCCCCCCTTGCATGACAGCGCTGCATCGGCCAAACCGCCCATGGCCTGGTAACGCAGCCGGGCTGCTGTCTCAGTTGTGCCAAGGGGAACCAAGCCGATGCCCAAGAAGCCCGCCGTCCAGGATTACATCCGCACCATCGTTGATTTCCCGCATGAAGGGATCCTGTTCCGCGATGTAACCACGCTGTTTGCCGATCCGCGCGGGTTCCGCATGGCGATCGACCAGATGCTGCATCCCTATGCCGGCGAACGGATCGACAAAGTGGTCGGGCTTGAAGCACGCGGCTTTATCCTGGGCGGCGCCATTGCGCATCAGCTGAGCGTCGGCTTTGTGCCGGTCCGCAAGAAAGGCAAGCTGCCCGGCACCACCATCAGCGAAGAGTACAAGCTGGAATACGGCGAGGCGATTGTCGAGATCCACGACGACGCCATCAAGCCGGGCGAGAAGATTCTGGTGGTTGATGACCTCTTGGCCACCGGCGGCACTGCGGGCGCGGGCATCAAGCTGATTGAGCGCCTGGGCGGTGAGATCGTCTCTTGCTCCTTCATCGTGGATCTGCCGGAACTGGGTGGCCGCAAGCTGTTGGAGAGCATGGGCATGGATGTTCATGTACTGTGCGAATTCGACGGCCTCTGAGCACTGTAAGGACAACGTCCGCGCCGGGCGCTCCCGCCGGTCAAACGCCATTCTTGCGAACGGCTCTTCCCGTTGGGCATAGCCCTTTCCGGCCCTGAAGGGCCTGAAAGGGCACGCCGCGCGGATGCGCGGCGCCGGGCCCAAAGCCGCCAGGCGGTCCGGCGCAGCCGGGCTGCTGCGGCTGCGGGAGTTCTTGGGAATGCCCGGACGGGTCAGCCGGTCTTCAGCACCGCGCCAGGATTCATGATGCCGTTGGGGTCAAGCGCCTGTTTGATTGCCCGCATGGCCGCCAGCTTGACCGGATCGCCATAGCGTTCCAGGTCGCCCGTTTTCATCCGCCCGACCCCGTGCTCAGCACTGAATGAGCCGCCAAAGGCATGAACCAGATCATGCACCGCCGTTTTCACTGCTTCACGCATGTGCCTGAACTGATCGCGGGACTGCCCCTTTGGCGGGAACACATTGTAATGCAGGTTGCCGTCCCCCAGATGGCCAAAGCAGTTGATGCGGAAATCACCAAGACCTGCGACCACCTCTCTGCCCCGTTCGATGAAGGCGGGAATATCCGAGATCGGCACCGAGATGTCGTGGCTGGAAACCGACCCGATTGCCTTGTTGGCCAGCGGAATATTCTCGCGTACTGCCCACAGCGCCTGCCGCTGAGACCCGGACTGGGCAATCACGCCATCCGTAACCAGTCCTGCCGCCTCTGCGGCTTCGAACAACTCTGCCAGGGTGTCCTCAGCAACCACGCCCTGCGGCAAGCCCAATTCGATCAGCACGCACCACTCAGGCGCCTCGTCAAACGGTTGGCGGACCTCCGGCAGAGCCTCCGCCAGAAACGCCAGGCCCTGCCAGTGGATCAGTTCAAAAGCACTGACGGTTTCGCCGGCGTGATCGCGGGCCAGAGCCAGCAGCGCAATGGCAGCAGCAGGGTCCTTCACTGTGAACAGCGCGGTTCCCTGCGTGACAGGGATCGGCGACAGCTTCAGCGCGGCGGCAGTGATCACCCCCAGCGTGCCCTCGGCTCCGATCAGCAGGTTTTTCAGGTCATAACCGGTGTTGTCTTTGCGCAAACGCGACAGCCCGTGCCAGATGTCTCCCGAGGGCAGCACCGCCTCCAACCCCAGGCAAAGGTCGCGTGCATTGCCATAGCGCAGCACGTTGACACCGCCGGCATTGGTCGAAAGGTTGCCGCCGATCCTGGCTGATCCCTCTGCCGCCAGCGACAGGGGAAACAGCCGCCCCGCCCCTTCCGCCGCTGCCTGGACATCCGCCAGAATGGCCCCTGCTTCGGCAATCAGGACATTTTCCTGCGGGTGGACCGACCGGATTGCTTTCATCCGTTCCAGCGACAGCACCAGCGGCGCCGGGCCGTCCGGCATCACCTGGCCGCCGACCAGGCTGGTGCCGCCGCCATAGGGCACAACCGGCACCCGGGCGGCATTGGCCTCGCGGATCAGCCGTGAGACCTGCTCCACCGTCTGCGGCAAGGCCAGCACCCCTGCCTGCCCCTGGTAGCGGCCGCGCGGTTCCTCAAGGTATCGCGGCTCTGGCGGCCGCAGCACGCCTTCCGGCAGCAGGTTCGAGAGATGGTTGGCAAAGGCAGTATCTGCGGGGTTCAGCATCATGCCTTATCCATGCCGGAAGCGGCACTGGCTGGCAAGGCAGGTCACTCTTCTTCAGCCAGGTACTTCGGCTGCAGCACATGGATCGTCGGACGGCCGGGCAAGCCGCGCAGGGAGACCGTAAGGGCGCTATTGCCTTCATTCACGACATCAAACTCAGGGCCGATCCGGGCCAGGAAGCGCTGCAGAGATGCGTCGCTGAACCAATGCATCGGGATAATGACCGAGGAACGCAACCGCCCCAGTACCTCCAGCATCTGATCCAGCGGCAGGGTTATGCCGCCATCCACCGCCGCCATCACCACATCCAGCCGCCCCAGCGCCGCATATTGTTCCGGGGTCGGCACGTGGTGAAGATGGCCCAGATGGCCGATGCAGAGGCCAGCCGCCTCAAAAACGAAGATCGAATTGCCCCGCTTCTCGACTCCGCCGAACATGTTGCGGATGTCGGTCGGGACATTGCGGATCAGCATTTCTCCCAGATCAAGGTGATGCTCGGCACCTGCCCCGGACGCCGCCCAGCCCTCCAGCACGTGGGGAATGGCTGGGTCGGGATGCGCCGTCCAATGGGTTTCATGGGCGTGGTTCATGGTGACCACATCCGGGATCAGCGGCGCAGCGCCGGTGAAGCCAGTGAAATCGGTGACCACATTCAGCCCGCCTTCGGTGCGCAGCAGGAAGGAAGCATGCGCGATATAGCGGATCTGCACGCTGTCCCGGGCAACAGGATCCTGCCAGCCGGCTTGGTGCAGATACTCCAGGCCAGGGGTTGCCCCGGCCAGCGCGATACAATGGCTGGCCCGCCGCTCCTGGGCCTGGAGGGCAGTGGCACAGAGGATCAGCCAAAGGAGACAGCAAAAGCCGCGCATGAAGCAGGTTCTAGGGCGCAAACCGCAGTTGTCAGCCCCCGGGGCGGAAAATTGCGCCGGGCGCGGCCACGGCAGGCCGCAGAACTCTTTCCGGCCGCGAGGCCGGGTAGCGCCGCACCGCAGGTGCGGCGCTACCCCCAACGGAAGCGGTGCATTTCAATGCACCAGCGACGGGCGGGAGTTCCCGGCTGCCTGTGCGCCTGCGGTCATGCCTGGCCCGTCAGGGTTTTGCCGCGCCGGTCGTGCCGCAGCGAAGCATACAGAACATGGGTCCGCCAGCGGCCGTTGATCTGCAAATAGGACTGAGCGACGCCCTCGTATTTGAAGCCGGATTTCTCCAGCAGTCCGCGGGAAGCCTGGTTTTCCGGCAAGCATGCAGCCTCAATCCGGCTGAGATCCAGTTTGCTGAAGGCGTGATGCACCACCGCGCCGATCGCCTCGCGCATGTAGCCGTGGCGGGCAAAGGGCAACCCGGTCCAGTACCCCAGCGTACCCGCCTGGGCCGGCCCGCGGCGGATATTGTCAAGCGTGATCGCGCCCAGCAGCATATTGTCGGACCGCCGGATCAGGAACAGCGGCAGCGCCGTGCCCCCAGCCACCGAGCGGCGGGCCCAATAGACCCGGTTGGTGAATGACTTGCGGCTGAGGTGGTCCGCCGCCCAGCTCGGCTCCCACGGCGTAAGGTACGGCTGGCTCTGCAGCCGCAGCGCCGCCCAGCCGTGAAAATCCGCATGCACCGGCGGCCTGAGGGTCAGGCGCTCGGTTTCAATGCGGACCTTGCGGCGGTTCAGCAGCATCAGGCGGCGCGCCTCTCCTGCAGCCTCTCCAGCGCCGGGGCGTCTGCAACCGGGCCATAAAGCGCAAGAGCCGCCGGTGCGGAAACCGCCATTTCCTCGGCCATGCTGCGCACATCCTTGGTGGTCACAGCCTCAATCCGCTCAACCGTGTGCTCCAGCGACGGAACCTTGCCCCAGATCTGCACCAGCCGCGCCAGACGTTCCGCCCGGTTCGACGGGCTTTCCAGCCCCATCAGCATCCCGGCCTTCATCTGGGCGCGGGCGCGCTCGACCTCGGCCTCGGTCATGTCGTCGGCGGCGCGTTTCATCTCGTCGATGGTGATGCCTGCCAGCTCCTCCAGCTGCTCGCCAGAGGTGCCGGCGTAAACCGTCATTGCGCCGGTATCGGCATAAGATCCGGCCTGCGCAAAAATCGTGTAGCACAGACCGCGCTTTTCGCGCACCTCCTGGAACAGCCGCGAGGACATGCCGCCGCCAAGCGCGCTGGCGTAGATCTGCGAGGTATACATCGACTGGTCGCGATAGCTGGGGCCTTCAAAAGCCAGCGCGAAATGCGCCTGCTCCAGATCCTTGACCTGCCGCGCCTCGCCGCCGGTGAACCGCGCGCCTTCAGCGGTGAAATCGGGCTTGGCTTCCATGTGGCCGAACAGCCGCTCAGCCAGTTTCACCAGCATTTCGTGATCCACGCCGCCAGCTGCCGCCAGGATCATCTGGCCGGGGCCGTAATGCTCAGCCACGAAACTCTGCAGATCTTCGCGGTTGAAGCTGCTGACGCGCTCAGCCGGGCCCAGGATGGTGCGGCCCAAAGGCTGGCCGCGGTAGCTTTCTTCCTGCAGCCAGTCAAAGATCACATCATCCGGCGTGTCCAGCGACTGGCCGATTTCCTGCAGGATCACCCCGCGCTCGATCTCGATCTCGCGGGCATCAAACACCGGGTTCAGCAGGATGTCCCCGATCACATCCACGGCCAGCGGCACGTCCCCCTTAAGCACGCGGGCGTAATAGGCCGTCACCTCGCGCGAGGTGTAGGCGTTGATATAGCCGCCCACATCCTCGATCTCCTCAGCGATTTGCAGGGCCGAGCGGGTCTTGGTGCCCTTAAAGGCCATATGCTCCAGGAAATGGGCGATGCCGTTCTGCTCAAGCCGCTCGTGGCGGCCGCCGGCATTGACCCAGATCCCGACCGCCGCGGATTCCAGTCCTGGCATGTGTTCGGAGACGATGCGGAACCCGTTGGCGAGTGTGTGCTGCTGAACTGTCAATTCGCGATATTCTTTCTGATGTGATCCTCAAGGGCGGCCAGATCGTTGGCGATCCGGGTCACCCGTTCCGGCCTGTCATACAGGTCGCCCATGCGCGGGGGAAGAGGCGGATGGATGCCGCTGGCATCTTCGACCGCTGCCGGAAACTTCGCCGGGTGCGCAGTGGCCAGCGTGATCATCGGCACGTCTGCCTGGCGGTGCTCATTTGCGACCTTCACCCCGACGGCGCCGTGCGGGCACAGCAGTTCGCCTGAGGCGGCCAGCTCGGACTTGATGGTCGCCAGGGTCTCCGCCTCGGAGGTGCGGCCCGAGACGTAGGTCTCGCTCAGCGCCTGCATCGCGCCTTGGGAGACGTCAAAGCCGCCGGTCTTCAGCTCATCCATCAACAGCGCCACCGCCTTGCTGTCCTGGCCGTAGGCATAGAACAGCGCGCGCTCGAAGTTGGACGACACCTGGATGTCCATCGAGGGTGAGATTGAGGGCGCGGTATCGCCCTTGTAATAGCCCTGCCCCGACAGGCAGCGGTGCAGGATATCGTTCTGGTTGGTGGCGACGACAAGCTGGTCGATCGGCAGGCCCATCTGCTTGGCGATGAAGCCTGCAAAGATGTCGCCGAAGTTGCCGGTCGGCACGGTGAAGCTGACCTTGCGGCCCGGCGCGCCAAGGCTGACGGCGGCTGAGAAGTAATAGACCACTTGTGCCAGCACGCGGGCGATGTTGATCGAGTTCACGCCGGCCAGTTTCACGCCGTCGCGGAAATCGAAGTCGTTGAACATGTCCTTTACGCGTGCCTGGCAATCGTCAAAATCGCCATCGACAGCCAGCGCGTGGACGTTGGCATCCTGCGGCGTGGTCATCTGGCGGCGCTGCACCTCCGATACGCGGCCATGCGGATAGAGGATGAACACATCGACGTTGCTGAGACCGCGGAACGCCTCCATCGCCGCCGAGCCGGTATCGCCCGAAGTGGCGCCTGCAATGGTCACCCGGTCGCCGCGGCGTTCCAGTGCCGACTGGAACAGCTGGCCGATCAGCTGCATCGCAAAGTCCTTGAACGCCAGCGTCGGGCCGTGGAACAGCTCCAGCAGGAAATGGTTCGGCGCCAGCTGCTTCAACGGTGCGCGGGCGGCATGGCCGAAGCCCTGATAGGCACGGGCGATGATGGCGCGGAACTCCTCGTCGGTGAAACAGTCGCCAAGGAAAGGGCGCATCACGCGGAAGGCGGTTTCCTCGTAGGAGAGACCGGCCAGTGCGGCGATGTCATCCTGGGACATCTGCGGGATTTCGGCCGGCACATAGAGACCGCCGTCGCGGGCAAGCCCGGTCAGCATCGCGTCTTCAAAGGTCAGCTCGGGCGCTTGGCCCCGGGTCGAGATATATTTCATCGCCTTGGCTCTCTAGGAATTGGCGCGGTTGCGCCTCAGGAAGTAGACAGTCATCGCAGCCCAGATGAAGGCCAGCGAAAACCAGGTGATCGCATATTGCAAGTGGTTGTTTGGGATGGTGCTGGTGCTGATCCCCATCGGCCGGACATTTTCCCCGAGAGGCTCGCGTGAGATCACCAGGACCGGCTCTGTTTTCAGGGTGGCCGCCATCTCGGCCAGATCGCGCGCGTACCAGAAATTGTTGGCCGGGTCATTCTGCGGGGTAAAACTGTCGCGCTCAACCGGCCAATGCAGGTTGCCGGCGGCATAGACCGGGCCGGTGCTGCGCTTGGCGTTCTTTGCTGCCTCGGGCACGAAACCGCGTTCCAGCAGGATACGGCGGCCTGTCTTGTCTTCCGTCAGGGCCTGAATGATCCGGAAGCCGGTACCGGTTTCCTTGGAGCTGACCAAAACGTGCAGCTCCGCACCCGAGATTGTCCCGAACAGATCCACAGCTTGGTACTTGTGCTCTGCCGCGTTGGGGGAGGCTGGCAAGGGTTCAGGCAATCCGGCCAGCCGGAAGATTATATCCTCGATGACCTGCTCTTTCCACGCCAGCCGCTGCAGCTGCCAGGTGCCAAGGCCCAGCAGGATCGCGATCCCCAGACCGCTGACCACCACCAAAAAACCGACATGCCGCATCCGGGCCGCTCCGCTTCAACAGTAAAGGCGCGCAGAGCGTGATGCCCTGCGCGCCTTGCTCATTAAGGTCTGTCTGCGGCTTTTGGAACCGCAAACATGTAACCGTTACAAACCGCCCGTTACAGGCCGCCGATTAGAGGCCGGAAGTGCCCCAGATGTAGACAGCGACAAACAGGAACAGCCATACGACGTCCACAAAGTGCCAGTACCAGGCAGCGGCCTCAAAGCCGACGTGCTGTTCAGGGGTGAAGTCGCCCTTCATCGCGCGGATCAGGCAGACGGTCAGGAAGATGGTGCCGATCACAACGTGGAAACCGTGAAAGCCGGTTGCCATGAAGAAGTTCGAATAGAACTCATCGCCGCCGAACTGCCAGCCTTCGTGCAGCAGGTGGTAGTATTCGTAGCCCTGCAGCGCGGTGAAGAGGATGCCGAAGGCAATGCCGATGGCCAGGCCCTGCACCAGTGCCTTGCGGTCGTTGTTGTGCACCAGCGCATGGTGCGCCCAGGTCACGGCGCAGCCCGACAGCAGCAGCAGCAGCGTGTTGATCAGCGGCAGGTGGAACGGGTCGACGGCAACGATCTCCGGCTTCAGGTACTCGGTGCCGACATAGGTCTCCATCGGGTAGATGGCATGTTTGAAGAATGACCAGAACCAGGCGAAGAAGAACATCACCTCGGACATCACAAACAGGATAAAGCCATAACGCAAGCCGATCCGCACCACAGTGGTGTGATCGCCGGCCTTGCTTTCGGCGACAACTTCGGACCACCAGGCGAAGGCCGAGTAGAGAACTGCAACCAGGCCGATCCAGAACGCCCAGGCAGTGATGCCCTTCATCCAGAAGACCGCGCCGACCAGCATGACAAAAGTGCCCAGCGATGCGGCCAGCGGCCAGATCGACGGCGGCAGAATATGATAATCGTGATTTTTAGCGTGCGCCATTCAAGTGTCCCTCACCAAAGCGGCCTAATTCGTGGTTGCCCCTGCCCCGGTGTTAGTCCCGGTGTCGAGAGCAGCAAAGCCCTCGGGCAGATCGATTTCATGAAACGTGTACGAAAGCGTGATCGTATGCACGTATTTTGCGTCCCGGTCGTCAAGGATTTCGGGATCGACAAAGAAGGTCACGGGCATCTGCACCCGTTCCCCCGGCTGAAGCACCTGCTCGGTAAAGCAGAAGCAGTCTATTTTTTCAAAAAACCCGCCGGCCTGATAGGGCGTCACATTGTAGGACGCCTGCCCTGCCACGGGGCGGTCGGTCGGGTTGTAGGCCTCGTAAAAGGCCAGTCCGGTTTCCCCCAGCTTGATCTCCATCTCGCGCTGGGACGGTTTGAACTCCCACGGCATGCCGCGCTGTTTTGAGCCGTCAAAGCGCACTGTGATGGTCTGATCCACAATCGTGTCCGAACCGGTGCTGGCAACGCCGGTAACGCCGCCAAAGCCGGTGACCCGGCAGAACCAGTCATAAAACGGGACCGAGGCCCAGGACAGGCCGCTCATCAGGACGACAACGCCCACCAGCTGGACAACAGTTTTCTGCGGCCCCTGCAACGCCATCAGTTCTGCTCTCCCTGGGCGTCCGGGAATTTGAAAGTGGCCGAGGTCACCTTGGCCATGGTCAGCGCCATCACCAGCACCACAAAGGCGCCCAGCAGGATGCCAACGCCCTTATTGAGGCCGGAGCGGCGTTTGTGGATCTCATGCTGTTTTCGCAATGCCATCTTACCAGCCTCCCAGGCCGTAGGGCTTCAGCAATGCTTCCGCCAGGATCGCACCGAAATGCAGGAACAAGTAGAGCAGCGACAGTTTGAAGAAGCTGCGCTCCACCTTGAAGTTGTCGTTCTCGGAATCGTCCTCATCGCGGCGGGTGATCTTCCAGGCGCCGTGCAGGAACAGCGCGTTCATGACCAGCGCTGCGGCCAGATACAGCGGGCCGCCGATACCGGAGAATGCGGTGCCAATGGCCAGCACCGCCAGCAGAACTGTGTATACCAGAATATGGACACGGGTGGCGCGGCGGCCGTGGGTCACGGTCAGCATCGGCACGCCGGCGTCGTCATAGTCCGAGCGCATGAACAGCGCCAGCGCCCAGAAATGCGGCGGCGTCCACATGAACGTCAGCAGGAACATCAGCCAGGGCTCAACCGACATGGTGCCGGTGGCGGCAATCCAGCCGATCACCGGCGGAAAGGCCCCCGCAGCACCGCCGATCACGATGTTCTGCGGCGTCGCGCGTTTCAGCCACATGGTGTAGACCACCACATAAAAGAATATGGTGAAAGCCAGGAAGGCGCCGGCAAAGACATTTGCTGCCAGCGCCAGCATGATCACCGACAGGCCCGACAGCGCCAGGCCAAGTGCCAGCGCCTCGCCCGCCTCCACCTTGCCGGACGGGATCGGGCGGGTCCTGGTGCGCTTCATCACCTTGTCGATGTCAGCGTCCCACCACATGTTGAGCGCACCGGACGCACCGCCGCCAATGGCGATGAACAGGATGGCGCAGAAGCCGATAACCGGATGCACGGAGACAGGCGCGGCCAGCAGCCCGACCAAAGCGGTGAACACCACCAGCGACATGACACGGGGCTTCAGCAGGGCGAAGTAATCGCCGAAACTGGCCTCGTCTTCATATGCACGGCTTGCGTTGATGCTTGCGTCGCTCATCTTGGGTCCTTTGGCGGCAATAGGTGCGCATTGCTGCGCACCCTGATCTTTTGACTATACCACACGAAGCGCTCTCAAGCTCCGTATGGCCAGGTCTCAGTTGGAGGCGACCTGATAGGCCTGCGGCAGGCCCGCGTATTCTTCCTTGGCGCCTTCCAGCCAGGCGTCATATTCCGCCTGAGTCACAACCTTGACGGTGATCGGCATATAGGCGTGGTCCTTGCCGCACAGCTCGGAGCACTGACCGAAATAGATGCCTTCCTTGCCTTCATCGACGTTGAACCACAGTTCTGCCAGACGGCCAGGAACAGCGTCCTGTTTCACGCCGAATGCGGGAATGGTCCAGGAGTGGATCACGTCAGCCGCAGTCACCTGCATCACAACGGTTTTGCCCGACGGCACCACAACAGCCGTGTCGGTGGCCAGCAGCCACTCGTCCTCGGCATAGCCGTTTGCAGCCAGCTGGTCCTTGGGCAGCAGGAAGCTCTCAAAGCCGAATTCGTGGTCGGTGTATTCATAGCCCCAGTACCACTGGTAACCCGTCACCTTGATGGTGATGTCGGCCTTGGGGATTTCCTGCTGGGCAAACAGCTGCGGCAGCGAAAAGGAACCGATGAACACCAGCACCAGGATCGGGATAATGGTCCAGGCGATCTCAACCGGGGTGTGGTGGGTGAACTTGGCCGGTGTCGGGTTGGCGCGCTTGTTAAAGCGGACAATGGCGTACAGCATCAGGCCGGCAACAAAAACACAGATCACGGTGATGATCACCAGGATCATGTAATCCAGTTTCTGCAAGCCATCCGCCAGCGAGGTCGCCGCCGGCTGGAAGTTCAGGCCGCCGTCAACCGGCTTGCCAATGGTTTTCAGACCTTCTTGCGCCATTGCCGGAAGGCTTGAAAGGCCGGCGAAAAGGCCCGAAAGCATCAAAGCGTTTTTCATGTTCTGTCCTGATCGGTTGATCGCATTGTTCCTGCGGCAGCACGAAATGCGGGGGGAATCATTGATTCCCACAAAACGCACCTGCCCCGTTGTCTTTGACGCTGGTTAAAATCATATTCGGGGGCACAGATAAAGAGGCAGCCAAGCGTCAAACCGTCGCTTTCTTGATTTAGATCAAAAAAATCCGAGGACCGTGCCATGGAAAACCCAGCCTTCCGTCCCTTTGAAACCGCGCTCCCCGAGGATGAGGCCCTCGCCAGCTTGCGCGATGCGCTGAACGGTGCGGAGGATGGCGAGATCTTTGCAGAGCGCCGCAAATCCGAAGCGCTGTCCTTTGATGACGGGCGGCTGCGCAGTGCCAGTTATGATGCCTCCGAAGGCTTTGGCCTGCGGGCGGTGAACGGTGATGTGGCCGGATATGCACATTCCACCGATGTCTCCATTGCGTCACTGAAGCGGGCGGCGGAAACGGCCAAGCTGGCGGTTGGCGAGGGAGGCGGCACCTATTCGGATGCGCCGCAGGCAACCAATGCCAAGCTGTACACCGATGCCGACCCGATCAGCGCCATGCCGTTCCCGGTGAAGGTAGAAACCCTGCGCGAGGTTGACGCCTATGCGCGCGGCCTGGACCAGCGCGTGGTGCAAGTGTCTGCATCGTTGGCCGCCTCGCTGCAGGAAGTGGAGATCCTGCGCGCTGACGGAACGCGTGTGCGCGACATCCGCCCGATGGCGCGATTCAACGTGTCGGTGATCGTCGAAAAGGACGGCCGCCGCGAAGGCGGCTCGGCCGGCGGCGGCGGGCGGCTGGGGCTGGACGGGCTGGTCGACCCTGAACATTGGCAGGCCCAGGTGCAGGAGGCTTTGCGGATTGCGCTGGTGAACCTGGATGCGGTCCCTGCCCCTGCGGGCGAGATGGATGTGGTGCTTGGCCCCGGCTGGCCCGGCATCCTGCTGCACGAGGCGATCGGCCACGGGCTGGAGGGCGATTTCAACCGCAAGGGTTCCTCCGCGTTTGCCGGGCTGATGGGCCAGCAGATCGCCGCCAAGGGCGTTACAGTACTGGACGATGGCACCATTCCCGACCGGCGCGGATCCATCACCGTGGATGACGAAGGCACCCCCAGCCAGAAAACCACTCTGATCGAGGACGGCGTGCTGGTCGGTTTCATGCAGGACCGCCAGAATGCACGGCTGATGGGGGTTTCTCCCACCGGCAACGGGCGGCGTCAAAGCTACGCCCATGCGCCGATGCCGCGGATGACCAATACCTACATGCTGGGCGGCGAGGCCGATCCCGGTGATCTGGTCGCAGGCATCAAGGACGGCATCTGGGCCGTGGGATTCGGCGGCGGCCAGGTGGATATTACAAATGGCAAGTTCGTGTTCTCCTGCACCGAGGCTTACAGGGTGAAGGACGGCAAGGTCGGCGCACCGGTTAAAGGCGCCACGCTGATCGGCGACGGTGCCACCGCGCTGAAACAGATTCGCGGGCTTGGCAACGACATGGCGCTGGACCCCGGCATGGGCAATTGCGGCAAGGCAGGCCAGTGGGTGCCGGTCGGCGTCGGCCAGCCCTCGGTGCTGATGGGCGGCCTGACGGTGGGCGGCTCAGCGGCCTGAGGCAGCGCAAATTCACGGTAAAACCATGTTTTGACCGTAAAAATCCGGGCCGCCCGCCAGTGTTGCCGGCCCGGATTACGGCAATGCCTCCCCGTTCGAACTGTGAGCGAAAGGTAATTTCCCCCGTTTTCCGGCTACTTAAGAAAATTTTCGGGGAATTGGCCGAAAACCCTCCAGCGTTCACCACCTGTTAACCCCCTTAAGGTTAATTCTGGTTCTGCAAACAGGCGGAGCTGCGGATGACCGAAGAAACACTTTCTTCCACTCACCCCCCACTCCCACCCACCACGGAAGATACCCGGTTTTCCTGGCTTCGCCTTTTGCGCTCTAAACGGGTCGGCCCGGTGACCTTTCACCGGCTGCTCGCCGAATATGGTTCAGCGCAGAACGCGCTGGATGCGTTGCCCGAAGTGGCACGTTCCGCAGGTATCAAAGGGTATGAAACATGCCCCGCCAAGGCGGTAGACGCTGAAATTAGGACCGCAAAAGCCGCCAAAGCGCGGCTTTTGTGCTTTTCCGACCCGGAATACCCTGAGCTCCTCCGCAGCCTGAAAGATGCACCGCCGCTGTTGTGGGCCATTGGCGACCTTGCGGCATTGCGGCGTCCGTTGATTTCCATGGTCGGCGCCCGCAACGCGTCTTCGCTGGGGTTGCGCATGGCCAGATCGCTGGCGCAAAACTTGGGCGACGCCGGCTATACCGTTGTCTCCGGCATGGCCCGCGGCATCGACACCGCCGCGCATCAATCAGCGCTGCAAACAGGAACAATTGCCATTCTGGCGGGCGGCGCCGATGTGATCTACCCGGCAGAAAACGCCCGGCTTGCCGAAGACATAGCCGGTACAGGGCTGCGCCTGTCAGAGCAGCCGATGGGCAAGACACCGCAGGCCCGCGACTTCCCCAAACGCAACCGGATCATTGCCGGCATGTCCCGCGCCGTTGTGGTGGTGGAGGCGGCCGCCAAATCCGGCAGCCTGATCACTGCCCGCGACGCGCTGGACTACGGCCGCGAGGTTCTGGCGGTGCCCGGCCATCCCTTTGATGCCCGCAGTTCCGGCTGCAACAGGCTGATCCGCGACGGCGCCCTGCTGGTCCGCAGTGCCGCTGACGTGCTGGAGGCGCTGCCGCCGCAAGACCTGTCGCAAGAACAGGCGCCGGCAACCGGCAG
Organism: Leisingera sp. M658; assembly: GCF_025144145.1. NCBI lineage: Bacteria > Pseudomonadati > Pseudomonadota > Alphaproteobacteria > Rhodobacterales > Roseobacteraceae > Leisingera > Leisingera sp. M658. The sequence continues at coordinate 3,004,374 of NZ_CP083546.1, forward strand.
TCCGCAGCAGGCCCTGGCCGGCCTGCCGCAGCAGCCGCCCGAACGGCGCAGCCTTGCGCAGGCCAACGCCCTGCATCAGCAGATCCTCGGCAGGCTCGGGCCCTCCCCCACATCTGAGTCCGACCTGCTGCGCGAACTTTCCTTGCCGCCGCAGCTGCTGGCCCCGGCGCTGACGGATCTGGAGCTGGAAGGCGCGATCCGGCGCCAGCCGGGCGGGTTGCTGTCCAAGGCCTTTCCGGAAAATGAAGACTGACCCTGCGCGCCTTGCCTTGCCCCTGCCTGCCGCGCCGGACAGCAGGAACAGGCTGCCGCGAACCGTCGGAATACCACCGTAAAAGGCCCGTTTCCCGCCGCGTCGAATGCACCTGGATTGACAATCTCCCCTTGCGCCCCACATCCTGCCCCGCCATAGAACCCGCAGAAGCGGTCCGAAGAGGTTACAGAATTTATGCCAGTAGTCGTTGTCGAATCCCCGGCCAAAGCAAAGACAATCAACAAGTATCTTGGCTCCAACTATACGGTTCTGGCGTCTTACGGGCATGTGCGCGACCTGCCGGCCAAAGATGGTTCGGTCGACACTGACGCCGATTTCGACATGACCTGGGAGGTCGGCAATGATTCCCGCAAGCACGTCAAGGCGATTGCCGACGCGCTGAAAGAGGACAATGCGCTGATTCTCGCTACCGACCCCGACCGCGAGGGCGAGGCGATCAGCTGGCACCTGCAGGAGGCGTTGACCAAACGGCGCTCGATCAAGAAGGACACGCCGGTCAGCCGGGTGACATTCAACGCGATCACCAAAGAAGCGGTGACCGAAGCGATGCAGAACCCGCGCCAGGTCGACATGCCGCTGGTCGAGGCCTATCTGGCCCGCCGCGCGCTGGACTATCTGGTGGGCTTCAACCTGTCGCCAGTGCTGTGGCGCAAGCTGCCGGGCGCGCGGTCCGCGGGCCGGGTGCAATCCGTCTGCCTGCGCCTGATCGTCGAGCGCGAGATGGAGATCGAAGCCTTCAACGCCCAGGAATACTGGTCCGTGCGCGCCCAGATGGCGACCCCGCGCGGCCAGGAGTTCGAAGCCCGCCTGACGGTGCTGGGCGGCGACAAGCTGGACAAATACAGCCTGAAGACGTCCACCGCTGCCGAACTCGCGGTCCAGGCCGTGGCCTCGCGCCAGCTGTCGGTGCTTTCGGTCGAAGCAAAACCCGCTTCCCGCAACCCCTCTGCCCCGTTCATGACCTCGACCCTGCAGCAGGAAGCCAGCCGCAAATTCGGCATGGGCGCGCGCCAGACCATGAACGCCGCGCAGCGCCTTTATGAGGCCGGTCACATCACCTATATGCGGACCGATGGCATCGACATGGCGCCCGAAGCGGTGCAGGCCGCGCGTGCCGAGATCGAAACCCGCTATGGCGCTGAATATGTGCCCTCCTCCCCGCGGATCTACAAGAACAAGGCGAAGAACGCCCAGGAAGCGCACGAATGTATCCGCCCCACGGATATGAGCCGCGATGCGGCCAGCCTGAAAGTCACGGACGACGATCAGCGCAAGCTCTATGACCTAATCTGGAAGCGCACCCTGTCGTGCCAGATGGAAGGTGCCCGTCTGGAACGCACCACTGTCGACATCGGCTCGGATGACAAACAGGTGGTGCTGCGCGCCACTGGCCAGGTGATGCTGTTTGACGGTTTCATGCGGGTTTATGAAGAAGGCCGCGATGATGTGGCCGACGAAGACGATAAGCGCCTGCCGCAGATCATGCAGGGCGAAGCGCTGAAATTTGCATCTTCGCTGGCCGCGCAGGCTGACAAGGCCGGCAAAGAGGCATCCGTGCTCTCTGAAGACGGCGCTGTGCTGGCGCTGCAGCACCATACCCAGCCGCCACCGCGCTATACCGAGGCGACACTGGTCAAGCGGATGGAAGAGCTGGGCATCGGCCGCCCCTCGACCTATGCCTCCGTGATCACCACAATCCAGGACCGCGAATACGTCCGCAAGGACAAGAACCGCCTGTTCCCCGAGGACAAAGGCCGGATCGTCACGATCTTCCTGCTGAATTTCTTCCGCAAATACGTCGGCTATGAATTCACCGCCAATCTGGAAGAAGAACTGGATGACGTCAGTGCCGGCAACGGCGACTATAAGGAACTGCTGGGCAAGTTCTGGCGCGATTTTTCAGCTGCCATTTCGGAAACCTCCGAGTTGCGGATCACCGAAGTGCTGGATGTGCTGGATGACGCCCTGGCACCGCAGCTTTATCCGCCGCGCGAAGACGGCACCGACCCGCGCGTCTGCCCCAAATGCGGGGAGGGCCAGCTGCATCTGAAAACCTCGCGCACCGGCGGCTTTGTCGGCTGCGGCAATTACCCGGAATGCACCTACACCCGACCCATCGCCGGCGAAGGCGCTGATGGCGACGAGCGGCTGCTGGGGATGGATGGCGAAGATGAGATCCACCTGAAGGCCGGCCGCTTTGGGCCCTATGTTCAGCGCGGCGAAGCAACGCCCGAAAACAAGAAGCCGCCGCGCGCCAGCCTGCCCAAGGGCTGGAGCAAGGACGATATGGACCTGGCAAAGGCGCTGACCCTGCTCAGCCTGCCGCGCCAGATCGGCGACCACCCCGAAGGCGGTGTGATTGCCTCCAACTTCGGCCGCTTCGGTCCCTATTTGATGCACCAGCTGCCCGAAGAGGAAAAACCTGTCTACGCCAACCTCAAGGACCCCAACGACGTCTTTGAAATCGGCATGAACCGGGCGGTGGAACTGCTGGCGGAAAAGCGCGCCAATCCGGGCCGCCGCGGCAGCCGGGCTGCTGCCAAGCCGCTGAAGGAGCTGGGGGATCACCCCGACAGCGGTGGCGCCATCAACATCATGGACGGCCGCTACGGGCCTTACGTCAAATGGGAAAAGGTCAATGCCACCCTGCCCAAGGACGTGGAACCCAAGGATGTCACCATGGAAATGGCGATGGAGCTGATTGCGGAAAAATCCGCAAAGGGCGGCAAGAAGAAAACCGCCGCCAAAAAGCCCGCAGCCAAGAAAAAAGCAGCGCCTAAGAAGGCCGCAGCGAAAGATTGACAACCGGCGGCGTGGACTTGGGCGGGGCGCTCCCGCCGGTTCCAGGCGCATTGACATGCGCCGTCACCGTTGGGCCCGGCGCCGCTAACGCGGCGCGGGTCATGTCCTGCGCGCGTCCTTCTCTGTTCTGCGCTGCGTCAAGGGCGGCCCTGCCGCTGCGTCAGCGGCTTGCCCTTGGCGCGGCGCAGAACAGTTTCACTCCCGCGAAGGCCCAATAAGGGCAAAGCTAACCTTATTGGCTTATCAGCAAAGCTTTCTTTTGCGCCGCAAAGCGGCGCCACGCCCAAGGCTGATGGAGCATCTGCCGAAGGCAAATGCTCCGGGAAGGCGCGGGAGCCTTGCCCTTTCCGTTCTCCGTAGAAATACGTGCCCGTCTCCGTATTCATTGACTCTGCTCCAGCAGGCAGCCAGAAATCCCGCAACCGGCATACTGGGAGAACTCCATGAAGAAGGTATATTCCAACGCTGCTGAAGCGCTCGACGGGCTGCTTCACGACGGCATGTACATCGCTGCGGGCGGTTTCGGCCTCTGCGGCATCCCCGAACTGCTGCTGCAGGCGATCAAGGACGCAGGCACCAAGGATCTGACCTTTGCCTCCAACAACGCCGGCGTCGATGATTTCGGCATTGGCATCCTGCTGCAGACCCGGCAGGTGAAAAAGATGATCTCGTCCTATGTGGGCGAAAACGCGGAATTCATGCGCCAGTACCTGAGCGGCGAGCTGGAACTGGAATTCAATCCGCAGGGCACCCTGGCTGAACGCATGCGCGCGGGCGGCGCAGGCATTCCGGGCTTTTTCACCAAGACCGGCGTGGGTACAGTGATTGCCGACGGCAAGTTTGAAAAGCAGTTCCCCACCGGTGCGGACGGCGCCATGGAGGACTACATCATGGAAGAAGGCATCTTTGCAGATCTTGCCATCGTAAAGGCCTGGAAGGCGGATGAGACCGGCAACCTGGTGTTCCGCAAGACCGCCCGCAACTTCAACGCGCCGGCCGCGACCTGCGGCAAGGTCTGCGTGGTCGAGGTCGAGGAGATCGTGCCGACCGGATCGCTGGACCCGGATTCCATCCACCTGCCCGGCATCTACGTGCACCGCATCATCCAAGGCCAGCACGAGAAACGCATCGAACAGCGCACCGTGCGCAAGCGGGAGGAAGCATAATGCCCTGGGATCGTAATCAGATGGCGGCACGCGCCGCGCAAGAGCTGCAGGACGGCTGGTATGTGAACCTCGGCATCGGCATTCCGACGCTGGTTTCCAACTACATCCCCGAAGGTGTGGAAGTGACCCTGCAATCGGAGAACGGCATGCTGGGCATGGGCCCCTTCCCCTATGAGGGCGAAGAGGATGCCGACCTGATCAACGCGGGCAAGCAGACCATCACCGAACTGCCGCAGACCGCCTATTTCGACTCGGCGCAGTCGTTTGCGATGATCCGCGGCGGCAAGATCGCCATGGCGATCTTGGGTGCGATGGAAGTGGCCGAGAACGGCGATCTGGCCAACTGGATGATCCCCGGCAAGCTGGTCAAGGGCATGGGCGGCGCCATGGATCTGGTCGCGGGTGTCGGCCGTGTGGTGGTCGTGATGGATCACACCAACAAACACGGCGACAGCAAGGTTCTGAAGGATTGCACCCTGCCGCTGACCGGCAAGGGCGTTGTCGACCGGATCATCACCAATCTGGGCGTCCTGGACGTCGTGGACGGCGGCCTGAAGATCGTTGAGTTGGCGGATGGTGTCAGCGAAGACGAGATCCGCAGCGCGACCAAGGCCACCCTGGTCGACTGATCCCGGATCAGATCTGACAATCAGGGCCCGCCGGTTTCCGGCGGGCCTTTTCATTGCAAATCCGGTTTGCAGTCAAACCCCGGCAGCAGATCCGGGCCGTGCGCGCGGCCGCTGGGTGTGCCAGATGGCGCCTTCGGGCGGGTTGACGATTTCATACATGTAAACGCGCTTATCGTACCAATTGACGATCTTCTCCCGACCGTCTTCGAACACCACCACGCAATACCTGCCCCTGGCCGGGTCACAGCTGTCGCGGCCAAGCATGGTAACGATGACCGGATCCACCAGATGCCGGTTGAACAGCACGATCGCCTTGGTCTGCTTGCCCGAAACATACAAAGCACCTGCAAACAGGCCCGCGGCCAGCAGCACAAAACCCAGGCCCGAAAAATTCCGGAACGGGTTGACCTTTGCAAGCCCCGGAGCAAAGGCGACAAACACCATCCGCCCGAAAATCCCGGTAAAAGCGATCAGGCCGAGCATTGCAAAGGTGCTGGTGGCCTCTTGCGAACCCGCGGCAAGCGCCGCCGGATCAATTCCCAATTCCAATTCCTGTCTCCAATTTCTCAAAGCCAAATGATGCGGCTCAATCCTGTCAATTCCTGCACCATAGCGGCGGCGGCAAGAAAAGGACAAAAACTTTGCAGAAAACACACCATTTCAAGACGTTGCGGACTGGCCACTGGGCAGGTCACTGGGCAGACTCGCAGAACTCCGGTTATGCCCTGCTTTCGCTTGTTAAACTGATTTGAGTTGCCTGCCCCTTCCTCCGCCAATATGAACAGACCGGTACACATAGAGATGAATCATGCGCCCGAACAAACGAGACGAATTGGTCCGCAAAGCCCTGGACGTGTTTTACCGCAGCGGATTTCACGCGACGGGAATGGACACGCTGGTCAAGGAAACCGGCGTCTCAAAAACCTCCATGTACAAGCATTTCCGCACCAAGGATGACCTGATCAGTGCTGTTCTGCAGCTGCGGGACGAGAACTTCCGCAACTGGCTCTATGGCCGTATGGAGGCCCTGTCGGACACACCGGCGGGACAGCTGATCGCTGTTTTCACCGCTCTGGGAGAGTGGTTCGGCAAGCCCGGGTTTGCCGGCTGCATGTTTGTAAAGGCCAGCTCTGAATTCCAGGACCATGCGCATCCGGTGTACCGGCAGTCCAGTGAACATAAGCAGATACTGCTGGACCATTTCACTGCGCTGGCCCAATCGGCCGGGGCGCCTGATCCCGCAGCATTGGCCCGGCAGCTTTTGATGCTGAAGGAAGGTGCCACTGTTCTGGCCGCCATGTCAGTCACCCCTGCCCCGGCAGAGGACGCACTGCAAACCGCGCGGATACTGTTGCAGCCTTATCTGAAAGACAGCTGACCGCGCCTTACTTGCCCAACCTGAAAACGCATCCGTCGGACAAAAACTGCGGCGGTGTCATGCATAGGCCGCGCGCCACCTGATAGGCGGCCAGGACCTTGGGCACATAGTCGCGTGTCTCGGCAAAGGGCGGCACCCCCTGGTGCGAGCGCACGGCCCCTTCGCCGGCATTATAGCCAGCCAGCACCAAAATCGGATCGCCGCCGAATTCCCCCATCAGCCAGTCGAGATACTGAATACCGCCAGCAATGTTCTGCCGCGCCTCCAGCGCGTCACTCACCCCGAAACGTTTGGCAGTATCGGGCATCAGCTGCATCAGCCCCTGCGCCCCGGCAGCGCTGACCGCATCAGGCTTGCCGGCGGATTCGACAGCTATCACAGCCAGGACCAAGGCCGGCGACACCTCGGTGCCCAGGCTTTCGGTCAGGATCTGCACCCCGCGTTCCTGCACAATATCCTGCATCAGTTGCAACCGCGGGGCCGCCAGGCCTTTGGCTCCGCTCAAGGCCTGCAGGGCGTCATCCAGACGCCCCGGCCCCGATCCCTCTAGTCCAAAGGCAACCTTATCCCAGAACCAGCCATAACGGCCGGCCGGCTTTGCGCTGCTGTCTGCGGCTGCTTTCAACGCAGGCGCCGGGGGGGCTGGCTCAGGCTGCGGCTCAATCTGTATGGTAATGCGCTTGCCTGTGCCGGACGCCGGCGGTTTGATGCGTTTTGCCTCGAACTGCGGAAAAGGCCGGGGCTGCACCTCCTCAGCCACTGCAGCCAGTGGCATGGCACAGGCTGCCAGCGCCAATACAGTGTTCCCGAATGACATTGCCCTGCCTGCCTGCGGTTTCAGTTCGTTCCAATCTGTGAAAATTGACGCCCGAAGGCCAGTATTCCTGCCCCGGAATCTGGCGCAACCGCCTTATTTGCCCCGGACTGGCGCTGAAATATCACGGGGCACGGTGAAGTAACAAAAAATTAATGCAGCAAAAACAGCAGGATGCGCAAGTTATTGCCGAAAAGTAAAAATTGGGCAGCTATTTCCGGGTTTCAGCCCAAATCCTGCCACGCTGCACTGGCTATATGTATTCATCCAAGCCGGACAGTGGTCGAGCAGGTGAGAGAGCAGACCCTGGCGAGATGGCGGGATTACACATTCAGAGATCCTTTGGAGGGACCGAACCATGATCAAGTTTTTCAAAAGCTTCCGCAAAGACTTCCGCAAAGACGAATCCGGCGCCGTGACCGTTGACTGGGTCGTGCTGACCGCAGCTGTCGCCGCACTGGGCGGCGTGGTTTACACCGCTGTGCAGGATGGCGCTTCCACCTTGTCGAGCGACACCGGTTCCTACCTGAAGACCAAAAAACCGACCTAATTGCCGGCGGCGGCGGCGTATATACCGCATCGCGACACCGCAATTCGGGCCGCTCTCTTCGGAGGGCGGCCTATTCCGTTTCCGCTCGACTGCGGGAAAGTCCGGACCTGCATTTTCAACCGGCTGGAACCTTGAAAGCCCCGGCACGCGGGAAGATCCGCCAACCCCGCAATATTCTTTCCGCTTAGCTGTAGAAGACGCCCTTTCTGACACATGCAGTTTCTTGCCAAAAAGTTAAAATTGGGCAGCCAATTCCGAATTCTCGCCCCAATCCTGCCACGCTCCGCTGGCTATATGTATTCATCCAAGCCGGTCAGTGCCCAAGCAGGTGAGAGAGCAGGCCCTGGCAAAACGGCGGGACAGCATTAATTCAGAGATCCTTTGGAGGGACCGAACCATGATCAAGTTTTTCAAAAGCTTCCGCAAAGACTTCCGCAAAGACGAATCCGGCGCTGTGACCGTTGACTGGGTCGTACTGACCGCAGCTGTCGCCGCACTGGGTGGCGTGGTCTACACCGCTGTTCAGGATGGCGCGTCCACCCTGGCAAGCGACACCGGCTCCTACCTGAAAGGCAAGAAGCCGACCTGATCGCAGGCGGTGGCATCCAATCCGCACCGCAGCACAGTAATTCGGGCCACTCTCTTCGGAGGGTGGCCCTTTTCATTCGGCACTTCTGCAATGAGGCTGGTCCCGCGTAAAGTTTTCTGGCGAAATCAACCGATTAACATGAGCTTGGGAAGTGGGATGCGAGACAAACCCTGCGCCAAAAAGTGCTTCCTTCCTTACCTCTCACATTAATAGGTTATTAGGCAAAAAGCACGGATTACGCCCCATTAACGCCCCATTCATGAAGCTTAATGATACTAACACGGGATTGCTTTCAGCAGGCGATCCTATCCCTTGAATCCCTTTGGGCAGCGAGGTCCGCAACATGAAGAAACTATGGTCATTCATTGCCAGTGACGACGGAGCGGTAACCGTTGACTGGGTTATCCTAGCCGCCGCCGCAATCGGGCTGGCCGTATTGATTGCCGGGATGACGCAAGACGGCGCGCTTGGCCTGGCCCAGGGGCTGGCAGACTATATGAGCAATTGGAACTTTGGCTGAGGCTTGGCGGACACCATCAATTGCCGCCGCAGTTCGAGTGATCCAGCAGCCGGTTCCGCCCCGCGGGGCGCCGGCTGAAATCTATGAGAGGTAACACAATGCGTGCAGTTTTCGGACTGGTGCTGATTGTCGGTGTGGCCCTCGCGGGCGGCGCCGTCATGATGGCAAAAAACTATATCTCGGCCTATCAGAATGAACTGGCGCGCGAACGCGCGGCCCGCGCCGAAGCGGTACCGCTGGTGGATGTTTTTGTCGCCACCAAACCCTTGAAATACGGCGAGCGGCTGTCCCAGGACGCAGTGCGCACCGTGCGCTGGCCCGAAGATGCCATTCCCGAAGGTGCCTATATCACCCATGAAGAGCTGTTTCCGCCGCATGCCGGTGATCAGCTGAGAGTGGTTCTGCGCGCCATGGAAACGGATGAGGCCATCATGGCCCTCAAGGTCACGGCACCTGGCGAAGACGCCGGCATCACATCGCGGTTGCAGCGCGGTATGCGCGCCTTTGCAATCAAGGTCGATGTCTCCTCAGGCGTTTCGGGTTTCCTGCGGCCTGGCGACAAAGTGGACGTCTATTGGACTGGCATGATGCCGGGATCGGCCGGCAACCGCGGTGAGGTCACCCGCCTGATCCAAACCAATGTCGAACTGGTGGCCATTGACCAAAGCGCCGGCGGCGACATCAACGAAGCCGTCATTGCCCGCACCGTCACCGTTGCGGCCCACCCCAGGCAGGTCGCCGCACTGGCACAGGCGCAAACCACCGGACGGCTGTCGCTGGCCCTGGTCGGCGCCGGGGATGACACCATTGCTTCGTTTGTCGAAGTGGACCAGCGCAGCCTGCTGGGCCTGGGGGCATTGGAAGCGCCGCAAGAAGTGGAAAAGGAAAAAGTCTGCACCATCCGCACTCGCCGCGGCGCTGAGGTTGTTGAAATTCCAATCCCCTGCACCAACTAGGAATTTCATTTCCGCGCGGACCGTTAACAGGTTCAGCCGTCCTTTTTCAGCAAAGGGCGGCTGTTTTGCCTGTTGCGCAGGCCCCACAATGGCCCGCAGACGGGAACACCCCAGAAGCCATTGATTCTTGCAATAATTCGGGATCTGCACCACAGTGCCCGAAAGAGCGGGCAAAAAGACCCGGATTTTGAGGCGTGATCGGAAAGGCAGGTCACATGGCAATTGGACGGTTCGTAGCGGCGGCCCTGGTGGGTCTATCGCTTATTGGTATGCCACAGGCAGATGGGGCATCAGCGCAATCCTTGCGGGTGGTGAAAAAAGGCACGGTTTCACGACTGGACGTGCCGATGAATCGCGCCGTGGTGGTGGAAAGCGAAACCCCTTTTGCTGAGCTCAGCATCGCCAACCCCGGCATTGCAGATATTTCCTCCCTGTCCGACCGCACGATCTATGTGCTGGGCAAGTCGCCCGGCCTGACCACGCTGACGCTGCTTGATGGTTCCGGCCGGCTGATCACCAATGTGGACGTGCGGGTGGCCGCGGATGTGACCGAATTCAAGGAACGTCTGCGCCAGATCCTGCCTAATGAAAAAATTGAAGTCCGCACCGCCAACGACGGCATCGTTTTGTCCGGCACCGTGTCCAGCGCAGTGCGGCTGCAGCGGGCGCTGGACCTGGCCGAACGCTATGCGCCGGAGCGGGTCAGCAATCTGATGTCGGTCGGCGGTGTGCAGCAGGTCATGCTTAAGGTCCGCTTTGCCGAAATGCAGCGTTCAGTCTCAAAGTCGCTGAGCGCCTCGCTGGGCTTTAACGGCGGCACCGGCAATGGCCGCACCGGCGGCATCAACACGTTGAACACATCCGGCGCGCTGGCCAACTCGCTGGCCGGCAACATCCCTGCCGCCAACGAGAACACCGGCGCCTTCCTGTTCGGCTTCAACGCAGGTTCCGTCCAGGTCAGCCTGCTGCTCGAAGCACTGGAGCAAAAAGGCGTTGTCCGCACCCTGGCAGAGCCCAACCTTTCCGCCCTGTCAGGGCAGGAGGCGAAATTCCTGGCTGGCGGCGAATACCCGGTTCCGATTGCTCAGGAAGGCGGCGTCATCACTGTTGAATTCAAACCCTTCGGGATTGAGCTGAATTTCATTCCCAGGGTGATCGACGGCGATCTAATCAATCTTGAACTGAATGCTGCTGTGTCGGCCATCGACCCGTCCAATGCGCTGGAGCTGAGCGGCCTGACCATCGACGCCTTCACGCGGCGCGAGACCTCGACCACGGTGGAAATGCGCGACGGCGAGAGCTTTGCCATCGCCGGGCTGATCCGTGATGAATTTCTCGACAACTCTTCACAGCTGCCCTGGCTTGGCGACGTGCCGGTGCTGGGCGCGCTGTTCCGCAGCGCCGATTACCAGCGCGAACAGACCGAGCTGGTGATTATCGTCAGCGCCCACCTGGTGACCCCGACCCGCGGCGAGGCGCTGACCCTGCCGACCGACCGGGTGGCGCCGCCAAGCGAAAAGGATCTGTTTCTGTTCGGGCGCACCTCCCGCACCAAAAACGGACCGGCGGCCGAAGTGGCCAAGCAGGATTTCAACGGCTCATACGGCTACGTGCTGGACTGATAGGGAGTGGCACAGATGATCAGAACCGCTGCAATTTTCGGCATTCTTCTGGCCGCAGCCGCCTGCGAACGGGAGGCAGGCCGCGAGCTGAACCGCTCAGGCGACTTTGGCGAAGCGACCCTCAGCAATGCGGCAGTGATGAGCGGTGAGCGCAGCTTTGCCATCCAATTGGCCGGCCGGTTCGCCAAAGAAGTGCCCACGACGATCAACTTCGATTTTGACAGCGCCCGGCTGGATCAGACCGCGCGGTCTGTTCTGGACCGCCAGGCAGTCTGGATCAAGCAATTCCCCGAGGTGCGATTCCGCGTCTTCGGCCACACCGACGCGGTCGGCAGCAACGGCTATAACAAATCCCTCGGCTTGCGCCGGGCCCGCGCGGCTGTGAACTATCTGGTTTCCCGCGGCATCAGCCGCAGCCGGCTGGAAGCAGTGATTTCTCATGGTGAAACCCAGCCGCTTGTCCCGACACCTGAGCGCGAACGCCGCAACCGCCGGACGGTGACCGAGGTCAGCGGATTCCTTAAGCGCCACCCGACGGTGCTGGACGGGAAATACGCCCAGATTATCTATCGCGAATATCTGGAAAGCGCGATTCCGGGCACCACCTTGACCGAACAGCAGTCGCTGGAGCGCACGCTGCAGTAGGCAGAAGACGCGGCCAGCTGGTTACGAAGTAGTAACAATTCCCCAGATTTGGGGATTTTTGGCCCCAATATCGCCTAGATTGCCACCGACATTGTTTCCAAGAGGCGGACTGTGCCCAAAGCCCGGTCTGCCCAAGTGAACAAGGATGATGGCGATGAGCAGCGGAATGCCGCAAACAGACACACCTGCGATTGTTGCCTGCACGATCAGCCGGGACGTGCAGAATTTCGACCTCCTTATCGAAGACATGGAAGCCGTCCTGGGAGAGGCCTGGGGCGATCTGGGCTTTACCGAAGCGCTGGCTTTCTTTGGCCAGGCCGAAGCAGAGCCGCTGCAGTTTGTGGCCCTGGCCATCGACAGCGCCGATGAGGGCGATCTGCCGCTGATGGGAGAGATTATCAGCCAGGCGAAGTCGCGCGGCATCAAGGTGATCCTGATCGCCGAGGACGTGACCCCGGCGGCACTGCATACGCTGCTGCGCCAGGGCGCGGACGAATTTGTGCCCTACCCGCTGCCGGAACAGGAACTGCAGGCTGCCATCGAACGGCTGCAGGCGCCGGAACCGGAGGTTGCGCAGAACCCGCATCAGCTGCAGTCCGGCAGCCAGCGCGAAGGCGCGGTGATCGTCTGCCACGGGCTGGCAGGCGGCACCGGATCGACCACCATGGCTGTCAACCTGGCCTGGGAGCTTGCAGCGCTCAGCGAACATGACGAGCCCAGCGTGTGCCTGCTGGATCTGGATCTGCAGCACGGTTCGGTCTCGACCTACCTTGACCTGCCCCGCCGCGAGGTGGTGATGGAAATGCTCAGCGAAACTGAAAGCATGGACGCGGATCTGTTTGGCCAGGCGCTGCTGCCGTTTCAGGAAAAGCTGCAGGTTCTGACGGCTCCGTCAGAACTGGTGCCGCTGGATCTGCTGTCGCCCGAGGATATCACACGGGTGATCGGGATGGCGCGCAGCCACTTCGACTTTGTTGTCGTCGACATGCCCCATACGCTGGTGCAATGGTCTGAAACCGTTCTGAATATGGCGCATGTTTACTTCGCGATGATCGAACTGGACATGCGTTCGGCACAGAACGCGCTGCGCATGAAGCGGGCGCTGCAGTCCGAAGACCTGCCGTTCGAAAAACTGCGCTTTGCCCTGAACCGGGCACCGAAGTTCACCGATCTTGCCGGTAAAAGCCGGGTCAAACGGATGGCCGAATCCCTAAGCATCTCCATCGACCTGCAGCTGCCCGATGGCGGCAAGCAGGTTCTGCAGAGCTGCGACCACGGGCTGCCGCTGGCCGTTTCGGCAGCGAAGAATCCCTTGCGCAAAGAAATCGCCAAGCTTGCAGCCTCGCTGCACGCATTAGGCCGAAGTGAAGCCGAAGCCGCCTAAGCGGCTGAACCGGGGGTGAGTTGATGTTTTCCAAGTACAAAAAGCAAGCGGCCAAACCTGCCGCGCCTGCGTCTGAGCCGGTTGCGGTCGCGGCGGCTGCTGCCGCGCCAGCTGCCAGTCTGCGGCGGCCGGTCCAGCGCAAAGCCGCCGAGGCGCAGCCGATGGATAAGGATCGCAAGCGCAAGGAGCGTTTGGGCGAGATTAAGATCCAGTTGCACCGGGAGCTTTTGGAGAACCTGAACCTGGCCGCGCTGGAACGCGCAGGCGAGGCAGAGCTGCGATCTGAGATCGCCACGATTGCAACCGAGATTCTGGCGGAAAAAGGCATTGTCCTGAACCGCGAGGACCGCCAGCAGCTGAACAAGGAGCTGTATGACGAGGTCACCGGCCTTGGCCCGCTTGAGGCGCTGCTGCAGGACGACACGGTCAGCGATATCCTGGTGAACGGCCCGCAGCAGATCTTTATTGAACGTGATGGCAAACTGCAGATCAGCGACATCACCTTCAAGGATGAGAAGCATCTGATGCGGATCATCGACAAGATCGTCTCGGCCGTGGGCCGCCGTGTTGATGAAAGCAACCCCTATGTGGACGCCCGCCTCGCCGATGGCTCGCGTTTCAACGCGATGGTGCCGCCGGTTGCGGTGGATGGCTCGCTGGTGTCGATCCGGAAATTCAAAAAAGACAAGCTGGGCATCGACGATCTGGTGAATTTCGGCGCCTTCACCGAGGAGATGGCCGCCTTTCTGCAGGCCGCAGTTTCGACCCGGCTGAATGTCATCGTCTCGGGCGGAACCGGTTCGGGTAAAACCACCACGCTGAACGCGCTGTCCAGCTTCATCGACAATTCCGAGCGGATCCTGACGATCGAGGATACCGCGGAACTGCAGCTGCAGCAGACCCATGTGGGACGGATGGAAAGCCGCCCGCCCAATGTTGAAGGCAAGGGCGAAGTCTCCCCTCGCGACTGTCTGAAGAACGCTCTGCGGATGCGCCCTGACCGCATCATCGTCGGCGAGACCCGCGGCGAGGAAGTCATCGACATGCTGCAGGCGATGAATACCGGCCATGACGGCTCGATGACCACGATCCATGCCAACTCGGCCCGCGACGGGATTTCACGCCTGGAAAACATGATTGCGATGGCAGGTATTGAAATGCCGCTCAAAGCGGTGCGCAGCCAGATCTCCTCGGCTGTGAACCTCATTGTGCAAGCCTCGCGTCTGCAGGACGGTTCCCGCCGGATGACCTCCATCACCGAAATCACCGGCATGGAGGGCGACGTGATCTCGATGCAGGAAATCTTCCGCTTCCAGCGGGTCGGGCTGACCCCGGACAACAAGATCATCGGTCATTTCACCGCCACCGGGGTGCGCAGCCATTACTCTGAGCGCTTCCGCCTTTGGGGCTTTGATCTGCCGCCGTCGATCTATGAACCCACCGTGATGGAGGCACGCTGATGCAACTGAGTGCCGAACCGCTTATCTACGGCTTGATCTTCTTCGGGGTGCTGGCCCTGGTCGAAGGCCTGTATCTGTTCACTTTCGGCAAATCCATCAGCCTCAACAGCAAGGTAAACCGCCGGCTGGAGATGATGGAGAAGGGCGGCAACCGCGAACAGGTGCTGGAGCAGCTGCGCAAGGAGCTGGGCCAGCACGCCAAATCGCAGTCTATCCCGCTCTATTCACTGCTGTCGGAACGGGCGCAGAAAGCGGCGATTGCCTTTTCGCCCAAGCAGCTGATCCTGATCATGGCCGCACTTGCTGCCGTTGCCTTTGCCGGCCTCAGCATCGGTACTTCGGCCCCCCTGCCCGTCCGGATCCTGGGATCCGTCATCATTGGCGTTGGCGCGGTGTTCTTCTGGGTCAACAAGAAAGCCGCCAAGCGGATGGCCATGATCGAAGAACAGCTGCCGGATGCGGTGGAACTGATGGTGCGCAGCTTGCGCGTCGGCCATCCGTTCACCTCGGCTGTGCAGATCGTCGCAAATGAGGTTGAAGACCCCCTGGCGACCGAGTTCGGCATCATCTCAGATGAATGCGCTTATGGCCGCGATGTCGGTGAATCGCTCAAGGAAATGGCGGAACGGCTGGACATGCAGGACATGCGATTTCTGGCTGTTGCCGTCACTATCCAGCAGCAATCGGGCGGCAACCTGGCCGAAGTTCTGGCCGGCCTGGCCAAGGTGATCCGCGCCCGCTTCCGGCTGTTCCGCAGGGTCAAGGCGATCACCGCCGAGGCGCAGTGGTCGGGCAAATTCCTGTCGGGTTTCCCGTTGTTCTGCCTGATCGGGATCCTGGTCAAGGATCCCAATTATTATGACGGCGTGCTGGACCATCCCTGGTTCATCCCCGCCTGTTTTGCGGTGGGTGTGATGCTGACTGCCAACCTGATCGTCATGCGCGTGCTGACCAACATCAAAGTGTAAGGAGGGGACCGTGGAATTTCTGACCGGAATAAACGATTACCTGACATCGCAATTCGGCGAGTTCGGCCCGCTCCTGGCGCTTGGCATTGCCGGGCTGTTCATGATCCTGCTGGCGGTTCCGCTGCTGCTGAACCAGCCCGAAGATCCGCTGAAGAAGCTGCAAAAGAACATGGCGCCCGAAACCCGGAACAAACCGCAAAAACAGCGGTTGCGCCAGGCCGACCGCAACGAGCAGCTGCAAAAATTCGCAGGTTTTCTGGAACCGCAGAACGAAGACGAACTGTCAGCGATGGAACTGAAGCTGCGCCAGGCGGGGTATCACTCCAAGGATTCGGTGCGCCTGTTCCATTTCCTGCAGTTTGCTCTTGGCATCCTGGGCCTCGTGGCCGGGCTGTTCTTTGTCTACGTGCTGAAGGCCGATATCGATTATGACAGCCAGCAAATGGCGATCCGCATCATCGGGCCTGGCGCGGCCGGCTATTTGCTGCCGAAATACTGGATCACCCGCCGGATTGAAGAGCGCAAGCAAAAGATCACCGAAGGCTTCCCGGATGCGCTGGACATGATGCTGGTCTGTGTCGAAGCCGGCCAGTCGCTGGACCAGGCGATTGTCCGCGTTGCCAAGGAGCTCCACGCCTCTTTCCCGGATCTGGCGGAAGAATTCGAAGTTGTCGCGCAAGAGATGAAGGCAGGCAAGGAAAAGGACAAGGTCCTGCGGGACATGGCCACCCGCTGCGGGGTGCAGGATGTCTCTTCCTTTGTGACCGTGATGATCCAGTCCGCCAGCTTCGGCACCTCGATCGCGGACGCCTTGCGGGTTTATGCCGGGGAAATGCGCGACAAGCGTGTGATGCGCGCAGAAGAGGCCGCAAACAAGTTGCCCGTAAAGATGACCCTTGCCACAATGGGCCTGACAGTCCCGCCGCTGCTGATCATTCTGGTCGGCCCGTCGGTGCAGGGCATCATGAACATGGGCAACTGAGGCAACCGAACATGAACTCATCAGGACGGGCCGGGCCGGGCCGTCCCTTCCGTGCTATTGCCGCCGCCAGCGTTGTTGCGCTGGCGGCGGCCTGCGCGCCGGGCGGGCTGAAACAGGACAAGGGCAGCCCTTGGGCGCCAAGCGGCAATCACCGCCAGCAGGCCGAGGACGGGCTGGTGGTCGGCCACCGGCTGATGGCAGCGGGCCAGCATGAACTGGCACTGGACGCCTTCACCCGCGCTGCCCTTGACCACGGGCTGACGCCAGAGGTTCTGTCCGGCATGGGCAGTGCCAAACTGGGCCTCAGGCGGCTTGGCCAGGCAGAAGATCTGCTGCGCCAGGCGGTGGATGCGGACGGCACCTGGCCGGAACCGATGAACAACCTGGGCGTCGTGCTGATGGAGCGCGGCAAAACCGCCGAAGCGGTGCAGGTGTTCCAGCGCGCCTATGCGCTTGACAATGGCGAAAGTGACGCAATCCGCGATAATTTACGCCTTGCTCTCGCAAAGCTTGAAAATCCTGCGCATACTGACCCTCAAAATCAAGATTATAAATTGGTGCGGCAAGGCGGCGGCAGCTACCTGATAAGCCAAGCACCATGACAGAGGCAGAGCAGTAAAAAGGACGCACCAATGCGCCAGCAGTATTTCCTATCCGCTTCTCTGGCAGGGGCGCTGCTTTTGTCGGCCTGCGCAGAGAAAGCCGATGAAACCGTGGAACGGGCTTTTCAGGAAGTGAATGTCATCGACGAGAGCAATCTGAATGACGTCATGCTCTCGGTCGCCGACCCGAACGAGGCGGTTGCCCATTTCCAGCGGACGCTGAAGAGCAGCCCGGACCGGATTGAACTGCAACGCGGGCTGGCCTATTCGCTGATCCGCGCCAAGCGCACCACGGAAGGCACCACCGCCTGGAAAAAAGTTGTCTCGATGAAGGGCGCCACAAGCGAGGATCATGTTCAGCTGGCAGGCGCGCTTGTGCGCAGCGGCGAATGGGACGCGGCCAAGGCAGAACTGGACAGGGTTCCCCCAACCCATGAGACCTATGAGCGCTACCGCCTGGAGGCAGTTGTGGCTGATGCCGCCAAAGATTGGAAACGCGCCGACAGCTTTTATGAAATTGCAGTGGGTTTGACGACAAAACCAGCGAAAGTGATGAACAATTGGGGCTATTCCAAGCTGACCCGCGGCGATTTCGCCGGCTCTGAGCGGTTGTTCGGCGAAGCAATCCGTCAGGATCAACGCCTGTTCACAGCCAAGAACAACCTGGTTCTGGCCCGCGGCGCGCAACGCAATTACACCCTGCCGGTGATCCCGATGGATCAGACTGAACGCGCATTGCTGCTGCACACGCTGGCGCTGTCGGCAGTCAAGCAAGGCGACGTCAAGACCGGCGAGAATCTGCTGCGCGAAGCAATTGACACCCACCCGCAGCACTTTGAGGAAGCCTCGCGCTCGCTGGCGGCCCTGGAGAACGGCTGATCCATGCAGTTCCCGGCCCATGCTGCCCTGTGGTTCCTTCCCTTTGTTCTGCCACTGTGCTACACAGTCGCGCTGACGGATCTGCGCGGCATGCGCATTCCCAACTGGGCCGTCGATTTGCTAGCCGTGATCTATGTGGTTGCAGGAGCGGTGCTGATGCCAAGCTGGGCGGACTACGGCTGGCATCTGCTGCACCTGCCGGTCGGCATCGGCCTGGGCTACTTGTTCTATGCAGCCGGTGCTGTCGGCGCGGGCGACGCCAAATTTGCAGGCGCCGCCGCCCCCTTCTTTGCGCTTGGCGACCTGCGGCTGTTGATGATCATCTTTGCGGCCACCCTGCTGGCGGGTTTCACCGCCCACCGGATCGCCAAATACACCCCCCTGCGCCGGCTGGCGCCGCAATGGCAAAGCTGGGACACCGGCAAAAGCTTCCCGATGGGCCTGTGCCTGGGCGGCACCCTGGCCCTCTACCTGGTGCTGGCAGCGCGCTTTGGCAGCTGACTGCATCCGCTGCAAAAACTTCGCTGGAAATCCGCCGCCTCCGCGGAATTGCTGCAGCTCTGCCCCGCTGTTGCCACAGTCCTGAATAGTCTGTTTCCTTGAACGCCCCGGCTGCCGGGGCACGGATCCGATCTTAGGGACAGGTACCGCCATGAACATGCAGAACCTCACCGTGATGGCCCCGCCCGCCCCCAAAGGGCTGGCGCAGATGCAGCTGCCGCTGGTGATGATGCGGGACATCCTGCTGAAGACCATCTTCCGCAAAAACGTCGAGAACGTCACGGAAATCGCCGAGGCAATCTGCCTGCCCGGCGCCGTCACCCAGGAACTGGTGGATATCGCCCGCGAGCAAAAGCTGCTGGAGGCCACCGGCACGCTCAACGCCAACAGCGGCAACGAAATGGGCTACCAGCTGACCGATGCGGGTAAATCGCGGGCGCTGGATGCGCTCAGCCAGTCGGAGTACTTCGGCGCCATGCCGGTGCCGCTGGACGTCTACCGCGCGCAGGTGAAACGCCAGTCGATCCGCAACATCCAAGTGTCCCGCGACCAGCTGACCAATGCCATGGGGCATCTGATCCTGCCAAACAGCCTGCTGGACCACCTTGGCCCGGCCGTCAGCGCGGGCCGCTCAATCCTGATGTACGGCCCGCCGGGCAACGGCAAGTCTTCAATTTCCAACGGCATCCGCGACGCCTTGGGGGATCACGTCTATGTGCCGCGCGCCATTGAATATTCGGGCCAGGTGATCACGGTCTATGACCCGATTGTCCACACCGAAGTGGAGCAGGAACCGGAAGACCCCAACGCCCTGCGCCGCCGCCGCCGTTTCGACGAACGCTATGTCATGTGCCAGCGCCCCACCGTGATCACCGGGGGCGAGCTGTCGCTGGACATGCTGGATCTGGTCTATAACCCGACCGCGCGCACCTATCAGGCACCTTTGCAGCTGAAATCCACCGGCGGCATCTTCATCGTCGACGACCTTGGCCGCCAGGCGGAACCACCGCAGTCGCTGGTCAACCGCTGGATTGTGCCGCTGGAGGAAAGCAAGGACATCCTGGCATTGCAGTCAGGTGAGAAGTTCGAAGTGCCCTTTGACACGCTGGTGATCTTCTCCACCAACTTCCACCCGAACAAGATTTTTGACCAAGCCGCCCTGCGCCGGATCTTTTTCAAGATCAAAATCGACGGCCCGAACCAGGAAAATTACCTCAAGATCTTTGCCATGGTGGCCCGCAAGAAAGGCATGCCGCTGGACGAAGGCGCATTGGTGCACCTGCTGAAAAAGAAATACCCGTCGATCGATAACGTCTATGCGAACTACCAGCCGGTGTTTCTGATCGACCAGATCATCGCGATCTGCGAATTTGAGGGCATCCCCTATCAGATGTCCCCCGAGCTGATCGACCGCGCCTGGGCTAACATGTTCGTCAAGGACGAAGATATCGTGAAGTGATCCCCGCCGGCAGACAGGCGGCAGCAAGAGTTTTCGAAAACTCTTGCAAAACTTTTCGAAAAGTTTTTGGCCTTCCCCTAAAAGAAAGGGATGAGCAAACTTCCCAAGGTCATTCTAGGCTGGTTTACCGCCCGCGGCTGGTCCATCCACCCGCACCAGCACTCCATGCTGGACTGTGCCGGGGATCCGGCAACCCTGCTGATCGCCCCCACCGGCGGCGGCAAGACCATGGCCGGCTTTCTGCCCACCCTCGCCGATCTGGCAGAAAGCCCTCATGACGGGCTGCACACCCTCTATATTTCACCGCTCAAGGCCCTTGCTGCAGACATCAAGCGCAACCTGCGCGCCCCGGTCGAAGATATGGGCCTGCCCATCCGCATTGACGACCGCACCGGCGACACGCCATCCTCCCGCAAACGGCGCCAGCGCGCCGATCCGCCGCATATCCTGCTGACCACACCGGAAAGCCTGGCGCTGCTCACCTCCTACGAGGATGCGGCCCGCACTTTCAAAGGGCTGAAGCGGGTGGTGGTGGACGAGATCCATGCGCTGGCCGAAAGCAAACGCGGCGACCAGCTGATGCTGGCCCTGGCGCGGCTGCAAACGCTCTGCCCTGATCTGCGCCGGGTGGGCCTGTCAGCTACCGTGGACGACCCGCAGGCCATTGCCAGCTATCTTGCCTGCCACCCGGACCCCTGCAAAATCGTGCAGGCAGACCCCGGCCCCGCCCCGGACATCCGGATGCTGGAAACCGCAGAAGCGCCACCCTGGGCCGGCGGCGGCGCGGCCTATGCCATCGCGGCGGTGATGGAACAGATCCAGGCGCATAAAACCACGCTGATATTTCACAACACCCGCGCCCAGGCCGAGATTTTCTTTCGCAATCTCTGGCTCGCCAATGACGATGCGCTGCCGATCGGGATCCATCACGGCTCGCTCGACCGGGGCCAGCGCGAACGGGTCGAAGCCGCCATGGTCCGCGGCGAGCTGCGCGCCATTGTCTGCACCGGTTCACTGGACCTCGGCATCGACTGGGGCGATGTGGACCTGGTGATTCAGATCGGCGCACCGAAGAACGTGAAACGCCTGGTCCAGCGCATCGGCCGCGCCAACCACCGCTACAACGCGCCGTCCAAGGCGCTTCTGGTGCCCGCCAACCGGTTTGAAGTGGTGGAATGCCGTGCCGCGCTGGACGCCGTCCGTGCAGGCGATCTGGATGGCGAGGCGCGCGGCCCCGCCCCCCGCGACGTTCTTTGCCAGCACATCCTGATTGCAGCCTGCGCCGGGCCGTTTGATGCGGATGAACTCTACACCGAAATAACCAGCGCCGGCGCCTATGCCGCCCTCACCCGCGCCGGTTTCGATGCCTGTCTGGATTTCTGTGCCACCGGCGGCTACGCGCTGAAAGCTTACGACCAGTGGCAGCGCCTGTTGCAACGCCCGGACGGCAAATGGCAGCTGCGCGATCCGCGCGCCGCCCAACGCATCCGCATGAACCTGGGCACCATCCAGGACGCCGACCTCATCAAGGTGCGTCTGAAGCGCAGCCGCGGCGGCAAGCCCCTGGGCGAGATCGAGGAAGCCTTTGCCGCCACCCTCACCCCCGGCGACACCTTTCTGATCGGCGGCCGGACCGTGCGATACGAGGGGCTGCGCGAAATGACCGTCGAGGTCACCCGCACCCCCGGCAGGAAACCGAAGATCGCAGTGTTCTCCGGCACCAAATTCGCCACCTCGACCCAGCTCAGCGCGCGCATCCTGGAGATGTTCAGTCAGGACAGCTGGCCAGATCTGCCCCGCCACACCGCCGAATGGCTGGAACTGCAGCGCGACGTCTCGGACCTTCCCCGCGCCGGGTCGCTGCTGATCGAAAGCTTCCCCCGCGACGGGCGCGAGTATGCCTGCATTTACGGCTTTGCCGGCCGTAACGCACAGCAAACGCTGGGGCTGCTTCTGACCAAGCGGATGGAGGAGCTTGGCCTTGATCCGCTTGGCTTTGTCTCGACCGACTACGCCACCTTGATCTGGGGGCTTGAGCCGCTGACCGACCCGGCCCCGCTGTTCGATGTCACAGCCCTGCGCGAGGGGCTGGACGGCTGGCTGGCCGGCAACGCAGTAATGAAACGCGCCTTCCGCGGCGCGGCGACCATTGCCGGGCTGATTGAACGCAACACACCCGGGCAACGCAAGAACGGGCGCCAAGCAACATTCTCCTCCGACATCCTCTATGACACGCTCAGGAAATACGACCCGGACCACCTGCTGATGGGCATCACCCGCGACGAAGCCCTGCGCGGGCTGGTGGACTTTGGCCGCGTTGAGCAGATGCTGGCACGGATCAATGGCCGGATCACCCTGCGGCGGCTGGACCGGATCTCGCCGCTTGCAGCGCCGCTTTTGCTGGAGGCTGGCAAGGTTCCGGTCAAAGGCGCAGCGCAGGAAAAGCTGCTGCAACGCGAGGCTGAAGCGCTGATGCGGCTATCCGGACTGGACCGGCTGGTGCAATAGCGCTTGCCTGTTGGGCCAGCGCGTCTAAGACCACAGCATGAACGGATTTGATTTCAACCTTGCCGGCGCCCGCCTGACCGCGCTCGGCTCCGGCGCGCTCTGGTGGGCGGACCACCGGCTGCTTTGCGTCTCCGACCTGCATCTTGGAAAATCCGCACGCCATGCGCGGCGCGGCGGCAGTGCCCTGCCCCCTTACGAAGGCCGTGACACACTCAACCGCCTTGAGAGACTGGTCGCAGACCTCAACCCGGCAACTGTGGTTTGCCTCGGCGACAGCTTCGACGATAATGCCGCAGCCACAGCATTGCCGGCCTCAGAAAGAGGCCAAACCCAAGACCTGATGCAAAACCGCCGCTGGATCTGGATCGAGGGAAACCACGACCCCGCCCCCACCGGTCTAGGCGGGGAGCATTTGGCGGACTTGCGGGTTGGCCCCCTCACCTTCCGCCACATTGCTGATCCGCCGGCAACGGCGGAAATCTCCGGCCACTACCATCCCAAGGCCCGCGTCCGCAGCAATTCACGCCCCTGTTTCCTGCTGGACACCTCCCGCCTGATCCTGCCGGCCTTCGGCACCTATACCGGCGGGTTGCGCAGCACCGATCCGGCGCTTGCATCCTTGATGGCGCCGAATGCCTTGGCCATTCTGACCGGTCCGCAAGCCCTGCCGATACCGATGCCCCGCTAAGTGGCGCAGCGTCACCGCCATGGGGCCGCCCTTCTCTTCTATGCTTGGCCTCAGCAAAAGAAGGACACTCAAAATGGAACACCGCATCCGCAGCAGTTTCGCCAAGCAAAGCATGATGCAAACCCTGGGCGCAAACATCCAAAGCGTCTCGGATGGTGAAGTGGTGATCACTGCGCCGATCCTGCCCGGCAGCCGCCAGCAGCACGATGCGGCCCATGCGGCGCTGAGCTTTGCCATCGGCGACACTGCTGCCGGATATGCGGCGCTGACAAAAATGCCGGAAAACAGCGAGGTGATGACAGCTGAGATGAAGATCAACCTGCTGGCGCCGGGTGCCGGCGACACCTTACGGGCGACCGGCAAGGTCATCAAACCGGGGCGCCGGCTGGTCATCGTCACGGCTGAGGTCCACGCGCTGCAGGGCAGCCAGGAAAAGCTGATTGCCATCCTCCAGGGCACGATGGTGCCGGTCCCGGCCTGAGGGTCAAAGACCGTAACTTCCACGTTTTTCTACAGGATCTCTGCGAGCCGCCAAGTGAAACGGCGCTTTTTCATCTTTGTAAAAAAACACTCCCGCCGGAGGCGTCCGGCGGGAGTTGTTTGGTACAGGTTTCAGCGTTCTGCGCTGCCTCAGGCGGTCAGGCCTTCGGGCTCTTTCAGACCGTTGGCGCGGCAGCAGGCGGTGACGGTGTTCGCGAGCAGGCAGGCAATCGTCATCGGGCCGACACCGCCCGGAACCGGGGTGATGGCGCCGGCGCGCTCGGACGCAGAAGCGAAGTCGACATCGCCAACCAGCTTCATCTTGCCTTCCCCTTTTTCGGGCGCATCAATCCGGTTGATGCCCACGTCAATCACGGTGGCGCCTTCCTTGATCCAGTCGCCCGGCACCATTTCCGGGCGGCCCACGGCGGCCACAACGATGTCGGCGCGGCGCACAACATCGGGCAGGTCCTTGGTGCGCGAATGCGCGATGGTCACGGTGCAGCTGTCGCCCAGCAGCAGCTGCGCCATCGGCTTGCCGACGATGTTGGAGCGGCCAATGACAACCGCATCCATGCCCGACAGCGAGCCGTGGTGCTCGCGCAGCATCATCAGGCAGCCCAAGGGCGTGCAGGGCACCATCGATTTCTGGCCGGTGCCCAGAAGGCCGACGTTGGAGATGTGGAACCCGTCGACGTCCTTTTCCGGCGCGATCGAGTTGATCACCAGGTCTTCGTTCATGTGCTTGGGCAGCGGCAGCTGCACCAGGATGCCATGCACCGAAGCGTCGTTGTTCAGCTGCTCGACCACGGCCAGCAGGTCCGCTTCCGAGGTGTCCGCATCCAGCTTGTGCTCATAGGAGTTCATGCCGGCCTCAACGGTCTGCTTGCCCTTGGAGCGCACATAGACCTGGCTTGCCGGGTCTTCGCCGACCAGTACCACGGCGAGACCGGGGGTGATGCCGTTTTCCTCTTTCAGCCGCGCCACATGCTCGGCCACCTGGCCGCGCACCTTGGCCGCAAAGGCCTTGCCGTCAATCAGAGTTGCTGCCATTTGATCTCTTCCTCTTTGCCGCAGGCGCGGGCCTCCGCCCGGATGCCTGCCCTATTCCTCTTTAGCGGTCGCGATGCCCGAGCCGCAGGTGCCCTGCTCAGCATCACTCCTCACGGATCACCCGCGCCTCGCGGGCAATCGACCACTCCACCAGCTGCCGCCACAGGCGCTCAGCCAGATCGGGGTCCAGCCCCTGGGCCTCAGCCGCGGCGCGGGCATTCAGCACCACTTCTTCAACCCGCTCCGGGATCCGCGCCGGCCAGCCGTTTGCCTGCTTCAGCGCGATCGCCCGGTCGATGTATCCAGCCCGCACGGCCAGCAGCGCCACCAGCTCCCGGTCCAGATGGTCGATCTGAAGCCGGAGGCTGGCCATATCGCTGCAGGCATCTGGCGGGGTGCGTGTGCTCATGTCTTAAAACTCTCACGGCCCGGGATGGGTCCCGGGCCGTGAGTGCCGCATATCGCCGTTTAGAACAAGCCTTCGATCTGGCCGTCGTCATTCAGGCGGATGGTTTCCGAGGCCGGTTTGCGCGGCAGGCCCGGCATCGTCATGATCTCGCCGCAGACCGCCACGATGAAGCCGGCACCGGCCGACAGGCGGACTTCACGCACCGGCACCGAATGGCCGGTGGGCGCACCGCGCAACGACGGGTCGGTCGAGAAGGAATACTGGGTCTTCGCCATGCAGACCGGCAGATTGCCGTAGCCTGCGTCTTCCCATTCCTTCAGCTGGTTGCGGATCTTGTTGTCGGCCAGCACCTCGTCGGCGCGGTAGATGCGCTTGGCGATGGTGTCGATCTTGTCGAACAGCGACATCTCGTCCGGGTAGATCGGCGCAAAGTTGGCCTGACCCGCATCGACGATCTCAACCACTTTCTCGGCCAGCGGCGCGGAGCCTTCCGAGCCCAGCTCCCAGTGGCGCGACAGCACCGCCTCGACGCCATGGGTGGCGGCGTAGGCTTTGACGGCGTCGACTTCGGCATCGGTGTCGGTGACAAAGTGGTTGATCGCGACGACAACCGGCACACCAAAGGATTTGATGTTCTCGATGTGGCGGCCGAGGTTGGCGCAGCCGTTGTTCACAGCCTCGACGTTCTCAGCACCCAGGTCAGCCTTGGCGACGCCGCCGTTCATCTTCATCGCGCGCACGGTGGCAACCAGCACAACCGCGGACGGTGCGATGCCTGCCTTGCGGCATTTGATGTTCATGAACTTCTCGGCACCCAGATCAGCACCAAAGCCTGCCTCGGTCACCACATAGTCGGCGACTTTCAGCGCGGTCTTGGTGGCAATAACCGAGTTGCAGCCGTGGGCGATATTGGCAAACGGGCCGCCGTGCACAAACGCCGGGTTGTTTTCCAGGGTCTGCACCAGATTCGGCTGCATCGCGTCCTTCAGCAGCACGGTCATCGCGCCTTCGGCCTTGATGTCGCGGCAGTAGACCGGGGTCTTGTCGCGGCGGTAGGCCACGATGATGTCGCCCAGGCGCTTTTCCAGGTCCTTCAGATCATTCGCGAGGCACAGGATCGCCATCACTTCGGAGGCCACGGTGATGTCAAAACCGGCTTCGCGCGGGAAGCCGTTGGAGACGCCGCCCAGGGACGCGGTGATGGTGCGCAGGGCGCGGTCGTTCATGTCCACAACCCGGCGCCAGGCGACGCGGCGGGTGTCGATGTCGCATTCATTGCCCCAGTAGATGTGGTTGTCGATCATCGCCGACAGCAGCGAGTGCGCCGAGGTGATGGCGTGGAAGTCGCCGGTGAAGTGGAGGTTCATTTCCTCCATCGGCACCACTTGCGCGTAACCGCCGCCTGCAGCGCCGCCCTTCATGCCGAAGTTCGGACCCAAGGACGCCTCGCGGATACAGATCATCGCGTTCTTGCCGATCCGGTTCAGCCCGTCGCCCAGACCCACGGTGGTGGTGGTCTTGCCTTCGCCCGCCGGTGTCGGGTTGATCGCGGTCACCAGGATCAGCTTGCCGTCTTCCTTGGACTGAACCGAGTTGATGAACGACTGGGACACCTTTGCCTTGTCGTGGCCGTAGGGCAGCAGATCGCCGCTGGAAATCCCGATCTTCGCACCAATCTCCTGGATCGGCTTCTTCTGCGCTTCACGCGCAATCTCGATGTCACTCTTGTAGCTCATGGCAAGGTTCCTGCTGAGTTTGCATACAATCGCCGGCACAGAGATGCCGGTTTCGCGATAGACTTAGCCAATATGCGGCAAAACACGCGCGTGATTTCCGACATTATCCTGCCTCGAAGCGGCGTGAGGTCTTTCGCAGGCCCTGCAGAGGTTCCTTAAAGGAAACGCTTTCCCTTTAAGGAAGGGATTCATGGCGCCCAGGCGCGTTGATCCGGCACAAAGAGGGCGAATTCGCCGCCCAGGTTCACACTTCCCGGCCGTTCAACCCAGGCCGTGATTCCCCGGCGGTTCTTTGCGGCAGGCTTGAACCGGGCGCCACATCCGCTGTGATCTCTTTCAATCTCCCGCCCTGGCAGCACGCAAGGCCGGTTTTCCATATCGACAGTCAAGGTCACCCCGTCCGGTCCCTGCAGCCGGGAACCAGGCGGCACAAAGGTAAAGTCCGGGATGCCGCGCAGGATGATAGTGGCGCCCAGATGGGCCGGGTCGACCCGCTCCATTCCCATGTCCGCGGCAATCACTGCCAGCTCTTCCTCGGACAGGATCGTCAACTGGCGGACATTGCGGATCTCGGTGCCTTCAGGATAGAGATTGCGGACCCGCACGCAGGAGGCGCGGTTCTCCCCCTCGTGGCGTTCACCGGCAATGCCGGAAAACCCAAGCTGCAACTGGCCGGCCGGTTCCGCCCGCAGACTATCGCCAGCCGGAACCATGCCCAGCCAGGTGATTTCCCCTTTGAATCCGCTGTCCCGCAATACCGGCATTGCCTGTTTCTCCTGCTGAAGTTTGATCAATCCCGGCGAAGGCTACACGCTTTGACAATGGTTGCCAGCGCGAAAATGCCTGATACCCCTTTGTTTCCGTATGAAGAAATCGCACAGCCGTCCAAAGGATCGGATCGCAATGGCGATCCGATCCGGGCGGGGGCCGCGGCGGGCAGCTTTGCTGCCCGCCGCGGCCCCCGCCCCCCGTCCCAAAAAAAATGTCCCGGAAACCGCAGCTGGTTTCCGGGACATTTCATTTTCAGGTTAGGATCCTTACGCCGTCGGCTCAGGCTCCATGCCGCCCTCCGGCGGGGATTTTTTCGGCTTGGCCTTGGGGATTGCGGTGACCGAGGCATTGCCCTCATCCTCGCCGCCATCTTCGTCATCGCCGGCTTGCGGCGGCTCGCCATTCATGACGCGCTTGATCTCTTCACCGGTCAGCGTCTCGTATTCCAGGAGACCCTGCGCCAGACGTTCCCACTCTTCATGATGGTCTGTCAGAATCTGGAACGCGCGGTCATAACCGGCCTGGATGAAGCTCTTCACCTCTTCCTCGATCATCTCCTTGGTATTTGCGGAGACCGAGAAGCCGGCAGTGTTGCCCGAATAGCCCTCATGCGCTTCGGCATAGTCGATATTGCCGACCTTGTCGGACATGCCCCAGCGCATCACCATGGCGCGGGCCAATTGGCTGGCCTGCTGGATGTCGCCGGCCGGGCCGTTCGACACATGGTCCTCGCCGTATTTGATCACTTCAGCCGCTTTGCCTGCCATCGTCATGGCCAGCTTTTGCTGGCATTCGTCACGGTGCCAGTTCAGCCGGTCCATTTCAGGCAAGGACACCACCATCCCCAGCGCGCCGCCGCGCGGAATGATTGTCGCCTTATAAACCGGATCGCATTCCGGCAGTATATGGCCGACAACCGCATGGCCGGCTTCGTGATAGGCGGTCTTTTCCTTCTGATCCTGGGTCAGCACCATCGAGCGGCGCTCGGCTCCCATCATCACCTTGTCCTTGGCCGATTCGAAATCTTCCATGGTGACAAAGCGGCGACCGACGCGGGCGGCCATCAGCGCCGCCTCATTGACCAGGTTGGCCAGATCCGCGCCCGAGAAGCCAGGCGTGCCGCGGGCGATGATACGCAGGTCCACATCCGGGCCCAGCGGGGTTTTGCGCGCATGCACGCCCAGGATCTTCTCGCGGCCTTTGATGTCGGGGTTGCCGACGGTCACGTTGCGGTCAAAGCGTCCCGGACGCAGCAGCGCGGGATCCAGAACGTCCTTGCGGTTGGTCGCCGCCAGGATGATCACGCCCTCGTTGGCCTCAAAACCATCCATCTCAACCAGCAGCTGGTTCAGCGTCTGCTCACGCTCATCATTGCCGCCGCCATAACCGGCGCCACGATGGCGGCCGACGGCGTCGATCTCGTCGATGAAAACAATGCAGGGCGCGTTTTTCTTCGCCTGCTCGAACATATCGCGCACACGGGAGGCACCGACGCCCACGAACATTTCCACAAAGTCGGAGCCAGAGATGGTGAAGAAGGGCACGCCCGCCTCGCCCGCAATCGCGCGCGCCAGCAGCGTCTTACCAGTGCCCGGAGGGCCCACCAGCAACGCACCCTTGGGGATCTTGCCGCCCAGACGCGAGAATTTTTGCGGGTTGCGCAGGAATTCGACGATCTCTTCCAGCTCTTCCTTGGCTTCATCAATGCCGGCCACATCGTCAAAGGTCACCCGGCCATGCTTTTCGGTCAGCATCTTGGCCTTGGACTTGCCGAATCCCATGGCGCCGCCTTTGCCGCCGCCCTGCATCCGGTTCATGAAATAGATCCAGACGCCAATCAGCAGAATGAAAGGCAGCAGCGTGATTAGGAAGGACTGAAAACCCGACTGCTGCTGTTTTTCGGCGCGCACCGGAATGTTCTTGTCGATCAGAAGTGCCGTGACTTCAGCATCGGCCGGTTTGATGGTGACATAGTTCTGCCCATCGGTCGTGGTGTAGCGCACCTGTTCCCCGTCCAAAGTGACGGTGCTGACCTTGCCGGTCTCAACCGAGCTGACGAAGTCCGAGAAAGTGCGTTCACGGCTCTGCATCGTGCTGCCGGAACCGCTGAACAAATTGAACAGCGCCAGAATCAGCAGAAACAGAACAACCCAGAAGGCGATATTGCGAGCGTTGCCCAAGGAAAGTTCTCCCTATCAGATAGGCGCGCCACACGGGCCGCCTGCGTTGTGCTTAAAATAAGGATCATTCGAGCAGGTTCAATGCGATAAAAGGGATGCAAAGAACTCTTCTTCGGTTCCTGCCGTTTCCGCCGACCAGCCATTGGCGAATCCAGCCGCTGGTGCAGCCGCCAATTCCCCGCCCCGCCACACTGCCGGAGTGGCCTGCAGCACGGCGCCCGGCATCCCTGCAGCACGCCAGTCCGGGCATAGCTGCAGACCCTTTTGGCCTAGCGCGCGAATCTCGCAACCCTTTGCGTCGCCGCCATAAACCTTCCACCTGCCGTCCCAGGCCTGCCCCGGCAGAGAGACCTCGCCGCGCACGGAGTTATATTCGCGGCAGATCCATATCTGTTTGCTGGTGGTGACCAGACGGCAGCCCGCCAATGTGGCCGATCCGCCGTTGCGGGCCGCCAGAACGGCTTTTTCCATCGGCACACGGCGCGGCGGGTAAGCAGTGCCGGAAATCCACTGAATGGAGCGCACCAGCAGCCGGTGGCTGATTTCACTGGGCAAAGTGCGGAATTTGCGCTGACACAGGGCAACAGCGCCCGCCTGCACATGCGCCAAGTCGCGGGCGGCCAGGAACACATACCAGTCCAGCGCTTCACGGGCCTTGGCCATGTTGCGGGCAATCTTGGCAAAAACCGCAGGGGTCAAGCCCAGCGGCGCCAGTTCCTGCAGCGCCCGGCGCACCCGGACCCGTTCGAATCTGGTATCCTCGTTGCTCGGGTCTTCGGACCATGCAATGCCGCAGCTTTCCAGATAGTCCCGCAATTCGCAACGGGTTACATCCAGCAGCGGCCGCAGCAGCGTCACGCCGTTGTGCGTGCGCCGCTCTGCCATCCCCGACAGCCCGGTCACACCAGAGGCACGCGCCATCCGCATCAGAACCGTTTCAGCCTGATCATCTGCGGTGTGGCCCAGTGCCAGCACCGGAATGCCGTGGCGCCGTGCCCAGCCGGTCAGCAGATCATAGCGCGCCTCGCGGGCCTGGTTCTGCAGATTGCCGTTCTGCGGCCCGTCTTCCCAGCGCAGCACCTCATGGCTGATGCCAAGCCGGGCTGCTGCCGCCCCCGCGGCTTCGGCCTCTGCTGCTGCTTCCGGACGCAGCCCGTGATCAACAGTGGCGGCAAACAACACGACCTCGCCGCCGGCGAAACAGTCGTGCAGCAGATGCAGCAGCGCCATAGAATCACCGCCGCCCGAGACAGCGATTCCCAGCCGGTCAGGAAGGGCGGAGCGGAACTGGCTCCGCACCAGGGGCAGGATATTCTGCCGCGCGCCCGTCAAGAACAGCCCAGCTTGGCCATTTCCGCCGCGGCCCCGGCCTCTTCTGCCGCACCCGGAAAGCGCACGCCGACCTCGGTCAGCGTGACGCAGGCCTGATCGGTCTGGCCAAGACGGCCCAGTGCCGAGCCCAGCTCAAACAGCGCCTTGGGGGCCACCGGCCCGGCGGAATTGCCGGAGAACGCCGCCAGATAGGCCCGCGCCGCCTCACGGGTGTCACCGAGACCATCCAGCGCCTTGCCGCGGCTGAATTCGGCGGCCGGCGCCAGCGGGCTGCCCGGATAGACCTGATTGAAGGCCGCGAATTTCTCCGCCGCATCCTGGTAAAGCCCCTCGGACAGCAGTTTTCCGGCAGCGTCAAAGTCTGCCTGCTCGCCGATTGCCAGCTCACCTGCTGCCGGGCCGCCCGCGCCCTCCGCCTCAATGGCGCCGGCGCCCGCAACCGGCAGCTCGCCGCCGCCGAGGGTTGTTGTCTCGCCCAGGGCGCCGATATCGCCGCCTTCCAGCTCGACCAGCCGGAATTCAAGATCACCGATCCGGTTGGTGCCATCGCTGACAATCCGGTCGATCCGGTGGTTCATCTCCTCGGTTTGCAGGGTCAGCCGCTGCAGCTCGCTTTCAATCGCGCCGACCCGGTCCAGAACGGTATTGCCGGATAGATCCGCCGAGGGCGCGCCAGTGGTCGACAGCTCCCGTTTCAGCCGCTGGATCTCGACGTGCAAGACAGTCAGTTCCTGGCGGATATCGGCGAGGGTCTGCTGATTCTGCGCCGCCAGCGGCAGCGGCAGCAGCAGTGCAGAGGCCAAAAGCGCAATGCGCAAAGATTTCATGGCGTTACCCCGTCAACCCGCCTGCCAGCACCGTCACCGCGCGGCGGTTCTTGGAATAGCAGACCTCGTCCGAACAGATTTCCAGCGGGCGTTCCTTGCCGAAGCTTACCACCTTGATGCGGCTGCCGGCGACCCCTTGGGACATCAGGTATTCACGGGCGGCATTGGCGCGTTTCGCACCCAGGCCAAGGTTGTATTCGCGGGTGCCCTGCTCGTCCGCGTGGCCTTCGATGGTGACCACATAATCGGCGTTCCGGGCCAGCCACTGCGACTGGCCTTGCAGCGTTGCCTGGGCCGCAGGCGACAGGGTGGACTGATCAATTGCAAACAGCACCCGGTCGCCTACGGTCTGCTGGAAATAGGCCGGGCTGGCCGGATCCAGCGCGCCTGCACCGGCGCCTGCACCGCCTGCCCCGGCCCCGCCGCCGTTCAAATCGTCGTTCCATGGGTTGCTGCTGCAGGCTGTCAGCCCCAGCACGGCCACCGCCGCCATTGCCAATTTCAAACCGCTCATATCGTCTGCCTATCCCTTTGCGTTTCTTAACCCGAAACTAGCATAAGCCCGGGGGTGGTACTATGCGGGTATCCCCGCCTTAACGGCCCATTTACTGCTGCAGCGGAGACCAGGCCGGGTCCGAGGCCCCGTCCGGCGTCCTTACCGGCTTCAGATTGCGCCCTGTAATGTCCACCGAATAAAGCAACGCCCGCCCGGTGCTGCCCTGGCTTTCACGGGTGAACATGATCACCCGGCCGTTTGGCGCCCATGTCGGCCCCTCGTCCAGGAACGAGGCGGTCAGCAAGCGCTCCTCGCTGCCGTCGGTGCGCATCACGCCGATATGGAACCGGCCCTTGTTCTGTTTGGTAAAGGCAATCATGTCGCCGCGCGGCGACCACACCGGGGTGCCATAGCGCCCCTGGCCAAAGCTGATCCGGCGCGCCTCGCCGCCGCTTGCGGGCATCACATAGAGCTGCTGACTGCCTGAGCGGTCGCTTTCAAAGACAACCTGCGACCCGTCAGGCGAAAACGACGGCGCCGTCTCGATCGAGGGCGCCGAGGTCAGCCGGGTCTTGCCCCCGGTCCCGATATCCATCGAGAACAGATCGGTGTTGCCGCCCTGGGTCTGCGAGTAGACCACCGTGCGCCCGTCCGGCGCAAACCGCGGCGCAAAGCTCATGATGCCATCGCCGCTGGACAGGATTTTGCGCTGCACCTGGCCCACATCCAGCACATGGATCTGCGGAAAGCCGCTTTCATAGCTGGTGTACAGCACCCGGTCGCCAGTGGGCGAGAACCGCGGTGCCAGCACAAGAGACGCACTGTTGGTCAGATACTGCACATTGGCGCCGTCGTAATCCATGATCGCCAGCCGTTTGCGGCGGTCGTTCTTGGGGCCGCTTTCGGAGACATAGACCACCCGGCTGTCGAAATAGCCGCTCTCGCCGGTGATTTCGCTGTAGATGGCATCAGCCACCTTATGCGCCATCCGCCGCCAGCCGCCGGTGGTGCCGGAGAATTGCAGCGCGCTTTCCAGCTCCTTCTCCGCAAACACGTCATAGCCGCGGAACCGAACCGTCAGCCGGTTGCCGGTGACGCTGACAGCGCCAGTGATCAGCGCCTGGGCGTTCACCGCCTTCCAGTCGGCATATTTCACCGGGTTGTCAAAGCCGGTCACTTTGGAGATATGGGCGCTGGCGGGCACTTCGCGGAACAGTCCGGTACCGCTGAGATCTTCCGCCACCACCCGCGCGATCTGCGCCGCATGCTCCGCAGCCGAAGGGGTCTCGGGCACAAAATCCGGCACCGCATAGGGCAACGGCTCAATCACACCCTGATCGATCTCGATGCGGAGCGGGCCGGTCTGCGCCGCAGCGGCGCCCGCCCCGGCCAGTGCCGAAGCCCCGATCAGCAGAGCTGCCAGAATTTTCCTCATTTGATCCGCATCCTTTCCGGATTGAATGTCATCTCGATATCACGCCATTGCGCGTATTTTTCAGGGGGAAGCTGAAACCCCTTGGCTCCGCAGCGGATTATTGCCCGACGGGCGGCCCCAAAGGCCTGTTGCGCCGCCGATGACGAGCCACCGGTGCTTGACAGCATCCGGATGCTGCCGCTGTCCGGCTTGCCGTCCTGCGCCAGCGACACCGTCACCACCACCGTGGTGTTCAGCGCGTCCGTCGACAGCGATCCCACATTCCAGCACTGCGAGACCGCAACCCGCAGGGCATCCTTTTCGCCCAGTGTCAGCGGCGGGCCGGATGGTTCCGGCGCTTCAACATCGGCGCCGCCTGCCAGGGCTTCCGCCAAGGCATCTTCCACTGCGGAGGGTGTATCCGCCGTCTCCGGCTCCGGCTGCGCTTGCTCGGCCGGCTGGGCTGCTTCCACGGCCTCTTCCGGTTGCGGCTGCGGCCGGGCCGGCCGTGTCCTGGGCCGCACCGAGACCTCTGGCGCAGCAGAGGCTGCAACGTCCTCGCCTTCGTTTTCTTCGGTCACGATCCGGTCGCTGGCGGCCTCGGGCGCGGTGGCTTCCTGCACCTCCTGTTCGGTCTCGGCGCCCTCCTCCGGTGCCACTTCCGGCTGGGCAGTATCGTCAACCCTGGTGTCCGGTTCTGGCGGCGCAACAGGCTCAGGCGCGACACGCTCCACCGGGCGCGGCGCAGTTTCAGGGCGCACCTGCGGCACCAGCGCAGCTATCTCCGGCTCCTCAGCCGCTGCAGGCGGCGTGTCCGGAACATCGGGCTCGGACTGCGGCTCGGGGATCTCTGTCACCTGCGGATCCGGCGCCGCCGGCATGACCGGTTCGGGCTGGACAGTTTCAGGTTCCGGGTCCGGCTGCGGCGCGGGCTCCGGTGCGGGTTGCACTTCGGCCGGTTCATTCAACGGTGCAGGTTCGGGGGCAACTTGCGGCGCCTGGCGCTGCTGGCTGAGCTTTTCAAACTGCTCCGCCGATATCAGCGCCACCTGCTGCACCCGGGACGGCAACGGTTCGGAGGGGAACCAGGCGCCAAAGACAACCCACCCCATCAACAGCCCGTGTCCGGCAAGAGAGATCCTGGTTCCGGTCTGCACCGCCCGCGTCCCCGCTTATTGCCCTGCGCCCTCAGACGGCTGCCCGTCCAGGGCCGGGCCGCCGGTGTCCGTCACCAGCCCAACATTGGAAAACCCGCCTGCGTTCAGCGCGCCCATCACCTGCATGACATCCGCATAGGCGATGCGTCCGTCGGCGCGCAGGAACACCCGGTCCGAGCTGCGCTCGGCCGCAATCGCCCGCAGCTTGGGCACCAGTTCATCGCGCGAAACCGGCGTGGTCTGGATTTCAACACCGCCCTCGGCGGTCATCGTGACAGTCAGCGGCTCTTCCTCATCGCCGGGCAAGGCGCCCGCTGCGGTCTTGGGCAGCTCGACCGGCACGCCGACCGTCATCAGCGGTGCCGCCACCATAAAGATAATCAGCAGCACCAGCATCACATCCACAAAAGGCGTGACATTGATTTCCGACATCACCCTGCCGCGTCCGCGGCGGCGTCCGCGGCGGCGGTTGCTGCCTCCTGAAGGCTGCTGGACTGCGGCACCCATAGCTCAGGAATCCAACTGGCGGCTGAGGATGGTGGCGAACTCATCGGCAAAGCCCTCATAGCCGCCAATGATGCGGTCGCTGTCCGCGCTCAACTTATTATAAAAAACCACCGCCGGAATTGCCGCCAGCAGACCCAGCCCGGTCGCCATCAGCGCCTCGGCAATGCCGGGCGCCACCACGGCAAGGTTGGTGTTCTGCTGTTCTGCAATCTCGATAAAGGCGGTCATGATGCCCCAAACGGTACCGAACAGCCCCACAAAGGGCGCGGTGGAGCCGACGGTGGCCAGGATCGACAAGCCGCTTTGCAGCCCTTCGGTCTCCTTGGCGATGGCCACATCCATCGACCGGTCGATGCGCGCTTGCGCGCCAGGGATCAGCCCGCCGTCGCTGCGGTGGCTGCGCCGCCATTCGGTCATGCCCGCGGAAAAGATCCGGGCCGCCTGACCCGGCGGCCTTGCCCCGACCTGGTCGAACAGCTCATCCAGCGGATTGCCGGACCAGAAAGCCCGGTCAAAGGCATCCGCCTCGCCGCGCGCCTTGCGGTAGTTGATGGTCTTCTGAACGATGATGCCCCACGACCAGACCGAAGCCCCGATCAGCATCAGCATCACCAATTTCACGGTTACGGTGGCCCGCGCGAAAAGGCCCCACATGGAGAAATCAATCTCCTGCGCCAGCGCCAGAGTTTCTGCTTCCATTCGCCTGCTCTACGATTTCCCGGCCGTTTCTCCGGCCTTATTTGGCCAAAGGCTAGCCCAGTTCAATGTCAAAGGCCATTAAAACAGGCGCCACTGCGCCAAATGTTACCGCAATGCGCGAATCTCTGCCGGAAGCCGCGCAGGCCGGCCGCCTGTGGTGATGCAGACGATGGTGACCTGGGCCCGGAACAGCGGCTGGCCGCCGCGCGTGACCTCTTGCATCAGCACCATCCGGGCCGGTGTCACATTGTGCAGCGCGGTAGTGACCAGCAGTTCCTCGTCGAATTTGGCGGGCGCCAGGTAATCCGCCTCAATCCGGCGCACAACATAGATCCGCCCGGCCTCGCGCATGGCGTTCTGATCGACACCAATGCCGCGCACCCAGTCGCTGCGCGCACGTTCAATAAAACGCAGGTAGTTGGCGTGATAGACGATCCCGCCCATGTCGGTGTCCTCGTAGTAGACCCGCACCGGGAATTCGTGGATCATGCTCTGCGCTCCTGTGGTTTGGCGGGCAATCTATGGCTGGGGCCGGACCGCCGCAAGCGTCTCAGCCCTCCAGCGGGTATTCCGCCAGGACATCATAGCGCGCGCCTTCGGGGGCCAGCGTGGACTGGTAAAGGGCAAAACAGTCCGCATCGGTCTGCAGCCGGAACCCCGCCGCCGTTTGCAGGAAACCGGCGATCTTCTCCAGCTGCCCCGGCTGCAGATACCGCGGGAACCGGGCCAGCGTCACATGCGGGCGGAACCGTTCCCGCGCCAAAGCAATTCCCGCCGCCTGACAGGCACTGCGCACTTGGTTCCGCAGGCGGCTTAGCTCCGGTGTCTTTTGCACCACCGCAGCCAGCACCCGCGGCTGCCTGCCGCCAAAGGTCTCCAGCCCCTGAATGCTGAGGGTCAGAACCGGCGCGCGGATGCCTGCGAGGTCCTGATGCAGGGCTTGCAGCATCTGTTCCGGCTGATCATCCAGAAAGGCCAGCGTCAGATGCATATTCTCTGCAGCAACCGGCCGCCCTGCGGGCAGCTCTTCCTGCACACGCTCCAGCGCAATCCGGGCTGCATCAGGCAGCGGCAAGCCCGCGAAAGACCGCATCAGGACTGCGGCTGCCCCGCCGCCGGCGCTTGCAACCGTGCAAACAAGCGCAGGGCGTGGGACTTGTCGTCCGCGGCCACCGGCATCATCCGGTCATAGGCCGCCGCAATGATCCCTGCAATTTCGGGGCGCAGAATGGTGGCGCCGGTCTCCGGCAGCACCGCCAAGGGAGAGGTTTCAGCAAAGGCCGCACCACCCCACATCAGCGCCACCTGCACCGCCTGGGTGAGCGCCAGCGTTTCGGCGGGCATCTGCGCCATCGCCCCCTGCATCCGCAGGAACACAAACGCCGCCTTGATGCCGCCCTGATCGTCAAACCGGAACGCCCGGTACTGGCTGGCCTCCGCCGCCTTCAGCCGTGCCACCAGCGGCGCAAGCCCGGGGATCAGCCGGTCCAGATCAGGCACTTCCAGCAGTTCGTCCCAGTCCAGGAAAAAGAAGAACATCAGATTCGAGCCCAGCTCAGGGTCGGTCTCGGCCATCTGATGGCCTGCCAGCGTCATCACCGCTTCCAGCGCTCCCTTAACGGTTTTCAGTGTCTCGTCCTGAACCCCGAAGACGATCGGCGCCACCGGCCGGCCCCAGCGGGCACAAGCGTATGAGCCGTCTTGGCGGGTGAACAGGGCTTCGATCTGTTCGGGCGTCAGGTCTGGCAGCTGGGCGGTCATATGCGTCTCCTTGATCCTGCCCTGTCTATGCCGTCTGTGCTGCGCGGCGGCAAGGGGGGCTCCCGCGCCTGTCCGGCCCCCTGGCTGCGCCAGGCCGCCGCAAACAGCCTTGGGCCGGGCACCGCTGGCGCGGCGCATCCCGCATCACCGCAAGCGGATGCGGCACAGCTTCTTTCTGGGTGGAAATACTCCCGCCGGAGGCAGCGCCGCGCGGCCGCGCGGCGCCCCGCCCGCGCATCGCAGTGGCGCATCTGTCCGGCCCGCCCGGCGCCAGCAGAATAGGTCATCATTCCTGACACAACTTATAGTGGTTTTTCCGCTGCCTACCCGAACAGATCGTTCCGGGAGCGCGGCGGCGCCATCCCCAGGTGGGTCCAGGCCTTTTGCGCCAGCATCCGCCCGCGCGGGGTGCGCTGGATCAGGCCCTGCTGCAAAAGGTAGGGCTCTATCACCTCCTCCAGCGCGTCGCGGCTCTCGGACAAGGCGGCCGAGATCGTTTCGATCCCCACTGGTCCGCCGCCGTAATTCTCGGCCAGCAGGGTCAGATACCGCCGGTCGGCGCCATCCAGCCCCAGCCGATCCACCCCCAGCCGGGTCAGCGCACCATCGGCCAGTTCGCGGGAGATCGTGCCATCGCCCTCCACAACCGCAAAGTCCACAACGCGGCGCAAGAGCCGGCCGGCGATCCTGGGGGTGCCGCGGGCGCGCCGCGCGATCTCGCGGGCGCCTGCATCATCCGCAGGCGCACCCAGCTTGCGGGCATTGCGGCGGACAATCTCGAACAGCTCGTCAATGGTATAGAACTGCAGCCGGGTCGGGATGCCGAAGCGGTCGCGCAGCGGCGTGGTCAGCAGGCCCATCCGGGTGGTGGCCCCGACCAGGGTAAAGGGCTGCAACTCGATCCGCACGGTGCGCGCCGCAGGGCCTTCACCGATCACCAGATCCAGTTCGAAATCCTCCATCGCCGGATAAAGCACTTCCTCCACCGCCGGGTTCAGCCGGTGGATTTCATCGATGAACAGCACGTCGCTGGCTTCAAGATTTGTAAGGATCGCTGCCAGGTCGCCGGCCTTAGCCAGAACCGGGCCGGAGGTCATGCGGAAATTCACCCCCAGCTCGCGGGCAATAATCTGGGCCAGAGTGGTCTTGCCAAGACCGGGAGGGCCGTGGAACAGCGTGTGGTCCATCGCCTCGCCGCGGCGGCGGGCGGATTCAATAAAGACCTTCAGATTGGCGCGGGCTTCGGCCTGGCCGATGAACTCGCCAAGCCCCTGCGGGCGCAGAGCGCGGTCGTTGTCCGCAGCACTGTCTTCCGGCAGCGGCTCAGGGCGCAGGGCAGGGTCGGCGTCAATCATGGTACGGGTCTCTCTGAAATGTCCCGCCCGGCTGAAGGCCGGGCAGCGCCCGGCCCTCCCGTTTTGCCGAAGGCAAACCTTTGGTTTGACGGGAGGGCGCTTCGCACCCACCCAGGGTCGGGCGCTGCCCTTGGTGTTTCATCTTCACCCCTTCGGCGCCAGCAGCCGCAGAGCCGCGCGGATCAGCTCGGCCTCATCCGCATCCGGATAGGTGGCCGCAGCCTCGGCCACCGCAGCAGCGGCGTCCGAGGGACCATAGCCCAGATTGCCCAAAGCCGACAGCGCCCCGGCCGACGCCGCAGCGGCACCCGTGGGTTTCTTTGGCGGCGTCTTGCGGGCCGGCCTGGCAGCAGGTGCCGGCCCGGCGTCCTCGACCACCTCCAGCCCGGGGCCGTCCATCGCATCCGCCACAGCGCCCCCCATGGCCATCACACCCGGCGCCTTGTCCTTGAGGTCCAGCACGATGCGCTGCGCGGTCTTGGGGCCGACGCCCTTGGCCGTCTTAACCGAGGCCCAATCGCCCAAAGCAATCGCACGGCTCACGCCATCCGGCCCCAGTGCGCCAAGAATGGCCAGCGAGACCTTGGCCCCCACCCCCTGCACCGACGTCAGCAGCCGGTGCCATTCCTTCTCCACCAAAGAGGTGAAACCATAAAGCTGCATCAGGTCTTCGCGCACTACCATCTCGGTATAA
Source organism: Leisingera sp. M658 (assembly GCF_025144145.1). Lineage (NCBI taxonomy): Bacteria > Pseudomonadati > Pseudomonadota > Alphaproteobacteria > Rhodobacterales > Roseobacteraceae > Leisingera > Leisingera sp. M658. The sequence continues at coordinate 3,044,621 of NZ_CP083546.1, forward strand.
AGCGCGACCGCCTCGCCCGTGCCCGGCAGCGCCGCCATGGTGCGGTCGGAGCAATAGACAATATAACCGACGCCGCGCACGTCGATCAGCACATGGTCCTGCGCCCGGTAGTCGAGCCGTCCCGTCATCTTGCCAATCATGCCAATTCTCCGGTCATGCGCGTTTCTCCCTCAGCTGCCGCTGCTGCGTGCCGCCGTAATAGGCATGGCAGATGGCAATCGCCAGCGCATCCGCTGCATCGGCACCTTTAGGCGCACAGCCGGGAAGCTGCAGTTTGACCATATGCATGACCTGCTCCTTTTCGGCGTGCCCCACGCCCACCACGGTCTTTTTGACCCGGTTGGGGGCATATTCACCCACCGGCAGACCTGCCTTGGCAAGCGTCAGCAGCGCCACGCCGCGCGCCTGGCCCAGTTTCAGGGTGCCGGCACCGTCCTTGTTCACAAAGGTCTGTTCGATCGCGGCCTGATCCGGGGCATAAGCCTCAATGATCTCGGTGACCTGATTGTGCAGCGACAGCAGACGCTCGCCCAGATCATCACCATCGGAACAACAATGGCCGTTGGCAACATGGCTCAGCCGCGGGCCATTTGATTCGATGACCCCCCATCCAAGGGTGCGCAGCCCCGGATCAATTCCCAGAATCCGCATGATGTGCCCGGTCCCCGTCTGCTCTTTGCAATTATTTTTTCAACGATTAGCACAAAACGCGAACATGTCCAATTGCTTTCCCTGCGCACTGCCCGCCGCCAAGGAGGCAAATCCTGTCCTGAAACCGACCTTCCGCAATAGGCGGAACGACATTTCCCGGCAAAAGCAGTGCGCAGGCAAACCGCCCTTGTTACTAAGGCGCAAAGCTATGCGCACCGTGCATATGACGCATGCAATTTCGGATCTTGCCGGGTTGGATTTTCCTCACTAGATGCCCGCCATCGCAACATCGCGACGAAGCCAACATCAGATCAGAGGACACGGATATGGCCGCATTTGACACCACCCGCACCACCTATGGTTCCACCGGCCTGTTTGGCCGCTTCGGCGCATTGGTTGCAACCGCAACCGGCATGCTTGCTGCCTGGAATGACGCCCGTGCAACCCGCAACGCCCTGTCGGGCCTGTCCGACCGCGAGCTGGCCGACATCGGCATGTCGCGCGGCGACATCGAGACCGTTGCAACCGGCAAAACCGTTTTCTGAACCCCCTTTTCACGCCCTGCCTCCTCCCTCGGGGCGACTAGGGAAACGCCGCGGACCTTACAGGGCCGCGGCGTTTTTTGTTGCCGGGTTGCGCCGCAGGGCCGCGCCGAACAAAAAGGCCGCCGGCTCCCCCTGCCAGCGGCCTTTTTGTCCTTTGCTGGCATTGCTGTCAGCGCAGAACGGGTCCGATTTTCCGGGCCAGGAAGACTGATACCGGGTCTGCCTGCATCAGGAAGGCGCCCGCGCGTTCAATGCCGCTGCCGCCGGCCAGTGTCTGCACCCGCGCGTCATAGCTGCCAGAGCCAAGCGCGGCCATCAGGAAGCCCTTGAAGAGCAAAAACGCCGCCGCGAAGAAAATCAGCGAGCGTCCTGAAATCCGGGATTGCAGCCGCTGCGGCTTTACCACCAGCAGCCCGTCCGGCCGCAGCCTTGCGGAATAGCCCGCGGACAGAGCTTCATGTTTGCGGTTGATATGCTTCAAACGCGCCTGGAACTGATCACGATGTTCGCCCATTACGAGCCTCCGAACTGGCCCCCACCAGCGGATGGCCCATCTTTGGCTCGAATTGGGGCGAAAATGCGGCAAACCATTCAAATTCGCCGCAAAGTTAAGTCAATCAGCCCGCTTTACGGAGAAGTAACGTTGTCCATTCACCAATTTCATCCCGGCGCTCGGGATTGATGCCGTTCTGCGCATAAACGTTAACCACGTCTTCGGCCTGCTCGTTCAGGATGCCCGAGAGAATCGCATAGCCGCCGGGGCGCAGATTCGCAGCGACATCCGGCGCTAAAGCCACCAGAGGGCCCTTCAGAATATTGGCGAAGATGAGGTCGAACGGCGCCTGTGCCTGCAGATCCGGGTGATCAAAACCGGCGGCTTCCACACAGGCAACCTGGCCTTCCATGCCATTGGCCTTAAGATTTGCTTCGGCGACTTCAACTGCAACCTGGTCGATATCACTGGCCAGAATGGTGCCGTCCCAGACCCGGGCTGCCGCCATTGCCAGCACCGCGGTGCCGCAGCCGATGTCGGCCACTTTTTCGCCATGAAAGCCCTGATCCAGCAGATGATCCAGCGCCTTGAGGCAACCCAGCGTGGTGCCGTGGTGACCGGTGCCAAAGGCCATCGCCGCCTCGATCAGCAGCGGGATCCGGTCCGCAGGCAGCTTGTCCGCGTCATGCGAGCCATAGACAAAAAAGCGGCCCGCTTCGACCGGCGCCAGTTCGCGGCGCACATGGGCGACCCAGTCGGTTTCCGGCAGTTCCGAGACCACAAAGGGTTTGGCTTCGTGCATCGAGGCCAGCAGGGCAAGGCCCGCTGCATCCGGAGCATCGGTAAAGTAGCCGCCCACTTCCCACAGGCCCGAGCCGTCTTCCATCTCAAAGACGCCCACGCCGCTGGGTTCCGGGGTCAGGCGTTCCATCGCTTCGCCCAGCGCTTCGGCCTGGGCTTTTCCGGTGAGCGTGGTGAGGGCAGTGAATGTGGGCATGGCGTCTCTCCTGAAACTGTTGCTCAGCGCCTAGGTCGCCGCGCCGCCCGCGTCAAGCACCCCGGCCTGGCCGCAGGCAAGGCAGCGCCCGCGCTCACTGTGTGCGCGGGCGCTCGCCCCGCGGCTGGCGCCACGGGGCTGCAGGACTATTCTGCCGGCGCCGGGTTTGCGTATTTGCTGAAGATGGTCTCATTGCCAGGTTCCGGATGGCGCGGGATCAGCAGCGACAGGGATAGCGACACCAGCGCCATGGCCGCCGCCAGGACAAAGACCATTCCGGGCGACAATACCCACAAAAAACCCAGCAGCACCGGCAGAAACACCGCTGCAATATGGTTAATGGTAAAGGCCACCGCTGCGGTCGGTGCAATATCCCCGGGATCGGCGATTTTCTGGAAATAGGTTTTCAGCGCCAGCGCCAAGGCAAACAGCACATGGTCGATCACGTAGAGCACCGCCGCAACAGCCACGCCCCAGCCGAACCAGTAGATCCCGCCATAGGCCGCAAAGACAATTGCCAATCCGGCATATTCAAAGATCAGAGTGCGCCGTTCGCCGAACATGGCCACTGCCTTGCCCAGCATTGGCGCCAAGACGATGTTGATCACCAGATTGATCAGGTAAAGCCCGGTCAGCTCATGCACATCAAAGCCGAATTTTTCGACCATCATGAAGCCTGCAAAAACCACAAAGATCTGCCGCCGCGCGCCGGCCATGAACTGCAGCGCGTAGTACAGCCAATAGCGTTTGCGCAGGATCAGCTTCTTGGTCTGCGGGTGCGGCGCATCGAACTGCGGATAGGCAAACAGTGCAAACACAGCGATCAGCGCCGTTGCCCCGCCTGCAGCCAGAAACACGGTGTTATAGGCCAGATCAAACCGGTCCCAGGTCAGCACGATGAGGCCATAGACCACCAGCGTCGCCGCTGATCCCGCAGCCACCAGCCAGCCCAGCGTCTGCGGCGCTTTCTCCTTGGACAGCCACTGCAGCTGCAGCGACTGGTTCACCGTCTCATAATAATGAAAGCCGATAGAGCTGAGCAGCGTCACCATCAGCAGCCCGCCCAGCGACGGGAACCAGGCGGTGACAGCTGTGGCCACTCCCAGCAAGGCAAGCGAAATCAGCCCCAGCACCTGCTCGCGCACAAACAGGATCACCGCAATCACGCCCACCGCCAGGAAACCCGGGATCTCCCGCACCGTGTGCAACAGGCCAATATCGGCGCCGTCGAATTGCGCTGCCTCGATTACGAAATTGTTGAGCAATGCGCTCCAGGCATTAAAGGCGATCGGCATCGCCAGCGCCATCACAAACAGCAGCACCGTGGGACGGCGCCAGAAGGGGAGGCTTCGCGCCTCAAGCAGGGGCATGGGCTTGAACATATCCAGCATCTACGCCCCCCAACGGGATTTGGCGAGAGGGCAGCGGCCAATGCACATCTGATCTGCATCAATGCAGAGGTGGCCGCATAAACATATCACCATTCGTGAATGGGAGATGTGTGATGGATCTGGTTCCTCTGGTTGAACATATCGGCGAGGCCCCTGCCGCCGCGTTGTTCGGGCTTCTGACCGGCGCTGTCTTCGGGGTGGCGGCGCAAAGATCGCGCTTCTGCCTGCGGGCAGCTACGGTGGAATTCGCCAGCGGCCGCCTGGGGGACAAGGTTGCGGTTTGGCTGCTGACCTTCTCCACGGCTGTTGTCTGGGTGCAGGCGGCGCAGATGCTTGACCTGATGGACAGCGCCGATGCCCGGATGATGGCGGTGCCCGGCAGCTGGTCCGGCGCCATCCTGGGCGGGCTGATGTTCGGCGGCGGAATGGTGCTGGCACGCGGCTGTTCCGGGCGGCTCCTGGTGCTGGCAGCCACCGGCAACCTGCGCTCGGTTGTGTCGGGGCTGATCTTCGCCGTCATCGCGCAGATGAGCCTGTCCGGCCTGCTGTCGCCTGCCCGGGACTGGCTTGCCGGGCTCTGGATTACCGAAGGCGGGCGCAATCTGGATCTCCTGGCCGCGCTTGGGCTGCCGAAGGCGGGCGGGCTGGTACTGGGCCTAGCCACCGCCGCCCTGGCACTGGTGCTCGCGCAGCGCAACCGGATTGGCGCGGCAAGACTGGTCTTTGCCTCCGGCGTTGGATTTGCAGTCGCGCTGGGGTGGGCGCTGACTTATGCGCTCAGTCAGGTCAGCTTTGATCCGGTGCAAATCGAGAGCGCCACCTTCACCGGGCCATCGGCGCACACATTGATGTTCTTCCTCGACCGGAATGCGGTTCTCGAGTTTGACATCGGCCTGGTTCCCGGCGTGTTCATCGGCGCAATGCTGGCCGCTGCGCTGGCCGGAGAAATGAAGCTGCAGGCTTTTGACAGCCCCTCCACCATGCGCAAGGCAATGATTGGCGCGGCTTTGATGGGCTTTGGCGGCATGCTGGCCGGCGGCTGCGCGATCGGAGCAGGCGTCACCGGCGGTTCGATTTTCACTGGCACCGCCTGGGCCGCGCTGTTCTGCATGTGGGCCGGGGCGGTCGCTACCAGCATGCTGACCAGAGATCACGCCGAAAGCCTGCGGGTTTGATCAAACGATAGATGCGAGGCTCTGCCTCGCGCTCCGGGATATTTTCAGCCAGATGAAGAAGGGATCCGTTATTCATCTGGCCCCAAGTATCCCGGGGGAGGCCGCAGGCCGGGGGCAGAGCCCCCTTCATTCCGGCATCAAAAGAAACTCTGAGGATCAATATCAATGCTCAGGCGCAAGTCCCCTTTGAGACGCAAGGGCGCGGTCCAGCGGGCGATCGCCGCTTGCAACGGCACGCCCTTTGCCGCCTTGATCAGCAGCCGTACCCGGTGGCGGCCGCGGACGCGGGCGATGGGCGCTGGGGCCGGCCCGAATACCTGGGCACCGATCTGGCGCAACGGACCGTCGTTGCGGGCCATCGCATTGCCCAGGTCAAAGACTGCTGCCAGGTCCGGCCCCGACAGAATGATACCCGCCATCCGCCCATAAGGCGGCACGCCGGCGGCCTGGCGCTCAGCAGCCTCGGCCTTCCAGAAGCTCTCCTCGTCCCCCGACAGAATTGCCCGGATCACCGGGTGTTCAGGCTGAAAGGTCTGCATCAATGCTTCGCCGGGCCTCTCTGCCCGCCCGGCCCGGCCCGCCACCTGGCGCATCAGCTGAAAGGTGCGTTCAGCTGCACGCAGGTCAGAGCCTTGCAGGCCCAGATCGGCGTCGATCACCCCCACCAGTGTCAGCATTGGGAAGTTGTGTCCCTTAGCCACCAGCTGAGTGCCGAGGATGATGTCCGCCTCCCCTTTCGCAATTTCCTCGATCCGGCTCTTCAGGGCACGGGCGGAGCCGAAGAGGTCGGAGCTGAGAACCGCAATCCGGGCCTCGGGGAACAGGGCAGTGGCTTCCTCCGCCAGCCGTTCAATGCCAGGGCCGACGGGGGCCATCTTGCCCTCCACCTCGCAGGACGGGCAGGCCTCCGGCACCGGTTTGGTCTCGCCGCATTGGTGGCACATCAGCCGTTTCATAAAACGGTGCTCCACCATGCGCGCGTCGCAATGATCGCAGGCCACCTGGGCGCCGCAGGCGCGGCAGATGGTAACCGGCGCAAAGCCGCGGCGGTTCAGGAACAGCAGCGATTGTTCGCCCCGTTCCATCCGCAGTTTCATCGCCTGTTTCAGAGTGGGCGAGATCCAGGTCGAGGGCAGCAGATCCTCGGACCGCATATCGACGCTGCGCATCTCCGGCAGCACCGCCGCGCCAAAGCGCGCGGTCAGATCCAAGCGTTTGTATTTGCCCGCCTCAGCGTTGGCCCAGCTTTCCAGGCTGGGTGTGGCGGAGGCCAGCACCACCTGCGCCGAGCACATCGCCGCCCGCAGCACCGCCATGTCGCGGGCGTTATAAAGCACCCCGTCTTCCTGCTTGTAGGAGGTGTCGTGCTCCTCATCAACGATGATCAGGCCCAGATCACGGAACGGCAGAAACAGGGCCGAACGCGCCCCAATCACCAGCTGCGCCGCCCCCTGCCCGACCATTTTCCACACCCGGCGGCGTTCGGTCATGGTGGCGCCGGAATGCCATTCGGCAGGATTGGCCCCGAACCGCGCCTCCACCCGGGTCAGGAATTCCGCGGTCAGCGCAATCTCCGGCAGCAGCACCAGCGCCTGCCGCCCGGCGCGCAGGGCGGCGGCGACCGCTTCCAAATATACCTCGGTCTTGCCGGAACCGGTGACGCCCTTCAGCAGCGTGGTGCCGTAGCGCCCGCTGTGGACGCCTTCGGCCAGTGCGGCGGCGGCACTTGCCTGATCCTCGGTCAGCTGTTTGCCGGGCAGCTCCGGGTCCAGCAGCGGATAAGGCGTGTCACGCGGCGCCTCCTCCTTGCGCAGGGCGCCCTGCTTTACCAGCCCTTTCACCACCGAGGGCGTCACATCGGCCATATCCGCCAGCTCGCGCGGGGTGAAGGCGAGGCCGCCATACTCCTCCAGCACCTCCAGCACCCTTGTTCGGGCCTCGGTCATCCGGTCGGGCATGCCCTCGCCCCGGCGCAGGATTTTGCGCATTGAGGGCGGATCGGAAAGCCCCGGCGCGCGGGTCGCCAGCCGCAGCATGGCGGGCATGGGCGTCAGCGTGTAGTCGGCGGCCTTGCCCAAAAACTGGCGCATCTCGGTCCGCATCGGGGCCACGTCCAGAACCCGGATCACCGCACGCAGCTTGGCCGAATCGAAATCGCCCGCACCCGGTCCCCAGACCACGCCCAGAACCTTGCGCGGCCCCAGCGGCACCTCGACATAGGCGCCAAGGAAACAGCCGCCCTCCGGTGCGCGGTAATCCAAAAGCCGGTCAAGGGGTTGCGTGGTCAGCACCCCGACCCGTTCGCCTGCCTGAAAGAACTCCTGCCCGCTCATGCTGCTGCCCATGTTGCCGCCCGTAATCCCATGAGGTAAAGGCAGAAGCGACAGAGGCCAACCCATCCAAAGGACTGCCCCATGAAATTCTTCGTAGATACCGCCGAGATCGACGCGATTGCCGAGCTGAACGATCTGGGCATGGTGGACGGTGTCACAACCAACCCGTCGCTGATCAAGAAATCCGGCCGCGACATCATCGAAGTGACCAAGGAAATCTGCAACCTGGTCGACGGCCCGGTATCGGCAGAAGTCACCGCAACCGATGCCGAGACGATGATCGCCGAAGGCCGCAAGCTGGTGGAGATCGCCGAAAACATCGCCGTCAAGGTGCCGCTGACCTGGGATGGCCTGAAAGCCTGCAAAACCCTGTCCGGCGACGGCCACATGGTGAACGTGACCCTGTGCTTCTCTGCCAATCAGGCGCTGCTGGCGGCCAAGGCGGGTGCCACCTTCATCTCCCCCTTCATCGGGCGTTTGGATGATATCAACCTGGACGGTATGGAAGTGATCGAAGACATCCGCACCATCTATGACAACTATGGCTTTGAGACCCAGATCCTGGCCGCCTCGATCCGTTCGGTGAACCACGTGCTGGACTCGGCCCGCATCGGCGCCGATGTGATCACCGCGCCGCCGGCGGTGATTAAGTCGATGGTGAACCACCCGCTGACCGACAAAGGCCTGGATGCGTTCCTTGCCGATATCAAGGCGGCGGAGATCAAGATCCTCTGATCCCGTTTAGCGGATCCAGGACCGGGAAAGGCGCCCCTGATCGAGGCGCCTTTTTCTTTGCGAACTTTTCTACCAGTGTTTTTACCTGCGCCTTCATAACCGCAGCGAAGCACTCCCGCGTCCCCGCACTCCCCGGCTGACGCCGGACCGCATGGGGTCTTGGGCCCTGCAGCGCGCCTGCGGCGCGCTGCAGCGGCGTTTCACGCCGCCGCGCCGGGCACTCTGCCCGGCGCCCCGCCCAACGGACGCTGTGCATGCCAATGCACTGCCGGCGGGCGGGAGCAGCGCCGCCGCTGCAATTTCCGCTGCAACTGCATTTTTCCGCAGCAAAGCCCGGTTCCCATGCTATACACGTCACCAAACCCGTCAGAGGTCCGGATCCGCAAGAGTTATTGACATGAGCAGTTCAGCCAACCTGGAAACCCAGTTGCGCGAGGCGATCCTCGCCAAACCCGACGCCGTGCTGCAAGACCAGCACCTGATGAATGCCCTTGTCGCCGCCAATGAGCGGGCAATGGGCTCCAACGTTGTTGATCTGCGCGGCATCGCGATGGAGCGGATGGCGGCGCGGCTCGACCGGCTGGAGGATACCCACCGCTCGGTGATTGCCGCGGCCTATGACAATCTGGCCGGCACCAACCTGATCCACCGCGCCGTGCTGCGGTTGCTGGAACCGCAGGGCTTTACCGGCTTTCTGGCCTGCCTGGAACAGGATATGCCGGAGATCCTGCGCGTGCAGTCCCTGGCGCTGGTGCTCGAGACCGCCCAGCCCGGCGGGGCCGAGATTGAACGCAAGTCCGGCGCCCTGAAGCTGTCAGGCCCCGGCTTCACCGAAAGCTATGCCGGCCAGCCCCGCAGCCAGCGCATTGTGACCCTGCGCCAGACCCAGGGCGGCAGCCCGCGTGTTTATGGGGCAAAAGCCGAATGGATCCGCTCCGAGGCCTGCCTGATGCTGGATCTGGGCGAAGGCCGCCTGCCCGGCATGCTGGTGATGGGGTCCGAAGACCCGCATCAGTTCTCGCCGATGCAGGGCACCGATCTGCTCGCTTTCTTTGCCGGCGTCTTTGAACGCGCGATGCGCTGCTGGCTGTCATGACATTGATCTCCCCGGCCTGCCGCGATGCCCTGCAGCTCTGGCTGGAGCGCTTGGGCGGGCTGGAGGCCGCCTCGGCCAACACGCTGGCTGCCTACCGCAGCGATGTCAGCGCTTTCCTGGCCTTCATGACCGGACACTCCGGCGGCCCGCAAGGGCTGGGTGCTCTGGCGCGGATCACCACTGCCGATATGCGTGCCTGGATGGCCTCGGAGCGCGGTTCGGGCACCGGTGCCCGCTCGCTGGCGCGCAAGCTATCGGCAGTGAAAACCTTTTACCGCTGGCTGGCGGAGCGCGAAGGGTTTGAGCCTGCCGCGGTGCTTTCTGCCAGGGCGCCGAAATTCCAAAAGAAACTGCCCCGCCCGCTGGCGCCGGATGCCGCCAAGGCGGTGCTGGAAACGGTGGAGCTGCAATCGCAGACCGATTGGGTTGCAGCCCGCGACGTGGCGGTAGTGACACTGCTTTACGGCTGCGGGTTGCGGATCTCAGAAGCACTGAACCTGACGGGCTCCGACGCGCCGCTGCCGCCGGTGCTGCGTATTCTGGGCAAGGGTAAAAAGGAGCGGATTGTGCCGGTTCTGCCAGCAGCGCGCGACTCGGTGGACCGCTACCTTGCGCTCTGCCCGCATCCGCAGGAGGCGCAAGCACCGCTGTTCCGCGGTGTGCGGGGCGGGGCGCTGAACCCGCGCCAGATCCAAGGGGTGATGGCCCGGACCCGCGCCCAGCTGGGGCTGCCCGCGACGGCAACACCGCACGCGCTGCGCCACAGCTTTGCCACCCACCTGCTGGAGGCCGGCGGCGATTTGCGGGCCATTCAGGAGTTGCTGGGGCACGCGTCCCTGTCGACCACTCAGGCCTATACGGCGGTGGATACCACGCATCTGATGGACGTCTACATGCGGACCCACCCAAAGGCATGACTTGACCCCAGGTCCTGGCTGGGTTTTGCTGAAGCCAGGGAGGCCTGCCGAATGTCTGCAACTGACCCTGAAAAACCCGTCCTGACCAGTGTTCTTACCTGCCCTGCTTGCGGGCATGAGGCCGCAGAAGAGATGCCGCAAGACGCCTGCCAATGGTTTCATGAATGCCCGGCCTGCAGCGCCCTGCTGCGGCCAAAACATGGGGATTGCTGCGTTTTCTGCTCCTATGGCAGCATCCCCTGCCCGCCGGTACAGACAGGCAGAAACTGCTGCGGCTAGCGCGGCCGCGCATGTGCATTCGCTAAAATGCGCTCTATTTTCACGGCGGCGGGAAAGCTGCTGTTAAGGCGCCGCGGGCTTGATGGCAGAAACCGATCCAGAAAGGATTCTGCTATGACCTGTAACGGCTATTCAGCCTTGTTTGCCGATGGCGCCCCTGCGGCCCCTGCCCCGCCGCCCGGGACGCACCCCTGGGAGCGGGCACGCGATATACCTTCCAAAGCCCCCTTTTCCTCGCCTGACATTACAGCGCCTGCCCCCTTTGGCCAGCGCATGGCCCGCATCCAGTTCTCCAACGGTACGGATTTCCGCCCAAAGCTGCATTGAATGCTTGCGGGATTCGGCCAAATTCGCCATCAGGGGCGCATGACACCTCAGATCCGCGCCCTCTCCGTTCATCTGCTGACTGCAACCGGTGCCGTGTTCGCCATGCTGGCGATGCTGGCAGCGGCGGACGGCAAGTGGAGCCTGATGTTTGTCTGGCTGGTGATTGCATTTGCCGTTGACGGCGTCGACGGCCCGCTGGCCCGGCATTACCATGTCAAACGCTACTCGCCGGAATTCGACGGGGTGCTGCTGGATCTGATCATCGACTACCTGACCTATGTTTTCATTCCGGCCTTTGCGCTGTTCCAATCGGGATTGATGGCAGGCTGGACCGGCTGGTTTGCAATCATCGTCATCACCTTTGGCAGCGCGATGTATTTTGCTGACACAAGAATGAAGACCAAGGACAATTCCTTTGCCGGCTTTCCCGGCTGCTGGAATATGCTGGTGCTGGTGATCTTTGCGCTGGAGCCGAGCCATTGGACCATCCTGGTGCTGGTGACCCTGCTGTCCGCCGCTATGTTCCTGCCGCTGAAGTTCATTCACCCGGTGCGCACCGCGCGCTGGCGCAAGGTGTCATTGCCCATGGCGCTCGCCTGGACCTTCTTTGCCGGCTGGGCCGCCTGGGTTGATTTCCACCCCGCCAGCTGGGCGCATTGGGGGTTGGTGGTGACGTCGGTCTACCTGCTGTTTGTCGGCATTGCCCAGCAGATCGCGCCGGAACGGCGGCGCAAATCCACAGCGGTTTGATGCGTAGCTGACAGAGGGGCGCTGCCCCTCTGCGTCCCTGGCAGGATGCATTCACCCCGGGATACTTCCAGCCAGAAGAAGCTGCAGCAGCGCTGCAGGCTGGACCCTGCGTTCAGATCAGCAGGCCCGCAGCGCCTTCATGTTTCAAAAGCGCGACTTTGGTTTCGACCCCGCCCTGGCCCGAAAAGCCGCCCAGTCCCGTGGCGCTCAGCACCCGGTGGCAGGGAATGATCACCGGGATCGGATTGGCGCCGCAAGCATTGCCAACCGGCTGCGGCGGGGCGCCGAGATCCTTGGCGATTTCTCCATAAGTGCGGGTTTCGCCAAGCGGGATTGCCAGCATCGCATCACAGACCGCGCGCTGAAAGTCCGAGCCCTCTACAAACAGCGGCAAATCGAAGGCCGTCAGTTCACCGGAAAAGTAGGCACGCAACTGTGCCAGCGCGCGGTCCAAAAGCGCCGACTGCCCGTCCGCCTGAGCTGACCAGGCAAGGCGCACAATGGCGCCGTCCCGCTCTGTCACGCTGAGCGCACCCACGGGTGTATCAAGGCTCGCTGAAATCATGGGTCCTCCCCGGAGCGTCTTCTGCCTGTGCATCTTCTGCAGGAATGGCATCAGAGGCAAGGGCGTCTCCGACCGGCTGGCCGCACCCCCGCAGCACCGCATTAACACCATGTTAACCAGTGTTAAGGTTTCGCCGCCACATTGCATCAAATTATAATAAAGTGAGCATCAAGAACGATCCTAAAGGTCAGCAAGATGATTACTGCAGTTTCCAGCACCGCCAGTCTGTACAACAGCATGAAACAGATGCAGGCCGCCTATCAGCGCCAGCCCGCAGTCGCGCAAGCAGGCGGCCAGCCGGCGGATGCACCGCTGATCGAGGGCACTGCCCAAGGGCTCGCCCGGGCCGCGGCCCGGGAACAGGCGCTGAGCGGTGAACGGCCGGATGCCCTGACAGCCCAGTACGTCGGCCCTGCCCGCGCAGCAGCCCGCACCGCGGCGCTGGACCTCAGGCAGATGAATGGTATCGACATGGCCGCCTATTTCCTGGATCTGGCCAGCGGCTGCCAGGCCGGCCCCAAGCCGGTCAGTGCCCTGGAGGCGGAAAACCAGTATGCCAAAGCCCGGCGCATCACCGGCTGATCCACTCTCCCGACGCGCTGCGGACTGCATTAACCCGCTGTTAAACACGCTATGTTAACTTTTCTGCAAGACCGGTTCTCAGCCACCGCGAAGGTTCCGCTCAATGTTTATACCAGTATCAGGACGGGTTAATCCTGCCAAACCGAACCGCGGTCTTTTGACCGCCCGCCCGGTTGTCCGCTCGGACGATCCGGAGCGCAGCGAATCTGCCAGCACCAGTCCGCGTGAGCGGCACCCGGACGGCCATTCGCAAGATCCGCCCGGCGATCAGGGCAGCCGCCGTATCCGGGCGGGAGGAAACCAGCGCGATACAGACCGGATACCGGCCCTGTTTCAGGAAAACGACGTTCTGGCTGCCCATCTGCTGCTGCAACGTGCGGGGCAAGACCCGCATCCCGAGGCGGGATCCGAAGCTGCTTATCATGGCTATGAGGCCGCCAGGTCCGTGTCGGCATGGCGGCCTGAAATTACTGCAGCTGAGCCCAGAACAGTTCCAGATGGCGTGACATGATTTCCTCGAAGCGGCCGCTGTCACGGAGCTTTTTCAGGCCTGCGTTGATCCGGTACAGATGCGACGTGCCGCGCCAGTGACGCTTGGAAATCACCACGTGCAAGCCCTCTTCGGACAGCGGTTTTTCCAGCGGCAGCACAGTGTCGCGCAGACCTTCCCGGACAATCGTGCTGGCGCCCAGGAACAGGTTCACCGCCACCGCATCCACCTGCCCCTCGGACACCATGCGGAAACAGTCGGCCGGTGATTGCGGCTGCACCAGGGTGATCTTGCCGTCATCCAGCCAGCGGCGCCCCTGCCGGTTCAAATCGTGGGTGAAATAGCCTTTGGGACGGCACAGGGTCTTGCCCTCGATATCCTTGTCGTCTGCATAGGCGAACTGATCCTCAACCCGCACAAACAGCATGATTGGCAGCGCCATCACCGGTTCGGAAAAGTGAAAGTTCACGCAGCGCTCGTTGTCCGGCTCTGCCGCGCAATCGGGCTTGAACCAAGGGAAGCCCATATCGAACTCCTTTTGGTCCAGCATCGGAAACAGATGCTTGGACCAGTCGTCCTCCCAGTTGATCGCATAAGACACCGGCGAAGGCGCCAGTTCCAGCGCCGCATTGACCAGCTCGGTCACCATGCCCTGGCCCGGCAGCCCGCGGTCGGTAAAGGGCGCATAGCCGCCGCCGGTCAGCAGCGTCATCTCTGCCTCCTGCCTGCGCAGCGGGGTGGCGTCCGGGGCGGTCGCCTGTTTGATGCAGGGGATCTGCAGTTTGCGGCCCGGCACCACCGACGATCCTACAAGAACATCCTGGTTGCGGTAGTAAATCATGGTCCAGCGTTCGCGGTCGCCGTAATGGGTCTCGGCGATCGAAAACAGGTTGTCCCCCGGCTGCACGACATAATCCACATCGCAGATCGCCAGGGCCGCCGAGGGCAGCAGCCCCAGCAGCGCGCCTAAGCCCAGCAAGCGGCGGCAGAAGCTGTTCAGCATGCTCTTCCCCCTCAAAATCCGGCCCAGACCCGGGCCATGTGGTCTTCGATGATCGCCTGATAGGTGCCGTCCTCGCGGATACCCTGCAGCGACGCGTTGACCATCTGCATCAGCTGCTTTGCCTGGGGGTGGGTCTTGTGGACGATCACGTGCAGCGCCTGGATCGAGATCGGTTCGGGCACCGCGTCAAAGCGGTCCGACAGGCCCAGCTCCTTGATCTGCGCGCGGCCGGTGAATTCGTTCATTACGACCGCATCCGCCTTGCCCGCCAGCACCATCTCGTAGCATTCGGCTGTGGTCAGCGGTTGCACCACCTCAACCTTGCCGTCGCGCAGCCAGTGGCGGCCCTGCTGTTCGAACAGATAGGTCTCATAGCCCTGCGGGCGGCAGAATGTCTTGCCGAACAGGTCTTCGTCCTTGGTGAAGGTCAGGGGCCGCGCCTTGTCGGTGAACATCAGCACCAGCACTTCGAACAGCGGGTCCGAGAACAGGAAGTTCTTGCAGCGCGGTTCTTCGGGGTTGTTTCCGCAATCCGGCTTGTACCAGGGGAAGCCCGCGTCCAGCAGCGCATTGGACAGCAGCGGCTCTTCATGCGCCGTCCACAGGTCGACCCAATGAACGGCGTATCCCTGCTCAGGATTGGCATGGCGCATTGCCGCGTTCAGCACGTCGGTCATCATGCCGCCGTTGTGCAGGTCCTTGCCGGTAAAGGGGGCAAAGTCATCCGCAGTCAGCAGGTTGATGCGGTGTCGCACCTCGGCGCTGCCTGAGGCGATCTGCACCGGTTTGGCAGCCACAGGCACGCTGGCAGAGATTTCCTTGCCGCCTTCCAGACCTAGGGGCAGGCCCTCAAGACAGGCCAGCGACAGCTTCATGCCGACGCGCAGGGCACTGGGCTTGGGGCCAATGGTATCAATGTTGCGGCTGTGGATCGCGCTCCATTTGCCCGCATCCTTATACAGCTTGTCAGCGATCACCGACAGGCTGTCGCCCGGCTGCACGGAATAGACTCCGCCGCAAGTCTCAGCCGCAGCAGAATTGGCTGCAAAGGCAAACAGGCCCATAGCAGCGGCTGCAATGTATGTCTTCATAGTCCCCCCGGGAAATAGTCTGCACCGCAGCCGGTTCCGGTCTGCAGCGCCCGTCGTTCTGGTTGTTATGAGAGGTCCCCGGCCTGCACCGGCAGCGCGCCCAAGGGGCAAACGGGAACGGCCCCGGCGCAGCCGCCGGAGCAAAAAAAATCAGTTGCCGACAAACAGGGCCAGCAGCGTCGCCGTATCAACCCGCCCGTCAGCCCCGATCAGGCTGGCGGGCACGGTGATTTCCTTGCGCTCATAAGCGCCGTTCACCAGCTGGTCGATATAGGCTTCGGACTGGCCCTGGGCCGCGGCGGTCAGCACCATCTTGTAGAGCGCAGTTCCTGCCGCCGGGGCCGCAGCTGCCGCCTGGTTCAGGCTTTCCGGATTTGCCTGCTTGCTGCGCAGCGCGGCCAGGGTTCCGGCAGTGATGCGGGCGACCATGGCGTCTTCGCCGCCGGTACCGTCCTTCTGCAGCCCCCCCGCCGCAGCGGCACCGGCCGGCTGCACGCTACCGGCAGAGGGCTCCGCTTCTGCCGCCGCTTGCAGGCTGGCCTGCTCAGCTGTTTCTACCGGGGTTCCGCCGCTGAATTGGAAATACAAAAGCATCGCCGCCGCCACCGCCAGGCCGGCTGCCGCAAGGCCCAGCTTTGGCAGCGCACTGCCACCGTTCGCGGGAACCGGTGCAAAGGGCTGCGGGCCTGGCACAACTTTCTGTTGATCCGCCGCGGCACTGGCAGGTTTCGCCGTCTTGGCGGAATTGGCCGTTTTGACAGCAGCGGTTTTGGGCGCGGCAGGCTTTGCAATTGCTGCCGCGGGTTCCGGCTTTGGCCCGGAGCTGTCCGCGACCAGCCCGATTTTCATATTCTTTGGGGCCGATACCCCGTCAATCCGGATAGATGCACTGCGCGGCTTGCCCGGCTCACCCGCCGGTTGCGCGTCCGCTTTCCGCTTCAGCATAATAAACTGCCCCCCTGCCCCATGCCATATTTTTAAGTCGGCTGAAAACCCACATGGAATTAACGAATTCTTAACCAATTGTAGAAAACCGGTCAACATCTAGAGGAATTCAATTTGCCAATACACAAGGCCGCACCCGGAAAAAGTGCAGGAAATCCCGCAACAATAGCGCAAAAATGATAACGCCCGGCAATTAAGCCGGGCGCCACACACAAGCCAAAGCTGAAGGCCGGGTTATCCCAGCGCGCTATCGCAGCGGCCGCAAACACCGTCATGGACGTGATTGCCCACATCCGGCAGGATCTTCCAGCAACGCTGGCACTTGCCGCCGTCAGCTTTCTCAAACACCACCGAAACACCGTCGACCTCGGGCATACGGAATGCTTCGGCCGGGGCCGGATCATTGGTCAGCATGATGTCCGAGGTAATGCAGATATCGGCAAAGTTCACCGATTTCAGCGCCTCCAGCGCCTCGCCGTCGCGCACATGCACCACCGGGGCGGCCTCAAGCGAGGCACCGATCACCTTGTCGGTGCGCTGTACTTCAAGCGCTGCCGTCACCACCCGGCGGGCCTGGCGGATCTTGGACCATTTCGCCGCCAGCGGCTCATTCAGCCAGTCAGCGGGGGTGTTGGGAATGTCCTGCAGATGGATTGAGCTGCCCTCGCCCGGGTATTTTTCCAGCCAGACCTCTTCCATAGTGAACACCAGGACCGGTGCCAGCCATGTGGTCAGCCGGTGGAACAGGATATCCAGCACCGTGCGCGCGGCGCGGGCATTCAGGGTGTCGCCATCGCAATAGAGCGCATCCTTGCGAACGTCGAAATAGAAGGCCGACAGATCCACCGTGGCAAAGTTGAACACCGCCGAGAACACGCCCTGGAAATCAAACGTCTGATAGCCGGTGCGCACCTTGTGGTCGAGTTCCGCCAGCCGGTGCAGCACCCACTGCTCCAGCTCCGGCATATCCGCCGGCTCCACGCGCTGTTCCTCGGTGAAATCACTCAAGCTGCCCAGCAGGAAGCGCATGGTGTTGCGCAGGCGGCGGTAGCTGTCGGCAGTGCCTTTCAGGATTTCCGGCCCGATCCGCTGGTCCGAAGTATAGTCGGTCTGGGCCACCCACAAGCGCAGGATATCGGCGCCGTACTGCTGCACGATCTTTTCCGGTACGATGGTGTTGCCCAGCGACTTGGACATCTTCATGCCCTTCTCGTCCAGCGTGAACCCGTGTGTCACCACGTTGCGGTAAGGTGCGCGCCCCTTGGTGCCGCAGGCCTGCAGCAGGGACGAGTGGAACCAGCCGCGGTGCTGGTCGGTGCCCTCCATATATACGTCGGCAATGCCGTCTTCGGTGCCGTCCTCGCGGTCGCGCAGCACAAAGGCGTGGGTCGAGCCACTATCGAACCATACATCCAGCACGTCAAACACCTGATCATAGGCGTCTGCATCAACGATGCCATCCAGCACCTTGGCCTTGAAGCCGTCCTGGTACCAGACATCCGCACCATGCGCGTCGAACTCTGCCACGATGCGCTTGTTCACCTCGTCATTGCGCAGCAGGAAGCCCGCGTCGGTCGGCAGCGCACCCTTTTTGGTGAAGCAGGTCAGCGGCACGCCCCAGGCGCGCTGGCGGCTCAGCACCCAGTCGGGGCGGCTTTCGATCATCGAATGCAGGCGGTTGCGCCCCGTTTGCGGGTACCATTTCACCAGCTCGTCGATCGAGCGCAGCGCACGTTCGCGGATGGTATCGCCCATCTGGTCCATGCCGTCGTCCATTTTGCGGTCAACGCTGGCAAACCACTGCGGCGTGTTGCGGTAGATGATCGGCGCCTTGGAGCGCCAGGAATGCGGGTAGCTGTGCTTGATCTTGCCGCGTGCCAGCAGACCGCCAACCTCGGTCAGCTTGTCGATCACTGCCTTGTTGGCATCGCCCTCGCCGCCCTTGCGGTTGAGGATGTATTTGCCACCAAAGAATGGCAGATCGGCGCGGAAGCCGCCGTCGTCCATCACGTTGTAGGTGATGACCTGCTCCAGCATGCCGAGGTCGCGGTAGAGCTCGAATTCCTCCATCCCGTGCGACGGCGCGCAATGGACAAAGCCGGTGCCTTCGGTATCGGTCACAAAATCAGCGGCGCGGAAGTCGCGGATATCGTCCCATTCGCCATTGCCGCCCTCTGCGCCGTGCAGCGGGTGGGTCAGGCCGATGCCCGCCAGGTCAGAGGCCGGAACGTTTGCCACACGGGTGTACTGATCCTCAGCCAGGCGCGCGCGTTTGAACACATCTGCCGCCAGATTGTCGGCCAGGATGTATTTCTCGCCCGCAGCAGCCCAGCACTCATCCGGAGTGCCGGTGACTTCATAGAGGCCATAGGCGATCTCTTCACCGTAGACCACGGCCTTATTCGATGGCATGGTCCAGGGCGTGGTGGTCCAGATCACGACATTGGCGCCGGCCAGTTTGTGATCAGCAGGCTCTGCCACCTTGAACTTCACCCAGATGGTGAAGCTTTCCTTGTCGTGGTACTCCACCTCGGCCTCGGCCAGGGCGGTTTTTTCGACCGGCGACCACATCACGGGTTTCGAGCCCTGATACAGCGTGCCGTTCATCAGGAATTTCATGAACTCATCCGCGATCACCGCTTCGGCGTGGTAGTTCATGGTCAGATACGGATCATCCCAGTTTCCGGTGATGCCCAGCCGCTTGAACTCCTCGCGCTGGATATCCACCCAAGCATCGGCAAAGGCGCGGCATTCCTGGCGGAATTCAACCACCGGCACCGCGTCCTTGTTCTTGCCCTTCTTGCGGTACTGCTCCTCGATCTTCCATTCAATCGGCAGGCCGTGGCAGTCCCAGCCCGGCACATAGCGCGCGTCAAACCCCATCATCTGATGCGAGCGCACGATCATGTCCTTGATGGTTTTGTTCAGCGCGTGGCCGATGTGCAGATGGCCGTTGGCATAGGGCGGGCCGTCATGCAGGGTGAAGGGCTGGCGCTCGGCGTCACTGCCCTTGGCTGCGGCGGCCTTGTCACGCAAGCGGTCATAGACCCCGATCTGCGCCCAGCGCTCCAGCCATGAAGGCTCGCGCTTGGGCAGGCCTGCGCGCATCGGGAAATCGGTTTTCGGCAGGTTCAGGGTGTCTTTGTAGTCAGGCGTCTGGGGCGTGTCGGCGCACATCTGGGGCGTCCTTTGGATGATCAAGGCTGGAAATCGGGATATTCGGTTCGGCGCGATGGCTCAAGCGCCTTTGCCCGGCGGCTCGATGCTTTCAGAGCGCCGGGGATATAATTCGAATAATGATGGCCGCGAATAGGGACATGAACGCCTTATAGGATGGTCCCGCCGGTGGGTAAAGCGGCAGATACGGCACTGCTGACGGAAAACACCGCCTGCACGATTTGACAGGCGGTGCTGGATGTTCTTCAGACCCAGATCGTGGAAACCAGGCGGAAGATCATCACCCGGCTGTGCAGTGCGCATTACCCGAGCGGCAACTGGTGTTAGATAAAGATGATGTCCCCGATGGCAACACTATCTCCATAAATGGTAAGTGATCTGCTCCCGCCGAAATCGAAAACGGTGCTGTCATCAGCCCCGGACATAGCCAGCGCAAGAAGGTCGTCTGCATTGTGGATGCCGGAAAAATCCGCAAGATCGAATGCTAGCTGATCCAGCCCTCTATCAAAATCCATGACAGTGTCATGACCGGCCGAGTACACAAACTGATCGGCGCCTCCATCTCCAGTCAATTGGTCATTGCCCGCACCGCCTGTCAGTGTGTCGTCGTGGCTTCCGCCGAACAGCGTGTCATTCCCATTACCTCCGAACAGCGCGTCAAAGCCCGAACCGCCCTGCAGCATGTCATTGCCGCCTTGGCCCTCTAGCAAATCTTGATCATGGCCGCCGTCCAGACTGTCATTCCCGGCACCGCCATGCAGCGTGTCGGATCCGCGGTTTCCTACGAGGATATCCTCGCGGATGTAGCCAGTTATGGCGTCGTTCCCACGGCTGCCTGTGACTGAAGCGCCCCCGCCGCTGGAAACAAAGAGCTGCGAATCCTCCGCGACAGCTCCCCTCATGAACGTCACGTCTGAAAAGTCGTGATTACCGCTCCCTTCGAGGAAAATTTCGTGCCCTCCGGAATCCACAAATTCAACGTCTGTCATAGAGAATCTCGAACCGAGGGTGATGTTATACAAGCCCTTTTCCAGCTTCAGCAAATCGGCATGGGAGCCGCCGTCAATGGTATCATTCGAAGGATTATCGTCACCAGACCTCAAAATGAAAGTATCCGTGTTACTGCCGCCGATCAGAACGTCATCACCGCCGCCTCCCTCCAGCGTATCGGCACTCTCTTCACCTAACAGCGTGTCATTGCCATCGCCTCCGATCAGCAAGTCGGCATGGTTCCCGCCGTACAGCATATCATTCCCGTTCCCGCCAAACAGTGTGTCTTCGTTCGCACCGCCTACCAGCACATCATCGCCACCGTCACCCTCCAGTAAATCGTCACCCCGGCTCCCCACCAGACTGTCATCGCCTGAACCGCCGATAAGCGTGTCAGCCCCATAGTTGCCTTCGAGAGTATCGTTACCGTTGCCGCCAGTGATCGCGTCATTCCCGCCGCTGCCGGCAACTGTTGTGCTGAAATTGCCGCTGACTGTGAGCTGGGAATCATCCTCAACGGCGCTGTTCATAAACGTTACGTCCGAAAAGTCGTAATTGCCGCCGCTTTGCAGGAAAATCTCGTGCCCCCCGGAATCCACAAATTCAATGGATATCATAGAGAAATTCGTGCTGAGGGTGATGTCATACAAGCCCCTTTCCAGCTTCAGCAAATCGGCATAGGAGCCGCCGTCGACTGTATCATTCAAATAAACGTCAGCTGAACTCAAAATGAGCGTATCTGTGCCACCGCCGCCCATCAGCACGTCATCACCCTTGCCCCCTTCCAGTGTATCGGAACTCTCTTCACCGAAAAGCGAGTCATTGCCGTCACTGCCGACCAGAAAGTCGGCATGGTTCCCGCCGTACAGCGTGTCGTTCCCGTCTCCTCCAATCAGTGTGTCTTCATCCGCACCGCCTAGCAGCAGATCATCGCCTGCGAGACCAATCAGCGTATCATCGTCAGAAGTGCCGTTCAGGGTGTCTGCACCGCTGGTTCCTTGCAGAGAAATTCCAAGAGTCATAGTTCAACCTTAATTAGTACTGCCACGCCTTATCTCAATTAAAAGGCTAACAAGTCGTTAAGCCTTCATTAACGGCCAGGAATTTGCAGCCAGTTGCATAATCCGGTATCAGCGCGGCCAGTCAAAGGAGCCCGAAATGACCGACGCAGATACCGCAAACCCGCTGGCGCGGTTTGACATCACCGCTAAGGAAATCTCGCGCGTGGTGGCCGTCTTCTACACCCGCGTGCGGACCCATGAGGTGCTGGGGCCGGTCTTTGCCGCGCATGTCGCCGATTGGGTGGAGCATGAGGAAAAGATTGCGGGCTTCTGGCGCAATGCGATTCTGCGGGAGCGGAGCTACAGCGGCAACCCGATGCGGGTGCATGTCTCACGGCCAGATGTGAAAGCAGAACATTTCCCGCTGTGGCTGGGCCTGTTTCACGAGGTGCTGCGGGCCGAACTGCCGGAGCGCACTGCGCTGCAATGGGGGGCCCTGGCCGACCGGATCGGCGAAGGGTTCCGCACCGGCATCGTGGCGATGCGCCAGCCCGCAGATCAGCCGCCGAAACTGTTCTGAGCACCGCCAGCGGGGCGCTCCCGTGCCTGCCGGTGTTCTGGCCTTGCCAGAACACCTTTGCGGCCTTGGGCATGGCTCATGCTGCGCATGAGCCTGGAAGCGCGTTACTTATCCTTGGAAAACAGACCGGTCAGCGCCCGCTGTATCACCCTGCGCGTCCCAGGCCTGTGCTGCGGTGAAAACGGCATCGGGCGGCAGACCTCCATTGCAGCTATGCCGACCCGCGCTGACAACGCGCCATTGACCAGCCCCTCGCCGAAGCGGCGGGAGAGCTTCGACAGCACCGATCCGCCCAGCACCGGCTCCAAGAGGTCATCACCCGCCGCCACCGCGCCGGTGGCAGCCAGATGCGCCAGCACCGCGCGGGTCAGCCGCCAGGAGCTGAAGAAGCCGGGCCGGCCGCCATAAATCCCTGCCACCCGGCGGATCATCCGCAGGGAGGAGACCAGCGCCGTCAGAATATCCGCCAGTGCTATCGGCACCAGCGCCGTCACCGCGGCAACCTGCCGGGCGGCGGCCTCGACCTCGCGCAGGGCCAGCGCGTCCAGCGGCACCAGCAGCTCTTCCTCGGCCAGTATCAGCAGGGCATCGGCGTCCATGACTTCTGCCTTGCGCTCAGCCAGCCGCGCCTGATGCCAGGTAAGATCCTGGCGGGTCTTGTAGAAGCTTTCCAGCCGGGCCGTGAAGGCACGGGCCGCGGCCAGGTCTGCGGCCTTCTCTGCCTGATGGCGCAAGGCATCGACGCGCCGCAGCCGGGACAGCGCCGCCAGTTCCTGCAGGGCCATCGCGAGGGCCAGCAGCAGCAGCAGTGCCAGCCCGGCACTTACGGCCCAGCCCAGCAGCGGAATCCGTGCAATCAGCCCGGCCGCAAAATCCCAGGCCGAGACCGAGGCGATGGCGCCAATGACCGCAACCAGCAGCGCCCAGAACCAGCGGGCCAGCCGCGACGGGCGGCGGGCGGCAATCCGGGCCGCCTGCTCCATCGCTGACGGCTGGGGTGCGGCGGGTTGCGGCTCGGGCACTGGCGGCGCCTCAGTTACGGAAGGTGCATCCGTCTCGTCCTCAAGGTCGAACAGAACCGGCTTCTTGCTCATGCCGCCGCCTCCAGGTGGCTGCGCCATTCATAAGCGATGTCGGGCAAGCCTTCCTCGTTGTCTGTGCCGTCACCGCGGCCTGTCTCGGCAAAGCCCTCGCGCCGGTAGAACCGCTGCGCCATTTCATTGGCTGCGAAGGTCCGCAGTGTCAGCCGCGGCATGGCGGCCTTGGCTGCGTCCAGCAGCGCTTTGCCCGCCCCCTGCCCGCAGGCGCCGGGCGCCAGGTAAAGCGCGCAGACCTCCGCGCCGTCACGGGCCAGAAAGCCCTGCACGCGGCCCCCCCGCACAGCCACTGTGACCCAGCCGCGGTCAATCATGACGCCGCAGAAGGCGATCGCCTCGGCCCAGGTATAGAGTTCAGGCATCCATTCCGTACCCTGCTGGAAGCGGTAGAGGATCGCGCCGGCGGTTCCGGCGTCCAGAGGGTTTGCGGGCCGCAAAGAGAGTGTCACAGGGCGTCTCCGATCAGAAATTCAGCGGCGCGGTCAAGCCGGATATGCGGCGGGCCGCTGCCGTGCTTCAGGGTAAGCGGTGCGGGCGCAAAACCCATCGCCTGATAGTCGCCTTCCAGCCATTTTTCAGCCCCTTGCCGCGCCGGGGTGAGCAGCTGCGCAGGATCTTCGGGCAATGCTCCGGGATAGAACGCCGCCTGCTTGCCGCTCTTCAGCAAGGTTCCGCGGACGCAGGGCAGATCAGTTCCGTTGTGGGCGCGCATCTCTTCGGTTGTGGTGCGCAAGGAAGCCAGCGCCAGTGCCGCGGTTGCGGCGCCGGCAAAGCGGGCGCGGTCCTGCGCTTCGCGGGTCAGCGCCTCGATGATGGCGGTCATTTGCGGGTGCTGGGCGTGGTGCAGGTGATCGGCTTTGGTGGCGGCAAAAAGGATCTTCTCCACCCGCTTGCCACCCAGAAGCCGGGTCAGGAAATGATTGCGGCCCGGTTTGAACGTGCTGAGGATATCCGCCATCGCAAGGCGCAGATCCTCTACCGCCTGCGGGCCGGAATGGATCGCCGACAGCGCATCCACCAGCACCACCTGCCGGTCGATGCGGGCAAAGTGGTCGCGGAAGAAGGGTTTGACGACCTTGGATTTATAGGCCTCGTACCGCCGTTCCATCTCGCGCCACAGGCTGCCGCGCGGCGGGCTGGCCTCAGGCGGCAGCGGCGCAAATGTCAGCACCGGCGAGCCCTCAAGGTCGCCAGGCAGCAGGAAGCGGCCCGGGGTGCAGTCATAGAATCCGGCGGCGCGGGCGGCGGCCAGATATTTCGTGAAGGCGGCGGCCAGCGCCTGGGCTTGCGGTTCGTCATGTGTTCCCGCAGGGAAAGCCTTGGATTTCTCCGCCAGAAACCCCTGTGCCTGCGGGCGGCAGGCAATGCGGGAAAGGACATCGGCAGACCATTCGCCGTAGGATTTATCCAGCAGCGCCAGATCCAACAGCCATTCGCCCGGGTAGTCGACAATGTCCAAATGCAGCGTGCGCGGCCCCTGCAGCCCCGACAGCAGGCCGGCGGGCCGCACCTTCAGACTGAGACGAAGTTCAGACACCGCCCTTGTGCTGTCCGGCCAATGGGGTGACGGCCCGGTCAGGGCTGCCAGGTGGTTTTCATAGTCAAACCGCGGCACGGTGTCGTCAGGCTGGGGCTGCAGAAATGCAGCCTCAATCCGCCCCTCACGCGCGGCACCCAGTTGCAGCATCCGGCCCCGGTCCATCAGGTTGGCGACCAGCGAGGTGATGAACACGGTCTTGCCGGAGCGTGCCAGTCCCGTCACGCCCAGCCGCAAGGGCCGGTCGAACAGCGCCGCAGAAACACCGCTGGCGGCACGTTCCACACTGCTCATCACCCCATCAGCGAGGGAGGTTATCACCAAGGCCCTGATCCTGCTCTGTTCTTGCTGCTGTCAAGATAGGCAGCATGTTGCTGAGATACCAGAGCGCACACGGGGCTTGCCCCGGCCCGGCCCTGTTGCTAGGTGCCCGTCCATGCCGCGTTTTGCTTTGAAAGTCGAATATCACGGGAAGCCTTTTGCCGGCTGGCAAAGGCAGAAGGACCAGCCCTCGGTGCAGGGCGCGATCGAGGCTGCGCTGGCACGGCTGGAGCCGGGGGAGCATACGATTGCTGCCGCCGGGCGCACCGACACCGGCGTGCATGGGCTGGGACAGGTGGCCCATTGCGACTTGGCCAAGGACTGGGATCCGTTCCGCCTGTCGGAGGCGCTGAATTACCATCTGAAGCCAGACCCGGTGGCGATTGTGGACTGCGCCCGGGTGGACGGCGACTGGCACGCGCGGTTCTCGGCCGTTGAACGGCAATATCTGTTCCGCATCCTGATCCGCCGCGCGCCGGCCACCCATGAGGCGGGCCAGGTCTGGCAGCTGAGCCATGATCTGGACGCAGGCGCCATGCAGGAAGCCGCCAGCCATCTGATCGGCAACCATGATTTCACCACCTTCCGGTCGTCAATCTGCCAGGCGGCAAGCCCGGTAAAGACGCTGGATGAGCTGACGGTGGAACGCGTACAGGGGTTCTCGGGGCCGGAGATCCATTTCCACGTCCGCGCCCGCAGCTTTCTGCACAATCAGGTCCGCAGCTTTGTCGGCACGCTGGAACGGGTCGGCGCAGGGGCTTGGAAACCTACGGATGTGAAGGCCGCGCTGGAGGCCTGTGACCGCGCCGCCTGCGGTCCGGTTTGCCCGGGACACGGGCTCTATCTGGCGCGGGTGGGATACCCGGAAGACCCCTTTGGCTGAACCGCCGCCGGGGACGGGCAACTCCTGCGCACCCCGGGCATTGACTGAACCCGCTGAAAGCAGCAGCCGCAGCCCGCTTGCATAACCGCGGGCACACCGCATAATCGGCGCAACCCACCCATCAGGGCCTTTCGGCAGCTCAATCGCTGGCGGTCCGCCCGCAAAACACACAGGCAGACATCCGCAATGGCAAACCCAACCAAACCGCCGCTTCTGGCCGTCCTGATCGACGCCGACAACATCTCGGCCAAGTTCGCCGAAGCAATGTTCGAGGAGATCGCCTCCTTTGGCGAGGCCAGCATCCGCCGCATCTATGGCGATTTTGCCGGCGGCAGCCCGCAGGGGTGGAACAAGGAGAAGCTGGCAGCCCTGGCGATTGTGCCGCATCAGCAGTTTGCCAATACCACCGGCAAGAATGCCTCGGACATCGCGCTGGTGATCGACGCGATGGACATCTTGCACTCGGGCCGGTTCGACGGGTTTGTGCTGATTTCATCGGACAGCGATTTCACCCGGCTGGCCAGCCGCATCCGCGAACAAGGCGTGGATGTCTTCGGCATGGGCATGCGAAAGACACCGGCGGCCTTTGTTCAGGCCTGCAAACGGTTCATCTATGTGGAAAACCTGCTGGAGGAGCCGGGCAAGCCGAAGCCCAAGCCGAAGAAAGAAGACGGCGCTGGCAACGGAAATGCTCCGGCGGAACTGGCGGATCCGACCAAACTGGTGGTCCGTGCGATGGATGCGATCGACCAGGATGACGAATGGTTCACGCTGGGCCAGATCGGCCAGTACATTACCGCAGCCGCGCCGGATTTTGACACCCGCAGCTATGGCAAACGCAAGCTGAGCGACCTGATTGCCTCGCTGAAACTGTTTGAGACCAAACGCGGCGACGGCAACCAGATTCTGGTGCGGCGGCTGGACTGACGCGCCGCGGCGCTGCCGGAATACCTGCGGCAAATACCGCTTTCCCTTGGTCCTGAACCGTGGCTTAGTCCGGCAAATGGGACGCGGACAGGGAGAACGCGCATGGCATTGCTGATCAGCATCGGCCACGACGGCTGGTACACCGAGGAACAGCTGGCAGATGAGCTTCGCTCGGTTGCCCCCGGGGCCGACATCCGGCCCGTTTCCGACCCCGGCAATCTGGAAGACATCACCATGCTGGCGGTCTCTGCACTGAAGGGCGATCTGGCCGCGCAGCTGCCGAACCTGCAGCTGGTGCAGAAACTGGGCGCCGGTGTGGACAGCATCGTGGCGCACCCCAGCGTCGCACCGCATGTGCGTGTAGCCCGCCTGAAGCCGCAAGAGCCGGCATATGAGATTGCAGATTACTGCCTGGCTTATGTGCTGCGCGGCCAGCGCAACATGGCCGCCCACGCAGCATCCCAATCCCGCAGCGCCTGGGAGCCGCGGGCGCCGGGGCGCCCGGCGGAAACCACCGTAGGCGTGCTGGGGCTTGGCCATATCGGCGGCATGACCGCGCGGCTGATGCGGGACATGCGGTTCCGGGTGCTGGGCTGGAGCCGCTCCCCCAAGGAGATCGACGGGGTGGACTGCCGCCATGGCGCAGAGGCGCTGCCGCAGATGCTGGGGATATGCGACTATGTCTGCGCGATCCTGCCGTCCACCCCGGCCACCCGCGGGCTGATGGATGCGGGAATGCTGGCCGCAATGAAACCGGGCGCGACGCTGATCAACGCAGGCCGCGGCGATCTTGTCGATGAAGCTGCCTTGCTGGCAGCGCTGGACAAGGGCACCCCGGGCCATGCGGTTCTGGATGTAGTCAGCAAGGAACCGTTGCCCGCAGACAGCCCGCTGTGGACGCATCCGCAGGTCACGGTCACCCCGCATGTGTCAGGCTGGCATCTGGGCGATGCGCTGCGGGATGTGGTGGAGAACTACCGGCGGCTGGAGGCCGGGAAAGATCTGCTGCACGAGGTGGACCGGCAGCGGGGCTACTGATCCTGGCACCCTCCTCTGCCCCTTCAGACGGCGGCACAGAACAAAGCGGCTCCGCTGAACCCGGCGGAGCAAGACCCCGGTGTTCAGACTTAGGCGCATCCCCGCAAAGTCAGCTGAGCGGGGCAAACCCGGCCTTGGCAACTTTGTCCGTGATCACCTGAAATCCGAAACGGTACTGTACTTGGAAGGAGATTGATCATGCCGGAAATTCCAATACGCGCGTTCCTTGTCTCCCTTGTCGCCATCAGGAAAACCAATGTCCGGCATGAGGTGCTTCTGCTCAAACGCACCCAGACGCTGGCCGGCGAGTGGTGCCAGGTAGCAGGAAGCATTGAAGAGGGGGAAACCGCTTGGCAGGCCGCTTTGCGCGAGCTTGAAGAAGAGACTGGCCTGAAGCCTACTGCCTTGTATTCAGCTGATACCTGCGAGCAATTCTATGAAGCGGACAGGGATAGCATAACGCTCGCTCCGGTCTTTGCCGGCTTCATCGAAAACACCGCTAGAGTAACCTTGAACCACGAACACAGTGATTACTGCTGGGTGAGTTTTGATGAAGCGGCAGAAATGGTTGCCTTTGGCGGGCAAAGGCGCGTTCTTCGCTGGATTGAAGACGAGTTCGTGAAGAGGCCTCCTAGCAGGCACCTGCTGATTGGGCGTGGATAGCCTGCCCCTCCAGCAAAGTCGAAAAAGGCCCTGAACAGACGCAAAACCGCCAGGAACGCGCTCCTATCACAGACAGCAATGTGCCATCCTTGTTTGTTTGAGGCTGCGCTTTGCTCCCTTCCGGGAACCCGCACCGGGATTCCAAAGCGGCCCCAAACGGGGCCGCCTGCGGCTCAGCCGATAAACTTCTTGTAGCCGGCTTCATCCATGTAGTCGTCCATCGGCGACAGATCCGAGGGCTTCAGCTTGAAGAACCAGGCGCCGCCCTCGGGGTCTTCGTTCACCTTGCCGGGATCATCGGTCAGCGCCTCGTTCACCTCAACCACTTCACCGTCCAGCGGCGACAGGATGTCGGAGGCGGCTTTGACCGATTCAATCACCACGATTTCTTCATCCTTGGAGACCTCGGTGCCCACTTCCGGCAGCTCCACAAAGACGACTTCGCCCAGTTGTTCGGCGGCATGGGCGGTGATGCCAACGGTGATCAGATCGTCTTCGGGCAGCAGCCACTCGTGTTCTTCGGTGTATTTCATCATCGTTTATTCCCTTGGAAGAGGCTTGGGTTTTCAGTGCGGGTTGCTATTCAGTGCGTGTTGTGCCGCCGTAACGGATACCGCGGGAAGAAGAAAGCCGGTCCTGCCGGGCCCTGCATGCGCGGGTATACGCTAACAACGGTGCCGGTCTCCGATCAAGATGGCAAATTATGGGGGGCTTGCGTTTTTATGGGCACAGGCCGCGAATGCCCTGTTCGGTCAGAACAGATTGAAATACTCCGCCTGCTCCCATTCGCTGACTGTGTCCAGGTAACGTTCCCATTCGAACTGCTTGAGCTGCAGGAAGTAGCTGAAGGTCTCTTCCCCCAGCGCTGCACGGCACATCTGCGAGCCGCCGAACCCTTCCAGCGCCTGGCCCAGCGAACGCGGCAGGCGCTCCGCGTCTTCGCTGTAGGGCGACACTGTGGGCTTGGGCGCCTCCAGCCCTTCTTTGATGCCGGCCATGCCTGCGATAATCTGGGCGGCCAGCGCGTAATAAGGGTTGGCAGTGCTGTCCGGCGCGCGGTTTTCGATCCGGCTGGCGGTATCGCCCGGTTGCATCAGCGCCCGCAGCATGGCGCCGCGGTTGTCCTCGCCCCAGCCGATGCGGTTCGGGGCCAGCTGGAACGGCAGATAGCGTTTGTAGCTGTTCACCGTCGGCGCGATCAGCAGTGAGGTCTCAGGGGCGTATTTCAGCAGCCCCGCCATCCACGCACTGGCAGGCGGAGACAGCAGCCCGGCGGTTTCCGGCATGAACAGATTGCGCCCTGTGGCCGGATCCAGCAGCGACTGATGCACGTGCCAGCCGTTGGCCATGGCACCCGCCAGCCGCGGTTTGGCCATGAAGCTGGCGTGCAGCCCGTTGCGGGCGCAGACCTCCTTGACCATGGTGCGGAACATCACCATCGCGTCGGCCTGGGCCATGGCGCCATCCGGTGCAAAGGTGAATTCAACCTGGCTGGGACCCATTTCAATTTCCACCGAGCGCACCATCAGCCCCAGTTTCTGGGCGTTGCGGCGCAACAGGTCCAGCACCCCCTCCGCTTCGCCATAGCGGGTTTCGCTCAGGTACTGATACCCTTGCGTCAGGTTGCGGGTTTGAACCGGCGCGCCGGGGCAAGTGGCCTGTTCATGGGCCGATGCCTTGTCCGCCAGCTCGAAAATGTGGAATTCCACCTCCAAGCCAAAGATGGCTGCCATCCCTTGCACCTCCAGCGCATCAACTGCCCGCTGCAGCACGCCGCAGGACGCAAACGGGACCGGGCTGCCATCCGGATAGACCGGCGTGCAAAAGATCCAGGCGGAATGGCCGGACCAGGGCAGCGCGCGAAAGGTCTCGGGGCGCGGCACCAGCAGCACGTCGCCGGCGCCCTGCATCGGGCCGGACAGGCCGGTGCCGCCGTCCCAGACCGGAAAGGCATTGCGGTGGGACGTGTCTTTCAGCAGCAAGGTCGCCGGCATGTTGAGCCCGCGGTCAAAGACGCTGGCAAAGGCCTCGGCCATCATTGTCTTGCCGCGCAGGATCCCGTGCTGGTCGGGGAACAGCACCCGCACGGTTTCTATCCCGTCGAACTGCGCGCGGGAGGTGATCTCGGCTGCCTTGCGGCAATCTTCGGACGACAGCAGCCCCAGGCGGGCCAGTTTGCCGGATGTGAAGTCTTGTGCCATGGGCAGCCTCCTGGGTAGCGAGCTGCTTGAAATTGCACCGGAAATACCCCGGCGTCCAGTCCACGGCAGATTTTGACGCAACCCGGTGCGCAATCCGGATATTGCGGGGGTTTTGCGCCTTGACAGCATTCGCAGGGCGAACATTGTGTCGAATATTCGCACAAAGCCACTGCCCCGGGCGGTGCCATTCAAGATCAGGACAGCGGTTTCAGATGACAGCAGTTGAACAGGACAGGAATATTTCGTCGAGCTTTGCCAAAGGGCTGGCAGTTCTGGCGGTGTTTGACGCGGCCTCCCCCAGCATGACCCTGGCCGAGATCGCCCGGCGCACCGGCCAGGACCGCGCCACTGCCCGGCGCGGCGCGCTGACGCTGGTGCAGGCAGGCTATCTGCGCCAGGACGGGCGGATGCTGTCATTGACCCCGCGGGTGCTGGCGCTGGCGGGCGGTTTCCTGCAGGCCAATCAGTTCGGGCGCCGGGTGCAGCCGGTTTTGAACCGCCACGCCCGGCAAATGGAGATCGAGGTGACGCTGGCAATGCTGGATCAGGGCCGGGTGCTGCTGCTGGCGCAATCCACCGTCGAGCATGGCCATATTACTTATGGCTTCACTGCAGGTTCCCATATTCCGCTGGCCCATACCAGCCTGGGGCGGATGCTGCTGGCCGGACTGCCGGAGGCCGCGGCGGCTGCGGTGCTGGCCGCAACAGAAATCCCGCGCCATACCGAGGCCTCGCTCACCGATCCCGGCCGCATTCTGGACTGCGTGGGTGAGGCCCGCACGCAGGGCTATTGCCTCACCAGCGGCGAATTCGAGGCCGGGATCACCGGTTACGCCGTGCCCGTCTCGCGGCCCGGCCAGACGCCGATAGTTGCGGGCTGTTCAGCACCGCGCGGACTGCAGCCGGAGGCGGACGCCGAGCGTCTTTTGCGCGGGTTGCAGCTCTGCGCCGCAGAGCTGCGTCAGGCCGAGGCCGTGGACCACCTGTAACCGCGCCTTGCGGGAAAGCCTGCTTTGCATTGCACGCCGCCCTTGCTAGGCTGAAGCAAGATATTTCCGCAGGAGCATTTTGATGATCAAACAGACTGCATTGGCAGTGGCCCTGTGCGCCGCGCTTGCCCCGGCTGCATCGGCCACGGACGCCGAAGGCACCATGGTCACCGTTCTGGGCCGCGATTGGGCGGTTTTCCCGGTCGCGGACACACCGGGCCGCTACAGCGCCACGCGGATGAATCTGGAGCATTTGCCGTTCCGCCCGCCTGCGGTGCTGACCGCGCGCCAGGCAGTGCAGGCCCTGCGCACTGCCACCGGCTGCAGCGTCAACATGGACACGATGGTGCGCAGCATCAACAGCACCTATTACGCCCATGTGATCTGCCGCAAATAGGGGCATGGCTGACGGCCCTGCAGTTTTGCGGCGTATTTCTGAAACATCCTCTTGGGAAATGTGATCATTTTCCGGGAGGCCATGGATTGAGCGGCCCCGGCGCGCCTGCCATAGATTGCGCATGAGACTTGCAATCAACGGATTCGGCCGCATTGGCCGCGCCATCCTGCGCCAGATTCTGACGACCCCGCGCGGAGACGGCATCGACGTGGTGCGGATCAACGATATCGCACCCTTGGATATGTGCGCCTATCTGTTCCAGTACGACAGCACCTTCGGCCCCTTTGCCCATCCGGTGGAGCATGGCGGCGGAGCGCTGCAGGTGATGGGGCGCTCGGTCCCCGTCAGTCATGCGCCGGATCTGACATCGGTGGACCTGTCAGGCGTTGATCTGGTGCTGGAATGCACCGGCATTGCGCGGACGTCTGATGTTGCCGAGCGCGGCATCAAGGCAGGTGCGTCCAAGGTGCTGATCTCCGGCCCCTCCCCCGCCGCCGAGCTGACCGTGGTGCTGGGCGCCAACGAAGAGCAGCTGGGCGATGCGCGCATCGTCTCCAACGCCTCCTGCACCACCAATGGGCTCACTCCGCTGGTCAAGCTGCTGGACCAGATCGCCGGCATCGATACGGCACATATGACCACGATCCACTGCTACACCAACTCGCAGCCGATGGTGGATGCGCCGCGCGGTGATTTTGCCCGTTCGCGCGGCGGCGCGCAATCAATGGTCCCAACAACGACCTCGGCGATGCATCTGATCGACGAGGTGCTGCCGCATCTGAAAGGCCGGGTCAGCGGTGCCGCGGTGCGGGTGCCGACGGCCAGCGTTTCCGCCGTGGATCTGGTGGCGCAGCTGAAAACCCCGATGAGCGAAGACGCATTCACTGCCGCCCTGCGCGAAGGCGTGGCAGCATCCAAGGTGCTGGGCTGGACCGATATGCCGCTGGTCTCCTCGGACCTGCGGGCGCGGCATGAATCGCTGGTGATTGCCGGGCCCGAAACCCGCATGGCCGGCGAGCATCAGGCGCGGGTGTTCGGCTGGTATGACAATGAATGGGGCTTTTCGGCCCGGATGCTGGATGTAGCCAGGCTGATGGCGGGATAAGATCCGCCCTTGTCCGAAGACCGGTTTGCAAGCCCGCCGCTGGCGGGCTTGGCTATTCCAGCGGTTTCCGCCCTGCTCCAGACAGCCGGATCCAGCGGAAAATCAGCATCAGCGCAACCATGCAGACCGCAAGACCGATCAGATCTCCAGCCGCATAAACAGCCATGACCGGCAGCTGATCACTGGGAAAGATCAGACCGGAAAACACCACCGATTGCCCCAGCGAATTGATGACAGAGGCCAGCGCCCCCACGGCCAGCAACCCGGTCCAGGCGATCCGGCGCGCTTGGCCGGCAGAAAGATCCCAGCCGAATAGCCATGCGATTTTAAAACCCGCAAATGCGGCAAAGGCGCCGACAGCGATGGATTCCAGCAGCACCGGCTCCATTAGCTGCTGAACATTGGATGACGTGAACATCAACTCAGACAGAATCGCACCGCCGGCAAGAGGCAGAACCGCTCTCCAGCCGAACAGCCAGACGCTCAGCACCCGCACCCCGTGCGGCAGGTAGATCAGGCTGGCAAAGACGGTGATCTCCGGCAGAAACAGATTCTGCACCGGCGTGACGGCCCAGGCCGTCAGACCATGGCAAATGACATAAGCCGCGGTGATCACCGCAAAACTCTGAAACCCGGGCAGGAACTGCAATACTCGTATCATGCCGCCCGTTTAGACAGCGTGCAGAGAAGCTGCAATCGGATGTTGGACGGCTGACAGGCTGCGATCACCTTGCGGCGGGATCAAAGCAAACCACGTAATGCTTGGCCTTGCTGCCGCCCGCCCGCTCCAGCAATCCTAGGGCCAGCAGCGACTTCAGTGTCCGGTGAAAAGTCGCCTGGGCAATTTCCGTCACCAGCCGGTGGCTGCGGATTTGCTCGGACTGAACCGGGGCGCCTGGCACGCTGGTCAGCGCATGCGCGGCCAGCAGCACATCCCGTTCAGCCCTGTTCAACCGGTCCAGGCCAAGGTCGCGTTCCATCTTATGGAGCATATCCCGAAGTTCAAAAATTGACTTTAACCGATCCACAATTGTACCTCCGGGGAACACAAGCTGCTGCTTCAGCACCATTTAATCTGCCAGCATTAGATGACACCACGCGAAAATTATCAATCCGACAATTATCTGGACAGAACAATTCCGCGTGGTATCATTCCCGTCAGACTAGGCTGCATGTGAGTGGTGGCTGCGTCTGACGTTTACTCGAAGTAGCTTTGTTAACCAGTGCCAGCTCCGGCAGCTTCAACTGCCGGAGCTGAACTGAATAGTACAGTTTCTTTTTCGGTTTCCAACCACCTTTGCAGCCAATATTACCGCGCACACGCCAAACCGGCAGGATTGTGCCCGCGGCTTTGCACTCTTCCTCCAGTGCCGCCGCCTGCCAGCCGCTGCCATGCGCGGCAATCCGCTGCCGGCCGGTGGAGACCGAATCCCGGCGGAAAGCTGCTGCTTTACCGGTTCCATCCTGCAAATTTCCCGTGTTAGGCTTTGACCCAGCCGCCTGCGGCCCTGCCGGGCTTAGAGGCCGATTTTCCGCCCGCCGCCGGGAGCAGACATGAATTTTCCTTTCCGCCCGCGACTATTGGCGAGCACCATTGCCTTCAGCCTGCTGACCTTTCTGCCCCCTGCCGCCTTTGGCGCCGAGGCCACGTTGCAGGCGCCCGGTGCGGATGAAGCCCTGGCCGGGCGGCTGCGCGGCGCCTCGTCTTCGGTGGCCGCCAGCGGCGAAACCAATGTGCAGGAGCTGCTGGCGGCGGCTTTGTCGGATTACCGCACACTGGTGCAGGTGCTGTATGATGCGGGCCATTTTTCGCCGGTGGTGAATATCCGCCTGGACGGGCGCGAGGCGGCGCGGATCCAGCCGCTGAACCCGCCAAAGAACGTCAGCAAGATGGAAATCACCGTGCAGCCCGGCCCGCGGTTCAGCTTTGGCATGGCAGAGCTGGCGCCGCTGCCGCAAACCAGTGACGTGGAGATCCCTGCGGGCTTTGCCTCTGGCCAGCCCGCCAGCACCGGCGTGATCCGCGACGCGGCGATTGCCGGTGTGCGGGCCTGGCGCCGCAGCGGCCACGCCAAGGCAACGGTGGCGGAGCAGAAGATCACCGCCAACCATGTGCAAGCCCGGCTGGATGCAGAACTCCGGCTGGCGCCGGGGCCGCAGCTGCGGTTCGGGCAGTTGCGGATCACCGGCGACACCAACGTCCGCGAGGACGCCATACGCCGGATCGCAGGTTTCCCGGAAGGCGACGCGTTCCACCCCGATCTGGTCTCCAAATCCGCGACCCGGCTGCGCCGCACCGGCACGTTTTCCACCGTGGTCCTGCGCGAGGCCGAGCAGCCGAACCCGGACGGTACCTTGGATTTTGTGGCTCGGGTCGAGGATCTGCCGCCGCGCCGCTTGACCTTTGGGGCCGAGATCAGCTCCTCCGACGGAATTGAACTGTCGGGCAGCTGGATGCACAGGAACCTGTTCGGTGCCGCGGAAAAACTGCGGATCGAGGCACGGCTCAGCGGTATCGGCAGCAGCAATGACATTGACGGCCGTATCGCCATTCGGCTGGACCGGCCCGCAGCGCTGGGTCCGGATGACAGTATCTTCTATTTGGCCGAGGCCGAACGGCTGGACGAGGAACACTACAGCGCCACCCAGCTGCTGGGCGCCATCGGTGTGCGGCGGACGTTTTCGGACCATTTCTTTGCCGAGGCCGCCTTGGGCGTGACCTCCATCCTGGCAGAGGATGTATTCGGCAAGCGGCGTTTCAAATACCTGGCAGGCCGGATCCGGGCGGAATACGATGGCCGCGACAGCCGGGTGAACCCGGCCAGCGGCTATTTCCTGCAGGGCGGCGCAACCCCCTTCATCGGCATTGACGGCAACGACTCTGGTCTGCAAATCAAAGCTGACGGGCGCGCCTATTACGGGCTGGGCGCCGATGACCGGATCGTGCTGGCCGGGCGGCTGCAGATGGGATCGGTGATCGGACCGTCCCTGAGCGGGACCGCCCCCACCCTGCTGTTCTTTTCCGGCGGCGCCGGATCGGTGCGCGGGCATGAATTCCAGTCGCTGGGCGTACCCGCCAATGGCGGCACCGCCGGCGGGCGCGGTTTTCTGGCCCTCTCGGGCGAGGTGCGGGGCAAAGTCACCGATAAGATCTCGCTGGTCGGGTTTTACGACCTTGGATTTGTCGATGCAGACAGTTTTGTTT
This sequence comes from Leisingera sp. M658, assembly GCF_025144145.1. Lineage (NCBI taxonomy): Bacteria > Pseudomonadati > Pseudomonadota > Alphaproteobacteria > Rhodobacterales > Roseobacteraceae > Leisingera > Leisingera sp. M658. The sequence continues at coordinate 3,081,097 of NZ_CP083546.1, forward strand.
CCGGCTCATCCGCGCGCCACGCCGGGGCGGGCTTTGGCCTGCGCTATGATGTGGCGGGCATCGGCCCGATCCGGCTTGACCTCGCCTATCCGGTGGACGGCGGGACCGAGGACGGGCTGCAATTCTATATCGGGATCGGACAAGCGTTTTGAGACAGTTTCTTGGCCTTGCCCTTGCCCTTGGGCTGACGGTTGCACCGGCAGCGGCGCAGGACACCACGACGGAGGATGCCGGCGGGCTGCTGGTCGATTTCCTGGAAGACACCCTGTCCGGCGACAGCCGCTATATCAGCGTGACAGGTCTTGAGGGTGCGTTTTCCTCTGAGGCCAAGATCAAGCGGATCACGGTGGCGGATGAAGACGGTATCTGGCTGACCGTTGAGGGCGCCGAACTGGACTGGAACCGGCTGGCGCTGTTAAGCGGGCGGTTTTCTGTCAATGAGCTGTCGGCGGAGCGCATCGAAGTGGCGCGCGCGCCCAAACCGCTGCCGCCGGATCCTGAATTGCCGGAGCCAGAGGCCACGCCCTTTGCGCTGCCGGAGCTGCCGGTGGCAATTGAGCTGGGCCAGATCAAGGCAGCCCGGATCGAACTGGGCGAGGACTTGGCCGGTTCGGCGGCCAGCCTGTCGGTCGAGGGCTCGCTGATGCTGGCGGACGGGACGCTGGATACCAAGCTGGCGGCAACCCGGCTGGACAAACCCGGCGATCATTTCCGGCTGGAGGCAGGGTATGCCAATGAAACCCGGCAAATCACCCTGGATCTGGCAGTAGAGGAAAGCCCGGGCGGTCTGATTTCGCGCAGCCTGGATCTGCCGGGCAGCCCCGAGTTGCAATTGACTGCCCAAGGCAGCGGCCCGGTCAGTGATTTCACCGCCGATATCCGGTTCAGCACCAATGGCGCAGAGCGGCTGACAGGCCAGGTGGTGCTGGCGGCTGTGCCTCTGCCCGCCGACGCCGCACCCGAAGCGCCGCGCGATATCGGCTTCTCTGCCGACCTGGGCGGCAATATCGACGTGCTGCTGCCGCCGGTGCACCGGCCGTTCTTTGGCCCCGGTCTGCGGCTCAATGTAAAGGGCACGCGCGCAGGCAGCGGCGCGGTGGCACTGGACACGCTGGCTTTGCGCACCAATGCGCTGCAGGTTACCGGCGCCGCGGCGCTGGATGCGGGCGGCAAGCTGGACACTGCAAATCTGAAAACGGCCATCACCGCGCCTGCCGGCCAGGCAGCTGTCACCCTGCCCTTTGGCGGCGGGCTGACGACGCTGGCGGCGGCAGACCTGCAACTGAAAAAAACCGCCGGGGGCAACTGGACCCTGGACGGGGTGCTGGACCAGCTAAGCCACCCCGGCGCCCTGGTGGGCCGGGCCGAGGTTTCCGGACAGGGCACGCTGGACCAAAGCACCGGCTTTGCACTGAAGGGACGGCTGACTGCCGGCCTCAGCAATTTGCAGCCGCGTGATCCGGCGCTGGCCAAGGCCACCGGCAATGAAATCCGCTTTGAAGGCACGCTCAGCACCGAAGGCCCCGGCGCGCTGCAGATCACGGATATGGAACTGCGGGGCAGCGACTATCAGGCCGCGGGGGATGTGGGTTTTGACGGGTTGGAAGACGGCCTGAAAGTCAGTGCCGACCTGACTGCGGGCCTGGCTGATCTGGCCCGGTTTTCCGATCTGGCCGGGCGCCCGCTGGGCGGCGCGGTGCAGGCCAAGGTCAAAGGTTCCTTCACGCCTCTTTCGGGGGCGTTTAACACCGATCTGTCGATGCGGGCACAGGACCTGTCGGCAGGCATTGCCCAGGCTGATGAGCTGCTGAAGGGCACAACCACGCTGGCGCTGAAGGCGGCGCGGGATGAGAACGGCATCGCAATCGACCGCTTTGAGCTGGCGGGCAGCGCGCTGCTGGCCAGCGCCGCAGGCACGCTCAACAGCGATGCCGGGCGGATGGAGATCACCGCCAGGCTGAACCGGCTGGAGGTGCTGCTGCCGCAAACGCCCGGCGCGCTGGAGCTGGCCACCACCCTCATCCGCAATGGCGATACCCTGGATGGGGTGGCAGAGCTGAAAGGGCCGCATACCTCCAGCGCCAAACTGGATGGCTCCGTCACGCTGGAAGGCGATGCCGATTTCACCTTTGCCGCCGCCCTGAACGAGCTGGAGCGGTTTGTGCCGCAGCTGGCGGGCAAGCTGACCGCCCAAGGCACCGCCGCGCGCCGCAACGGGGAATGGCAGATTGCGGGTCAGGCTGCAGGTCCTGCCGCCATCACCGCGGATATCGAGGGCCGCTTTACCGAAAGCAACGGCAGCACCGATCTGCGCTTTGATGCCGCGATCGGCCAGCTGCAGCGGCTGGTCCCCGACCTGCCCGGCCGCCTCGCCGCCAAGGGCACCGCGGCCCGGCGGGACGGCACCTGGACCATCGACAGCACCGCCAGCGGCCCCGCAGGCATCGACAGCCGCGTTGCCGGCAGCTGGAGCGAGGCCAAAGGCACTGCAGATGTGACCGCCAAGGGCACGCTGCGGCTGGAGGGGCTTAACCCGTTCATCTCCCCCAACCTGATGCAGGGCCCTGCGAATTTCGACTTGGCTTTGCGGGGCGTCCCGGCACTGGATGGCTTAAGCGGTACAATCTCGGTTCCCGGCGCTTCGCTCGCCATCCCGTCGGCGGCACAGCGGGTGGATGATATCAACGCCACTGTTTCCATCGCCCGCTCCAGCGCGCAGCTGCGGGTCTCGGCCCGCCCGCGTGACGGCGGCACGGTGCGGATCAGCGGCCCGGTGGGGCTGCAGCCGCCGTTCAACGGCAACCTGCAGATTGCCATCGGCGATGTGGTGGTGACCGACCACCTGTCTTACGAAACCCTGCTGAACGGCAGCCTGGCGATGTCAGGTGCGATGGCGGGTAACAACCGGATCGAGGGGCGGATCGATGTGGGCGAGACCAATATCAACTTGAATACCGCCGGCGGTTCGGTCTCAGCGGCGCCGATCCCGCCAATCCGCCATATCGGAACCCCGCGCGATGTGCGCCAGACCCTGGCCCGCGCCGGGCTGACCGGCAGCAGCGGCGGCGGCGGCGGCTCCGGCAGAACCGAGCTGGACATTCTGATCAGCGCTCCCTCCAGGATCTTTGCCCGCGGCCGCGGGTTGCGCTCGGAATTGGGCGGCGAGATCCGCCTGCGCGGCACCACCGCACGGCTGTCGCCCTCCGGCCAGATCAGCCTGATCCGCGGCACCTTTGACATTCTGGGGCGGCGGCTGGAGCTGGATGAAGGCCGGATCACCCTGCTGGGGGATCTGAAACCCTATCTGGAGTTCAAATCCTCGGCGGCCACGGATCAAGGCACCGCAACGCTGGAAATCTCGGGCCGGGTAGACGCGCCCGAGATCAAGGTCACCTCGGACCCGCCCCGCCCCAGCGAGGAAGCCCTGGCGCTGCTGCTGTTCGGCGACAATATCCAGGACATCTCGCCGCTGGCGCTGGCGCGTCTGGCGGGGTCCGCGCTGACCCTCAGCGGACGCGGCGGCAGTGCGCAAAACAAGCTGCGCAATGCTACCGGTGCGGATGACGTCGATATCGGCGCCGACAATCTGGGGTCCGGGCAGCTGGGCCTCGGCGGCTATGTGGCGGAAAACGTCTATACCGATTTCAACGTCAACACCCGCGGCGACAGCGAGCTGAGCATTAACCTCGACATGACGGACAGCCTGACGGTTCAAGGCACGGTGGATAGCGAGGGCGAAACCGGATTTGGCCTGTTCTTCAAACGCGACTACTGACGGATGGCCCGGCGGCGTGTTTCACACGTCTGCCCCGGCGGCGGCCAGCGCCACCCGCGCAGCCCCGCCGACACCCGCAGCATCATCCGTGATCAGCCACAACGGCGTACCGGCACAGACAGCTCCCAGCTGGCCGCCCGGCGCCGTATAGCTCTCCAGGAAATGCGGCCGCGCGGGGGAGTTCAGCACACCGCGCGCGACGCTTCCGGCAAAGAACAGACCCTGCGCCGGCAGGTAGGCCGCCGTCAGCTCGCGCGCCATCAGACCCAGTAAATGCGCCCATTCGCAGACCGTCCGTGCCTCGGGCGAGTCCGGGCTTGCCAGACCGGCGGCCACAACCCCCTCGGCACTGCTGGCTGTCGAGCCGGTCAGGGCTTGGTGAAACCGCACCAGACCAGCACCCGAGAACAGCATTTCGGTGCTGGCCGCATTCTCCGGCTCATGGCCCAGCACCCCCTGCAGGCGGCGGTGCACGGCTTGCGGCAGGCTGGTGCGGCCAAGTTCGGCTGCCAGCACCACGCCGTTCAGCGCGGCTGAAACATTGAACCCGGTGCCGATGCCGGCAACCAGTGCCTGGCCGCCGCTATGCCGCCCCGGGTGCAGACAGGACAGCTGTCCCGGGATCAGCGCAGGCAAGGCATGGCACTGGGCTGCAAGGTCGTTGATTACATTGGTCTTGGCACTTGCTGGCAGTTGCAATGCGGCGGCTATGCTGCCCGCATCGCCCTGCCAATTGCGGTTGCTGAGGTGAAACTGCCCCTCCCGGACCGGACCTGCCACCGCCAGGCAAGCCCCGTGCAGGGGCGGAAATCCCGGCTGCGCGCAATAGGCCTTCAGCACATCCTCCAAACTGGCGAAACTGCTATTGGCGAAGCTCTGCAATGCTGTGACCCCGATGCCAGGGGCCGCCAAAGCCAGCCGGGTCCGGCTGCCACCAACATCGCCAGCCAAAACGGTCAGCTCAGCCGCCATCTGCCGCGGTCCTTTTCTGATCACTTTCGTACAATCAAGACTGCAGCAATCCCGCCGCAATTGCAATTGAGCGCACCCGCAGTGCTTGCAGCCATCGGCGGAAGTCTGCACCTTGACAGGAAAATTCCAGGCAACCGCAACATGGAACGCATTGTGCAAAGATCATTCGGTCAAAGGCTGGCAGCCCGCAGCGGGCGCATGGCACATGCCGCAAGGTTCCGCGCGTCGCTGCGCCATTTGCATGGGCCCGCCCGCTGCTTTGCCGCAGCGGATCAGGTGGTGCTGATCGCCCTGGTACGCAACGGCGCCTTTTACCTTGATGTGTTCTTTGAGCACTACCGGCGGCTGGGCGTCTCGGCTTTTGTGTTCTTCGACAATGGCTCAACCGATGGCACGCTGAACCGCATCCGGCAGGAACCGGACACGGCGGTGCTGCGCTCGGCCATGCCCTGGCTGGAATACGAGAACACCTTCCGCGCATATGCCGCCAACCGCTATGGCCGGGACCGCTGGTGCCTGTTTGCCGATATGGACGAGCTGTTTGATTTCGAAGGCAGCAGCACCGCGGGGCTGGCCGGTTTGACCCGCTACATGGCATCGCAAAACTATACCGCCTTGCAGGCGCAAATGCTGGAGATGTTCCCCAAAGGCCCGCTGGCGGCAGCCTGCGGTCTCAGCTACGCCGAGGCTGTGGACGCCTTCCGCTATGCCGATATCAGCGCTGTGCGGGCGGTGGACTACGGGTCTAAGGACACGGGGCTGGCCTATTATCTGCGCCAGAACCGCCTGCCGCCGGGCGGTGCAAAGATGCTGTACGGCGGCGTGCGCGGTAAGGTTTTTGGCGAGAATTGCTGTCTAAGCAAGCACCCGCTGATCTTCAACGGGCCGGGTGTGCAAGCGGCAGTGCATCCGCATCTCTCCGCCGGTGTGCGGCTGGCGGATATGGACGGGCTGATCCGCCATTACAAATTTGCCGGCGATAGCCTGGCGCGCGATCTGCAAACCCAGGCCGAGGCCAGGTCCGAACATGGCGAAGACAGGCTGCGTTCCGGTGCTCTTCAGGCCTGGCCTGACCTGAGCCTGTGGTCGGATGCAGCCCTGCAAGACGCCGGTATCGAAACCCTCCAGCAGCGCGGGTTCCTGCGCCGGACGGCTGACTACAGCGCCTTTCTGGCGGGCGGCAGCGCATGACTGCGCCCTCCATCGCGGCGGTGGTCATTGGCCGCAACGAGGGCGAGCGCCTGATCCGCTGCTTGCGCTCCTTGCATGGCCAGGCGCAACCGCTGATCTATGTGGACAGCGGCTCCAGCGACGGCTCGGCAGCTGCCGCCCGGGCACTGGGCGCCGAAGTGGTAGATCTGGACCTGTCCCAGCCATTCACGGCGGCGCGTGCGCGCAATGCCGGGCTGGCAGTTTTGGGTGAGAGAGCCGGCTGCGTGCAGTTCGTGGACGGCGATTGCGAGGTGGATCCGGATTGGATCACCACCGCATCTGCGTTCCTGCAGGCGCATCCCCAGGCGGCCGTGGTTTGCGGGCGGCGGCGGGAGCGGTTTCCCGATGCCTCGGTCTACAACCGGCTGTGCGATGCGGAATGGGACACCCCCCTGGGCGAAGCCAAGGCCTGCGGCGGCGACGCGCTGATGCGGGTTGCGGCGGTCCGTGCGGCGGGCGGATACCGCGGCAGCCTGATTGCCGGGGAAGAGCCGGAACTGTGCTTGCGGCTGCGGCGGGACGGGTGGCGGATCTGGCGGATCGATGCGGAGATGACCCTGCATGACGCGCAGATGCAGCACTTTGGCCAGTGGTGGCGGCGCAGCCGCCGGGCCGGCCATGCATTCGCCGAAGGCGCCGCCTTGCATGGGGCGGGACCGGAACGCCATTGGGCCGCCGAAACCCGCCGCGCGCTGTTCTGGGGGGCGGCACTGCCGGCAGGTATCATCCTGGCTGGTCTGATGAACCCGTTCTTGATGATTGCTATACTGATCTACCCGGCGCAGTTTCTGCGCCTGGCCCGTCGCATGGGATACTCGCAGGCGCTGTTTGCCGTCATCGGAAAATTCGCCGAAGCTGCCGGTGCTGTGGAATTCTACTGGCGCCGCTGGCATGGCAGGGCTCGCGGCATTCTCGAGTATAAGTAGCGCCGGCTGGGGCTTTGCCCCTCTTCGCCTCGCGGCCAATTCACCCCAGGATATTTACGGCCAGAAGAATAATGGATCCAGTCCTCATCTGGCCCTTAATCTTCCTTGAGTACGCGGCATAACCTCGCCAAAAGGCTGGGCATTGCCGCCCGTCACCGCGCCCGGATGCGCCAAGCCCTGAGCATCTGGCCAGGCAGGATCATCAGGCATTTGGCATAGCGCGGCAGCAGCCGCGCCGGGCTGGACAACGCCCGCCACAGCCACTCCATCGCCACCGCCCGCACCCAGGCGGGCGCCCGCTTCTGATGGCCGCCAAGAAAATCCAGCCCAGCTCCGATCGAGGCAAACCCCGTGCACGGCGACATCCGGCGGCCGCGTTGGGCAAACCGTTCCTGCTTTGGCGCGCCCAGCGCCAGGAAGCACAATGCAACGCCGGTCCCTTCCAGGCGGTGTAGGATCTGATCCGCTTCTGGCCCGTCCGGGTCAAACCCGCCTGATGGCGCATGGACCCAGGCAATGTCCAGTCCCGGCACCTGTGCCAGCAAAGCGGCCTCGGCGTCCTGCAGCGCCGCATCCGTGCTGCCCACGAGGGCCACCGGAACCCCGGCCTCTGCCGCCAGGCGGCACAGCGGCAGCACCATGTCCGAGCCGGGCATCAATTCCACCGGGCGGCGGGCAAGCCGCGACAGCCAGACAACCGGACGCCCGTCTGCAACAACCAGGTCCTGCGCCTGATAGGCCGCCAGAAAGCCCGGGGACTCCGCCATCTTGACCAGGTGGTCCAGATTTACCGTGGCCAAGGCAAACCCCTGCGAGGCCTTGAACCGGGCCCGGACCTCGGCTTCAAGCATGGAACGCGCCGGCATGGTCACCGCAACCCGGCGGCCGTGAAATTCGAAATACAATGCAGCCTCCAACAACAATGCCGCCTCCTCATACCGCCGGCACGGCGGCCAGGCCAGCAGACCCGCATCCGCTGCGCCCTGAGCGTGGCAAAGCTGCACGCTGTTTACCTCTTCTTGCAAATCCGCGGGACAGGGACGTCCGCAACCGGTAAACTTTGATGCAAATCCGGGGAATTGAGGGGGCACGAAGGCTTTGCCCAACGCTTTGGCCTATCTGATGCTGCTGGCTTGGCCGCTGGCCAGCCTGGTCCTGTTCCGGCGCCTGCCGCTGGAGCGGGCAATCCTGTGGTGCATCATCGCAGGCTATCTGCTGCTGCCGCCGCTGGCCGAGTTCGACCTGCCGCTGGTGCCGGATATGGACAAATTCGCCATTCCTTCGGTGGTGGCGTTCCTGTTGTGCCTGCTGCTGCTGCACAGGCCGGTGCCGCTGCTGCCGCGCCATCCTGCGGTGCGGCTGCTGGCGCTTTTGTTTGTGTTCGGCGTCATCCCCACAGTGCTGACCAATGGCGAGCCGATCCTGTTCCGCAGGATCGCCAATTCCGATCCGATTGTCTTTCTGACTGATCAGCTGCCGGGACTGCGCTGGCGCGACCTGGGATCCGTGATCATCAACCAGATGATCGTGCTGATACCTTTTCTGCTGGCGCGGCGTTACCTCTCTACCCCCGAAGCGCAGCGCGAGCTGCTGCTGGCGCTGATGATCGGCGGGCTGGCCTATACCGTCCCCTCGCTGATTGAAATCCGGCTCAGCCCGCAGATGAACGTCTGGATCTACGGCTTCTTCCAGCATGACTTCAGCCAGATGATCCGCCAGGGCGGCTTCCGCCCCATCGTATTCCTGCCGCATGCGCTGTGGCTGGCGTTTTTCATGCTGTCGGCGCTGCTGGCCGCCACAGCCCTGGCCCGCACGGCCGCAACCGGCCAAAGGCTTCGCCTGATCCTGGCGGCGGTATATCTGTTTGCCGTTCTGGTGCTCTGCAAAAGCCTCGCCTCGCTGGCCTATGCGCTGGCTTTCACGCCTGTGGTGGCACTGGCGCCGCTGCGCTGGCAGCTGCGGGCGGCGCTGCTGCTGGCGCTGATCGCAGTGGTCTATCCGATGCTGCGCAACACCGGGCTGGTGCCGACCGAAGCGCTGGTGGCGCAGGCCGAGGCAATCAGCGCCGAGCGGGCGCAATCGCTGAACTACCGGTTCGAGAACGAGGCGCAGCTGCTGGCGCAGGCTGCGGAAAAACCCTGGTTCGGCTGGGGCGGCTGGGGCCGCAACCTGGTGCGCCACGCCGAGACCGGGCAGATCCTGTCCATCCCGGACGGGCGCTGGATCATTGTGTTCGGCACCTTCGGCTGGCTGGGATACATCGCTGAGATGGGCTTGCTGGCCGCGCCGCTGGTTCTGCTGGCACAGGCCGCGCGGCACGCGCCGCAGGGCAGTGTCTCGCCGTTTGCCGCGCCGATTGCCCTCATCCTGGCCGCAACCATGGTGGATATGCTGCTCAACGCGACTCTGATCCCGATCACCTGGATGTGCGCCGGCTCGGTGCTGGGCTACGCTGAGCGGTTGCTCTACCCGAACCTTTTCAGCAGGAAACCTGCCCTGTTCGGCGGGGCGCAGGCGCTGATGCCTGACACCGCCGGGCCGGAGAAGCGAAGTATTCTGTGATGCCGCAATCTTTCCGCTTTTCAGGCCCAATTCAACACATTGCGTCCACAGGCTGGCCCTATGGATTGACGAAAATGAAATGATTGACTCCGGGTTGCAGCACAGATGGGGATCTGGTGCTGCAAGGCCGGGATAACCCGCCGGGGAGAACTCCGGCACCATAAACCAACCCGTCCGGCGGGCACTTGCCAGCTCTGCAAAGCAGTCTGGCATCGTTGTGCCGGACTGTTTTTAAGGGGCCAGTGGGTCAGGTATTGGCGATGCAGGATGGGAAACCCGCAGCGGGGGGCGCTGCCGGAGATATAGCAATTGTCGGGTTGTCAGTGACAGTCCCCGGCGCAAATTCTGCTGACGCTTTCTGGCAGAACCTGCGCGACGGCATTGAATCGATTGAAGTTCTGGACCGGGACACCCTGCTGGCGGCTGGCGAACGGGCGTCTGTGCTGGCCGACCCGGACTATGCGCCTGCCTCAGCCCGGCTGCAGGGGTTTGATGAATTTGACGCCGAGTTCTTTGGCTTCAGCCCCAAGGAAGCCGCCATCCTCGACCCCCAGCACCGCAAATTCCTGGAAGTGGCCTGGGGCGCCATGGAAAACGCGGGCCACCCGCCCGAAAGCATCGCTGGCCCCATCGGCGTTTATGCAGGCTGCGGCATGGGCAGCTATTTCTATTTCAACATCTGCTCCAACCCCGCATTGGTCGATGACGTCGGCATGTTCCTGCTGCGCCATACCGGCAACGACAAGGACTTCCTGTCGACCCGCGTCAGCCATGTGTTCGACCTGCACGGGCCATCTGTCAACGTGCAGACCGCCTGCTCCACCTCGCTGGTTGCGGTGCATTACGCCTGCAAAGCCCTGCGGGAAGGCGAATGCGATATGGCGCTGGCAGGCGGCGTCACCATCGAGCTGCCGCAGGGCCGCGGCTACCTGTACAAGGAAAACGAAATCCTGTCCCCGGATGGCCATTGCCACGCCTTTGATCACCGCGCGCAAGGTACCGTATTCGGCTCTGGCGCCGGTGCCGTGGCGCTGCGTCGGCTGGAGGATGCCATCGCCGACGGCGACCACATCTGGGCCGTCATCAAAGGCTCCGCCATTAACAACGACGGCGCGGACAAGGCCGGTTATCTGGCGCCCTCGGTCGGCGGCCAGTCGGCGGCGGTGCAGGCCGCGCTGCAGGCCGCAGGCACCCCGGCAGAGACCATTGACTACGTCGAATGCCACGGCACCGGCACCTATCTGGGCGACCCGATTGAGGTCACAGCCCTGACCGACGCCTACCGCGCCACCACGCCGGACAACGGCTATTGCCGCATCGGCTCGGTCAAGACCAACATTGGCCATCTGGACACCGCAGCGGGGGTTGCCAGCCTGACCAAAACGGCGCTGGCGCTGCACCACAGGGAAATCCCGCCCTCGCTGGGGTTTGAGACGCCGAACCCGGCAATAGATTTCGACAGCTCGCCGTTCCGCGTGAACGCTGCCCTGACACCATGGCAGCCGCACAAGGGGCCGCGGCGTGCCGGCATCAACTCGCTCGGTGTCGGCGGCACCAATGCCCATGTGATCCTTGAGGAAGCGCCAGAGCGCGCAGCCTCGGAAGAAAGCGATTTTCCGTTTCAGATCTTGTGCATCTCAGGACAGTCAAAGGCCGCGTTGGACGCTAATACCCAGACACTCGCCGAGTATCTCCACGCCAACCCCGAGGCCGATCTGGCCGACGTGGCCTATACGCTGAAAGAAGGCCGCCGCGGCTTTGCCAAACGCCGCGTTCTGGTGGCGGAAACCGCCGCCGAAGCGGCTGATCTTCTGACAGAAAACGACCCGCGCAAGGTCTTCACCCATGACCGCCTCGGCGACGCGCCCGAGGTGGTTTTCCTGTTCCCCGGCGGCGGCGCGCAATATGCCGGCATGGCCCGCGATCTGTACGAGACTGAACCGGTCTTTGCCGATTGGATGGACCGCGGGCTGGACCACCTGCAACAGAACCTGGATTACGACATCCGCGCCATCTGGCTGCCCGAAGAGGGCGCGGAAGATGCCGCCAACGCCCAGCTGCAGCGGCCCTCTGTTCAGCTGCCGCTGATCATGATCGTGGAGTATGCGCTGGCGCAGCTGTGGATCAGCTGGGGCGTCAAACCCGCAGCACTTGCGGGCCATTCGATGGGCGAAAACACTGCCGCCTGCCTGGCCGGCGTTATGCGTTTCGAGGATTGCATTGATCTGGTCCTGCTGCGCGGGCGGCTGTTTGATGCTGTTCCTGCGGGTGGCATGCTGTCTATCGCCCTGCCGCTGGCCGAGGTTGAGGCGATCATCGGCGATGATCTGGACATTGCCAGCGTCAACGCGCCCGCGCTGACTGCCGTTTCCGGCCCGCAAGACGCGCTGGACCGGTTGTCCGCCGACCTGACCGCGCGCGAGGTCGACCACCAGCGCATCCAGATCGACATTGCCGCCCATTCGCGGATGCTGGACGGCATCCTGCAGCAGTATGGCGATTTCATCCGCTCGCTGACCCTGTCGGCGCCAAACCTGCCGGTGATCTCCAACCGCACCGGTGTTGCGCTGACTGCGGAACAGGCCACCAGCGCCGATTACTGGGTCGGCCAGTTGCGCAACACCGTGCGCTATGCCGATTGCATTGAAACGCTCGCCAAAACCCCGAACCGTGTGTTCCTTGAGGCCGGCCCCGGCAAGGCCCTCAGCGCGCTGGCGCAAATGTCGCCCGCCGTTCAGCCGGGCCAGGTGCTCAGCTCATTGCGCCACCCGGATCAGGACGTGATGGATGACAGCTATTTCTTCGGCGTCATCGGCCGGCTTTGGGCCTGCGGGGTTGAGGCCGACTGGCAGCAGATCTGGGGCGAGGCACGGCGCAACCGCCTGCCCCTGCCCGGTTACGCCTTTCAGCGCAGCCGCTATTTCATCGAACCCGGCAAACCCGCAGTTGAAGAAGACACGCCCCCGGCCCGGCATGAAGATCCGGCCGATTGGGGCTACCGCCCCGCTTGGCGGCCCAGGTTCGCCGATTGCACCCTGGACGTGGAACATGAACTGGACCAGACACCGCACAACTGGCTGATTTTCGAGGATGAAACAGGCCATGCCACCCGTGCGGCAGACCAGCTGCAGGCCGCAGGCCACAGCGTCACCCGCGTCCGCGCTGGCGACACTTATGCGCAGCTGTCCCCGGCCTCATACATCCTGCCGCCGGAACAGGGCCGCGCCGCCTATGGTGCATTGCTGGCAGACTTGGCAGGCGCCGGGCTGCTGCCGGACCGCATCGCCCATTTCTGGCTGGTGACCGGGGAAGAAACCTATCGCCCCGGCTCCTCCTTCTTTGACCGCAATCTGGAGATGGGCTTTCACTCCCTTACCGCATTGGCGCAGGAACTGGGCAATGCCGATCTGCCCGGCCCACTGCATATCAACGTCTTCACCACCGGCGCAGCACAGGTCCGCAGCGAAGCGCTGCCCTATCCCGAAAAGGCGATGATCGCGGGGCCGCTGGGGGTGATCCCGCGTGAGCTGCCCGGCATCACCTGCGCCGCCATCGACATCGAACTGCCAAAGCCGCCCAAGGCGCTGTTTGCACGCCGCAAACCAGCACAAGCGGACATCACCCCGCGCCTGCTGGAAGAGCTGATGGCGGACCCTGCAAACACCTCCGCCGCCTGGCGCGGTGAAAAGCGGTATGAACTCACGTGGCGCCCGCTGCCGCTGCCCGCGCCGGAAACGCCGCCATTCAAACCGGGCGGCCATTACCTGATAACCGGCGGTTATGGCGGCATCGGCCTGACCATCGCAGGCCATCTGATGCGCGAATACGGCGCCAAAATTTCGCTGATCTCCCGCGAAGGACTGCCCCCGCGCGCCGCCTGGGAGCGCTACTTGCGCAGCCACAGCCCGGCCAACCGCACCGCTTTGCGTATCCGCGCGGTAATGGCGCTTGAGGAGACCGGCAAGGGCCGGATCCTGCCGCTGGCCGCCGACGTCTGCAACAGCGGCGAGCTGCGCCGCGCCCGCGCGCAAGGCGAAGCTGCCTTTGGTCCCGTCACCGGCGTGATCCACGGCGCCGGTGTTATCGATGACGGCCCGCTGCTGGCCAAAGACGAGAACCAGATCGCCCTGGTGCTGGCCCCCAAGGTCAGCGGGCTGCGCGCGCTTGATGCGGTCTTCCCCGATGGCAGCCTGGAGCTGATGATATTGTTTTCCTCCTCCTCCGCCGTGACCCGGCCTGCGGGCCAGGTAGATTACATTGCCGCCAATGAATTCCTCAACGCCTGGGCCAAGCACCGCACCGGCGGCCTCACCCGTGTGATGGCCGTTGATTGGGGTGTCTGGTCCGATACCGGCATGGCCGCCGACGCCATGGCCAGCCGCAACGGCGCCACCGCTGCCGGCACGATGGCCCCCTGTCCCCAGCCGCTGTTACAGAAATGCGGCTATGACACGGCCGGCAACCGCATCTTCACACCGCGTTTTGAAACCGCTGATTGGCTTCTGGACGAACACCGGACCGCCGATGGCACCGCCCTGGTGCCCGGCACCGGCTACATCGAAATGGCGGCAGAAGCGCTGTCAGAAACCGGTTTTGAAGGGCCGGTTGAAATCCGAGACCTCTACTTCATGCGCCCCCTGGTTGCAAAAAATGAAGCCCCGGCAAGGCTTGCGGTGAAACTCGAAGCTAATGAAAATGGTTATGAACTGTTTGTTTACTCGGCATGTACAAATGGTTACTCTCTAAATTGTCAGGCTATGCTGGCCTCAGCGGCGGCGGCAGAACGCCCCGCCGCACTCAACCTCCAGAAGATTTTCACCCGATGCCCGGAGGAGCAGGCGCCAATCAACGGGCGCTTGCGCTCCGCGCAGGAGGCGCATCTGCGCTTTGGTCCGCGCTGGCATGTGCTAAGGCGCGCGGCACTGGGCAATGGCGAGGGCCTCGCCACTCTCTCACTGCCGGACATCGCGGCGCAGGACGGCTGTCTGCTGCATCCCGGCCTGCTGGATCTGGCCACCGGCTGGGCGATGGGTCTGATCCCCGGTTATGACGCCAGCGCGCTTTGGGTGCCGGTGTCCTACCACCTGATCCGGATCTTTGCCCCGCTCACCTCCAGCATCTGCAGCCATGTGCGGCTGGCGGATGCGCCGGATGGCAGCTCTGCCGGTTTTGATATCACGCTGACCGATCCGGACGGCACTGTGCTGGTCCGGATCGAAGGCTTCCGGATGCAGCGCCTGACCGGCGGGTTCGACGCCGCAGCAGCCGAAGGGCAAGCCGACGTCACCGCCGCAGAGCTGGGCCTGGAACCTGCCGCCGGCACGCATCCCCTGTCCCCTGAGGAACGGCGCCTGCAGCTGAACATCGCCAACGGCATCAAATCCGCAGAAGGCGGCGAGGTGCTGGCCCGCGCCTTGGCCACCGGCCTGCCGCAGGTGGTGGTATCCTCTCTGGACCTGCCCGCACTGATCGCACAGGCAGGGCAGACAGCCGCCCCCGCCCAGGAGGCGCAGACGTTTGAACGCCCGCAATTGGATACTGATTATGCCGCCCCCCGCAACCCGGTAGAGGAGGAACTGGCCGGCCTCTTTGCCGCCCTCCTTGGGGTGTCGCAAGTGGGGATCGAGGACAGTTTCTTTGACCTCGGCGGCCATTCCCTGATTGCGGTGCGGCTGTTTGCCCAGGTCAAACGCGGCTTTGGTGTGGAATTCCCCCTGTCGGTGCTGTTCGAGGCCCCCAGCGTCGCCGCGCTGGCAGAACGGATCATAGACCGGACCGGCGGCGGCGTTGCTGCGGAACCAGGAGCACCTGCCGCAGCTGCAGAGGACACACCATCCTTCACCCATCTGGTGCCGCTGCATCCGGGCGACGGCACCGGACGGCGGCCCTTCTTTCTGGTGGCGGGCATGTTCGGCAACGTTCTGAACCTGCGCCAACTGGCCCTGCTCGTGGGGAAGGACCGCCCGGTCTATGGCCTGCAGGCCAAAGGGTTGGTCGGCAATGACGCCCCGCACAGCCGGATTGAGGACGCAGCCCGAAGCTGTCTGGATGAAATCCGCCGGATCCAGCCCGAGGGCCCCTATCTTCTGGGCGGCTTTTCCGGCGGCGGCATCACCGCCTATGAGATGGCACAGCAGTTGAAGGATCAGGGCCAGGAAACCGCCGCGCTGATCCTGCTGGACACGCCCCTGCCCGTCCGCCCGCCGCTCAGCCGCCGCGACAAGGCACTGATCAAACTGGCAGAACTGCGCAGCAAAGGGGCCGGCTACATTGGCGAATGGGCCAGAAACCGCATCGCCTGGGAGGTTGAGAAACGCCGCACTGCCCCGGTTGAGACCGGCACCCTGCCCGAATTCAACAACCGCAAGATTGAGCTGGCCTTCCGCACCGCCGTTGAAACCTACCCCCTGCGCCCATGGATCGGCCCGTTCACCCTGTTCCGCCCGCCGCTGGACCGCAAATGGCAGGTCAGCGGCGGCAATTGGGTCAGCACCGCGCGCGAATATGTGTTCGATGACAACGACTGGACCCGATGGGCTGCGCAGACAGAAGTGGCCGAAGTGCCGGGCGATCACGACAGCATGGTTCTGGTGCCGAATGTCAGCGTGCTGGCCGCCGGCGTCAAAGCCCGGCTCGACGCCGCCGATGCGGCGGCAGGCCGGCCCCGCTATGCCACGGCCGCGGAGTGAGCCCATGAACCCGCAACGCATCCTCACCATCCTCCTCAACTACCGCACGCCGGAGATGACCTTGCAGGCCGCCGAGGCTGCACTGCGCGAAATGGAGGACCTGCCGGGCGAACTGCTGATCATCGACAATGGATCCGGCGACGGCTCCTATGATCAGATCCGCGCCGAAGCAGACAAACGCGGCTGGCTTGGCAGCGGACGGCTCCGGGTGATCGCCTCGCCTGTGAACGGCGGCTTTGGTGCGGGCATGAACATCGGTATTAAAGCCGGTCTCCACGACAACAGCGTGCCGGAATTCTACTACCTGCTGAACTCCGACGCCTTTGTGCAGGGCAGCACCATCCGCACCCTGCGCGACTTTCTGCTGGAGCGTCCCGGCGCCGGTCTGGCAGGCTCATACGTGCGCGGCACCGACGGCGTGCCGCATCGCACCGCCTTCCGCTTCCCCTCCATCGCGGGTGAGTTCGAGGCCAGCGTGCGCACCGGCATTTTCACCCGGCTGCTGAATCCCTGGGTGGTCGCCATGGACATGCCGCAGGACGAGCTGCAGGTTGACTGGACCGCCGGCGCCAGCCTGATGATCCGCCGCGAAGTCATCGAGGCCGTCGGCGGTTTCGACGAGGCCTTCTTTCTGTATTTTGAGGAAACCGACCTCTGCCGCCGCGCCGCCCGCGCGGGCTGGCGCACCCACTATGTGCCAACTAGCGAAATCGCCCACGTAGGGTCGGCGTCCACAGGGATGAAAGCCTGGCAGCGCACGCCGCAATATTGGTTCGACTCGCGGCGGCATTACTTCGTGAAACACCACGGGCATGCTTACGCCGCCGCCGCCACGCTGGCACGGATCACCGGCAGCCTGATCTATGGGCTGCGCCGCCTGACCTCGGATAAACCACAGGCGGATCCGCCGCATTTCCTGCGCGATCTGGTCCTGTACAGCCTGCGTGCGGCATTTGCACCGCGGCCAAAACCGTCAAAAGAAACACGCGCGCCCTCTCCGATCGCAAAGGAGCAGAAATGACGTCCTTCACATGTGCCCTGATTGGCAATGAATCTCTTCTGATCGGCTGCGCCGAGGCGCTGCTGGCACGCGGCCACCAGATCCGGGCAGTGGTGTCGCAAGATCCCGATATCCGCAGCTGGGCCGATGGCAAGGGCCTGCCCCTGCTGGACACCCAGCAGCAGCTGCAAGGCGGGTTCGACTGGCTGTTGTCAATCGCCAACCTGACAGTGATCCCTGACAAGGTTCTGGCGCAGGCCGCCAAAGGCGCGGTGAACTTTCACGACGGCCCCTTGCCCCATTACGCGGGCCTCAACACCCCGAATTGGGCGCTGATCAATGGCGAGCCACAGCACGGCATCACCTGGCACCTGATGGACAGCGGCGTCGATGAGGGCGACATCCTGGCCCAGCGGCTGTTCGATGTGGCGGCGGATGAAACCGCGTTCAGCCTGAATTCCAAATGCTACGCAGCCGCGATGGACAGCTTTGGCGAGGTGATGGCGCAGCTGGAAACCGGCGATCTGAACCGCCAGCCGCAGGACCTGAGCCAGCGCCGCGTGTTCGCCAAATCCGACCGCCCCGCCGCAGGGGGGCTGCTGGATCTCTCTCGCCCCGCCGCCGAACTGGCGCGGCTGGTCCGTGCCTTGGACACCGGCGGATACTGGAACCCGCTGTGCGCCGCCAAATTGCGGATTGGCGGGCAGGTCGCTCTCACCGGGGCCGCGGAACCAGCAGTAGGCTCCGGCGCCCCCGGCACAGTGCTTGACGTCCGCAAAGATAGCGTGACAATCGCCACCGCGGACGGCGCGCTGATGCTGTCGCGGCTGACCACGCCGGCAGGCAAACCGCTGGACGCAACCGGGCTGGTCAAAGCCGGCGATGTGCTGCCGGCGCTAACCGGGGAAGACGCCGGGACTCTCACCGCTCAGATGGCCGCTGCGCAGGGCGGCGAAAGCCACTGGCGCAAGGCGCTTGCCGCAATGCAGCCGGTCCAGGTACCGCTTGCCACAGATACCGGCGGCGCAGGGGTAACCAGCCGGAAGATCGCCATGCCCGCTCCCCTCAGCGAAGAACAGGCCGCCGCCGGGGTACTGATCTGGGCCTTGCTCAGCAGCGGCGAGAAATCCGCTGATGTGGCGCTGTCCATCGCCGGTATGAACGCGGTTCCTGGGCTGATATCCGATTGGGTTCCGCTGCAGGCGCGGCGGGAACAGACCGTGTCCGGCCTCCAGGCTAAAGCAATTCAGGGTATTGAAAAAGCACGTAAATACGGCGGTTTCGCCGAGGATTTGGTCGCGCGGGCACCGGAAATTTCGGCGTTCTCTAAACCGGCCATAGGCCTGTCTCTGGACAGGGACGGCCCGGTTTCAGGCTGCGCCGCCACCGTCGCTTTCTGCGATGGCGCACTGGCGCTGCACACAGACAACGCCAAGTTGGACGAACAGACCGCAGAATTGCTGGCCGCGCGGCTGGCACTGGTGCTGGGCGCCCTCGCCGGTGATGCGGACCAAGAGGTCGCAACCCTCCCCATCCTGCCCGAAGCCGAGCGCAAGCTGCTGCTGGAGGATTGGAATCAGACCGCCGCGGACTATCCCGCAGATCTGACCATTCACGCCGCTTTCGAGGCCCAGGCAGCCAGCACCCCGGACGCCGCTGCACTGGTGTTCGAGGACCAAAGCTTCACCTACGCCGAGGTCAACGCCCGCGCCAATGCCGTGGCCGCACGCCTGCGTGAAATGGGCGTGAAACCGGGTGCACATGCAGGCATCCATATCCGCCGCGCGCCCGAGCTGGTCTTTGCCGCCTTGGGCGTGATGAAGGCCGGCGGCGCCTATGTGCCGCTCGACCCGGCCTATCCTGCAGACCGGATTGCCCATTACATCAGCGACAGCCAGGCGCAGGTGATCGTGACGCAATCCGCACTGGCCAGCGCCCTGCCCGCCTCAGCCGCGCAAGTGCTGGAAATCGAAACCGTCCCCGCGGGGACAGCCGAAGATACCATCAATGGCGGTGCGGCCGGCAGTGATCTCGCCTATCTGATCTATACTTCCGGTTCCACCGGCCTGCCCAAGGGGGTGATGGTCACCCATGCCAATGTCGCGAACTTCTTTGCTGGCATGGATCAGCGCATCCCGCATCAGCCCGGCGATGCCTGGCTGGCGGTCACAAGCCTTAGCTTTGACATCTCGGTGCTGGAGCTGTTCTGGACCCTGTCGCGCGGGCTGAAGCTGGTCTTGTCCAGCGACGAAAGCCGGCTGGAACTGTCCAAGGGGCCCGTGGCCCTCAGCAACCGCAAGATGGATTTCAACCTGTTCTACTGGGGCAATGACGATGGGCCGGGGCCGCAGAAATACCGCCTGCTGCTGGAAGGCGCCAAGTTTGCCGATAGCCACGGTTTCAACGCGGTCTGGACGCCGGAACGGCATTTCCACGCCTTTGGCGGACCCTACCCGAACCCGTCGGTAACCGGTGCTGCCGTTGCGGCGGTGACGAAGAACATCGGCGTGCGGGCCGGTTCCTGTGTAGCCCCCTTGCACCATTCCGCGCGGATCGCCGAGGAATGGGCGGTGATCGACAACCTGACAGCAGGCCGCGCCGGGATCGGCTTTGCCTCGGGCTGGCAGCCGGATGATTTCATCCTGCGGCCCGAAAACACGCCGCCTGCAAACAAGCCTGCCTTGTTGGAGAGCATTGAAACCGTGCGCAAACTCTGGCGCGGCGAAGAGGTTGCCTTTGCCCGCAAGGACGGCAGCGATCATCGCGTGGTCACCCAGCCCCGTCCTGTCTCAGCCGAATTGCAGGTCTGGGTCACCACCGCGGGCAACCCCGAGACCTGGCGCGAGGCTGGGACGATCGGGGCAAACGTGCTGACCCATCTCTTGGGCCAAAGCATCGACGAGGTCGCGGGCAAAATCCGTATCTACCACGATGCCCTGCGCAAAGCCGGCCATGACCCTGCGGATTTCAAGGTCACCCTGATGCTGCACAGCTATCTGGCAGCAACCCGCGAGGAAGCCCGCCAAGTGGCGCGCGAGCCGATGAAGGACTACTTGCGCTCAGCCGCCGGGCTGATCAAGCAATATGCCTGGGCTTTCCCGGCCTTCAAGAAACCCGAAGGCGTAAAGAACCCGTTCGAGGTGGATCTGGGATCGCTGTCGGAAGAGGAGCTGGAAGCGATCCTCGACTTCGCTTTCGAGCGGTATTTTGAGGACTCCGGCCTGTTCGGCACCATTCAGGACGCCTGCCAGCGGGTCGAGCAGCTGAAGCGCATCGGCGTGGATGAGATCGCCTGCCTGATCGACTATGGCATCGCACCGGATGTGGTACTGGAGGGGCTAAGGCCGCTGGCCGAAGTGCTGCGCTTGTCGAACGCACCGCAAGAGCTGGCGGCGGATGACTTCTCTTTAGCTGCACAGATCGTGCGCCACGGCGTCAGCCATATGCAGTGCACCCCGTCGATGGCACGGATGATTGCCGCGGATGAAGACGCCAGCGCCTGTTTGGCACAATTACGGCATCTGCTGGTGGGGGGTGATGCGCTGCCGGGCGATCTGGTGCAGGCACTGCGCGAGGCCACCCCCGCCGAAACCCACAATATGTACGGCCCGACCGAGACGACGATTTGGTCGACGGTGGAGAAAGTCACGGCTGCCCCGGCGGGGACAACCGGGATCGGCACGCCGATTGCCAATACGCAGGTTTACGTTCTGGACGAAAAACAATCGCCTGTCCCCGCGGGGACAGCCGGTGAATTGTATATCGGCGGCGCGGGTGTCACGGCGGGCTACTGGCAGCGGGAAGAGCTGACTTCTGAACGGTTCGTAAACACAGCGTTCGCTGACACTCCGCTTTACCGCACCGGGGATCTGGTACGCTGGACAGCGGGCGGCACGCTGGCCTTTCTGGGCCGCACCGACCATCAGGTTAAGATTCGCGGCCAGCGGATTGAGCTGGGCGAGATCGAAGCCGCAATGGCCGCCTTCCCCGGCGTGACGGGGGCAGTGGTTGTGCCGCGCGGCGATGCCGGCAGCGAGCAACTGACAGGTTATGTCACCGCCGCTGCACCTGTTGACGAGAGCCTTGTGAAACAAGCCTTGGCAGCCAGACTGGCCGAGGCGATGGTGCCCGCGCGGATCGTCACATTGGAGGCTTTCCCGCTGACACCAAACAAGAAAATAGACCGCAACGCACTGCCTGACCCGCAGCCGGCACGGGCCGAAACCCCTGCGGCTGTTGCGCTGGATGCAGGCGCGCAAGCCAGGATCGCAACCATCTGGAGCCGCATTCTGGGCATCAGCGGCATTGGCGCGCAGGATAACTTCTTTGCGCTTGGCGGCCATTCGCTGCTGGCGGTACAGGTGCACCGGGAATTGCGCGACGAACTGGGCGAGGCACTGGGGACTGCGAGCCTGTCGATCACGGATATCTTCCGCTTCCCAACGCTGGCCGGTCTGGCGGCCCATATCGAAGGGCTTGCAGGCACACCTGCAAATGCGGAACAACAGCCGCAGGACAGCGAAGGACCCGACCGCGCCGGCACCATGTCGAAACGGCGGGCCATGCGTGCAAACCGCAGAGCAAGGACCGGATGATAGAAGCCGAAAACAAACTGGCAAAGCGGCTGGCACTGGTCCGGCCGCTTTTTGCCGCCGATGTGGCGCTGGCCGGGGCAGATCCGCTGGGCGCCCCGCCCGCACCGCTGGCAGAGGAAGCCGCGGGGCTGTCGCCGAATGCGGTCGCCAAACGGCGCACCGAATTTGCCGCGGGCCGCAGTGCCGCGCATCAGGCGATGCGGCAGCTTGGGCTGGCACCTGCTCCTGTGCCCGTGGGCCGCGACCGGGCGCCGGTCTGGCCCAAGGGGCTGGTTGGTTCAATCACCCATACCAAGAGCTGCGCCATGGCCGTGCTTGCCCATGAGGGCGACGTTCAGGGTCTGGGGATCGACGTGGAAGAGGACACGCCGCTGAAGGACGAACTGCTGCCTGCAATCTGCTCGGAGCGGGAACAGGCCTGGCTGAAACGGCAGGATAATCCCGGACAGATGGCCAAGGTGATCTTTTCCGCCAAGGAAGCGGCCTATAAATGCCAGTACACGCTGAGCCGGGCTTTTTATGGATTTGACGGGATGGAGCTGGAGTTTGATCTGGCTGCGGGCGCCTATCAGGCTGTGTTCACCGCCGCCCGGGCGCCGTTTGCAAGCGGCGAGGCGGTTGGCGGGCGCTTTGCGGTTGGGGTCGGCCTGATCATCACCACGGCGGAAATCCGGGGGCGCGGATGATGGGGCGGCGCGGGTTTCTGGTTTGTGGCGCGCTGAGTGCGGCTCTGGGGCTGATGGCCTTTGCAACACGCAGCCGCGGCGTACCGGTTCCGCCGCCGCTGGCGCCGCCTGAGGCACCATTGAAGGTGTTTCACCTGGGGCATTCGCTGGTCGGCTCGGATATGCCGCATATGCTGGCGCAGCTGGCGCCTGCGGGGCATGGGTACAACAGTCAGCTGGGCTCGGGCACATCGCTGCGGGCGCATTGGGAGCCTGGTGAAGACATCCTCGATTTCGCAACCGCCAACCAGCCGTCCGCTTACCGGGACGCGCGGGAGGCCGTCGGGTCTGGAGAATACAATGCCGTGGTGCTGACCGAGATGGTCGAGCTGCGCGATGCTCTCCGCTATTTCAGCGCTGCTGAATACGTCGCGAATTGGGCCGGGCTTGCGCGGGCGGCGTCACCCGGCACACGTATATATCTCTATGAGACCTGGCACAGGCTGAACGACCCGGACGGCTGGCTGGACCGGATCGACGGCGATCTTGAGGCGCTTTGGGTGACTAAGCTGCTGGGTCCGGACAGCCGCCGCAACCCGCAGCACCCGGTCTATCTGATCCCCGGCGGACAGGTGCTGGCGGCGGTGGCGCGGGCGGCGGTGGCCGGGGAGATCCCTGGCCTGGCTTCACGTGAATCGCTGTTTGCCCGCACGCCGGCAGGGGAATTGGACACCATACATGTCAATGATCTGGGGGCCTATGCGGTTGCCCTGACCCATTACGCGGTTCTGTACCAGCGTACGCCCATTGGGCTGCCGCATCAGTTGACCCGCGCCGATGGCAGCCCGGCGCAGGCGTTCCCGGCGGACGCCGCGGCCAGGGTGCAGCAGATCGTCTGGGAGGTGGTGCGCGCCCTGCCCCGTACAGGTATCGCCACCGTGGGAGCACCGTCATGAAGCTGGAGGCGCTGATTACCTCCGTGGTCATGATCGGCCATTCGCTGTTCGGGCCGGACAACCCGCAGATGCTGGACCAGCTTTTGAATGCGCGCGGGCAGGCCGCAGCGGGGCCGACGGTAGAGGCGCAGATCATCAATGGCGCACCGCTCAGCTATAACTGGCAGCACAGCAGCACCGCCGAAGGTGTTGATTCACGTGAAAGACTGCGCCGCCCGGCGGATGCGGTGATCGTGACCGAAGCCATTCCGCTGGCCAACCACCTGAAGTGGAGCGATACCGAAGGCGCTGTGACCCGGTTTTACCAGCTGGCCCGGGCCGCAAACCCGGATGTGGATTTTTATCTGCAGGAAGCCTGGCACAGTCTGAACAGCGGCACCGGCGCCGAGGTGCCCTTTGACAAGGGGGCGGATGTGCCCTGGCGCGAAAGGATCACCCAGGACCTGCCGCGCTGGCAAGCGGTAGTTGATGAGGTTAACACAGCCACCGGCGGCACCGTGAAACTGCTGCCTGCCGGGCAGGCCATGGCGCGGCTGGAGGATGCGATCCTGGCGGGCACCATGCCCGGTCTCAGCAGCATCCGCGATGTGTTTGCCGATGATATCCACCCCAACGCCACTGGGTTTTATTTCCTGGCGCTGCTGCAATATGCGGTGCTGACCGATCAGGACCCAACAGGCCTGCCGCATCAGCTGAGCGACCGCTGGGGCAAGCCCTATCCCGCGCCGCCGCCGGACCTGGCAGCGCGGCTGCAGGACATTGCCTGGGCTGCGGCCCAAGGAACCGATATACGCACCGCCGCTTTGCCGCCCGATCCTGCCGCGCTGCCGCGGGAGGCTGCGCTGCCTGCGCTCAACTCGGTGATGGACGCTGACAGGGCTGACAGGACCGCACCGATGGCCAGCCCCATCCGGCAACCCGTCGCCATCAACCTGGCAGCCATTGCCGACTGGAGCACCCAGGCGCCGTTCCTGGATCATTTCAAAACGGCGCGCCCCTGGATCGGGCATCTGCCGAAACGCTGGGGCGGTGCGGACCACCAGGATCTGCTGGCCGCCGGGTATCTGGACCCGGAAGGCTGGCCCACCGCAATCCCGCCTGAGCTGACATCAATCGGCACGGTGATCCTGACCGACCTGCCTGCGGAAGCCGTCTCGCTGGCGGGCCGCTATGTGCTGCGGTTCGACGGCCAGGGCATTGTCGAGGCTGCCGGTCGGGCGGAGAATGTGCGCTACGGCAAGGGCGAAGTGCGGTTTGACTATACCCCCGGCCCCGGTCCGGTGGAAATCCGCATCCAGCGGACAGGGCGGCGCGGCGGGAACGGCGATGACTATGTGCGCAACATCCGGGTGGTAAAGGAAGAGCATCTGGAGGCCCATGAGCAAGGCGCGCTGTTCAACCCCCTGTGGCTGGACCGGCTGGACGGGTTTGCCGCGCTGCGGTTCATGGATTGGATGGCCACCAATGATTCAGAGCAAACCGGCTGGGAGGACCGGCCGCGGGTTCCTGAATATACTTGGGCGCTGAAGGGCGTTCCGGCCGAGATCATGCTGGCGCTGGCCAACACGCTGGGGGCCGATCCCTGGTTCACCATGCCGCATATGGCGGATGACACCTATGTCCGCCAGTTTGCACGGGCAGCAGAGCGCGGCTTGGATGAGGATCTGCGCGCTTATGTGGAGTATTCCAACGAGGTTTGGAACTGGCAGTTCCAGCAAGCGGCCTGGGCTGATGCGCAGGCGCAGGCGCGCTGGGGCGGCGATGGGTTGTGGATGCAGTTCTACGGCGGCCGTGCCGCAGAGATTGCGCAGATCTGGACGCAGACTTTTGGCGCTGACAGCAAGCGGCTGGTGCGGGTGATCTCCTCGCAGACCGGCTGGCTGGGATTGGAAGAGCAGGTTCTGACGGCGCCGCTTTGGAAGGCGGAACAGGCGGGGCGCCAAGCCCCTGCTGCCTATTTCGATGCCTATGCGGTGACGGGGTACTTCGGCGGCATCCTTGGCATCCCGGAACGCGCCGGGCACGTCCGCGCCTGGATCGCCGACAGCCGGGAGCAGGCCCGGGCGGTGGCGGCGGAACGCGGGCTGACCGGCCCGGCGGCAAGCGCATTTGCAAAGGAACATCAATATGATGCAGCCTCTGCCCAGGCCGGAGCGGAGTTGCGCGACGGGCTGATCTCGGGGGACGGCACCGATACATTGACCGACTTACTGGGGCGTGTGCTGCCCTATCATGCCCAGGTTGCGCAAAAACACGGGCTGGAGCTGATCATGTATGAAGGCGGCAGCCATGTGGTCGGTATCGGCCCATTGGTGGAGGATGAAACACTGACCCGGTTCTTCACCCACTTCAACTATACGCCCGAGATGGGCAGGCTGTACCGGGAACTGCTGTCAGGCTGGAGCGTCCTTGGCGGGGATCTGTTCACCGCCTATGCCGATGTTGGCGTGCCCGGTAAGTGGGGCAGCTGGGGTGCCTTGCGGGTTCTAAGTGATGAGAACCCGCGCTGGGAAGCGCTGGAGGCCGTGAAGTGACCAGAGGTGTTTCGGTCCTGATCCCGGCCCATGATGAAGCGGAGTATATCGCGGGATGCCTGCAAGCGGTCTTTGCCTCGGATCCGCTGCCTGCGGGCATGGCCGCTGAGGTTCTGGTGCTGGCAAATGGCTGCCGCGATGAGACCGCCGCGCTGGCGCGGATTCAGCAGCCTCCTGCTGGCTGGGATCTGCGGGTTCTGGAATTGCCGGAGGGCGGCAAGCTTGGGGCGCTGAATGCCGGCGATGCGGCAGCCTGCGGCGGTATCCTGATCTATCTGGATGCGGATGTTGCTGTCAGCCCGGCGCTGATCCCGCAACTTGCCGCAGCACTGTCGCAGGACGTGCCGCTTTACGCCAGCGGCTGCCCGCAGGTGGCACTGGCGCGCAGTGCGGTGACCCGTGCCTATGCACGGCTCTGGACCCGGCTGCCGTTTGTCACCGGCGGCGTGCCCGGGTTTGGCGTATTCGCCATGACCCGGGCCGGACGGCAGCGCTGGGGGGATTGGCCGGACATCATCGCCGATGACATTTTTGCCCGGCTGAATTTTGCACCGTCTGAACGGGTGAAAGTGCCGGCTGTCTACAGCTGGCCGATGGTGGAGGGTTTCCGCAATCTGGTCCGGGTGCGGCGACGGCAAAACGCAGGCGTGGCTGAGGTGGCAAGCAAATACCCAGGCCTGTTGCAGAACGAGGACAAAATCCCGCCAAGCGCCGGCGCCGTGCTGAAGCTGCTGCTGTCGGATCCAGCCGGTTTTGTACTCTATGCGATGGTCGGTCTGGCCACAAAAACACCGCTGTTTGCTTCAGCCAGCCGCTGGACCCGCGGCCGCTGAGGCCTGGGTTTTGCTGCTGATTTGTCCCGGTGGTGCTCCCGCGCCCGCAGGGTGCCCTGGCTGCGCCAGCGCACCCTTGGCGGCCTTGGGCGTGGCCCGGCGCCTTGGCGCCGGGCCACGCCCAACGGAAGCGGTGCATCTGCAGATGCGGCGGCGCCGGGCGGGAGTGCGCCGGTTTTACCCGGCGATGGCCTTGCGGAAATGGGCGGCGAGTTTAGCGGCCTCTGCGGCACTGTCATGACGTTTCAGTACGCGCCTGCGGCCCGCCTGACCCATGTCGGTCAGCTGCTGGTGCGGGGTCTGTGCAAGGGTGAGGACGGCCTGTGCCAGGGCGCCCTCATCCCCGGCCGGCAGCAGCCAGCCCGTTTGTCCTGCCACCACCAGTTCGGGCGTGCCTGCGATATAGGTCGCGATCACCGGGCGCGCGGCGGCCATTGCCTCCATCACCACCATCGGCAGGCCTTCGGCAAATGATGGCATCACCAGCGCATGGGAGTTTGCCAGCTCTGCCTGCACCTCGGTTTCGGCAAGCCAGCCGGTCAGGGTGACGCTGCCCTGCAAACCATGCGCTGCAATTGCGGCCTCCAGCGCAGGCCGCATACCGCCGTCACCAACCAGCGACAGGTGCAAATCCGGGATTTCCTGCACCAGCCGTGCCATGGCTTTCACCAGAACCATCTGGCCTTTCTGCTCCACAAACCGCCCGATCGCCACCAGCCGCAGCGGCCCCTGCGGCAACGGCGCAGGATCGGCAAACCGTTCCGGCTCAATCCCGCAATGCACCACTTTGAGACTGTCCCACTTGCCGAAAGCGGCCCAGCGGCTCAGCTGGCTTTTGCCAAAACTGCTGACAGCCACAGTAAAAGCCGCACGGTTGATCTTCTCACCCAGCGACAGCGCTTGCGGTGCGTCGAACTCTTCCGGCCCGTGCACGGTGAAACTGTAGCCCGGCCCGCCCAGCACATGGGCCAGCATCGCCACAGCGGCAGCGTTGGTGCCGAAATGCGCATGCATATGCTGCACGCCTGCCGCGGCGCAGCGCTGTTTCACATAGGCAGCCTCACCCAGGTAGATCAGGTACCGCAGGAGGCCCTTGTCCGATGCGCGGGCCAATTTCGCCGCCAACCGCAGCGCTTGTGCAAAGCGGGCGGGGGCTGCGGCCTCCCTGGCGAGGGCAGCAAGCAGGCGCCCGGCGCCGGCCTGCAGCACGTAGCTGGTACGGGCTGCCTCAGCCTGATCCTTCGGATCCGCCAAAGCCGCAGCCGAGGGGCGCATTGCCAAGCGCAGGATCTCTACGCCCTGATGTTCCAGCGCCTGCAGCTCACGCCGGATGAAACTGTGCGAGGGCTGGGGGTAAGTGTTCAGGACATAGGCAATTTTCAACGCGGCTGGTTCCGTGCAAATCTTGGGTCTGCGGCAGGTTAACGGCGGTTGCACGGCTTGCCCAGCGTCCTGTTGCGCTTGTCGCACAGATGTGGAGAATGGGCTGCAGGGGCGATGATTGTTAAAGTATTTCCGCCCCTCAATCCCGCATTCCTGTTGCAAGCGGCCCTGTGATTGACGCCCCCTGCCCTGCCGCCTAGCCTGCGGAACCGGACGTTTGGGGATTGGCGCGGATATGCAGCGGGTTGCTTCGCTCTTTACCGGTCAGGGGATGATGGCGCGGGTGCTGCGCTCAGCCTCCTGGCTGATGATCGGATATGGTGGCAGCCAGGCCTTGCGGCTGGCCTCAAACCTGATCCTGACCCGCCTCCTGTTTCCCGAGGCCTTTGGCCTGATGGCGCTGGTCTCGGTGGTGACAGTGGGGTTGTCGCTGTTTTCAGACGTTGGCATCGGGCCATCAATTGCCCAGAGCCCGCGCGGCGATGATCCGGAATTCTTGGATACGGCCTGGACCATTCAGGTGATCCGCGGTTTTGGCCTGTGGGCATTGACGGTGCTGCTGGCCTGGCCTGCCGCGCAGTTTTATGGGGCGCCGGAGCTGCTGATCTATCTGCCCATTGCCGGCGCCGGATTGGCGATTGCCGGATTCAACCCGACAAGGATCGAGACCGCGCACCGGCATCTGCTGGCAGGGCGGGTCACGGTGCTGGATCTGGCGGGCCAGGTCTTCGGGCTGGCGGCGATGATTGCGCTGGCATTGGCCACCCAGTCGGTGATCGCGCTGGTGCTGGGCGGGGTGATCCAGGCGGCGGCCAAGCTGCTGCTGTGCCACTACGGCCTGCCCGGTGCTGCAAACCGGTTCCGCTGGGAACGGGCCGCAGCGGGCGAGCTCATTCATTTCGGCAAGTGGATTTTCCTGTCGACCGCCTTCTGGTTTCTGACCTCGCAAGGCGACCGGGCGATCCTGGGCAAGTTTGTCCCGCTGGAGGTGCTGGGCATCTACAACATCGGCTATTTCCTGGCGAGTTTTCCGATGCTGCTGGGCCATGCGGTGAACCAGCGGCTGATGATCCCGGTTTACCGCGGCAAACCCGCACAGGAAGGGGCGGTGAATCTGCGGCGGCAGCGGCAGCTGCGCATGGGGCTGACGGCGGGGATCCTGACGATACTGATTGCGATGGCCTGGGCCGGCCCCTGGCTGGTGCAGTTCCTGTATGATGACCGGTACCTGCAAGCGGGGCCGATGATCGTGCTGATTGCCCTGGCGCTGGCGCCTGCAGTGATCACCATGACCTATGATCAGGCAGCCTTGGCAGCAGGCGACAGCCGCGGGTTCTTTGTGTTCTCGGCTGTGCGGGCCTGCTTGCAAACGGGCATGTTCCTGGGCGGGGTGGCCTGGTTCGGACTGGCGGGCGGCATTGCGGCGCTGGGGCTGGCGATGCTGGCGGCCTATCCGTTGCTGGTGCAGCTGGCGCGCAGGCATCATGTCTGGGATCCGCTGCATGATGCGGGCTATGGGCTGCTGACCCTTGCGGCCGGGGGTGCGGCCCTGCTCTGGCACTGGGATGCTGTAACGGCCATGGCAGCCGCGATGAGCTTTTCCTGACCTCAGGCCCCGCGCCTGAACAGTCTGGACAGCCCGCGTTGGGGCCGCCGGGCGTCCATTACCGGGATTGAGACCACTGGCAACAGGCCGGTTTCCCGCTCCATCTGCGCGGCAGTGCGCAAAACCGGGTGGCGCAGCTCTTGCAGGAAGGCCGCCAGAAGCGCCGCGATAACACTAGCCGCGGCGCCCAAAAGCGCCTTGGTCTTGCGGGCGCCGGTTACAGGAAAGTCCGGCAGCGGTGCGGGTTCGATCACTGTCAGCCGCTCGGCCTGACGGCCGGTTTCCAGGCGAAAGCCGACCTCGGCCTCGTTGCGGCGGGCGGTCATTTGCGACAATTCTCCCTGCGCCTGCTCCAGGCGGCGGTCATAAGCGCCCAGCCGGCGTTCAACCTCGGGCGTGGTCTGCAAGGAGGCCTCAAGCCCGGTCTTGCGCTGGGACAAGAGCTGCTCCTGGGCGTCCAGCGTGGCCAGTTGCTGGTCCGCCTCTGCCAGCAACCGGCGGGCCGTGGCCGGGCGTTCCGTGGCCTGGGCCTGATCGGCGGCGCGGCGGATTTCGATGCGTTCACGGGCGATCTCCAGCAGCCCCTCGTTCATCGTGGCGATTTCGGCGCGGCGGAATTCGATGGTGCCGGGCAAGGTCACGTCGTTTTCGTTCCGGTAAGCCGCGATTTCGTCTTCCAGGGCCGCAACCTGATCCGCCAGTGCGGCCTCCTTTTCGGCAAAGAAGCTGAGGGTCTCGCGGGCCTGGTCAATGCGGGTGGCGACGCTGAGTTCGATAGTGCGGCGGCCGAACTCGCTGGCGACCTGCTGCGCCTGCACGGCGGTTGGCATCCGGGCGGTGATGGTCAGCACCGAAATAGTGCCGTCATCGGCAAAGCCTTCACGGGCGGCGGCGACGCCGGTGATGCGGACCGAGTCCCGCAGCAGCGCCACCTTCTGCAAGGGGGTCAGTGCGGTCATGTCCGCGTAAAGGCCGAATTTTTCGATGATTTCCAGCACCGTGCCGCGCGCCATCAGACGTTGTTCAATCAGCTGCATCCGCCGGGCAGAGGAGCCTTCGACCGTTGATTTCGCCAGTTCACCGGCGATCTGCGGCTGGGTGACCTGCAGCACCTCGGCGGTTTCAAATTCATGCTGCTGCCGGGCGGCAAACCAGAGCGACAGCAAACATCCGAGGACAAAGACGCAAGCGATGGTGAACAGCCTGCGCCGCACCATATCCAGGAAATCGCCAAGCGAGTATATCGGCCCCATCTGTCTGCTCTCTTGCAGCTGGTATTCGCCAGCCGGTTGCCATCCATGTTTTCAGGCAGCCCGCCGGCCGCCGTAGCCCGTATTTTGACCACAGCAACCGGGCAAAACTATGACCCCCGGCTGCGTGGCCGTCAGTTCAGCGGGCTGTCCGCCTTGCGTGCCCGGTTCAAAACCACACCCAGCATTTGCGTATGGCCCGCCAGCATCTTCTCGCAAGCCGCTAGCTGGGCGGCGGTGGTGCTGGTGCCATCTGCAATCAGCAGCACCCCGTCCACCTGCGGCAGGAAGGCGGCGGTGTCGTCATGCTCCAGCACCGGCGGCAGGTCGAACAGAACGGTATCGGCGCCCAACCGCAGCATCATGTCCTCCAGCACCCCGGCACAGCTGCGGCCATGCAGGATTTCGGCGGCATCCTGATCCGCGGCGCTGTTCAGCCCGACTGCCAGCGAGGGCAGCGGGCGCAGCAGCTGATCCTCCATTTGAACGCGGCCGGACAAAAAGCCCGCCAGTTGCCCAGGTGCTGTCATTCCCAAGGCCTGCGCGGTACTGGGGCGGCGGAAGTTCATATCCATCAGCACCGTGCGGCTGTCCGGCACCCGTGCCAGGCTCAGCGCCAGGTTCACAGCCGTAAAGGTGGCGCCGCAGCCGGCGGCGGGCGCCGTCAGGGCAACCCGTTTCCAGCCGCGGGCCTTCAGCGTGTGCAACAGCCGGGTGCGCAGCAGGTCAAACGACTTGGCCGCAGGATCTGCGCGGAACCGGCTGACCAGAGGAAGCCGCGCCTGTGCCTGTGCTGCGGCGTCAAATGGCACCTGGCGGATCCTGTCCCAGGGGTCTGGCAGGGTCGCAGGCAATTGCGCAGACGCCGCAGCAGCAGAGACAGTGGCCGCGAGAGGCGCCAGTGAAGGCTGGCGGCCGCCTTCGTCAGCGGCAAAAGGCATGGTGTCCGCCGGAGCGCCGCGGCGGCGGAACCGTTTGAAGCCCTGCTCGCTCATGCCGTTCTGTTCCCCCTCCTGCGGGCTACCTGCCGGACTGGCAGCACATGCCCCTGATCGTGCAAAATGCTTCACAACCGCGTTCCCCGCAATGGCTGACCGGGCTGCAGCGGGCACTCGGGCCGGGTCTGCAGCGGATCAGACAATAGTTAATATCCAGTCCCTTTCAGCACCACGCCTGCGGTCCGCCAGATCAGCCCCAGATCCCGGCCCAGCGACAGGCTGCGCCGGTATTCGAAATCCGCGTGCATACGGCTGGCAAAGCCGGCTTCATTGCGGACCGAAACCTGCCAGATGCCGGTGATACCCGGACGCAGTTCGTTATAAGCGCCGGCATCACCATACAGCGGCAGCTGTTCCGGCATCATCGGGCGCGGGCCGACCAGGCTCATATCGCCAACCGCCACGTTCCACAGCTGCGGCAGCTCATCCAGCGAGGTCGCACGCAGAAAGCGGCCAACCTCTGTGATACGCGGATCGTTCTTCAGCTTTTGGGTGTCATCCCATTCCTGGCGCAGCGCCGGGTCGGTCTCAAGATAATACTGCAGCAGGTGGTCTGCATCGCGCACCATGGTGCGCAGCTTCAAGATGCGGAAGACCTGCCCGCCGCGGCCCAGACGGGCCTGGGTGTAAAACGGCCGGCCACCCTCCAGCCAAAGCGCTGCCGCACACAGCGCAATCAGCGGCAGTACCAGCGGCAGGCTTAGAATCACCAGCAGCAGATCCAGCCCCCGCTTGCCTGCCGCGGCATACGCACCGCCTGCCCCCTGCCTGGACCGTCGCGCCTGAGCGATGCCCTTCAAAGCCGCATTTATGTTGGCTGCTTGCATCTGTTGCGCGGCCATTGCTGGCCGCTGCCGTTCGATTTCAGCCCGCATAAAAGACAGCCCCGCCCCTCCGGGAACCATGTCTTTCATTCGAAAACCCCCGCTCTCCAGCCTTAAATCCTGCTGGACCGCCGCCTCAATAGACGGCCGTTCAAACTCAACCCCGCATTCCGCAAATCTTTGACAGCGAAATGCCATTACTGATTTTCAGATTCAGAACCGGCCACGCCCCCACGCGCCCGCATCTATTTTGGAAACCGCCCAATTCCCCGGCGGCAGTTCAGCGCTGCACTTTTCTGCAGCCCGTCTTATTTAAAGCAAATTTTAGAAATTCCGCACAAAATGTGAAAAAAGGCCGGAAAAACCCGGAAACCCCATTTGAATAGAGATTGCCCGGAGACAATTCGCACTTCTTCCAAGCCATTGTTCACGCGGGAGCGCTATGCCTGTTCGGGCTGCGGGGATCTGCGGCGCCACGGGCCGGTTTATTTACCCCGGAACTGCCCCGGGCTTTGGCCTGTCCAGCGCCGGAACGCATCGCTGAAACTATTCAGCCCGGAGTAACCCAGGAGAAAGGCGATTTCGGCCAGGGCCAGGCCGCTTTCGCGCAGATAGCGAATTGCCAGCGCCTTGCGCAGTTCTTCAAGAATGGTGAAGTAGCTGGTTCCCGTTTGCGCCAGTTTGCGCGACAGGGTCCGCGGGCTCATCCCCAGGTCCGCCGCCACAGTGCCAAGCGTGGCCGAGCCGCTGGACAGCCGCGCAGAAACCGCGTCTTCGACCTGTGCTGCAAGACCTGTATTTTTGCGGCCCCGAGCCTGACCCGCCAGAAGCTGATCTCCATAAGACCGCAGCACGCGCAGCAGAACACCGTCGGCGCCGGCCAGCGGCAGCTCCAGATCTTCAGGCCTGAAGACAAACCGGCTAGCCGGAGCGCCGAACTCCACCGGGCAGCCGTAGAATGCCGAGACTTCATCCTTTCCGCCGCTGCGCTGATGGCTGAAGGCTGCCTTTTGCGGTTCAATCCGGGATTCAGTTCCGTCACGAAGGGCGGCAAAGAACACCGCTGCCAGAAATTCAATGTACTGATGCGCGTGCAAACCGGGCTCCGCTCTGCACGTCCAGGTGAACTCGCCGTGCGAAGCAAGCCGGGAGGTCTCCAATTCCCAGACCTCGCTCATGACGCCGGCGTAACGCGCGATGTTACGCAAAAAACAGCCTGCAGTCGGCGAACTCCGCGCGATGTAGCCCAATAGCCCAGCCTGCCGCAAATCCGTTGCACAGCCGAGACGGAAGCCGAACAACGGGTCGCCGGTCAGTTCCGCCGCACGTTCAAAGAAGCCCGCGATTGCCGCAAACGGTGCTGCGGGGTCTTCCTTACTCAGCAGCGCCTGGCCGAAACCGGTTCCCGCAAATACTGCCGCAGGTGTATAGTCACGGGCCAGAAGATGGCGCGCGGCCAACTGGGCAAAAATCGCATTATGCGGTGCCGGAGTGCCGGGCATATTTGCAGTACCTCCTGTCACTGTTACGCGTTCGCCGCCTTGTTCCGGCGCGGCACAAGCCACCGGGCTGCCGGTTCCCGTATTCCGCGCCGCCGTCCCTGGCGGGACCGGCGGGCGAAGGGCCGCCGGTGCCTGAACTCTAATGGATTTTGGGGACCGGGCGCAGAGCTGGATAGGCTGTCTTTTGCACAAATCCTGCGCGCGTTAGCCCATGACGCGCATACGTTCGGACAGTACCTTCGCCATACGGGTATTCAGCCCTATACCGTCGGGCGGAGCGCCCGCTTGCCGGAGCAGAGAATCAGCGCCATAAGCCCGGTAACGCAATGGCAAAGGAAGTGAGGGCATCATGCAGCCTCCCCGCAACGGCACCGGCTGGCTGGCCGCAAATCTGGACGGAGACACGCTTTCAGCCTGGGAAATGGCCGGCAGCACAGCGGGGCCGGCCCAAGTGCTGCACCTGCAGGACAGCCGTCCGCCCGCGCTGGCGGCAGCGTTGCGGCAGGTGCTGGGCGGCGCGCCGCGTCCGGTGCTGCTGGGCGGCACTGCCCTGGCGCCGCCGCATCCGGTTCCGGTGCGGCCGGCCGGGCTGCCGGTGGCAAAAACAGTGTTGGACGGTATGCCGGTTCACGCGCTGCCAGGGCTGAGCCAGGCCGCACCCTGCGGGTTGATGCAGGGCGCTGCGGCTGCGGTCAGCGGCTTCTTGCGGCTGAACCCGGATTGGGACGGGGTGATCTGCCTGCCGGGCATGGTGACCCATTGGGTGCAGATCAGCGCCCGGGAAGCTGTCAGTTTTCAAAGTGCTTTGACCGCCCAGCTGGCACAGGTTGCGATACAGGGCATGGCACTGGAGGCGGCAGGCGCCTGGGACAAGGCAGTATTAGCAGAGGCGGTGGCAGACGGCATTGCCAAACCCGAGCAGCTGGCAGCGCGGCTGGCTTCGGTTCAGGCGGCTGCGGCGTTGGGACAGCTGCCCGCTGAAGCTGCGCGGGCGCAGATCTGGGGTTATTTTCTGGGCGCCGAACTGGCGGCTGCCCGGCCTTACTGGCTGGGCCAGAACCTGGCCTTGATCGCCGACCCGTCTCTGCAGGCTTTCTATGCCGCGGCATTGGACGCGCAAGCACTGCCGGTCACCTTGGCGGATCCTGGCCGCATGACGCTGCAAGGGCTGATCGGCGCCTGGCCAGGTTAGGTGTACCGCCTGCCAGCCTTCGCTGCCCTGGCAGTCCGCCAGCGGGACCGCATCATAAGGGCCGCAAACCAAGGTGTTTCAAGGTCATCCGAAGTGCTCCCGCGCCTGCAGGTGTCCCGGCTGTGCCGGGGCCCCTTGGCAGCCTTGGGCGTGGCGCCGCACAAAGTGCGGCGCCACGCCCAACGGGCACAGGCTTTCCGTCAGGAAGGCCGAAGCCGGGCGGGAGCGCTCCGCGGATGCCGGGACATTTCAAGTTTCTGTCTTGTAACGAATTCCCTTGCCGGGCGGAGTTTCCGGCGGGCCTGCAAAACACTGGGCGATGTTCATCCAGCTGACGGCAGTTTCACCTGACAGCTGCAGCCCGCTGTCTGCAATGCTGCGCACCTGCGTGACCACCTGGGCAAATTCCACCGCCGAGCCTTTGATAAATTCCCTGTCCTGCGGCGCGTTCCAGTCCCAGACTGCTCCGGACGGCCCGGTCAGCTGCACATACGGCGCAGGCTCCGGCACCGCCAGCCCGCGGTTGCGGAAACTCCAGCCGTAGGTCGCCACGCCCAGATGCGCGATGTTGCGGATGCGGTCCTGCTCTTGCCGCTCCAGCCCTAAAAGATCGAACACTTCCTGGCCATGCGCCCAGGTCTCCATCTGCCGGGCAGTGACCGAACTGAGCGCGCTCATGTCCGGTCCGATCCATTTCAACCGCTGTTTTGGATCCGCCTTGGCAAAGGCATCGGCGCAGGACTCCGCCCCGAGCCGCCAAGCTTCATACAGTGCCCGGCCTGACAGGCCGTTCAACCAGGGAAATTGACAGTCCAGGATGGGTTTGCCCGCCTGCATGTGCCGCAGCACCGGGGCGATGAAGGCGGCAAATGCCTCATCTCCTTGCAACGCTGCTTCTGCCGCGGCGTTGAATAGATGCAGATGCCCCAGCACGTGATCAATGGTCCAACCCTTGAACTGGGTCGCACGGTGGAACTCCGCCTCTGGCAGATCCTCCAGAATGGCCGCCAAGGCGCGGCTTTCGGCACGGAAATCTTCGGCCTGCTGCATATCTGTTCCCCGGTTGTGTCCGGCCGCAGACTAGCGGCCAGGCCATCAGGCCAGAACCCTGGACCGCACGTCACAAACGGAAGAAAGGCGTTCAGACCCCGGATATTGACTGGAACGCGCGCCCGGCAGCCTCGAAGTTGCGGCAGAGCGGTGCGGTCAGCTTGGACTGCGCGGCATAGTAGGCACCGGTGCGGCACAGCTGCGCGGCAAACTCCGGGTGCACCCCGGCGTCATCATACTTGCGCACCCGCTCCTGGCTAAGCCAGCCGCGGCTCTTGACCTCTTTCTGGATCAGCTCCAGCCGCTGGATGCAATGCAAGGCGGTATAGGCCGAGAGATACTCAAGGTATGCGCCGATCTCATGGCCGCAGCCAGGGTCAAAAGTCTCAATCATCACATCGGCCATTTGATCGGGAGCGATGGGCCAGGTCTCATCGCCGATCAGCCAGGCGAAATCCTCGGCCCCGTGGCGCAGGCCCGCATATTCGAAATCAAACCAGCGCACAAACCCGTCGTCCCCGATCGCGGCATTGCCTGCACGGCAATCCCATTTCAGAAACTGAACTCCGGGCTGCTCCATGAATTCGGCGACTGCCGGATAGTCGAATGAAGCGGGGATGCCCATGGAATAGGCTTCCAGTGCGCCGGCTGAGCTGACAAAATTGCGGATCCAGCTGCGGTTGGCGCCAAGATGCGGCAGGACGCTGTGCAGTTCGGTTTTGCGGGCGGCTGCCTGGATGCGGAAGATTGCGGCGCAGGCCTCTGCCGCCAGTTCCAGCTGGTCGCCCGGCGCATGTTCGATAATCTCTTCGCTGAGCCGGACCTGACCGGTGTCTGATTGAAACAGCACATCGTTGTGAACGCCCAACACCTGCGGAATGTCATCGCAATGGGGCGCCAGCTGCTCAAGCACGAAAGCCTCCAGATGGGTGCGGCGGAAGTTGGCGCGCAGGGTGGCGATCACGGTGCGATCCTTGAAATGCAGCCGCAAGGAGGACCGCGACTTCCCCCCCGGCGCCGAGATT
Organism: Leisingera sp. M658; assembly: GCF_025144145.1. NCBI lineage: Bacteria > Pseudomonadati > Pseudomonadota > Alphaproteobacteria > Rhodobacterales > Roseobacteraceae > Leisingera > Leisingera sp. M658. The sequence goes on from NZ_CP083546.1 coordinate 3,118,646, forward strand.
TCCCGCGGCTCTTCGCCCAGAACCTCCCAGGCCGCCCCCGCAATATATGCTGAGCGTTCGTCAAATCTGCCATCAGCCATTCCTGGCACCCTATCCCAGCCTGCCGCCCGTAACCGGTGCGGATTCCCTTTTGTGAGTTAACACCCTGGCGACAAAAGGCGGCGCTTTTCGGGACAGATTTGGGCAATTCCCGTTCTCCACTGGCTGATTCGGACGGCAGCAACCGGGGTGCACGGGTCAATTGGAGGTGGAAATAAAACAATGGCGCCCCCATCAGGCCATTTGTTTCCGCCCCCGGCCTCCTTCGTTGAAATATTGACTAAAATGCGGTGGAAGTTTGGCCCTTCCGGCCCGTTTTCCTACTCTCGTTCAATGCGCGTTTGCGGCTGGCGGAAAGCTGCAGCGCCACTGTGATTCAAGATTTTTCTGGGGGTAGAAAAACATGGGCCGGGGACATTTTTCATATGGCTGGGGGCGCGGGAATGCGTCCTGGGGCGGCAAGCAGGCTTGCGGCGGCAACAGCTATTACAACGGCGGCGTGCAAGGCGGGCATTTCGGCCGCTGGTACGACAGCACCCTGTCTGACCGCTATGGCTGGAAGGGCAAGGGCAGCAAAACCTGGTGGCAAGACAAGGACCCGGACGGAACCGGAGGCACCAAGGGGTCCAGCGGCACGAAAGGGTCCGGCGGCACAAAGGGATCTGGCGGCTCCTATGGGGCTGGCGGCTCCAATGGGTCCGGTGGCACAAAAGGATCGGGCGGTACAAAAGGATCGGGCGGCACAAAAGGCTGTGGTGGATCCAAGGGCTGGGGCGGCAAGGGCCATCACGGCACGAAACACTGGTGGCACCGCGAAGAAGACGATTGGAACAGCAATGGAAGCGGAGGATCGGGCGGCACCGGAGGTTCCGGTGGATCCGGCGGCACGCATGGGTGCGGCACCGGCACCAAGGGCACAGGCGGTTCGGGTACGGGCGGTTCGGGTACGGGCGGCACCAATGGGACTGGCGGGACCAAGGCAACAGGCGGGACCAAGGGCACCGGAGATGGCGGCGGCAATGGCGGCGGCGATTCCGGCAAAACCTCGGTCACGTTTGAGATCGGCGGCAATGGCGACCCCAGTGTCTCGGTCGAGGTGCTGCAGACTCCGCAAGGGCAGCTGTTCATCAAGATGGAGCCAACGTCCTGGGATGGCGAGGTTGCCGATATCGACGGGCTGTTCTTCAACATGGCGGAAGACTCCAGCGTCGACGGCCTGAATTTCTTTCCGGATGAAAATGCGCTGCCGGTCACCGGCCACGCGGCCAGTGCCAACGCCGTCAATGCGCTGGACACCGGCACCACCGTGCCCGGCAATTTTGACGGCATGGTGCAATTCGGCCAGGCGCCGGACAGCACCGATGGCACCGTCACCAATGCCAACTTCACCCTGTGGTCCGATGCCGGGCTGACGCTGGACGATATCGACCTTAGCAGCATGTCGCTGGTGGTCAGCAACCCGGACGGCTCGCAGCAAGTTCTGGAGGGCGGCTATGATCCGGCAGCTGCGGCCAGCAGCGGTGCATCTTATGCCAATGGAGGGGTGACCGGTGACGGGCTGAGCAATTGGTATGATGCCAATCTGGCCGACCAGTTCCAGGGCAGCAGCGAACCCGGCACCGAGGATATCATGGCACTGATGAACCAACCGGTTGGCGGCACCATGCCTGGCAGCGGAACCGAGGGCGGTGCCGAAGATCTATATGAGATCGCCTGAGCCGGCCTGACCTATTCCACACATCCAGCAGGAGGGCGCAGCAGAGCGCCCTCTTGACGTATAAAACAATGTCAGGGCAGCGGATCCGTCTTGAACAGGCGGATTTTCAAGCCGCCATGCGCCACAGGAGCGCCAAAGGGCAGGAACGGCAGGTTTGCAGCCTTGGCCAGCCCGGTTTCCGAGGTGACAATGCCGACGCGCCAGCCGGAGAACCGCTCCTTCAGCACCTGCCCCAAGGCGCCGTACAGCGCAAACAGCAGCTTTTTGTTGCCGATCCGCGCGCCATAAGGCGGGTTGACGATGACCAGGCCGGGCGGGCCGCCGGGGCGCTGCAGATCACTGACTACGGCTTGGGCAAAACGGGTGCAATCCGCCACGCTGGCGCGGTCCGCATTGGCCGCGGCCATCTCAACCGCGCCTTCGTTGCGGTCGGAGCCGTGGAACAGCAGATCTGTTTCGCGGGCCTCACCTTGCTGTTTCAGCGCGGCCCAGGCCTCGGCATCAAATGTGGCCAGTTTTTCAAAGGCAAAGCTGCGGCTGCGGCCGGGCAACAGGCCCTTGGCGATCTCTGCCGCCTCGATCACAAAGGTGCCGGAGCCGCACATCGGGTCCACCACCGGCTCGGCCCCGTCATAGCCGCATTCACGCAGGAACATCGCCGCAAGGTTTTCGCGCATCGGCGCCTTGCCGACAGCGGATTTGTGGCCGCGCTTGTGCAGGCCCTCGCCCGAGGTATCGACGCTGAAGACGCAGAGGTTGTCCTCGATCCGCAGCTTCACCGTCAGTTCCGCGTCCTTGGTCACTGGCGCACCAAGGGTTTCCGCGATGGCCTTTTCCACCCGCTGGGCGGCGGCGCCGGCGTGGTAGATCTTGGACTTTTTGTTGGTCGCGACCTCAACCTTGACCGGCACATCCGGGCGCAGCACGTCGCCCCAAGGAAATTTGCGCGACCGTTTGTCGAGCTGGGCCAAGTGAAAGGCACGAAATTCACCGATCCGCGCCAGCACCCGCGCGGCGCCGCGCACCGACAGGTTGGCGCGCCAGACCTCGGGCCAATCCCCTTGCACTGTAACCCCGCCGGGAACCGCCTTGGGTGCGGCAAATCCCAGCTCCTTGGCCTCGGCCAGCAGCGCCTGTTCCAGTCCCGGCGCTGCGGTCAGGAAGATCTCAAATGTGCTTTCTTGCGTCATGCCGCCTCCTTAGCCGCAAAGCCTGCGCACGGCGACTGTTTTTTCCGCAACCGCATAAGCGGAAAGTACCGTGGCGTCACAACCGTTGATGCTGCAATGCGGCATTCCAACCCCTCACCTCCCCCGACCGGATGGAGTTGTAAATTTCAAATAAAAACAGATGCATACGCATTACTAAAAAATTAGTTTGACAAGATATTCCAACCTATGAAAGCTCTATAGCAGTCAGGTGCAGATCACGCACAACTGGCCTTAAGCGACTTTCAGGGAGGAAAAGATGCGTAAGTATCTTTTGTCCGCAGCCGCCGTTTGCGCGATGGTTGCCGGATCAAATGGCTATGCCGACGAAATGGCGGCCAAAAAATGGATTGATGAAGAATTCCAGCCATCGGTGCTGACCAAGGATGAACAGCTGTCTGAGATGCAGTGGTTCATTCAGGCAGCCCAGCCGTTCAGCGGCATGGAAATCAACGTGCTGTCGGAAGGCATCCCGACGCATTCCTACGAATCCGAAGTGCTGACCAAAGCCTTTGAGGAAATCACCGGCATCAAGGTGAACCACCAGATCCTCGGCGAGGGCGAAGTGGTTCAGGCGGTGCAGACCCAGATGCAGACCAAGCGGAATCTCTATGACGCCTATGTCAATGACTCCGACCTGATCGGCACCCACTCGCGTCTGCAGCTGGCCTATAACCTGACCGACATGATGGCAGGCGACTTCAAGGACGTGACCAACCCGGATCTGGACCTGGATGACTTCATGGGCACCCAGTTCACCACCGGCCCGGATGGCGACCTGTACCAGATGCCCGACCAGCAGTTTGCGAACCTTTACTGGTTCCGCAAAGACTGGTTCGACCGCGAAGACCTGCAGGCCGCGTTCAAGGAAAAATACGGCTATGACCTGGGTGTGCCGGTCAATTGGTCCGCCTATGAGGACATCGCCGAGTTCTTCAGCACGCAGGTGAAGGAAATCGACGGCACCGCGATTTATGGCCACATGGATTACGGCAAGCGCGCGCCTGACCTTGGCTGGCGGATGACCGATGCCTGGCTGTCAATGGCCGGTGCCGGTTCCAAGGGTGAGCCGAACGGCGTGCCGATCGACGAATGGGGCATCCGCATGGAAGCCGGCACCTGCAACCCGCAGGGCGCCAGCGTCAGCCGCGGCGGTGCTGCCAACGGACCGGCAGCGGTCTATGCGATCCGCAAATGGGACGAATGGCTGCGCAAATACGCCCCTCCCGGTGCCGCGTCTTATGACTTCTACCAGTCGCTGCCGGCACTGGCACAGGGCAACGTGGCGCAGCAGATCTTCTGGTACACCGCATTCACCGCCGACATGGTGAAACCGCAGTCCGAAGGCAACAACACCGTTGACGAGAGCGGCACACCGCTGTGGCGGATGGCGCCGAGCCCGCATGGCCCCTATTGGGAAGAAGGCCAGAAGGTCGGTTATCAGGACGTGGGGTCCTGGACCTTCCTGAAGTCCACCCCGGTGGATCGCGCGCAGGCGGCCTGGCTTTATGCCCAGTTCGTAGTGTCGAAGACCGTGGACGTGAAGAAATCGCATGTGGGTCTGACCTTCATCCGCGATAGTTCGATCAACCACGAAAGCTTCACCGAGCGTGCACCGAAACTGGGCGGCCTGGTCGAGTTCTACCGCTCGCCCGACCGTGTGGCATGGTCGCCGACCGGCGTGAACGTGCCTGACTATCCGAAGCTGGCCCAGATCTGGTGGCAGCAGATCGGTGACGTCAACTCTGGCGCCTTCACCCCGCAGGAAGCGATGAACCGTCTGGCCGAGGAAATGGACATCACCATGGCCCGGATGCAGCGTGCGGACGAGCAGGCCAGCGTCTATGGTGGCTGCGGCCCGCGCCTGAACGAAGAGAAAGACGCAGAGTGGTGGTACGCCAATGGCGGCGCCAAGCCGCCGCTGGAGAACGAGAAACCCGCAGGCCAGACCGTCAACTATGACGAGCTGGTGGCCCGTTGGGCGACTGAGTAAGCCTCTCCTCCCGGTCCGGCCAGGCTCCCCATCGCCCGGCCGGGCTGAACCCAGGCCCCGGAGACACTTTCCCGTCTTCGGGGCCTTCTTCCCCAAAAGACTGCGCGCCCCTGCCCCCATTTGCACCTGGGCGCAAACAGGCCGCCTGCCAGAAAGTCAAAGCAAGATGGCACTCGAACTTAAGGGTGTGACCAAGCGCGTCGGCGCCATTCAGCACATCAAGGACACCTCGCTGGTGCTGGAACCCGGTCATTTTAACGTTCTCCTCGGCGCCACCGGCTCCGGTAAGACCTCACTGATCAAACTGATGGCGGGCCTCGACCCGATGGCCAGCGGGCAGGTGATAATGGACGGCGAGGATGTCAGCCGTCTCAGCACCCAGAAACGCAACATCAGCCTGGTGCATCAGTTCTTCATCAACTACCCGCATATGACGGTGTATGAGAACATCGCCTCGCCGCTGAAAGTGGCCGGTATGGCCAAGTCGGAAGTTGCCGGCCGGGTTGAGGAAGCCGCAGACATTCTGCAGCTGAAGCCGATGCTGCACCGCCGCCCGCATGAGCTGTCGGGCGGCCAGCAGCAGCGCTGCGCGCTGGCCCGTGCGATTGCCAAGGAAAGCCGCGCGGTGTTCCTGGATGAGCCGCTGGCCAACCTCGACTACAAACTGCGCGAGGAGCTGCGCGACCAGCTGCCCGAGCTGTTTGCAGGCCGCGGTGCGGTGGTGGTCTATGCGACCTCGGAACCCGAAGAGGCGCTGCTATTGGGGGGCAAGACCGCACTGATGCGCGACGGCCGCGTCACCCAGTTCGGCCCCACCGCCGAGATCTACCGCAACCCCGGCAATGTCGATGCGGCGCGGGTGTTCTCGGACCCGCCGATCAACACCGCCGAGATCATCAAGCAGGGCAGCATGGCCCGCCTTGGTGCAGGCGTCACCTGGCAGCTGAACGGCGATGCAGCGAACCTCAGCGATGGCACCTACACCATCGCGATCCGCCCGCATCACGTGCTGCCTGTGGCGAAAAACGGCGCCCAGGTGCAGCTGTCGGGCCAAGTTCAGGTAACCGAGCTGTCCGGCTCTGAAAGCTCGGCCCATTTCGACATGGGCACCGGATCGGACACAGGCAGCTGGGTCTCACTGGCCCACGGCGTTCATCCCTACCGCGTGGGTGAGTTGCACGATTTTTACATGGACCCCGCGCAGGCTTACTACTTTGCCCCTGACGGCAGCCGCGCGGCGTGAGGCATCAATGGCTAAAATAACACTCTCAAAACTGCGCCACAGCTATCTTTCAACGCCAAAGTCCGACTCGGACTATGCGCTGAAGGAAATTGATCTGGATTGGAACGATGGCGGCGCCTATGCGTTGCTGGGTCCGTCGGGCTGCGGCAAATCCACCTTGCTCAACATCATCTCGGGCCTGCTGGTGCCCTCCGAGGGCCAGATCCTGTTTGACGGCAACGACGTGACAGCCCTGCCCCCGGACCAGCGCAACATCGCGCAGGTGTTCCAGTTCCCGGTGATCTACGACACCATGACGGTCTACGACAATCTGGCCTTCCCGCTGCGCAACCGCGGCCGGGATGAGGCCACCGTGCACCAGCGGGTGATGGCAATTGCCGAAATGCTGGAAGTCACCGAGATGCTGGAGCAAAAGGCCGCGGGCCTGTCGCCCGACAACAAGCAGAAGATTTCGATGGGCCGGGGCCTGGTGCGCGAGGACGTGAACGTGGTGATGTTCGACGAACCGCTCACCGTGATCGACCCGCATCTGAAGTGGAAGCTGCGCTCCAAGCTGAAAGAGCTGCACCAGCGGGTGAAGGCGACGATGATCTACGTCACCCACGACCAGACCGAGGCGCTGACATTCGCCGATCAGGTGGTGGTGATGCAGCTGGGCGAGGTGGTGCAGATCGGCACCCCCGTCGAGCTGTTCGAACGCCCCGCCCATACATTCGTGGGTCACTTCATTGGCTCGCCGGGGATGAACATCCTGCCCTGCGAGCTGCAAAATGGCGCTGCGATGTTTGCCGGCAAGGCCGTTGCGCTGGAAGGCCCCGTTCAGGGCGCTGCGAACGGCAAGACAGAAATCGGCATCCGTCCGGAATTTGTCGCGCTGGCAGACCACGGCCTGCCCGCCACGGTCACCAAGGTTTCCGACGTAGGCCGCCATACGGTGGTGGAATGCGAGGCCGGCGGCCAGCGCGTCAATGCCGTTGTCGAAGCCAACGCCCCGGCCAAGGGCAGCGCCGTGCACCTCGCCTTCCGTCAGGACATGACCCGGCTTTACGTGGATGGCTGGCTTGCCACCTCCCCCGCTGCAGACGAACAAGGAGCAGCCTGATGAAAACCGAAAACCAGAAAGCCTGGTTCTTTGTGCTGCCGGTGCTGCTGCTGGTCGCCTTCAACGCGCTTATTCCGATGATGACGGTGGTCAACTATTCGGTGCAGGAAACCTTTGGCGACAACGTGTTCTTCTGGCAGGGGCTGGACTGGTTCCAGCAGATCCTGCGGTCGGACCGCTTCCATGCAGCGCTTGGCCGCCAGTTCATGTTCACCTTCCTAATCCTGATCATCGAAGTGCCGCTGGGCATCGCCATTGCTCTGTCGATGCCGCGCAGCGGCTTCTGGGTGCCGGTGTGCCTGGTGCTGATGGCGCTGCCGATGCTGATCCCGTGGAACGTGGTTGGCGCGATGTGGAACATCTTCACTTTGCCCGACATCGGCCTGCTGGGGTATTTCCTGAACCACACGCTGGGCATCAACTATGACATGACACAGGACCCCATCGCGGCCTGGGTCACCATTGTCACCATGGATGTCTGGCATTGGACCTCGCTGGTGGTGCTGCTGTCCTACGCGGGCCTGGTCTCGATCCCCGACGCCTATTACCAGGCGGCCAAGATCGACGGCGCCTCCAACTGGGCGGTGTTCCGGTTCATCCAGCTGCCGAAGATGAAGACGGTGCTGACCATCGCCATCCTGTTGCGCTTCATGGACAGCTTCAACATCTACACCGAGCCGTTTGTGCTCACTGGCGGCGGCCCCGGCAATTCCACCACGCTGCTGTCCATCGACCTGGTGAAAATCGCGCTTGGCCAGTTCGACCTTGGTCCTGCAGCCGCCATGTCGCTCATCTATTTCGCAATCACGCTCCTGGTCTCCTGGCTGTTCTATACGCTGATGACCAAGGACGATCTGAACTAAAGGAGGGGAACATGCAGAAACGATCCATCGTCCCCATTATCTATATCCTGTTCCTCATGCTGCCAATCTATTGGCTGGTGGCAATGAGCTTCAAGACCACCAACGAAATCCTGTCGGGCTTCTCGCTGTTCCCGCAGACCTTCACGCTGGAGAATTACGCGACCATCTTCACCGATCCCAGCTGGTACTGGGGCTATATCAACTCGATCCTGTACGTCACGATCAACACAGGTATCTCGATCGCGGTGGCGCTGCCTGCGGCTTATGCCTTCAGCCGCTACCGGTTCCTGGGCGACAAGCAGCTGTTCTTCTGGCTTTTGACCAACCGGATGGCACCGGCGGCGGTGTTTGCCCTGCCGTTCTTCCAGCTCTACTCCGCCGTTGAACTGTTCGACACCCATCTGGCGGTGGCGCTGGCACACTGCCTGTTCAACATCCCGCTGGCGGTCTGGATCCTTGAAGGCTTCATGGGCGGCATCCCCAAGGAATTGGACGAGACCGCCTTCGTCGACGGCTATTCCTTCCCGCGCTTCTTTGCGACGATCTTCATCCCATCGATCAAGGCTGGCGTGGGTGTGGCGGCATTCTTCTGCTTCATGTTCTCCTGGGTGGAGCTGCTCTTGGCCAAAACCCTGACCGCCGTCGCCGCAAAACCGATTGCCGCCACCATGACCAAAACCGCGTCCTCTGCGGGCTATGAACTGGGCCTCTTGGCGGCTGCGGGAACTCTGACAATCATTCCGGGCGCCATCGTGATCTGGTTTGTCCGCAACTACATCGCGAAGGGCTTCGCGATGGGGAGGGTGTAATGTTTTCATGGATGGCCTGGACCTGGCCCACAGCCCTGCTGTTCATCGGCATCTTCAGCGCCATCGGCGTGCTGATCGCGGTGGAAATCCGCCACCCCGGCGGCGCGGCCCGCAAGGGTGTGCTTGGCCTCACCACCACCCGCGGCGACCGGCTGTTCATCAGCCTCCTGGGCACCTCCTATATCTTCCTGGCCTGGCTGGGACTGGTGGGAATGCCGCTTTGGTGGCCCTTGGGTCTGGCAATCGCCTGGGGCGTCTTCTGCTTCTGGAAGGTCTGACACCTGCGGGTCAGCCCTGATACTGCCCCTGCGGGTCAAGGAGGCCGAAGGCCCCGCGCAGCGGCTTGTCCTTGACGCGCGAGACTTAAAAAAATTGAGACAGGCCTTGAAGCCAAACCTGCCCTTCAAGGCCCGTCTCAGCCAAACCCTCGAACCGATGCGTCAGGCACCGCCCGAAAGACTGGCCCATCACCCCGCAACCTGCTGAGACGACTCGCGCGGCAGCGCACAATTTGACAACAAACGCCCCAGCCGCCGCACGTCTCCTAAAAAAATAGTTTTCACCAGCCTCCCCTTCCCCTAGCATGACTGGAACCAACAAATGAGCCGGACAGCCGAGGCAATGCGCAAGAAACACGACAATTCCCTGCTGACCGAAGTGGAGCTGGAGTTCATGACCGCCGTCTGGGACATGGGCGGCGGCACTGTGCGCGACATTCTGGCCAAGCTGAACAAGGTGCAGGAACGCGCCTATACCTCGGTGGCCACGGTTCTGAAAATCATGGAGCAAAAGGGCTTCCTCACCAGCGAGCGCAAGGACCGCTCTTTGGTTTACCGCCCCGTCGTTCCCAAGGCAGAGTATCAGAAAACATCTCTGAAAAACCTTTCGAGCAAGCTTTTCAACGGCGCGCCCGCCGCCCTGGTGGCGCGGCTGGTCGATGATGAGGATGTGACCGACGAGATGCTCGAGGAGATGCGGGCGCTCTTGGAGGAAAGGCTGGGGGACAATGCCAACTGATGCTCTGCTGAATGCCTATTTTGACCTGAATATCCTGCTGCTGGCAGGGGCTGCGTTGTGGCTCTTAGCCCGCAAGCTGCTGGCGCGCAGCAAACTTGGCCGCGCTTACCAGCCGCAATTGCGGTTGCTGAACGGAATGACAGTGCTGCTGGCGGCGACGCCAGTGCTGATCATTGCCTTCACGCATTTCGTCACCCCCCATCCGCCGAATTTCTCCGACATGCTGGTCTCGCAGTATTTGCAGGGCAATGTCAGCATGAGCGCAGGCACGTTTGAGACGCTTCTGGGCTTGCGTGAGGATGCCATGCGCGGCCTCACCAGCCTGCAGCCGTTTTGGGCCCAGGCCCTGTCCGCCGCGTTTGCCGCCGGAGCGCTGATCTGCCTCGCCCATGTGGCCGTTTCCATCTTCCGCCTGCGCCAGAACCTGGGCTGCGCCTTTGTCTGGAAACGGATCGGCCGGGTGCAGCTGATGGTCTCCGACACAGTCCGCGTTGCTTATTCCACCCGCGGTCTGTTTTGCCGCTATGTGGTGCTGCCTTCGGCTCTGCTGAGCGATCCGCGCGATCTGCGCCTGACCGTTGCGCATGAGCTGCAGCACTTCCGCCAGCGGGATATCGAATGCGAGTTCCTGCTGGAGATGCTGCGCCCGCTGCTGTTCTGGAATCCGGCGTTTTATCTGTGGCGGCGCGAGGTGCGGCTGCTGCGCGAGTTTGCCTGCGATCAGGCGCTGATGGCGCGGCCCCGGTTTGAGGTACGCGCTTATTGCGAGTGCCTGATCCGCGCCTGCGCCCATGCCGCCCGCGGCCCGGCCCTGTTTACCCGCCGCAGCCCGGCAGTGGCCCTGGTCGACCGCCGCGAAACCCGCCGCGGCGCCTCGCTGCAACGCCGTATCATTGCGGTTACTGCCGCTCAGCCGCAGGGGCAAAACTCGCTGGGCTGGGGCCTGGTGTACCTGACCATGGCTGGGGCGGTGCTGGCCACAGCCATGCTGCTGCAGCGTCCCAGCGACTGGAGCCATGACCGCATCATGCTGTCGACCATCGTCAACCTGGAACGCATGGCCAGCCGCAGCACGTCACCTGCACTTGCCGTCAGCGCGCTGAACGGCGGTTTTGCTGTCCCCGCCCAGTAAGCAGCCGGTTTCCGGTTCCGGCCAGGTACAGCCGTCCAACATTTCAGAAATGCACTGCCTGTTCGGCATTTAGTGCCCGGCCACGGTTGCTTGGCGCCCCCGTCCCAGACAGGGCACGGCAGTTCCCCGCTCTTAGATTTCAAGACGCGAACAGGCATCACAGCCGGCACAGGCAGATTTCTGCAGGAGCGGCCCCGGCGCTTGAGCGGAGAAAGGACCAGGAACAATCCAGGGCGACAAAGCGCCTAAGGCACAGGCGTGTTCAGGCAGTCCGGCGCCGGAAATTGCGCCTATGGCTCAAGGGGATAGAACCTGGCCCTGCGGCGGCCTAGCTCTATGCCACGGCACACGGAACACCGTGGCCGCTGGTAACGAACCAAACAAACGAATGGAGTGTCTCACATGAAAAAATTCGCACTGACCGCCGCCGCCTTTGCTGTTCTGACCGCTGCGCCGCTGGCCGCAATGGAATCCATCACCGAGGCCGACGTGGATGGCAATGGCACCTATTCACTGGAAGAGCTGCAGGTGGCGTTTCCTGATCTGACTGCAGAAACCTTTGCCACCATCGACGCCAATGCCGATGGCGAGGCTGACCTGGCCGAGGTGAAGGCAGCGGCGGATGCCGGCCTGCTGGCAGCGGCCGGCTGAACCCGCGGCAAGGCGGCTCTCCCCCCGAAACCGGGCCGCCTTGCCACTTTGTGTCTCCCCCACTGTTAAATGGTGACACGGCCCCGCGCTGCGGGGCCTTTTACGTGGGATGATGCTGTTTAGCCCTTATCAGCCTGTTGCATCAGGCGGGCAATGTGGCGGGCGAAGATAAATGTGGCGGGCAGGCCCAGCAGCAGCCCCCAGCCCACCGCTTCATAGGGGCTGAACACCCGCCAGCCGATCCAGCTGCCTATCAGCGAGGCAAAGAAGATGTTGACTGCCGCAGCACCCGAGCCGAACGGGTAAAGCGCTGCCAGCAGGCGCCAGGAGGGCTGCGGTGTCATCGCCGGCTCACTAGGTATTGCACCACGCCAAGGCTGATGATCAGTGCGATGGAAGCGGCCAGGAACCAGAATTCCGCCATTTCTGTCTGCGGCTGCGGGATCGGGCGCTCGAAACCGGCGGCAAAGGCGCCGGAAGGGGCCAGCAGGGCGAGGGCAAAGAAGCGTTTCATCTCAGTGCTCCATGGTCAGGGATTGATAGATTTCCGGCAAGGCGCGCGGCAGCCGGGCCGGGTCGGGCAGCAGGGTGAAACCGGCGCGGCCAAAGATGCGGGCAAACCAGTCCTGCCCGTCAGCGTCGATCACCACGCCATGCACCGACTGGCCCAAGGCGCGGGCCTCGCGCACCGCCATGCGGCTGTCATCGATGCCGTGCACGCCTTCGTAGTGGTCCAGGTCGTTGGGCTTGCCGTCGGTTATTACCAGCAGCAGACGGCGTTCGGCGCCTTCTTCGGCCAATTGGGCGGAGGCATGGCGGATGGCGGCGCCGAGCCTTGTGTAGTGACCGGGTTTGAAGCCGCCGATGCGGGCGGTTACCGCCTCGGACATCGGATCCTCAAAACCCTTGGCGCGGGTCAGGAACACCCGGTCACGGCGCAGGGAGGAAAACCCCCAGATGCCCAGCCGGTCGCCCGCAGTGGCAATACCGCCTGCCAGGGCAGCAAGGGATTCCCGCGCCGTCTCAATCACCGGGCGGTCGCCGACGGTGGCCTCGGTGGATCGCGAGCAGTCCATCAGCACCGCCACGCTCAGGTCGCGCGCCATCGGGCGGCTGGCCTGCCAGACCCGGTCGCTGCCCTGCTGGCCGCAGGCGAGGTCGACGTGGGATTTCACCACCGCCTCAAGGTCCAGCTCATCGCCGTCCAATTGCCGGGGCAGCATCACCCGGCGCGGGTGCAACGGCGCGAACTGGCGGCGCACGCGGGCGACAAGTTTGGGGTCAGGCTGGAAGCTGTCAGCGGGCTTGCCCTCGGCCTCCAGCACACGGGTGTGATCGGGCATGTGTTTACCCAAGCGATGGTTCCATTCAGGATAGGTGAACTGCCCCGCCAGCCGTTCGTGTTCGGCGTCCTGCGGCGACAGGTCCAGCGAGATCCGCAACCGCGAGGCCGCGCGTTTCATATGCTGCGAGAGGGTGAGGTTGTCCTGATCCTCTGCCGCTTTTTGGGCATTCTCGTTGTCGTCATCATCCACCATCCGGTTGATGTTCAGGCTTTCGGCCCAGGACAGGATGGATTCAAACCGGTGGACGATGAAACTGTCCTTGCGGGTGGTCTGGTCCTGATCCTGGCGCTTGGCCGTTTTGCGCGTGGACACCGCGAGGCCGGGGGTTTTCATCTCTTCCGCCTCAGGCGCTGCCCCCCTGCCCGCCTGCGGCACTGGCAGGCGCAGCCAGAACGGCACCGGCTGATAGGTCCGGTAGCCGCGCGGTTCGGTGCAAGTGCAGGGTTCGGCGATCCGGCAATCCGAGCCGATCTGATCCAGCACCATCCGCTCAATCCGGGCCTCGGACCGCGGCAGGCCGCTGCGCTTGCGGGTTTCGGCAATATGGGCGCAGAACGCGCCATAGGCCGACCGCAGCCCTGGACAGGCGGCAAACACCTGATCGGCCGCGCGGGCATTGGCCGCGATCTCCAGCTGGTCGGCCTGGTAGCGGTCCTCGTTGCGTTCCGGCAGGTCTATCGTGGCGGCCATCGCCGCCAGCCACAGATAAGCCTTGCGGTTCAGCGCGCGGCTGGGGAAGGCAGCCATTTCCGGCGGCAGGCGCAGGCGCTCGCCGTCGAAGCTGGCCATATGCGTCATCTCCCGCGGAGTGCCGATGCGGCGCAGCCGGTCCGGACGGTGGTCCGACAGAACCGAGGGCGCCGGTTGGATTTCCACGCCCCCGGCCCCGCCCAGCGCCCGGAACAGCGCTGCCAGGCTGGCGCGCATGTCCTCAAACCGGACGGTGTGTTCCGCTTCGTCCCCGGCGGCGCCGATCCGTGTGGCCATGCCGTGCCACAGGTTGCCAACCGTCTCTTCGGGTTCCAGAAGGTCGAGAGCGTGGATCATGGCATCACCCGTAGACGCTGGCGGCGAGGTCGCGCAGCGCTTGGCTCACGTCTGCCTCGTCGCTGAGGGGTTCGATGATGGCGGCCTCCACCGCGCGCTCCACGCTCATGCCTTTGGCAATCAGCGTCGCGGCATAGATCAGCAGGCGTGTGGAGACCCCTTCCTCCAGATCCATGCCCGACAACTTGCGGATATGGCCCGCCAGCCGCACCAGCGCGGCAGAGCGGTCCGCGTCCAACCCGCTTTCAGACGCAACCACGGCGGTTTCGGCAGTGGCTTCGGGGAAGTCGAAGCTGATCGACAGGAACCGCTGCCGGGTCGAAGGTTTCAGCTTTTTCAGGATGTTCTGGTAGCCGGGGTTGTAGCTGGCGACCAGCATAAAGGGTTTGGGGGCTGACAGTTCCTCGCCCGTGCGGTCAATCACCAGGCGGCGGCGGTCGTCGGTCAAAGGGTGCAGCACCACGGCCACGTCTTTGCGCGCTTCAACCACTTCATCCAGATAGCAGATGCCGCCCTCGCGCACGGCGCGGGTCAGCGGCCCGTCCACCCAGACGGTTTCCCCGCCCTTCAGCAGGTAGCGCCCGATCAGATCGGCGGCGGACAGGTCGTCATGGCAGGCAACGGTGTGCAACGGCAGGCCCAGACGGGCTGCCATATGTTCCACGAACCGTGTCTTGCCGCAGCCGGTGGGCCCCTTCAGAAGAAGGGGCAGACCGTTGGCTTGGGCCATCTCGAAGACGGTGCATTCATCGCCTGCGGGACGGTAGAAGGGCACGGAAGGCATGTTCATCGCGTTCATGGCTTACTCTCCCGGTACGGCCGCGGGGCCGGGTTTGATGACTTCGCGGCGGACCACCACGGTTGCGTAGATGAACAGGAGCGCGCCCAGGACCACCACGACGCCAGAGCCGAGGCGCATCAGGTAGAACAGCCCCAGCTGGTCCTGCACATCCATGTAATAGTCGCCGACGATGCGCTGCATGTGGGTCTGGATGGTGCCGGCAAAGGTCAGCACAAAGGTCATAAAGGCCATGCCGCCGGTCATCAGCCAGAAGGACGCCATGTTCAGCACCTGGTTATAGGGATCGCGGTTGCGCAGATGCGGCATTGCATAGGTGAACATCGCCAGGTTCATCGCCACATAGGCGCCGTAAAACGCGAGGTGTCCGTGGGCGGCGGTGATCTGGGTGCCATGGGTATAGTAGTTCACCCCGTGCAGCGTGTGCAGGAAACCCCAGACGCCGGCGCCAAAGAAAGCCACGGTCGAAGCACCCAGCGACCACAGCAGCGCGGCCTTATTCGGGTGGTTCTTGCGGCCCTTCCAGACCATGACAAAGGCAAAGCTCATCATTGCGAAGAACGGGATCACTTCGAGGGTCGAGAAGATCGAGCCGACCCACTGCCAGTAACCCGGTGTGCCGATCCAGAGGAAATGGTGGCCCGTGCCGAGGATGCCGGAGAACAGCGCCAGGGCAACGATGACATAGAGCCATTTCTCCACCACTTCGCGGTCCACACCGGTCAGTTTCAGCATCAGGTAGCCAAGGATCGCGGCCATCACCAGCTCCCAGGTGGCTTCCACCCACAGGTGCACAACAAACCACCAGTACATTTTATCAAGGCTGAGGTTGTCCGGGTTGATAAAGGCAAAGATCCACAACAGCGACAGCAGCCACAGGCCCATCAGCAGGATGTTGGTGATCGCGGTTTTGCGGCCCGCCAGCACGGTCAGGGAGATATTCACAAGGAAGATCACCGCCGCAACCAGAATGCCGAACTTGACCCACAGGGGCTGTTCCAGGAACTCCCGCCCGCCGTGGATGCCGACGAGGTAAGATCCGACCGCGCCCAGTGTGCCAACAACCAGAATGGCCAGCTGGATATAGGCGAGTTTGACCGAGAAAATCTCACGTTCGGATTCCTCGGGGATCAGGTAATAGGCGGCACCGAAAAAGCCCAGCAGCAGCCAGACAATCAGCGCGTTGGTGTGCAGCATCCGCACGATGTTGAAGGGGAGCAGCTCGCTCAGCGTGTTGGGCCAGACATAGATCCAGCCGGCCAGAAGCCCGCCAAGGACCTGGATTGCAAACAGGCCCATTGCCACCATGAAATAGGCATAGGCCACCTTTTGTGATTGATACTTCATTGTTTTTCTCCCTCAGCCCGCGTCATTCGGAGGCCAGTTCTGGGTATCGGTCTGATCCGCCCAGCGCAGGAATTCAGAAAGGCCGCGCATTTCTTCCTCGGTGATCTCGAAATGCGGCATTTGGCGGCGGCCCTCGACACCGGACGGCTGGGCTTCCATCCAGCCATTCAGCATTTCATAGGCGTCCTCGGGTTCGTCCAGCACGCCCCAGCGGGTCATCACGTTGCCGACTTCAGGGGCGAAATAGGCGCCCTCGCCATGCAGGGTGTGGCAATTGATGCAGGAGTGACGCTCCCACACGTGTTTGCCCAGCCGCACCGCGTCGGTTAGTTCCATGCCAGCAGTGGAGGTCTTGACGATGTAGCGGTGGCTGTGCGCGGTCATGGCCACGAACACGACAACGAAGAACAAGGAGCCCCCGTAGAACACGTTCCTGGCCCGCGACTTAGTAAGTATCTCTGACATATCGCGGTCCTGAGTACAGTTGCGGATAGGGTCTGCCTAAACCCGCGCACCGCCGCGTATGTTGTTAAAGCGCAAAGACCGGACCCATTGCTGCACGCAAGATGCAAGAAAAGGAGGACACGCCATGCGACGCCCCGATTTCGACAACCCGGAATTGCCCCTGTCAGACCTGTTTCATCACTGGCCCGCCTGCGCGGCTGAGTTCATGCGCCGCCAGATGATCTGCCCCGGCTGCCCGATCGCCCCCTTTCACACACTGATCGACGCCTGTGAGGAATACGGGCTGGAGGAGATGGGTTTTCGCGAGCAATTGCGGGGGCTGGTGCAGGCCAAATAAAACTATTTTCAAGATATTGCTGCTGCTCTCTTGCAATCATGCATCGCATACCCCATCTCGGTCCAGCAAAGCTTCTTCTTAGACCTTCTGTTTCCTAACGGCCCCAGTTGTTCCTATGTCGACACTGGGCCGGGCTATCGCGTGTTGCGGATGGCATTTATCAAGGAGACGACACGATGGCCAATGGCACCGTGAAATGGTTCAACTCGCAAAAAGGTTTTGGTTTCATCGCGCCCGAGCAGGGATCGCGGGACATCTTTGTCCACATTTCCGCTTTGGAACGCGCTGGCATCCAGCAGCTTGACGATGGCCAAGCCGTGACTTTCGACATCGAAAGCGGCCGCGACGGACGTGAGTCCGCCAGCAATCTTGCGCTTGCGTAAGCCTTTGCAGGCATGAACTATTGACGGGAGCATTCTTGCGATGCCCCCGTTTCCTGCATCTGCCCTGTTTAACCTGCAGATGCGGTTCTCTTCCAAAAATTACCGAAAGAACAAACTTGATAGAAATCTCTTGGGGTTCTCCCATGACCATTTTCCTGCCCTCGGAAGGCCGGACACAAAAAATCTCGACGATTGAACAAGCCCACTTCTGGCTGCAGAAAGCCTGGCCGGTTTCTGATCAAAACAGAAACATCGCGCTTGAGAAAATTGATGCCGTCATGGACTGTCTCGCCCCCGTCGACGCCGCACGCGCAGCTTTCCTCTCTGCAGTTGATACAGCTGGGTTTCACCCGGAAACCCTTGCTGCTGCTTAGATCGCCGCGCCTCACGCATCGGTTCCTGCCGCAGCAGAGAAACAGCCAAAGCTGAGCGTTCGCCCGCGAGTGTAAACCCTGCCCCGAAATCAAACCAGTAAGAGTGACAACATGACTAAGCTGAAAATCGAGGGGCTGGGCCTGGCCGGATTATCCCGCAAGGAAACAGCGATCGAAAAGACGTCACGTGCAGCGCGTGAAATCCTCGACGACGAAAACGAGCTTCGGCGCAGAAAAATTGAGCGTCTTAAACGGACCCGGCTTCAATATGAGCACGGTAGTCAGCAGCCCGAAGACACTCAATAATAAAGACACCGGTCAAGAAGGCTCGTGCCTGCTGAACCTCGTGCCGTCTGAACACTGGGCATAGCCCGCCCACAGGCCGGCCAGGGCGGCAATCGCAGCGAATGGCCTGTGCAGTTTCTGGGTGCAGTTTACCTGCGCACCAACGAAACCTTCCCCGCTTGGCGTTCCGGCCTCTTGCCCTAAAAGTTACCTGCGCTGCCAGCGGGACACTTCCCGGTCTTTCAGCCGCCCCTACCCCTGCGCGCCGCTCAGGACCACCAGCCGGTGCGGGTCGGTGACAACGATATGCTTGCGGGTGGAATGAACAATGCCGTCCTTCTCCCAGGCCGACAGCAGGCGGCTGACGGTGTGCAGCGTGGTGCCGGTCATCTCGGAGATGTTGCGGCGGGTCACTGGAAAAGCGATCTCGATCCCCTCCTCCACCTTGCGGCCCGACTGGGTCACCATCCGCAACAGCGCCGCCGCCACCCGTTGCTCCACCGCTTGCGTCGCCAGTTCGGTGATCCTTGTCTGCATCTCGCCTAGGCGCTGGCCCAGCGTGTTGTAGCTCTCGGTGGCAAAGCCCTGGTACTTGGCGGTGAACTCGCCCCACAGCCGCACCGGCCAGGACAGCGCCAGCGATTCCGATGCCGCCACAGCCGTCGCCGGATAGGTGTCGCGGTTCAGAGCGGGCGCAATGCCGAACAGCTGGCCCGGCGAGATATGCAGCGCGATGATCTGCTCGCCGCCCTCGGTGGTTTTCACAACACGGATGTAGCCGTCCAGCAGCAGGTGGAAGCGGTCGGCGTCATGGCCTTCGTGAAAAACCTCATTGCCCTCGTCATAGCGCTTGGGCAGTGCTTGATTGAGGATCTCACGGATCTGGCCGCGCTCCAGGAGGCTGAAGGGCGGCAGCCCGGTCAGGAGGCTTTCGTCGAGCTTGGACAAGAATGCACCGCAAGTTTGCTGAAGGACAAAGAGATGACCCTGCCGTTATCGCATAGTGACG
Source organism: Leisingera sp. M658 (assembly GCF_025144145.1). Lineage (NCBI taxonomy): Bacteria > Pseudomonadati > Pseudomonadota > Alphaproteobacteria > Rhodobacterales > Roseobacteraceae > Leisingera > Leisingera sp. M658. Next base: position 3,137,812 of record NZ_CP083546.1, read on the forward strand.
CCAGAGGAAACAACCGTGCGGGAAAAACGGGAACCCGGAATTGGGGGAGCCTCCCTCCTCCCTGCCCGCCGGTGCTGATCCACGGGGTTCGGCGAAAGATTGCGTCCCTTGCGCTGAACCGGCGGGCGGCACCTGACCAGTGCCGCCCGCCTTTCTTTGATTGGACACTTGGAGGCCGAAATGGCTGCGCGAACCGACTATTCTGGACCCGTCCTTTTTTCCTTTGGCTTCAGGCCGTTCTTTCTTGGGGCCTGCCTGTTTGCCCTGCTGGCGATCCCCGCCTGGCTGCTGATCTGGCAAGGCACGCTGGAGTACAGCGGACCGTTTCTGCCAACCGACTGGCACATTCATGAGATGATCTTTGGCTACGGCGCGGCGGTCGTGGCGGGTTTCCTGTTCACTGCCGTGCCCAACTGGACCGGGCGGATGCCTGCGCGCGGCTGGCCGCTGGCGCTGCTTTCAGGCCTTTGGCTGCTGGGCCGGATCGCCGCTGCCGGCTGGCTGGGGCTGCCGGCGCTTGGGGTGATGGTTGCGGACTGCGCCTTTCTGGCCGCTGTGGTTGTGATGATCGCGCGCGAAATCATCGCGGGTGAGAACTGGCGCAATCTTAAGGTGCTGGTGCCGATCACCCTGCTGGGGGTGGCCAATGCCTGCTTCCATATTGAGGCGATGACCGAGGGAGCGGCTGATATCTCGCGCCGTTTGGGAATTGCCGTGCTGATTTTTTTGATCATGCTGATCGGCGGGCGGATCATCCCCAGTTTCACCAGCAATTGGCTGGCCAAGCACGGCGCAGAGAAGATGCCGGTCCCATTCGGCAAATTCGATGCCGTGACCCTCGCGTCGGGTGCTGCCGCTTTGCTCGCCTGGACCGCAGCGCCCTGGGCTGCCGTCAGCGGTGTGCTGTTAATGGCTGCCGGGCTGCTGCACGTATTGCGATTGGCACGCTGGTGCGGGCTGGCCAGCCTTGGTGAGCCGCTGCTGTTCATGCTGCATGCGGCCTATGCGCTGGTGCCTGTAGGGCTGATTGCCGCCGCGGCAGTGCCATTTGGCTTGCTCGAACCCGCCGCAGCCGCGCATATCCTGGGTATCGGCGCCGTTGGCGGCATGACATTGGCCGTCATGATGCGCGCCACCATGGGCCACAGCGGCCGGCCGCTGGTTGCAGGCCCGGCTCTGACCGCAGCCTTTGCGCTGGTCATAGCGTCTGCCGCTTTGCGGGTTGCAGGCAGCACTGAACTGGCCGCGGGCTGGACCGGCATCACCGTTTCCGGAGGTTTATGGACCGCTGGGTTTGCGCTGATGGTGCTGAAAACCGGGCCTTGGCTGGCAACCCGGCGTGCGGGATCCAAGAAAGTGTCAGGAACGCAGGCCGAGCACCGGACCTAGAGCACAAATGAGGCCGTAAAGACGGCAAAGCTTACGCAAATTTAACGGCCTTCTCAGAGAGTGATATTCCGGGTAACTAGGCTTTGGATAGTGTGGGGAGGTCCTAAATGCAGTGGAAAGCTGCTGCCGCTGCTGTAGTGCCGCTGCTGCTATGGGCCGTCCAGAGCCTGGCGCAACCCGCCGGGCTTGAAGCATTCAAGCGGCCCGCTGCCGTGCCATTCCCAGAGGCTGCGCCCTACAGCCGTGAAATTGCCACCTTAGGCAAGATGCTGTTCTTTGATCCGCGCCTGTCCGGCGGCCAAAACATCAGCTGCTCAAGCTGCCACAACCCTTCTTTCGGCTGGGAAACCCCGGTTCCCAAAGCCATTGGCGCGGCAAACAAACCCGTGCGCCGCCATGCGCCGACACTCCTGAACGCGGCCTGGATCACCCCGCTGTTCTGGGACGGGCGCGCGGACAGCCTGGAAGCGCAGGCCATTGGGCCGATCACCGCTCCGGATGAGATGAACGCAACCTTTGACGGCATCACAGCCCGCCTGACTGCGGTGCATGAATACAAAACCTGGTTCGAGCGTCTGTTCCCCGGGCGGGGGATCAGCAAGGAGACCGTCCTAACCGCACTCGCCACCTACCAGCGCACGATTGTCAGCGGCGTGGCCAGTTTCGACCGCTGGGTAAGCGGGGATGCTGCTGCAGTGCCGGAGGCCGCCAAACGCGGCTTTGCACTGTTTAACGGACGGGCGAATTGCGTGTCCTGTCATTCCGGCTGGATGTTCACGGACAACCAGCTGCATGACATCGGAATTCAAACAACCGATCTTGGCGGCGGCGGCCTGACACCGCCGGACCCGGAGCTGAACTACCGCTTCAAGACCCCCGGACTGCGCAACATCGCTCTGCGGGCACCGTATATGCACGACGGTTCGCTCACCTCGTTGCGCGAGGTAGTCCGCCACTATGCCGGCGGCGGCGGCGCCAAGGCAACCCGAACGCCGGATATCGAAGGTTTTTTAGCCACCGAAGAGGAAATCACCGACCTGATCGCCTTTCTGCAGACGCTGACGGATACCGATACCAATGTGCCAACCCCTATTCTGCCGGCAAACTGATGCGCATGGCTGAGGGTCCCCGCTTATGAATATCAAACGCTCCACCGTGCTGCCGGTTCTGGTGATTGCGGTTGCGGCACTGCTTGCGGCGCTGCTGATCGGCAGCATGGCGATGTATGCCTCCAGCCGGAAAGATGCGGTGCTGGAAGCCTCGCTTGAGGTGACCCGGCGCGCCAGCGGCGTCAGCACCGGCATCACGGCCGCCGAAGTTTATGCCCAAGACGTTCTGGCGATGACGCGGCTGATCCCGCAGGAAGAAGTGGCCAGCCAGTTTCAATCTTACCTCAAGGAAATCAACCGCGATCTCAGCGCCTTGCTGAAGCAACCGCTGCCTGGCCCGCTGCGGGCCGAGGCTGAAACCCTGAATCATACGCTGACAGAGTGGTGCGAATTGGCGGTTGTGCTTTTGGGCATCAAACCTGCAAAGGACATTCCCACTCTAAGCACATTGATGATGAGCAGCGAGGCGGTTACCCGGCAAGCTGCCACCGTGACCGGCCTGGCGGCTGTGCATGCGGAACAGGCCGTTGCGGCGGCGAACCGGGCGTTGTCCCGTATTTTTGTTCTGGGGCTGACCGGCACTGCACTGCTTATGCTTGCAGCACTGATTTTTGCCATTCGCAAAGCACATGCCGTCTCCGGCGCGATGCAATTGGCGGCTTCCAAGCTGCGGCGGCTGGCAAGCCGGGAGCAATTTGCGCCTTCACAGGAAGCAAGTGAGATTTCTGCCGTATTTGCGGCGCTGAATACGCTGGAAACCAGTCTGGAGGAAAAGAAGCGGATCGCCGAGCGGCTGCAGCAGGAAAAAGCCCGGGCTGAAGCTGCCACCGAGACCAAATCCCGCTTCCTGGCAACCATGAGCCACGAGATCCGCACGCCTATCAACGGGGTTCTGGGGATGGCGGAAGTGCTGAATGAAACCAGCCTGACATCTGAACAGAAATCCTGCACCGGCACCATTCTGGCATCGTCCGAGGCGCTGTTGCGCATCGTCAACGACATTCTCGATTTCTCCAAGCTGGAGGCCGGAAAAGAGCAGATGCTGGAGCAGCCCTTTAACCTGCGCGATGTGATTTATGACGTCGCCACGCTGATGTCGCCCAGCGCATCCGCCAAGGGGCTGGAGATCTGTATCGACATCCCGGAGAACACGCCTGCCGTCTTTACCGGCGACAGCGGCCGGGTGCGGCAGATTCTGATGAACCTGGTGGGCAACGCGGTAAAGTTCACTCTGGAAGGTTACATCAGCATCACCCTGAACTACGACGCCAGCCATGCTATTCCTCTGTGCATCGATGTACGTGATACCGGGGTCGGCATCCCCGAAGGCAGCATCGGCCAAATCTTTCACGCTTTCGAGCAGGTCGAAAGCACCACCGCCCGGCGATTTGAGGGCACCGGTCTGGGCCTGGCAATCTCGTCGCGCCTGGCGCAGGCCATGGGCGGGCGGATTGATGTGAACTCTGAGGCCGGCACCGGGTCCTGCTTCACTGTTTGCCTGACGCTGCCGGTTGCGGCTCCGGCGTCCGCCCTTTCCCGGCCGCTTGCGGGCAAACTGGTGGCTGTGGCTGCGGATCTGGCCTTTGCCCGCGACGTGCGGCAGCGCCAGCTGGCTCTTTGGGGGGCAGACACAATCGCGCTTCACGGCATGGACGGTCTGCTGGAAAAAGTGGCCGCAATGGCTGCTGAACAGCGGCAGCCGGATCTGGTGCTGGTTGAAACCAGCCTGCCGCTGGAGCAAGCCAGAAGCCTGTGCCGGAACCTGCACAGTCTGCCAGGGTGCAGGGAAATGCCGATCATTTTCTGCACCGGCGGCCAGATGCTGGCCGAATATGAAGTGCTGAAGGAATGCAAGACATTGCGTGTGCTGATGAAACCGGCACGCAACAAATTGCTACTGCAGACCCTGCAGGAGGTCTTGAACATTGGTGTTCTGCCGGCCGCCGCAGAGCTGCCAAGCGCCGGACAGACAGCCGGGCAATTCAGCCACTTGCGCCTGCTGGCAGCAGAGGACAACCGTACCAACCAACTGGTTTTGCAGAAAATGCTGGCCCCTACCGGCATTCAGCTGACCATTTGCAGCAATGGGCAAGAAGCCGTGGATACATTTATCGCACAACGTTTCGATCTGGTGCTGATGGACATGTCGATGCCGGTGATGGATGGCCTTGAAGCCACCCGGCGCCTGCGGGCCTGGGAGCAGGAGAACGGCCGGGCGCCCTGCCCGGTCCTTGCGCTGACCGCCAATGTGCTGAGCACCGACGAAGCGGCCTGCCGCGCCGCAGGCATGGTTGAGTTTCTTTCCAAGCCGATGCGCAAGCAGCTGCTGCTGGAACAAATTGCCAAGTGGACTGATACGCCGTCTGCCACTGATGCAACGCTGCAGGCCCGGCAAGCCTGACACGCAGGGTCCCGGCCTTTGGCTTTACCTGTGACGCAATGGCGCTGATCCGTCATGAAAATCACGACAATACACAAAATCACACTAATTCGTGATAAAGTGGGCGCCTGTCTGTGCCCCGGATTGAGTGCATTTCCGGAACCTGGGAAGGCGTTTGCCGGCACCGCTCGCACGGGGATGGCGAGCCGCACTCAATGGCAGTTTTGGTGAAGGTTAATGAGTGATTGGGGGATCACATGTCCAGTTTACAGATCGGGGCCGCACGCCCCGCCGATGGCTATGCCGCACATTCCGAAAATCCAACTTGGGGGGCAACTGGCACAGGTCTGCTGCATTTGGCGCCCAGCGGCCTGACATCTGATGGCGGCATGGCCGGGGCAGACCGGCCCAACCCGCGTGAGATTTCCAATATCCTTTCTGCACAAGACGGCAGCACTGCAAATGCGGCAGGCGCCTCGGATTTCCTGTGGATCTGGGGACAGTTTCTGGATCATGACCTGTCGCTGACCGGGGCCGAAAGCGAGACCGGGGCAGATATCGAAGTCCCGGCGGGAGATCCGTTTTTCGATCCTTTCGGCACCGGTGACGCCGTCATTCCCTTTACCCGCGTGGCACAGCAGGACGGTGAGTACCTCAATGAGATCACCGCATTTATCGATGCCTCCATGATCTATGGCTCGACGGTGGAAACTGTCGCAGCAATGCGGGACGAAGGCGGCAGGCTGCGGATGACCAAGGACGGGTATCTGGACCGGGATGGCGACGGTTTCCTGACCGGGGACGTCCGCGCCGCAGAAAATGTGGCCCTGTCCTCGATGCACACGGTTTTCACCCGCGAGCACAACCGGCTGGTCGGGGAACTGGCTGCAAGGGATCCCGATCTGACAGATGACCAGTTGTTTGAGGCCGCCCGCGCCAGGGTCGAAGCGCTGGTGCAGAGTGTCACCTTCAAGGAGTTTCTCCCCCTATTGATCGGCCAAGACGCGCTTGGGGCCTATCAGGGCTATGACCCTGACGTGAACCCTGGCATTGCAATCGAGTTTTCTACCGCCGTGTTCCGGCTGGGGCATACGCTTTTGCCGGCCAATCTGCAGCTGGTAGCAGCTGACGGAACCGCCGGCCTGCTGGCGTTGCGGGACGCGTTCTTTCAGCCGCACCTGCTGAAGGAACCGGATATGATCGAAAACGTCATGCGCGGTGCGGCAACCCAAGCGTCCGAAGCCGTTGACACAATGGTGGTCGAGGATGTGCGCTCGTTCCTGTTCGGACCGCCTGGCGCCGGCGGGCTTGACCTGGCGGCGCTGAACATTCAACGCGGGCGCGATCTGGGGGTTGCCAGCTATAACGATCTGCGGGAAGCGCTTGGCCTTGGCAGGGCAGAAAACTTTTCCGATATAACACAGGATGCCGGTTTGGCAGCCAGGCTGGAAGAGGCCTATGGCGAGACCGATCTGGTCGATGCATGGGTTGGCGGGCTGGCCGAAGACCCGACCGGCGGCGGGCTGCTTGGGGAAACCTTTACCACGGTGATGGTGGACCAGTTCACCCGCCTGCGCAGCGGGGATCCATTCTGGAGTGAAGGACGCGAAGGTATTCCCACCAGCGAGTTGAAGGCGCTGTGGGACACAAACCTGTCCGAAATCATTTTGCGCAACACTGATATCGGCGCCATTCAAAAGGACATTTTTACGGCGATGGATAGGGCTGCCGGCACAATCGGCGATGACACCCTTGAAGGCGGTGCCGGACGCGATTTCCTGTTCGGCAGCGATGGCGCAGACAGCCTGGCTGGCCGGGCCGGCGGCGATGACCTTCAGGGGGGGCGCGGCAAGGACACACTTGCTGGCAACCAGGGGGACGATTGCCTGGACGGCGGCGCTGGCCGGGACCGTTTGAATGGCGGATTCGGGGAAGACTTCATCTTTGGCGGCACTGGCAAGGATAATATCACAGGGGGGCAGGACAACGACAGCCTGTCAGGCGGGCGCGGCATGGACAGGCTGTCCGGGAACAAGGGCAACGACACGCTTGACGGCGGCCTGCATGCCGACACTCTGACCGGCGGCACCGGGGATGATTTGCTGACCGGCGGCGCTGGCGGCGACTGTTTTCTGTTCCGGACCCGGCACCATGGGGATGACACCATCACGGATTTTGAACTTGGCCTTGATGAAATCAAGGTTACAGGACCAATGCGCCATTCATTGTCTATTGAGGACACAGAAGGCGGTCTGAAATTCTCGGATGGTGCAAACTGGTCCGTGTTGCTGGAGGACATCAGCATGGGCGACTGGTTCCAATCCGGCGACAGCCTGTTCTGACCGCAACTGGGCTGATGCACGGCCACCTGGATGAGACACGCCGTCCGCCGCATCGGCAACAGCCGGCCGCCGATCGGAAACATTGCCCCGGCCCGCGGGGCGTGATGTCGTATGTCCCCCATCCGCTGACGCAATCAAAGGACAGGCACCGTCTGGCGCGCGGCTAGAATGCCCGATCAGTTTCCGCAAGGCCGCATAGCCCAAGCGGAAGGCGACAGGCATCGGGGAGGACGCGCCGCCATGAAAGACAAGACAACCACCACCGAACAGGCCATGGCACTGATCCGGGACGGGGATGTCGTGACCACCACCGGGTTTGTGCAAAGCTGCATCCCGGAAATGCTGCACGCGGCCTTGGAAAAGCGGTTCATCGAGGAAGGCGTCCCCCGTGACCTCACACTGATCATGTGCGCAGGCGCCGGCGACAGCAAGGGTTTGGGGACCGGACGGCTGCACCATGACGGCCTGTTGCGCCGGGTGATTGCCGGCAACTTCGGGCGGATGCCCAAGGTTGCGCAGGCCGCACAAGAGAACAAGATCTGCGGTTACAACCTGCCGCAGGGGGTGATCTCGCAGCTTTACCGCGCCTGCGCCGCAGGCCAGCCCGGGCTGTTCTCCAAGGTCGGCCTGCACACCTATGTCGATCCCCGCCATGGCGGCGGCAAGGTCAACAAAGTGACCGAGGAGGACATCGTCCGCTACCACAAAGTCGATGGCGAGGAATGGCTGTTCTACAAGGCCACCAAGATCGACGTCGCCTTTATTCGCGGCACCAGCGCCGACCGCTCTGGCAACATCAGCATGGAGCGTGAGGCGCTGACGCTGGACTGCCTGGCCCAGGCCATGGCCGCCCATAACAACGGCGGCATCGTCATCGCCCAGGTGGAGCGCATTGTCGAGGACGGCTCGATCAAGCCCAAGGACGTCAAGATCCCTGGCCTGTTGGTGGACTGTGTCTGCGTTGCCGATGATCCGGACATGCACCGGATGAATTATGGCGTGCAGCATAACCCTGCCCTGTCCGGCGAGATCCGGGTGCCGGTCGAAGGCATCGCCAAGATGCCGCTGGATCAGCGCAAGATCATCGCCCGCCGCGCCGCCTTTGAACTGCCGCCCAACGGTGCCGTAAATCTGGGCGTTGGCGCCCCCGACGGGGTCGCGGCCGTCGCCAACGAGGAAAAAGCCACCCCTTACATCACCCTCACAACCGAAGCCGGCGCGGTCGGCGGCGTGCTTGCAGGCGGTTCCAGCTTCGGCTCCTCAGCCAATGCCGATGCCATCATCGATCAGAACCAGATGTTCGATTTCTACGACGGCGGCGGCCTCGACCTCACCTGCCTCGGCATGGCGGAATGCGACGCCGAGGGCAGCGTCAACGCCTCGCGCTTTGGCGGCAGGCTGAACGGCTGCGGCGGCTTCATAAACATCTCGCAGAACTCCCGCGCCGTGGTCTTTGCCGGCACCTTCACCGCCGGCGGGCTGAAGGTGGCTGTCGAAGATGGCAACCTGCGCATTGTCCAGGAAGGCCGCAACAAGAAGTTCGTGCGCCTGATCGAACAGATCACCTTCTCCGGCCCTTACGCCTCGCAGCGCTCGCAGCCGGTGCTTTACGTGACCGAACGCTGCGTGCTGCAGCTGACGCCCAAGGGGCTGGAACTGATCGAGATTGCGCCCGGCATTGACCTACAGTGCGATATCCTGGATCAGATGGAATTCAAGCCGATCATCGAAAACGTCACCCAGATGGACCCGCGCATTTTCAAGGATGAGCAGATGGGACTGATGAACGACCTGCTGAACCTGAACCTGTCAGAGCGGGTCACATATGATGCCGCGCGCCACACCATGTTCCTCAACCTCGAAGGCTGGAGCGTCAAGAAGAAGCGCGACATCGAGGACCTGACCCGGGTCTTGCAGGACGCCTTTGCCAAAAGCGGCCAGGATGTGAACATGGTGATGAACCAGAACGGCTTCCGCATTGCCGAGGATCTGCAGGATGCCTATGCGGCATCGGTCGGCCGGACACTGGAACGCCACAGCGCGTCGATTGCCCACTACACCACCAGCGCCTTCATGCGCCTGAAGATGCAAGGCACCCTCGCCAGCCGCAGCGTGCAACCGCATATTTTCGAGAGCGGTGAAGAAGCGCATCAGGCCATTTGGGGGTCCTGAAGCGGACACAAGCCCGCGCCAGCCCGTATCGGGCTGGCCACCCCTTCCGCACCCGTCCGCGCGCGCCGGAGAACCGGTCTGGCTGTTCGTTCCGGCACTTGGCAGGCGCACAAAACATGTCATGCAAAAGATCCGTAAACCCTTAAGTTAAATACGGTTTCCAAGGGCATCGGGTTGCCGCCAGCCGATGAAAGCTTGGGGCCATGCAGATTTTCCAAGGAGAGCGGGACAGGAACTGCATTTTTTTTAAAAACCCTCTTGCACCCCCCCGCAACAAACTTTAGACAGCGCCTCACCGATGGGGTGTAGCCAAGTGGTAAGGCAGCAGTTTTTGGTACTGTGTATCGTAGGTTCGAATCCTACCACCCCAGCCATCGGCCTCTCACTGAACAAACCAAGGCACCCGAGGGACCCGTAACCCCCGAACTGCCCCCGTTTTCGGCCCCAGTTAGTTTGCGTGCTGCTGGCGGCTTCAGAACGGGTGTTAGGAGTGGATCGGGAGGCCCCCAGTAGATCGCTGGAGGCCACCGCCACAGGTTAGAGCAAGCTGAAGTCCACACCGTTCGCCCAATGATCCCAGTCGTCGCGCTTGTTATCCGCCGCTGACCCCTCGATCAGATGCTCTGGCCGACAGCACAGTTCGTTACCGCACCGATGCCGAACCATCGTCGTCGTCCCGATGACCGCCCGGTTGACGACACAGTAGACGAACCTCGCCGCCGCGACCTGCCGCCCCCGGAACCGCATCTTGGGCCGTCCCTGAGTGGCTTTTACCCAGCATCCGTTCTCGTCTTCCACCGTCTGCGCTAGGAGGGAGTTGGCCCTCGCAAGGGCCTCCTCGTAGTGATTGTTGATGACGTCCAGCAGCCAAAGCTCGCTGTCGTCTTGAAGCTCGAAGTACACATCCTTCATTCGATGATCTCCACTTCTCCGAATGGACCGCCACGGTCGAGATAGTCGCTGACGCGCACCGGCTCGAAGTCAGGCGTTCCTCATCAGCACGCCCTTGAGGCAATTGCCGCTGTGTGGACCGGTGCTGGCCCAGAACGCGGCAAACGCGACGCTCGGAAACCTTCATTTGGCTGCGCACATGATCAATGCAGGACCGGCGGCGGGAGGGGCTCAGAAGTTTCCCTTTGCGGCCTCGGACAGGATCAATTTGTCCAGTGTCAGGTCCGAAACCGCCCGGCGAAGCCGCTCGTTTTCCTTCTGCAGCCGCTTTAGTTCTTTAAGCTGTTCCGTGCCCATTCCGCCGTACTTCTTCTTCCAGCGATAGTAGGTCTGTTCCGTAACGCCGATCTGACGGATCGCGTCTATGCGGGGCATGCCTTGCCCCATCAAGACTTCAACCTGCCGTAACTTCACGACAATCTCTTCAGGCTTGGGCCTCTTGGTCGCCATCTATGGTCCTCCGTTTCCTAATCATAGGGGCGGACCACTTCTTTGGGGGAGACTCAGGCGGACCACTTCTTTGGGGGAGGCTCACTCTCATCTGCTCCGACCTACTGCACCCGCCTCTGCGTCTATGACCCGCGCAGTGGACGGATGACTTCTCCCGGCGCCATCGGGAGTTGGCGGTGGGAGCAGTACTGACGCCAGCCGAACATCCCAGCCAGCACCTCTGACTGAGGGGCGCTAGGTGATGCTGTCACCCGGTCTGCTGGGCCTGTTGCGGGAGTACTGAAAGAAGCACGGCCCGAAGGCTGGCTATTCCTGGGATAGCCTAAGATCAATCCGATCTCATCGCGCCAGTTGAACCGAGCTTTCACATCCGCCAAGCTCATGGCTGGGATCAGCAAGCCTGCCACCTTGCACACGCTGCGCCACAGCTTCGCGACGCACTTGCTAGACCGTCGCCCCAGCGCGGCGGCGTAAGCCCGGTGAACGCTCTACAGCCGGTGGAAGCGCCTCCTCTCAGGCATGCTTCACATGCCCTGCCCGGCAGTGAACACGACCTATCTCAAGGCACACCGCACCGCGACCAGTATGGCCGCGAAAAAGGGGGGCGTGGCCGCCTGATCCGCAGAACCAATGGTGGCATGAATACCAAACTGCATACCGTCTGTGAAAGCCAGTGTCTTCTGCCTGCAGTAAAAGGTGGCGAAGCCGGCCACGGGCCAATCCAGACCTGCCAACCGGTGCGGGCTCGACACCATCCCGGCGGTCTGTCGCAAGGACAGTTTGAACAGCACTTTGATGAGCAGACAAAACCGGATCGCCGCGCCGGAAAAGACCGCTGGGCGGCCTGAGCGGCGTTTCTGCGGCGTGCGCCAGGTCATGCCCTAGTCCACCCGGATCAGCAGCGAGCCCTGCTTGCGCAACGCGGCGTTGCAGCTGGACCGGTTTGTCGTGTGATAGCGGGAGGCGGATGGTTTGTTCAAGCGGGCCGTGTAAGTGCATGGATTCCTGATGTGAATCTGCAGAACTCTGACTTCTGAATGCTCCTGCATGTGAAACCTCAGATGTCAGAGTTCTGCAACTACGTCTCTTGAACTTCGGCGCTCATACCCTTCATTCGATCAACTCAACTTCTCCGCATGGACCGTCAAGGACATGGCCTCCACCTATACGACCAAGCCGGCTGATGAATTTGCATCAATCCGGCCAGAGCCACCACCTCCTTTCACCAGATGAAGCCAGCACCGCAAATCCCATGGTTACAGAAACATGGGGCATTCGAACCATTTATCGTGCTTGAGCTGCTGCAGGCTCGGAAGCAGTTTCATCCCAACACGGCTTGTACAGCCCGCAGCGCCGCTGCCACCACCTGATCAGCTTCCGCACGGCTGAGACAGAACGGCGGCGCAAAGCCCAGGATATCCCCCTGCGGCATGGCACGGGCGATGACCTTGTCCTGTTCCAGCAGCTTGGCCGAGATCTGCGGTCCGATCTTGTCTGCGGCATCAAAGAACGTGCGGCTGTCCTTGTCCTTCACAAATTCCACAGCACACAGCATCCCCTCGCCGCGCACGTCGCCCACATTGGCGTGACCGGACAGAGCCTCTGCCATGGTGGCGTTCAGATAGGCGCCGGCCTCGCCTGCGTTCTGCACCAGGTTCAGTTCATCGATCAGCCTGAGGTTGGCAACACCCGCTGCCGCACCGATCGGGTGCGCCGAATAGGTCCAGCCGTGGCCGATCGGGCCGTTTTCATCGGTGCCCTGTTCCAGCACCTTCCAGACCTTGTCCGAAATGATGGAGCCGGACAGCGGCGCATAAGCCGAAGTGAGGCCCTTGGCGATGGTGATGATGTCAGCCTCGATACCGTAATGGTCCGAACCAAACATGCTGCCAAGACGGCCAAAGCCGGTAACAACCTCATCAGCAACCAGCAGGATGTCGTGCTTCTTGAGCACCGCCTGAATGGCGGCCCAGTAGCCTGCGGGCGGCGGTACGATGCCGCCGGTGCCCAGAACCGGCTCACCGATGAAAGCAGCAATAGTATCTGCCCCCTCACGCTCGATCAGTGCCTCCAGTTCGGCGGCGCAATGGGCGGTGAACTGTTCTTCGGTCTGGTCCAGGTTGTTGCGGCGGAAATAGTACGGCGCCTCGGTGTGGATCACCTGTTCAATTGGCAGGTCGAACTTCTTATGAAACAGCTCCAGCCCGGTCAAAGAGCCGGTGACCAGCCCCGAGCCGTGATAGCCGCGCCAGCGGGAGATGATCTTTTTCTTCTCCGGGCGGCCCAGGATGTTGTTGTAATACCAGATCAGCTTGACGTTGGTTTCATTGGCGTCCGAACCGCCGAGGCCGAAATAGACCTTGGACATGTTCGCAGGCGCCCGGTCCAGAATCATCTTGGACAATGTGATCGAGGCTTCGGTACCGTGGCCAACATAGGAATGGTAATAGGCCAGCTCCTTGGCCTGGTCCCCGATTGCTTCGGCGATTTCCTGGCGGCCATAGCCCACGTTCACGCAGTAGAGACCGGCAAAGGCGTCCAGCAGTTTGTTGCCGTCGCGGTCTTCGATGAAAACTCCGGATGCGGTCTTGATTACCCGGTTCGGGCTTTCCCCGCGGGCGTGCTGGGCCAGATGGGTCGAGGGGTGGAAAAAATTCTCGCGGTCCCACTGGTCGAGTTGGTCGTTCTTCAGCATCGTTCGTCCTTTCTCTTGCCTGCGGGGTTCACGCCCAATCGCGACAGATGTATTTGACCTCGGTGAATTCCTCCATTCCCAGCCGTGCGCCTTCGCGGCCGAGGCCGGATTGCTTGGTGCCGCCAAAGGGAATGGGCGCGCCAGTGACTTTGGTGCGGTTTACCGCCACCATTCCGTATTGCAGCGCCCGGCTGAGGCGGTAGATCCGGCGCGGGTCGTGACTGTGGAGATAGGCCACCAGCCCGTATTCGCTGTCGTTGGCGCGTGTCACCACTTCTTCTTCGGTATCAAAAGGCGAGATGGGGGCGACGGGGCCGAAGGTTTCCTCGGACATGATCAGCGCATCTGCGGGAACATCGTTCAGTACTGTTGCTTCGTAAAATAATGGTCCCAGCGAATGCCGCTTGCCGCCGCAGGCCAGCCTGGCGCCTTTGGCCAGCGCATCGGCCACATGCTCTTCCTGCTTCTGCACCGCCTTTTCATTCATCAACGGACCAAGATCGCAGTCCTCCATGCCGCGGCCAATGGTAAGCGCCTTGGTAGCTTCGGTGAACCTGGTGCAGAATTCTGCATAAACGGGGCGCTCGACAAAGATCCGGTTGGCGCCCAGGCAGTCCTGGCCGGAGGTGGCGAATTTCGCCTTGATCGCTTCCTCCACCGCCTTGTCCAGATTACAGCCTTTGAAGACGATCACCGGCGCATGGCCGCCCAGCTCCATCACCAGCCGTTTCACAGTTTCGGCCGACTGGCGGTACAAAAGCTTGCCAATATTGGTGGAGCCGGTGAAGGATAGCGCCCGCACCCTTGTGTCGCGGGTCCAGGGTTCAACGATGGTGGGGGCATGGCCAGTTACCACGTTGAACACGCCTGCAGGGACGCCAGCACGCTCGGCCAGCTCCGCCAGCGCCAGCGCGCTGAACGGGGTCTCAGCCGAAGGATGCGCCACCACGGTGCAGCCCGCCGCCAGCGCCGCCGCTGCTTTGCGGGTCAGCATGGCAGAGGGGAAGTTCCAGGGCGTGATCAGCGCCGCCACGCCCACCGGCTCACGCCACAGTTCCACTTCGGCGTCGGGCAAATGGCTGGTCACACCTTCGATGTTGGGGCGTTTGGCCTCTTCGGCGTAGAATTCCACAAAGGCAGCGCCATAGTCTATCTCGCCGCGCGCCTCGGAGAGGGGCTTGCCTTGTTCCAGCACCATGATGCGGGCAAGATCTTCCTTGTGTTCCAGCTGCAACTCATACCAGCGCCGCAGGATGGCGGCGCGCTGCTGCGGCAGGAGACCTGCCCAGGCGGCGAATGCGGCCTGAGCCGCGTCCACGGCGGCAGAGGATTCTTTTGCTGACAGGCTGGCCACATGGCCAAGTTCTGCACCATCCGCCGGATCGCAAACCGGGAAGGTTTCGCCATTGGCAGCGGCGCACCATTTGCCGCCGATATAGGAAAATGAGCGCACCAGGGCCTTGTCGGCAATCTCGGCACGGGCTGAGAGCGCGGTCTCTGTCATGATGTCCTCCTCATGTCTTGCAAAGGAGTGTGCTTGTTCACGGCAGAGGAAGTGGCTGAAGTTTGCCGGGCTTGCAGAGGAAACAGCTGCCAGGCAGGTGCTTTCGTGCGGGGTTCACCCCTGCCCCAGCAGTATTTCCAGAGGCGGCGCCCCGGCCCCTTTGACCGGCTTGGTCACAACATAGGTGAAATAGCGGCTAAGGCCGATACGGGCGTCCAGCATCTCATCGATCAGCCGCTGGTAAGCATCGATGTCTCGGGTAACTATTTGCAGCAGATAGTCAAAGCCGCCTGCCAGCGCCCAGCAGGCGATGACCTCGTCATAGCGCTGCATCGCCGTTTCAAACGCGCGGAAACTGGCAGCGGTGTGGTCAGCAATCTCAGCGGCGACAAACACAGTCAGATGCGGCGCCAGTTTCTTGAGGTTGATGCGGGCGCCGTAGCCCTCGATCAGACCGGCCTGTTCCAGCTTTTTCAGCCGGTCCCAGCAGGGGGTCGGCGACAGGCCGATCCGGTCGGCCAGCGCGGCCTTGGTGATGCGGCCCTCGGTTGAGAGCACGCGCAGAATGTCGAGATCGCGCTGGTCCAGTTGCATAGGCTTGCCCTATCAGGCGCCGGCCACGCCGACAACTGCCACGCAGTCACCGGATTTGATCAGGCCGGGGAAATGGCGGCTGATCACCAGCCCTGCGCGGCGGGCGCGGTATTCTACCGGCTGCTGCCCGGTGCGGTCGAGCGGCCACACACGGGCCACGAGATCACCCTTGGCAACCGTTTCGCCCAGATCGGCCATCATCTCATAAAGACCGTCGCTCTCGCTGAACAGGAAGCAATCGTCATCCGGCATCGTCAGGTTCACGGTCTCATCCAGCTGCATCTCACCCTGCAGGATGCCGAAGTGGATCAGCACATTGCGCAGCCCCTTCTTGGCAATGGCATTGCTGCGCGCGGAGGAAGACCCGCCGCCGCCCAGTTCCGTGGTGACCAGAACCTTGCCCATTTCCTCGACCGCGGTGTCATACATGCCGCCGCTGTCAATCTCCAAAAGCTCCACCGAATAAGGCGCGTTGAACGCCTTCATGGCGGCAAAGCAGGCCTCCTGCGCAGCCTTGTCCTCCAGGATGTGCGCCGCGGCAAAAGGCACGAAATCCAGCGTCTTGCCGCCGGAGTGGAAATCCACCGCCAGATCCGCCATCGGCAAAAGCGTGCGCTGGAAATAATCGGCGATCTTCTCGGTTACAGTGCCGTCAGGGCGGCCCGGGAACGACCGGTTCATATTGCCCTTGTCGATGGGCGAGGTGCGGGTGCCGGCCCGGAATGCCGGATAGTTGAAGGCCGGCACAATGATCAGCCGCCCGGTCACATCCTCTGCCGCCGTGGTGGCAGCCAGCTCATGCAGGGCAATCGGGCCTTCGTATTCGTCGCCGTGGTTGGCGCCGGTCAGCAGCGCGGTCGGGCCGTCGCCGTTCTTGATCACCGTCAGCGGGATCATCACTGACCCCCAGGCCGAGTCATCCCGGCTGTAGGGCAGTTTCAGGAATCCATGATGCACGCCGTCCTGATCCAGCGCGATGGTAGGGGAAATCGGGTTTGCCTTCATGGATCAGTCCTTCACGAACATCTTGCGCGGCACATCCGACAGGCACTCCGGCCTGTTTGCCCCGATGCGGATGCTTTCAGTGATCTCAAAACCCCAGTCCTCCATCCAGAGGCCGGTCATGAAGTGGAAGGTCATATTTTCTTCCAGAACGGTGGTGTCGCCCGGACGCAGCGACATGGTGCGCTCGCCCCAGTCCGGCGGGTAGCTGACGCCGATCGGATAGCCGGTACGGTTGTCTTTTTCGATGCCGTACTTCTTCAGCACCTTGAAGAACGCCTTGGCAATGTCCTCGCAAGTGTTGCCGGTTTTTGCCATTTCCAGACCCGCCTCCATGCCTTCCAGCACTGCCTTTTCTGCATCAAGAAAGGTCTGTGTCGGCTTGCCTAGGAACACCGTGCGCGACAACGGGCAGTGGTAGCGGTGCACAACGCCTGCGATTTCAAAGAAAGTCCCCTCGCCGGATTTCATCGGCAGATCGTCCCAGGTCAGATGCGGCGCGGCTGCATCCGGTCCTGACGGCAGCAGCGGCACAATGGCGGGATAGTCGCCGCCAAAGCCCAGACCCTCGTCATAACGCAGGGCGGCGTCATAGATATCTGCCACCAGATCGCATTTGCGCATCCCTGGCTCGACACGCTCAAAGATCCGCTGATGCATGCGCTCAACGATCTTGCCGGCCTGGCGCATATAGGTGAGTTCAGCCTCGGATTTCACCGCCCGCTGCCAGTTGACCAGCGCGTTGGTGTTGGCAAAACGGGCATTCGGCAGATGCGCCTGCAGCGAGGCATAGGCCGCTGCGGTAAAATAGTAGTTGTCCATTTCAACGCCGATAGTGCCACCATCCAGCCCGCGGTCCGCCAGCTGCGCCGACAGGTAATCCATCGGGTGGCGGTCAGTCGATTGCACGTAATGGTCCGGATAGCCAATGATACTGGCGGGTTCCATGAAGCAGGTGCGCAAGGCGCCATTGGCATCCTGCCCGCGGCCGTACCAGAGCGGCTCACCCTCAAGGCCCAGCACAACGCATTGATGGACATAGAAGGACCAGCCGTCATAGCCGGTCAGCCAGTTCATGTTCGAGGGATCGGTAACGATCAGAAGGTCGATGCCGCGGCGGGCCATCCCGGACCGGGTTTTGTCGATACGCGCCTGGTATTCAGAGCGGGAGAAATACAGCTTGGGGTCTGCCATATGCGTGGTTCCTGGTTGATCAGCTGGTGAAAGTGGAGCCGGCACCCGCCGCATCTGCGCGGTTGCCTGCAAGAGTTGCGATGGCGGTGTCCTGAACGCCGGTGCCGGTCAGGTCTGCAATGATCAGATCACTGTCCACCTGGCGCCCGGCGGCCTTGCCTGAGGCGACATCTCCCAGTTCGGTGAAACTGCGGTCATTTGCGATCAGTCCCGCCTTGATGGCACTGCGCAGCTCGCCCTTGACGGCACACTGCGCCTGGCTGTCAGGCACGTACACGTCTGCCTTGGTCAGGCAAGCGGGGTCCAATTCACACTTGTGCTCTTGATCCGACCCCATGGCGACGACCAATTGGCCCGGCCGCAGCCACTCCGCCTTGATCACTGGCTTAGCTGCAGGTGTTGTTGTGACGACGATATCAGCCGAGGAGACCGCCTGCGCGGCGTCTGTGCCGGCTGTGATATCAAACCCAAGCTCTTCGCGCAGGCTGGCAGCAGCGGCCTCAGCCTTGGCAATATCCCGTGCCCAGATCACGGCGCTTTTGATTTCGCGCACCAGGGTCATAGCCTTCAACTGCATCTTCGCCTGCACGCCGGCGCCGATGATGCAGACACGCGCCGCATCCGCACGCGCCAGATGGCGCGCGGCGACAGCACCCGCAGCGGCGGTGCGCACATCGGTGAGGTAGCCATTGTCCAGCAGCAGCGTCTCAAGCATGCCAGTCCTGCTGGAAAACACCACCATCAGCCCGGTTGTGCTCGGCAGGCCGAGTTTAGGGTTGTCGAAAAATCCCGGGCTCATCTTCATGGCGAAACTGCCGATCCCCGGCACATAGGCGGTTTTGACACAGACTTCGCCGTTATGATCCGGCACAGGCAGCGTCATGATCGGCGGCATCACCACCTTGCCCCCGGCCAGCGTCGTGAATCCCTGCTCAATGCAATCCACTGCATCAGCATCCAGCGGCACCAGATCACGCAGCTCCGTCTCAGTCAGGATCTTGATGTCAGGCATCTGCGCCCCCCTTGGTTTCGGCTTCCACATTGACATCTTCTCCGTTGATGATGCGTTTGTGCAGGGTCATGTCGATGTTCTGACCACTGACCAATGAGACGCAGCGGCCGGGATTTTCGATCTTGCCCGCCAGCAGGGCAGCGATACCAACGCTGCCGGAGCCTTCGATCACCTGGCGTTCTTCGAAATAGGCATGACGGATGGCGGCGGCGATTTCCGTCTCGGAAACCAGCACCACATCATCGACAAAAGCCCTTGTCATTTCAAAGGTATAGGCATTATTCAACCCGATGCCGCCGCCCAGAGAATCCGCAAGCGTGGCTTTTTCCTCAACCAGGACCGGTTTACCGGCCTGCAGGCATTCATACATTGCCGCGCCGCGTTCCATCGACACGCCAATCACGCGGATTTCCAGGTTCACTGCCTTCATCACCATCGCCACGCCGGAAATCAGCCCGCCGCCGGACAGCGGCACCAGCACGGTGTCCAGATCCGGCATATGTTCCAGCATTTCCAGCGCTACCGTACTCTGGCCCGCGATGATGTCGCGATGGTCAAAGGGCGGCAGCATGGTCATGCCGTCCGCCACCAGCCTGTCGACCTCAACCTGGGCATCGTCCTGCGAGCGGCCCGCAATGCGCACTTCGGCGCCGTGGGATTTGATGCCTTCGACCTTGTTTTGCGGCACCAGCTCCGACATGCAGATGATGCAGCGCACCCCGGCCTGCGCTGCGGCGTAGGCCAGCCCGCGCCCGTGGTTGCCAGTGGACACGCCAACCACACCCGCCATGCGCTGTTCATCGGTCAGCGACAAAACCGCATTGGTGGCACCGCGCAGTTTGAAACTGCCAGTGATCTGGGTGCTTTCCAGTTTCAACGAAACCTCTCCGCCGCAACGCGCGCTGAGAGAGGGCGAAGATACCAGTGCCGTCTGCCGGATACGCCCGGCAATCCGCGCCCGGGCCTGATAGCTGTCCTGAAGGGTGATGTTGTCAGTCATTGGACCTGTTTAGCCTTGTTAGAGTTCAAAGAGCCTGCCGTAGCCTGGCACCGGATCCGCGATCCCGGCCAGGCGCAGGCAGCGCCAGACCATCGCCTGGTTTGAGCTGACAACCGGCTTGCCCAGCCGGTCCTCGATCCGCTGCACGCAAGGTGCCGCCCGCAGCGCGGTGCAGGACAGAAACAGCGCATCCGCGCCCTCATCACAGGCAGCGATCCCGGCCTCGATGATGCTATTCTCGGAAATCCGCGCCATCTGGCGGTCATCTGTCAGGCCAAAGCAGGCAGCACTCACCACCTCCGGCCCGTGCGCCGTAAAGTACTGCGCCATCTCATCGGTGACCGCCGGGCTGTAGGGGGTTAGCAGCGACACCCGGCTGGCACCCAGCGCCTCAAACGCATCAAAGGCGGCAGAGCTTGGGGTGACACAGGGCGTCTTTGGCTTGGCGGCGTTCAGGTAGCGGGTGACTGCGTCATTGCCCAAGACGATGGAAGCCGCGGTGCAGCCATAGGCCACCACGTCCACCTCTTCCTCCGGCAGGATTTGCGCCGCTGCTTCAGTCAGCCGCGGGCCGGTCTGCAGCAGAGTTTCCCTAGTGGTCGGATTTTCAAACGCGATACGGTTTGTGTAGACGCCGACCCGGTCCGGGTCGCAGATCCGGGCAAAGTCGCGTTCCGACGTGTGGTCGGTCGCCAGCGCCACCAGCGCGATCCGCTTTTTGACCGGACGGTCGTCCAGCCGGGCCGGAACCCGCGACGGCGTGGAATGGATATCAAAAACCATTTTTGCTTTCCTAAACAACAAGAACCGGGGTTTCGGCCAGGCTCGTCACCTTGTGAGAGACACTGCCCAGCAGCACCCCTTCCAGCGAGCCAAGGCCGCGGCTGCCGATCACGATCAGATCATGCCCGTGCTCCCTGGCAAACCCCGTGATGGTGCGCGCCACCGGGCCGGCTTTGACAAAGGCGCGGGGGCTTTGAACGCCGCCCGCCGCCGCCAGCGCCTTGCCGCGCTCGGCCACCTGCTTGGCGTGGCTGCGCATGATCTCGTCCAAGTCCTCCGGCTGATCCGGACGCACCATATGCATTGATGCCTCCAGCAGCGAATGGTGGCGGTAGACCGTCAGCAAGGTCAGCCCAGCCCCGCACAGCTGCGCCAACTCCGCCGCCTTGGCCAGCGCGGCCTCGGCGCCTTGGGAGCCGTCGAAGGGCACCAGAATGGATGTGAACATCTCAGCGCCTCGTTATTTTGCAAAGGCCAGGTCGCGCAGAAACAACGCAATCTGCGGGAAGAAGATCAGCGCCACCGACACCCCCAGCAGCATCAGGATGAAGGGCGGCGTGCCGCGCACCACCTCGGCATAGGGGCGTTTGAACACGGCAATGGCAGTGAAAATATCACAGCCGAACGGCGGCGTGGCCGATCCGATAGCCACCTGCAGGGTGATGATTGTGCCAACCAGAACCGGGTCCAGCCCCACCGACTTCACCACCGGCGCAAAAACCGGCACCAGCACCAGGATCACCACGATGGGATCGACAAACATACAACCGATGAAAAACGCGATGGAGATCACGAACAGCACCCCTATGGCGCCCATCTCGGCAATCCCTATGGCGCCAAGGATCTGCTGCGGCACCTGAGCGAATGAGATAACCCAGGAAAACGCAGCCCCTGCCCCCACCAGAATGAACACGATGGCGGTAACCAGCCCGGTGGATTTTGCGGTTTCATAGACATCCGCCAGCGACATTGAGCGGAACACGGCGACCTCCAGGATCAGCGCATAGAGAACGCAGGCCGCCGCGGCCTCGGTCGGGCTGAAGACGCCGCCGTAGATGCCGCCGATGATGATCACCGGAAACCCCATCGGCCAAAGTGCGGCACGCATGGTCTGCAGCCGCTGGCGCCAGGTGGCCTTGGGCTCGGTCGGCACGTTGTTACGCACGGCGTAGATATAGGCGTAGATGGAAAACAGCAGCAGGATCAGCAGGCCGGGACCAATGCCCGCAATGAACAGCTCGGCAATCGAGGTGCTAGAGACCACGCCATAGATGATCATGCCGATAGAGGGCGGGATCAGAAAGGCGATGTCGCTGGCGTTCACGATCAGCGCCAGCACAAAGCTGTCCTTGTAGCCCGCCTGCAGCATCCGCGGGCGCAGCGGCGAACCGATGGCCACAACGGTGGCTTGGGTCGATCCGGAAACGGCGCCGAACATGGTGCAGGCAGCTGCGGTAGAGATCGCCAGCCCGCCGCGGATATGGCCGATATAGGCCATCACCACATTGATCAGCCGCCCGGCCGACTGGCCGCGGGTCATGATATCAGCGGCAAAGATGAACATCGGCACCGCAATCAGCGAGGCGGGCCGGATGCCGGCCATCATCTGCTGTACCATTGTCTCAGTCCGGGCCAGATCGCCGAACAGCATCAGAAACCCGATGAAGGCGCCGGCAATCAGCGGGATCATCATCGGAAAGCCCAGCAGCAGCAGGGCGATCATGGTCAAAAATATTGTTGCAGCCACGGGTTCGCCCTCAGATTTCGATTTCTTCTGCGTCCTCATATCCCTCTTGCACATGCGTCGAGAGATAGATGCCGGGAGACGTCAGATTGCGCACGGCGGTCAGCAGGTATTGGGCGCCGGTCATGAAGAACCCGGCAGGCACCCAGACCAGGATGACCCAGACCGGGATCTGCAGTGCGGGCAGCACCCGTCCGCGCGCGGCCTGCGAGCCAATGTATTTCACCGCGTAAAAGCACAGCAGGAACATGAAACCAGCGGTGATTATGGAAATCACCACGATCATCACCTTGCGCAGATGCGGCGGCAGCAGGTCATAAATCGCCGACATCCGGATGTGGCGGGCGTTGCGCGCGGCATAGCTGATGCCGGCAAAGGTGATCAGGATGATCAGGATCCGGTTCAGCTCCTCGGTAAAGAAGATGGAGTTCCCCAGCACGAACCGCCCCACAACATTGGCCACAGTATTGGCGGCCATCAGCAGAACCCCTGCCGCTAGCAGAAATGATTCAATGCGGCTGATGGCGCTGTCGATCACACCCAGAAACCCAGGCAGCGCTGACTCGTGTGACTGTTGCATTCCTTCCTCCCCAGGCCCGGAAGCTGCTGAGCAGGCAGGACCCGCTCAGCACTGTTTGCAGGAGAGGCGTCAGTTGGCAGTGGCCGCCAGGTCAGCCTTCAACTGTTCCAGGATCGCGGCGCCGCTGTCGCCGGTCATCTCAATGAACTTGGCCTCGACCTCAGCCGCTGCTGCCATGAAGCAGCTGCGCTGATCGTCGTTCAGCACAGTCACCTGCATTTCCGGTTTGGCTTCCATGATCTTGGCCAGCTCAGTCTCCGCCGCTTGCTGCTGATAAACCACGGTGTGGTCATAGGCGGCCTGCGCCGCGTTCTGCACCAGTTGCTGATCCTCGGCGCTGAGGCCGTCGTAAAAGTCCTTGTTGGCCATCACCGCGGTGGTGAAATTGTTGTGGCCGGCGTAGGTGATGTAATCTGTGACCTCATAGATCTTGGTTGAATAGAGGAAGAACGTCGGGTTCTCCTGCCCCTGGATCACATTGGTCTGCAGCCCGCCGTAAACCTCGCCCCAGGGCAGCGGTGTCGGGGTGGCGCCAAAGGCCTTGTAGCTTTCGACCAGCAGCGGGTTGGTCATCACCCGGAACTTCACCTCGTCCAGATCGGCGCAGGTGGTCACCGGAGTCTTGGTGGTCATCGCCACTTCGCCCTCGGGGAACATGTTCAAAAGCTCCAGCCCCTGATCCGCATAAAGCGGCTTGAACATGCCGTTGATCGCCTTGCTTTCCTTGTAAAAGCGCGCCAGGTGATCCTGATCGGTTGGCAGCAGGTATGGCACAAAGAACACCTGTGCCTCCGGGATCAGCGAGCCGGTAAAGCCCGGTGATTGGTCCACAAACTGCAGGATGCCGTCCTGAGTCTGCTCCATGATGTCGGCCGATTCACCCAATGTGCCATAGGGGAACAGCTGGATCTCGTGATCCGAGTTCGCCTCGATCTCTGCCTTGAATTTCTGCGCATAAACACCCTGCACATCGGTCATTGCCTCTTCAAAGGCATAGCGCCAGGTGTCCGCCTGCGCGGCACTGCCTGCCAGGGCAATCCCCGCTGCCGCAAGGGCACCGAAGGTGATTTTGACAGTTTGAGCCATGTTTTCCTCCCAAGTCTCTTGGGTGCCTGCGCACCGCTGCGACAGGTTTGAGAGGAATTGTACTGCATGTCAATTTTTTTATTGTTGCAGGACAATCAGTATGTGAAAGGCGCAATCCCCTCCGGCGGGCGGCCCAGCATTCCGGCGATCAACTCCAACGCTTGCCTGAAACGCCCCAGATCCTGGATGCTGCCAAGCGACAGACGCACAGCATTCTGCGGCGGCGTCTTAGGGGGCAGGAACGGTGCATCCGGCGCCACCGCGACTTTCAACTCACGCGCGTAAGACACGAAACTGCTGGTGCTCCAGCCCTTGGGCAGCGGCAGCCATAGATGCAACGCCGAGGGGTGGCCCTGCCAGTGCCAGTCTTTCAGCACCTCAGCGGCGATGCCATGACGCTCGGCCAGCGCAGATCGCTGCCACTGCGCCAGCTCCAACGCGGTGCCGTCCTGCACCCAACGGGTGGCCAGTTCGCACATCAGCGGCGTCGCCATCCAACCAAACACGACAATCCGCCCGGTCAATGCCGGCAGCAGATGCTCCGGCGCCGCCATGTATCCTGCGCGCAGCCCCGACACAGTGCATTTGGTAAAGGTAGTCAAATAGATTGAACGCTCCGGCGCAAGAGCAGTAACCGCCACCGGACGTCCCTCGGCCACCGGACCAAAGGCATCGTTTTCGATGATGTGCAGATCGTGTTTGCGGGCGACATCCACCAGCGCGCGGCGGCGTTCCTCAGTCATCATACCCGCTGTCGTGTTGGCCAAGGACGGAAGCAAAAACAACACTTTAGGGTTGCTTTCCTGGCAAAACCGCTCAAGCGCATCCGGAAGGATACCATCCGCATCCACATCAACCCCCGCAAGGTTCAAACCCAAATAAGAACACCCCGAAACCAGCAAATGATGCGTGACCTTGTCTGACACTACCGTGTCGCCAGGCCGGGTCAGCGCCGACAGCGCCGCTGACATGCCGTGACTGACCCCATTCGTCATAATGATCCGCTCCGGCGGCACTTCCAAACCGCAATGCCGCAGCCATTGCGATCCGGCGGCACGGTGGGCGTCATGACCGATATTCGGGCGGCAGGACAGATAGTAGCTCGGGTCCAACCCCTCCGGCAGTTCCCTCAGCGCTTGTTCGAACCGCTCAGCATGTTGCTGCGAGAATGCCGGGCGTGAAATCGACAGGTCGAAACCGCCACCGCGTTCAGAGCTCAGCTGAAACGGCTGATCGTTGGACTTGTCAGGATCCAGAACGTAGCTGCCCCGGCCGACTTGGCCATCAATCAGCCTTTGCCGCCGCAAACTTTCATATGCCTTGCTGACGGTGTGGACACTGAGGCCAAGATCATCGGCCATTTTGCGATGGGTCGGCAGCTGCGTCCCCTTCGGCAGCTTGCCGTCTGAGATTGCCCTGGCAATGGCCAGCGCAAGGCTCGCATGCAGGGGGGAGGTCAAGGCGGAGGGATCAGGATGCCAAATTGTCATGCAACATTTTACAAGTGATGACCCCGACTTCGCAATACAATTTCCACACAGCTGCCCCCCAAACGCAGACAATGATCCAACTGCTGGCTTTGCAATGGTCAGTTTCGGCTGCCAATTGATGCGATGGCCGGCTCTCCCCTCCGCCATCCTAGCCCGCTAGCAGATCCAATGCGCGAAGTATCAGAAAATCAGGGCGGGCCGGTCACGCCAGTTTCAGCACCTGCTCGATTACATATTCGGTCTGCGCTTCAGTCTGAGCAGGCCCGATCGGCAGGCTGATCACCTGCGCAGCCAACGTCTCAGAAACAGGGAACGCACCCTTGCTATACCCAAGCCCGGCATAGGCGTTCTGCAGATGCGGCGGTTTGGGGTAGTGGATGACGGTGCCGACTCCTGCAGCCTCCAGCCGGGTGCGGAAAGCATCCCTGTCCGGATGGCGCACCACAAAAAGGTGCCATACCGGGTCCGCCCATTCCGGCACCGCAGGCAGTACCAGTCCGGCCACTGACAGTGCGTCCAGGTAACGGGCGGCAATGGCCTGGCGGCGGGTGTTCCAATCATCGAGCACTTGCAGTTTCACTTGCAGCGCCGCTGCCTGCATCGGATCCAAACGGCTGTTCTGGCCAGCCAGTTCATGCTCGTATTTAACCGCCGAGCCATAGTTGCGCAGCATCGACACTCGCTCTGCCAGCTCCGGCGAGGTGGTGGTAAACCCGCCGCCATCCCCCAGCGCACCCAGGTTCTTACCCGGGTAAAAGCTCCAGCAAGCGGCCTCGCCGAAGCTGCCGATCCGCTTGCCTTTGTATTTGGCGCCATGCGCTTGGGCGGCGTCCTCCAGAAGGTGCAGCCCGTGCTGTCCGACCAGCTCAATCAGCGGATCCATGTCGGCTGGCTGACCATAAAGATGGACCGGAATGATTGCCTTGGTGCGGGACGTGATGGCAGCGGCCACCGTCTCCGGGCCGATGTTGTGGGTGGCTTCCAGCGGTTCCACCGGAACGATGGTTGCTCCGCAAAAGCTGACTGCCAGCCAGGTCGCAATATATGTGTTCGCGGGCACGATCACTTCATCGCCCGGGCCGATCCCCATTGCCTTCAGCGCAAGGATCAGCGCGTCCAGGCCGTTTCCAGTGCCCAGGCAATGCGGCGCACCGGTGTAACGGGCAAAACCGGCCTCAAATGCTTCAACCTCAGGACCCAGAATGAAGTACCCGGACCGCGCAACCCGCAGCACAGCTGCCTCCAGCTGGCCCTGAATTTCGGCATGGGCACCCGCAATATCGAGGAAAGGAACCTTCACGCTGCACCTGCCGCAGCTTTGAATTCATCATAATCGCGGATGTAATCCGCTTCGTCATAAACTTCGGAGGTCAGCACCATGCAAACCGCCCCGGAGGAGAAGTTGTCGAGGTAGCGCCACATCATCGGGCAAACATACAACCCGTAGTAGGAGCGGTTCAGGTGGAAACGCTTGGTCTCAAAACCGTCGTCCAGCAGGATGTCGAAACTGCCCGACATGCAGATAATGAATTGATGCAACCCCTTATGCGCGTGCTCGCCGCGGTCGGCCCCGCCCGGCACGTCATACAGGTAATATACCCGTTTGATATCAAAGGGGATATGGTTGCCGCCCTCAACAAAGGTCAGGTTGCCCCGCACGTCTGTTATCTTGGGCAAGTCAATGATTTTGCAGTCAGTCAGAGGCACGGAAACCGCCTTCGCATTTGAATGTCCCTTGTGTATATGCATATCTGAACCGGACCAGCAAGCAGCGCCGGCCGCCAGGGCCGTCTCAATCAAGGACAATGCCCCCATGAGCAAAAAGCTACTGATCATCGGTGCGGGTGAATTCGCCGACATCGCCTATGAATACTTTACCGTCGATAGCGACTGAATTTGCGGTTGAGGTCATACAGATGAATTCAAAGGAGGTATTTGGGTTAACTGTGCAGGCGCAAAAACGCGCGAAGATAGAATGCCCCGCAACCGATGCAGAGACGCGGGCTGGGCCTCTCGTTTCCAGGCTGAAGCGAGTCCGGGTGTTTTGGGAAAGGGATGCCTGTCGGCTCACCTGCATGCGACGTTTGGGAGGCTTGCGCGGTATCCCGGGCTTGCTCGATGACGTTGTCAATATCTTAGCATTGACTGTGCCAGCCAGCAGACACCGGCTTAATATTGATTGTACTAAAACCCAGTGTGCACCAAGTGCTTTCTTGCCATCCAATCCGCGAAGTCAGTATGGAAACCACCTTGCCACACACACATGCAAACACATAGTAACTGACCAACTCCTTGAAGGATGACACATTGATGTCGGTAAGTAGTTTACTGAAATCCCCGGCGCTTGACCCGAATTTTCAGTCATACCTGAGATTGGTTGAACCATACGATGCCGCTTTTGTCTGCCAGCTTCGCGCAGACCCGGCCCTAAATCGGCATCTCAGCCCGTCATCAAATGACGTGCTTGAACAGACCAAGTGGATTGAACGCTACAAGGAGAGAGAAAAACACAGCGAAGAATACTACTTTGTAATCTCAAGCAATGAAACGGATTTCGGCGTCATACGAATGTATGACTTCCGCAGCAACCCGCGCTCATTTTCCTGGGGAAGCTGGATAGTCAAACCCGCACGCCCAGCTGGCCTTGTCACATTTTCAGCGGTGATGATCTATGAAATTGGTTTCGACACCCTGGGCTTTGAACAAGCCCATTTCGATGTCAGAAAAGGCAATAGCAAGGTTATAAATTTCCATCTGCGCTCTGGAGCGATCGAGGCCGGGGAAACGGACCTGGACCGGCTTTTCATCTTCCCGAAGGCGGCTTGGTCATCCTTCCGGGAAAAGAGCGCTGGCCAGCTCAAATCGCATCGCGTGCTCTGCAGCTAATTCCCGCCCAGACATTGGCGCTGATTCTACCCCTGTATCGGGCACCCACCGCACACGCTGAAAGCCGCTGTCAGTCTGATCGGGTGTCATCCGCAAAGGGGTATTCCGAAACGGAATTGACCCGGTTTTGGCATTTCGGCTGCCGGAAAGTGGTTCTCCTGGAACGCGAGCCAGCCATGGCCGAAAGAGTTGTTCACCACCCGCATCACCGTTTATTATCAGAACGACGGCCAACCCACTTGACACAAACGTCCACTGCCCCCCGGCCTGCGCCTGACCTAGCCCCACTTGAGTGGTCCAAATTGAAAGTTAGTGCATGGTTGGCCTTTGGTCTATCAGGACGATGGCCTCTGGCGCAGGCGGGCGGTAGCCCAGAGCACTGTGGGGCCTTTTGGTGTTGTAGTGTTTTCTCCAGCTTTCGATAATGATCTGGGCCTCGCGTAGCGAATAGAAGATTTCACCATTCAGCAATTCATCTCGCATCCGCCCATTGAAGCTCTCGCAGTATCCGTTCTCCCAGGACGATCCAGGGTCGATGTATGCGGTTTTGGCCCCGACAGCTTTGATCCAGCCTCTGACGGCCTCAGCAATGAACTCAGGGCCATTGTCCGACCGAATGTATGCTGGTACGCCACGTAGGATAAACAGGTCCGTCAGTGCATCGATGACCTCGTTTGCATTCAGCTTTCGCTTCACCCGGATCGCAAGGCATTCCCGGCTGTGTTCGTCCAGGATGTTCAATGTCCTGAACGCCCTGCCATCATCTGTCCGGTGATGCACGAAGCCGTAGGACCAAACGTGATTGCGATACTCCGGCCGCAGCCGGACACATGATCCGTCGTTGAGCCAGAGCCGTCCCCTCCTGGGCTGCTTCATTGGAACCTTCAGCCCCTCCCGCCGCCATAAACGTTCGACACGTTTATCATTCACCCGCTGCCGGCAGGCGGTGTTTACACCGCCGAGAGGGGCCAGCCAGCGTCCCGCAGCAGGGCCGCAACCCGGCGGTAGCCGTATCGGCCGTATTGACGTGTCAGCTCGATCATATCGGCGACCAGGCGTTCCTCATCAGCACGCCCTTGAGGCAATTGCCGCTGTGTGGACCGGTGCTGGCCCAGAACGCGGCAAACGCGACGCTCGGAAACCTTCATTTGGCTGCGCACATGATCAATGCAGGACCGGCGGCGGGAGGGGCTCAGAAGTTTCCCTTTGCGGCCTCGGACAGGATCAATTTGTCCAGTGTCAGGTCCGAAACCGCCCGGCGAAGCCGCTCGTTTTCCTTCTGCAGCCGCTTTAGTTCTTTAAGCTGTTCCGTGCCCATTCCGCCGTAATTCTTCTTCCAGCGATAGTAGGTCTGTTCCGTAACGCCGATCTGACGGATCGCGTCTATGCGGGGCATGCCTTGCCCCATCAAGACTTCAACCTGCCGTAACTTCACGACAATCTCTTCAGGCTTGGGCCTCTTGGTCGCCATCTATGGTCCTCCGTTTCCTAATCATAGGGGCGGACCACTTCTTTGGGGGAGACTCAGGCCTAAGCCCCCAAAACGAGAAATGCGACGCAGGCTAAAGAAAAGGACGATACATGACACAGACACCCGCCGCCAGCTTCATCCTGTTGCCTTACTGCCAGGAGGACACGATCACCGAGGCCGTACAGTCCTTGCTGAACCAGAAGTGCGAGCCGATCGAGATTATCATTTCAGATGACGCCTCGACCGACGGGACCTTTGAAAAAATTCAGGAAGTGATAAAGGACTACCGTGGCCCGCATCCTGTTTTAGCACGGCGCAATGAAGTCAACCTTGGCCTCAACCGCCACATTGCACGCTCCGTATCCCTTGCGACCTCAGACCTGATGATCTGGGCGGCCGGAGATGATCGAAACGCCCCGGGCTGGGCCCAAAAAGTTATCGATTCCTACCGGCAAACCGGCGCCAAGCTCATCTACTCCGATGCAGAAACGGTCGGACCCGACAAATAGCCCTGGCAAAGACGCTTACCGCCGCGCGCTGTTCTACAGGAGCTTCACAATACTCGATGCGGCAACATCTTTCTCTCTGTTCTTGGGCGCGACAGCAGCCTGGCACAAGGATCTGCACCAAAAATACGGCGGCCTCCCCGAGGACAGCGCCTATAAGGATCTGATTCTCGGCTTCCGCGCTCTGCTGGAGGACGGCCTGCACTATATTCCCGAGAAGCTGGTGACCTACAAAGAAGACGTCGGCATCTCAGCCCAGCTGACCAAAAAGATCAGCACTCTGACCAATCAGGAGCGCCGGACAAGGATGCTGAAAGGGCAACTGGCCGTCTTGGAACAGCGCCTTGCGGATGCCAGAACGTTTGGCCTGACGGAAAATTCGCCGGTTGTCAGGAAGATGGCACAAGCTGCCGGCAAGATCCGTGCCCGGTTGGATTTCTATGACGGTATCGGCGCCGTGCTGGCCAGCCGGCACTATGGCTGGGGGGCAAAGCTGCAGGGCATCGCCAGCGAAGGCATGCGCAGGCTGCGCAACAGGTAACGGGGCAGACCCAAAATGCCAGCCGGCAGGCCGCAGATTGTCAGGCTTGCAGCCTCCAGGGGTCTTCCTGGTCCAGACTACCTGAAACCGCATCGGAACCTGCATTTGTCCTGAAGGCGCCGATGGCCCCGGCCATGGCCTGCGCTTCTTTGGACAGACCCAGGCTTGAGGAGGTGACCTCCTCGAACAGGGCCGCATTGCGGGTGGTGGCATCGTCAAGATTGGACATTGCCGAATTGATCTCCTGCAGGCTGCCGGATTGCTCGGAGGAGGCCTGGGAAATAGTTTTCATCAGATCTGCTGCGCTGTCGACAGAGGCGGAGATTTCACCAATTGCCGTGCGGGTCTGTTCAACCAGATCCGCACCAAGTTCGACATTCTGGCCGGCTTCATCCACCAGTGCCGAAATTTCAGTCGCAGCTTCTTTCGACCGGTGCGCCAAGGTCCGCACTTCCGAGGCGACCACCGCAAAGCCCTTGCCAACAGTGCCAGCACGTGCCGCCTCAACCCCGGCATTCAGCGCCAGAAGGTTGGTCTGCTGGGCAATCGCTTCGATCATGCCGATGATCCGTGAGATTTTTTCTGAACTTTCCTTGATTGCTTCCATTGCGCCGTAGGTCCGCTTCACCACCTCAATACTGGCACTGGCATTCTCGCGCGCCGCTTCAACAGAAGCGGACGCCTCTCCCGAGGCCTGGGCGGTGCCGGTAATGGAAACCGAGAGCTGGTTCACGGCAGCAGCCGTGCCTGCCAGCGTCTGCGCAGTACGCTCTGAGCGTTCGGACAGATCGCGGGAGGCCGAGGAGATTTCGGTGCTGCCGCCGGCAATCGACTGGCCGCTGGTGCTAAGGCTGCTGACAGAGGCCTCCAGTTTTTCCAGCGCCGCATTGAAATCATCCCGCAGCTTGGTATAGCCCTCGCCCATTTCCCCGTGGATCCGGGCTGTCAGATCACCCTGCGACAGCTGCTCCAGACCCTCGCCAATGGCCGTCACTGCCGCCGTCTGCTCTGCCAGGCGGGCGTCACGTTCCGCATCCGCTGCGGCCTCGACTTCTGCCTTCTCCACCAGCCCGTCGCGAAACACCGAAAGCGCCGTGGCAATCCGGAAGATTTCATCACTCGACCGGTCGTACCCTGTTACCGGGCGCAGATTGCCCGCAGCCAGCCGCTCGGTTGTGCCGCTGATATCAGCCAGAGGGCGCAGGATAAGGATCCGGGTCAGAACCAGAGACGCCAGGAAGACACCGGCAGCCACAGCCGCCAGGATTTGCAGCTGTTGCTGCGCTGCCTTCACCTCAGCCGCGAGACCGCCCGCAATGGACGCGATCTCCAGCCGGCTTTCGGCACCCAGACTGGTTGCGTGATGTGCAAATTCCAGCACCGCATCCACAGTTGCCTGCGACGCCGCAGCAGCCGCAGCTGTGGCCTCCAGCGACGCCACCTTGAAGACCGGCAATCCCTCAGACGGATCGGCCAGGCCCACCAGATCCTTAAGCTCCTGCGCAAATACCCCGTTATTGAAACCGGCATAACCCTGCAGCGCCTTGGCAGCGTCCTGAAGCGGGGCAGCAGCGGCATCTGCGGCATCAATATCATGCGCGGCCGCCACATCCAGCGCCGCCACCTGGAAGGCGCTGATCCAGCCATTGATCTCCAGCAGCTGCTGCAGCACGCCAACCTGGTTGTCCAGCAGCCCCTGGATCGCCGTCCGGTTATCGGAACTGGCCTGGGTTGCCGCAACAGACAGGGTGAACACCATACGCTCCATCGCCTGGGTCAGCGGGCGCACGCTGGCATTACGGGCGCTCAGAACTTCTTTGCGGCTGTCCTTCAGCTCCTTGCGGCTCGCGGTGAGGGTATAGCGGAACAGTTCCACACCCGCGCGGACCTTCTTGGCCCTGAAGGCATCCAGGCCCAGCTCTTCAAGCCGCCCCATGACCGGCTCCAGCCGGCTCAAAGCGTCATTGGCCATTTTTTTGAGCGCCCGCTTGGTGGGCACGTCGCGCACATGGCCCAGAGCCAGAGCCGCACCAGACAAAATGCTGATATCAGCGCGGGTTTCCAGCAGCGTTTGCAAGCTGCCGAACCGTTGCTCAACCAGATTTTTGAGCACCTCATCAACCTGGCCGATTGTGTCCTCGCCGCCTGCCATCAAACTGTCGCTGGCCTCCGACGCGACCTGCACAAGCTTCGCTTGCACCGTTTGGCTAAGTGTCTGCAGGCTGCCGGTCTGGGAGTCGATCCAGGCCAGGTTTCGAAAAGCGCCTTTGCGGGCCGCGATCAGATTGCTGAGCATTTCGGAGGCCGCGTCAGCCTCCTGCCTGAAACTGGCCCGCTCTGCCGCAGGCAGTTCAGCCAGGCTGTTTTCAAGATGTGCTACCGCTGCAACCGCCTCAGTCTCGGCCTGGACCAGCTCGTCAACTGATCCAGCTTGCAAGACCGCAATCATCGCATCCTTTGCCCGGCTTCCCGCCTTGACAAGACGGCCGCTCAGCTCCAGCCGGGGTACCTTCTGTTCCGTCAAAACCTCCATTTGGCGGCCGGTCTGGGAAAAGACCAGCGTAACCATGACACCGCCAACAGCGATAGCAGCCCCCATCGCCATCAGGATCAGCGTGATTTTTGCGCCAATGCTGGAAAACAAACGGAAACCGCGCTTGGCGGGAAGTTTTTTCTTTGCAGTCATAGTATCACCCAAGGCATCCGCCCATATTCCGTGCCAAGACCGGACAAGCAGCCGGCCCCACCGCCGTTATCGGCTGGTCAGGCATTCAATGGTGCAGGGCCGCTGCCGCACAGCTGCCCGCATCTCCCAAACAAAAGGGACGCAAGAACGTAAAAAAAATATGAGCGGCAATCGGGAAATCTGTTGAATTTTATCGACTGGCAGAGAAAGCAGCCCGCTGCAAAGGCCGTTTCAACACTACCGGTCAGATCTCTCCGGACAGACGGCG
Source organism: Leisingera sp. M658 (assembly GCF_025144145.1). NCBI lineage: Bacteria > Pseudomonadati > Pseudomonadota > Alphaproteobacteria > Rhodobacterales > Roseobacteraceae > Leisingera > Leisingera sp. M658. The sequence goes on from NZ_CP083546.1 coordinate 3,171,647, forward strand.
CGCCGCGTGCAGGGGTAAATTTGTGGTTTCGGTAACAGGCCGGTAACCGGAAAGCGGATCAAAAACATGCCGGATCTGCCCGCCCTCGCGGCAAGTGGTCAGCAGCACCGGACGGCCATTCACCTGCTGGCCGGAAACAGTAACCGGCAAAGTGCCTGTCAACCAGCCGCCATAGCTGACGGCCCCGCTGCCGCTGCGGATGACAATCTCGAAGTAGTCCAGCGCTGCCATTCTGAAGATCAGATCCGGCACCTCGCTTGGCCCGCCTCCCAGATGCTCAACCGTCAGATCGGCACCGATAAGGTTTTGCACCGAATAACCCCAGCGGTGCATGAAATCCTCAACAACGTCCAGGATCTCTTGCGTCCGCTCCTCTGGCTGCACGCCCGGGCCGAATTCCGAAAACCGGCGTTCGAAAGACAGATTTTCCGGCACTCCGCCTCCTAGACCTTGGTTCAGGGCCAAACTGCCCGGTTTGCTGCTGGTTCCGGCAAAGCCTAGCACGCACAACTGCTGCCTGCACAAAAGATATTATGGGAATACAGGTTACACAACGTCACCGTGGCTTTTGCACAATCGCCTGACCGGCTATTCCGGTACGCCCGCCTGCCGCAAGGCAGAAGCCCATTCCTGTCCCGCCGGGCTCATCGCTGCAGGATTGTCGCGCTGGAACTGCGACAGGCAGAACTCCGGCGCGGCCTCAAGCAGTTTTTGGACTGTGCTGCGGGCTTCAGCGCCCCGGCCGGACATTTGCAGGGCGATCGCCTTGGACCGCAGCGGCACTGGAAAGGCGCCCTTGGCTTCAAGCGACCGCTCGGAAAGTTCAATTGCACGGGCAAAGTTGCGGGCAGACAAATACGCCAGCGCCGAGAGCGCATCAAAATAGTACCGCTGCGGTCCTAAAGGCGTCAGCCGCCGGGCCGCGTCGGTCATTTGCACCGCCTCATCCGGCATGTCCTGATAGGCCAGCGTCGCCCCTTTCAAAAGCAGCGCCAGCGCTTCGTTTGGATTGTCGCGCAGCGCCAGGTCATAGGCGTCCTGTGCCAGATCAAAGCGGAACGTCAGGTGGCTGGAGATAAGCCCCTTGAGCGTATGAGCCAATGAGAAACCCGGTGCAGCTTCGATGGCGGCCTCTGCCATCCGGCTGGCCAGACGGCTGTCCTCTCCACGGTTCACAGACAAGCCCTTTTCGACCCGCATCACGTGCCAGAATCCCATCCAGGTCAGCGGCAGCACATGTTTTGGCTCCCGTTCAAGCAGATGCGACAGGATCTCATGTGCTTGCTGGAATTTGCGCGCGTCCATTTCCTGCATCAGTGAAATCGCCGCCATCAACAGGGTATGGCTTTCCAGGGTGGACAGCGGCTTGAAACCCGCCAGCCGGACAGCTTCACCCGCAGCGGTCTGTCCGATTTGCTGGGTGGCATTGCGCAGCACGGCACTGCGGCCTTCCATCAGGCTGCCTTTGCTGCCCTCGAAACTGCGGGACCAGATTACTTTTTCGCGGACTGCATCATGCAGATCGATCTCAACCCGGAACCGGTTGCCGTCGCAGCTGACGGTGCCCGACACCAAGTAATCAACGCCCGCGACTGAAGACACTTCGGCCGGACGCACTGTTTCCGGATCAAACTGGCGCGAAGCCAGATATGAGGTGACCGAAAACGCCCAGCTGCGCGACAAGTACCGTGACAATTCTTCAGACATCAGCGACCCCAGCGGCACAACCGCGTCGCCCGGGGCACGATGCACAAAGGGCAGCACCGCAATGGAAGGCAGCAGCCCATCCAGGATTACACGGCCCGGCGATGTTCCTGCCTGCGGTCCAGGCCGGGCAGCACCACGGGCGAACTCCGCCCGGGCTTCGTTCAGCCAAGCGTTAAAAGCGGTCTCATGAGGCAGTTCAAACCCTTCCATGAAATTCGCATTGCCTGCGCAACTGTCCAACTCCACCCGGGTCAGGTCGAGGATAACCCGCTCCCGGTTTGCATACAGCAGCTTGGCCGCTTCGGGACCCAGATGCCGGCGCAACGTCGACAAGGCTGTCCGCAGGCTTGCCTTTGCCTGTTCGGGCTGCGCCAGGCACCACAATGTCTTCTCCAGAAACGCCCGCGTGCGGATCCCGCCATCAGCTGAGGACAAAAGCGCCAGCAGCGCCTGATGTTTCGCGCCAAGCTGAACATTGGTTCCATCTGCGTGAAAGACGCCAAACGCGCCAAACCGGCATATCTTCAGAAAGACCGTCATCCGTAAACCCCACAATAATCCGTGTCGCACTTGAAATTAAAGTAACGTTACATTGCATTGCCGAAATATGTTTTGCAATTACTGATTGCATTAACTTCACAATTCATTTCAAAAGCAACGCCTGACAACCTTCGGGCACATCTGACGGCGATCATAACAGCGCACACGTCAAGGCACAGTAAACCGGCCACATGGAGCAGACTGCTTTAGTGCAGCAGTGCAGGTCCTTTGCAACAACCATGACCTGATCAGCTGTAAAGAACAACCACACACGCAAAAACTGTAATTCATTATCATTTTGGAACAACGGGACTGACTGCCGGTATCGATTATCAAGCCCTCGGCCTGTGTCGTTTTGGCACCTGCCCCTAAACCGCTGGCACAAAACGGTAGCCGCTGCCAATGCGCTCTGCCCGCCCGATACCGCCGCCGGGCAGATGATAGCCAATCAGCTGCATTTGCTCGGCGGCAAGCCGGTCCAGCAAACGCATACGTGCCGCAGCAGCCGTTTGCGGCTCCTGGTCAGCACCAACCGGCCTGCCAGGGTCAGCAAAGCTCACATGATGATTGCCCACTGCATCCCCTAGAACCAGGACACTGTTACTGCCATCCCGGACTTCAAATGACATATGCCCCGGCGTGTGGCCTGGCGTGGCATGAGCAGCGACTCCCGGCAGGATCTCCTCGCCGTCCCGGAAAAGCTGCACCTTGTCTTCCAGCTGCTCCATCCGGCGCCGGGCTCCAATGGCCATGGCTGTCCTGCTGCTGCCGATGCTGTCTGCAGTCTTCGGGTCGAACCAGTACTCCCATTCTCCCTGCCCCATCAGATAGGCCGCGCCAGGGAACAGCAGATCGTCAAAATCATCCAGCACCCCCCACAGGTGATCCGGATGGCAATGTGTAAAGACCACATGCGTCACCTGGTCAGGTGTGACACCAAGAACCTCCAGCGCGCCGGTCAAATTTCCCGCACTATCCTGAAACCCCGGCCCCGCGCCGGCATCGAACAGGACAACTCGGCCTTCTTCGCGCAGCAAAGTTACATTCACCTCCGGCGTCAGCGGCCCGGCTGGAAGTCCGTACTGTTTCAACGCTTGCTGCAAAGCGTCCGGCTCAAGCCCGTCAAACAGAAACTCCGGCGGCAAAGTGAGATACCCGTCTGAAACTGTCTCAATCCGCTTGTTGCCCAAATTGATCCGCGCCGAAGCCCAGCCGGGGACAGCAGCAGCAGCCAGCCCCGCTGCAGCCGACAAGCCAAAATCACGCCTGGTGAACCCCATACCGTTTCCTTTCCCTATCGCCGCGCAATCAAATGCACAAATAATGTTTGATGAATATTACTTCATCACAGCACTAAGGGAAACACACGGCGATGCCGCAACCCGGCATGCCGGAGTACTGGCGGCACCTAAGTCAGCCCCTGCGCGGTGCAAGCCCTGCGCAGGGCCGCACAAAACCGCTGGGCGGCGGCCGAAAGCCGGTGCTCCCGCCGGACACACAGACCCACGGGGCCAAGGGTGCTGTCCGTATTCAAGGGCAACGCTGCCATGCTGCCAGCCTCCAGCTCCGGCCGCACCACACCGTGGCTGATGATCCAGATCGCCTGATGCGCCAGGACAAAGCGCCTCCCGAATGTGGCGGAAACGGTTTCGATCGGAAACCTGGGCAGTGCCAGCCCCTGCTCAAGAAACATCCGCTCAACCATCGGCCGGATGATCGATCCTTCAGACGGCATCAGCACCGGGTAGTCCTCAAATGCTGTAGGCGGCACATGCACGGCGCCAGCCATAGGATGGTTCCGCGCGACAACAACGGCCACCCGCTCGCGGTACAGCGGATCGAATTCCACGCCCGCCATGGCTTCCGGCGCAGGCATCCTGCCAACCACCAAATCAAGCCCGCCCCGGCGCAGCTGGTCGATCAGGTACTGATTGCCTCCGGACATCAGCATGAACCGCCCCGGCGCGCCACCGCAGCGCAGTTGCGCCAGCGTGTCAGGGACCAGATCGGCGGCGACGGTGGGCAGTGCGCCAATGGAAACCAGCGGTCCATCTGCCGCGTCCAGGCCACGCAACAGCGCCACCCCGTCGCGAGCCAACGCCAGGCTGCGCCCGGCATGATCCCGGAACAGCTCGCCATACCCGCTGAGCCGGATACCGCGGCCATGCTTTTCGACCAGCGGCTTGCCGCAAACTTCCTCCAGTTCGCGCAGCGCCCGTGTCACCGCAGGCTGGGTCATGCCCAAGGCCCCCGCGGCCTGGGTGACGCTCATCTTGCGGGCCACTTCGACAAACACCTCAAGATGGCGCAGTTTCAATGAAGACGATAGCCGCATATCATTCCGGTTATGATTACATGTATGATTCAAGATTATACAGCTCAGCTCCGGTATGCGATACTTTATCCAGCACAGGGAGACCAGGATGACGCAGCAGGACCGGTACAGCCAAGGCATGCAAATCAGGCGCAAGGTGCTTGGCAACACCCATGTGGAGCGCGCCGAAGCCGGCAAAACCGCGCTGGACGCCCCCTTTCAGGAGCTGATCACCGAAGCGGCCTGGGGCACGGTCTGGGCCTCTGACCGGATTTCGCTGCGGGAGCGGTCCATGCTGACATTGGCACTGCTGGCTGCCACTGGGAATTTCGACGAGATTCCGATGCACATCCGCGCCACCGCCCGCACCGGCGCCAGCCAGGAAGATGTGCTGGAGGCCTTCCAGCATGCGGCCATCTATGCCGGGGTGCCGTGCGCAAACCGTGCCCTGAAGCTGGCCAAGGAAACCTATGCCGAAATGGCCGCTGAGGGAGGGAAACCCGCATGAGCACACCGCCGAAACAGGGGGAGTTCTACCAGCGCGACCACCGCTGGCATCCGCCCGCGCTGTCGCAGGATTACAAGACCTCGGTCACCCGTGCGCCGCAATATCCGCTAATCAGCCTGGAAAACACCGCCAGCGAGATCACCGGCCCGGCGTTTGGCCACAAAGACATCGCTGCCACCGACAATGACCTGCTGTCCAACTTTGCCCAGCCCGGTGAAAGCCCGATCGGTGAGCGCATCATCGTGCATGGCCGGGTGCTGGATGAAGACGCGCGGCCGGTGCCGAATACGCTGGTGGAGATCTGGCAGGCCAATGCGTCCGGCCGCTACCGGCACAAAAAGGACACCTACCTCGGCGCGCTGGATGCGAATTTCGGCGGCTGCGGGCGGGTCCTGACGGATGAAAACGGCTGCTACCACTTCCGCACCGTGAAACCCGGCGCCTACCCCTGGCGCAACCGGGTGAACGACTGGCGGCCCGCGCATATCCACGTCTCGGTCTTTGGCACCGGCTTTGCCCAACGGCTGATCACCCAGCTCTACTTCGAGGGCGACCCGCTAATTGCCCGATGCCCGATCGTGAACACCATCCCGGACCCGGAGGCGGTGGAAATGCTGATCGCGCGGCTCGACATGAATGCAACCATTCCGCTCGACACAATCGCCTACCGCTTTGACATCGTGCTGCGCGGGCGGCGGTCCACCCTGTTTGAAAACCGGTTGGAGGGAAATTGATGCGTCAGCGTTTTGATTATCTGAAAGAAACCCCCTCGCAAACCGCCGGGCCTTATGTCCACATCGGCCTCGCACCCGGTGCTGCGGGGTTCCGGATCTACGATCAGGAACTTGGCTGGGACATTGCCAGCCCCAACGCCGAGGGAGAACAGATCAGGGTCGAGGGCATGGTCATCGACGGCACTGGCTCGCCGGTCAAGGACGTGCTTCTGGAGGTCTGGCAGGCCAATGCGAACGGCGTCTATGCTCACCCCAAACATGGCGGCGCGGTCGAAGACGGTTTTCGCGGCTGGGGCCGGGTGATCTCCGATTTTGAAACCGGAGAATGGGGGTTCGGCACCGTGAAACCCGGCCCGGTCATGGGCCGCAACAGCCAGATGATGGCGCCGCATATCAACGTGTGGATCGTGGCACGCGGCATCAACGTGGGGCTGAACACGCGGGTCTACTTTGAGGACGAGGCAGAGGCCAATGCCACCGACCCCGTGCTGAATGTGATAGAATGGGAGCACCGCCGCGCCACCCTGATTGCCAGGCGCAGCGAGCGGGACGGTTTGGCGATCTACCGCTTCGACATCCGCCTGCAGGGCGACGATGAAACAGTGTTTTTCGACATCTGAAGGGGATCAATCATGAGTAAACCCTGCATCATCTGCGTGGCCATCACCGGCTCGGTTCCGACCAAGAAAAACAACCCGGCAGTGCCCGTCACCATCGCCGAGCAGATCGAAAGCACCCAGGAGGCGTTTGAGGCCGGCGCCTCCATCGCTCATTGCCATGTGCGCAACGACGACCAGACGCCGACCTCGGACCCGGAGCGGTTCGCCCGCCTCATGGAAGGCCTGCACAAGCACTGCCCCGGCATGATCGTGCAGCTGTCGACCGGCGGCCGCTCCGGCGCCGGACACGAGCGCGGCGGCATGCTGCCCCTGCGCCCCGACATGGCGTCTCTGTCCGTTGGCTCCAACAACTTCCCTACCCGGGTCTATGAGAACTCTCCCGATCTGGTGGACTGGCTGGCCTCGGAGATGCGCACTTACGAAGTAAAACCCGAGATCGAGGCCTTTGACCTGTCGCACATCCACCAGGCGGTGAAAATGAACCGCGAGGGGCGCATTGCCGGCACGCTTTACGTGCAGTTCGTGATGGGGGTGAAGAACGCGATGCCCGTCGATAAGGACGTGTTCGACTACTACGTCAAAACCATACAGCGTCTGGCGCCGGAGGCCCAGTGGTGCGGCGCCGGTGTCGGGCCGGGGCAGATCCTGGTCAACGAATGGTCCATCGCCGCGGGCGGCCATACCCGCACCGGACTGGAGGACAATATGCGGCTCGACCGCGACACCCTTGCGCCCTCCAATGCCGCGCTGGTGAGGCGGGCAGCGGCGCTGTGCGAAACCTACGAACGCCCTGTCGCCACCTGGCAGCAGGCCCGCAAGATCCTGGAACTCCGGCCCGGCTGATGCCGCCCGCTTCGGGCCGCAGGCCCGAAGCCAAGCCCAAGACCGTCAGGCGGCCCGTCAGGGCAGCCGCGGGCGCGGGAGCCCCCCTTCTGCCTGGCTGGCCAACTGGCGCCGGTCAACTGGTGCTGGTCAACTCCCGCCGGAAAGATCCCTGAGGATCGGGCAATCCGGACGGCTGTCGCCTGCACAGCCTTTGACCAACTCTCTCAATGTGCCGCGCATCGCCTGCAGATCGGCGATCTTTTCCTCGATCTTTGCCAGATGCTCCAACGCCAGCTGCTTCACATCGGCGCTGGCGCGGGTTTCGTCCTCGTAAAGCGCCATCAGGGTGCGGCAGTCCTCGATGGTGAAGCCCAGCGCCCGGGCGCGGCCCAAAAAGGCCAGCTTATGCAGATCAGTCCCGGCAAAGCAGCGATAGCCATTGGCGCTGCGATGCGGTTTGATCAGCCCGATGTCCTCATAATAGCGGATGGTCTTGGCTGGCAGGCCGGAGCGGCGGGATACATCTCCGATATTCATGCGCGCACCTCCTGCTTGCCGGCCGCAAGGACCGCCGGCCCGGCCTGCCCTTCATCCAGGGCCGGTTTCAGGCGGCGCAAGCGCAGGGCATTGGACAGGACAAACACGCTCGACAGTGCCATTGCGCCTGCCGCAAGTGCCGGCGACAAAAGAGGCCCCCCATGAGGGTACAGAACCCCGGCCGCCACCGGCACCAGCAGCACGTTGTAGCCAAAAGCCCAGCCCAGGTTCTGGCGGATGTTGCGCATGGTGGCGCGGCTGACGGTCAGCGCGTTCACCACCCCGCGCAGATCACCCGAGACCAGCACCACATCCGCCGCCTCGATCGCCACATCGGTGCCGGTGCCGATGGCAATTCCAGCATCCGCCGCCGCCAGCGCCGGGGCGTCGTTTATGCCGTCGCCCACAAATGCCAGCGAACCATGCTCTGCCTGCAGCTCCAGGATCGCGGCAACCTTATCAGCAGGCAGGCATTCAGCTTTCACTGCATCAATACCCAGCCGCGCGGCAATCGCCTGCGCCGTCCCCAAAGCATCACCGGTGATCATTGCCACCTTCAATCCTTGGTCATGAAAGGCTTTGATTGCCGCCGGGGTACCCGGCTTGATCGGATCCGCCACCGCAATCACCGCCGCCGCCTGGCCGTCAACGGCGGCGAAAAGCGGGGTTTCGCCGCGCTCTGCCAGTTTCAGCCCCTCCGCCTCCAGCGCACCAAGCGCAATGCCTTCGCGCGCCATCAGCCGGGCGGCACCGGCCAGCACCACGCGCCCCTCGACCTCTGCGCGCAGGCCATAGCCCGGGATAGCCTTGAAAGCGTCCACCTTGGGCAGCCCCTTGCCCGCCGCTGCCGTGATAGCGCGGGCGATGGGGTGTTCCGACTGCGCCTCAGCGGCACCGGTCAGGCGCAGCACCTCGTCGCGGGTGAATCCTTCGGCGCAGATCAATTCGGTCAGCACCGGCCGGCCCTCAGTCAAAGTGCCGGTCTTGTCGAGCGCCACCACGCGTGCTTCCTGCAAGTGCTGTAGCGCATCGCCCTTGCGGAACAGAACCCCCATCTGCGCCGCGCGGCCGATGCCGACCATGATAGAGGTCGGCGTCGCCAGCCCCATGGCGCAGGGACAGGCGATAATCAGCACCGAAACACCGGCCACCAGGGCCAGCGGCAGGGCCGGCGCAGGGCCGAACAGAGACCACACCAGCACGGTCAGCGCCGCAACCGTGATCACTGCGGGTACGAACCACAGGGTGATGCGGTCGACCAGCCCTTGCACCGGCAGCTTGGCACCCTGCGCCTGCTCGACCATGCGGATGATTTGCGCCAGTACCGTGTCGCGGCCAACACGGGTGGCCCGGAATTCCAGCGCGGAATTGCCGTTGATGGTGCCCGCCGTCACTTCATCACCGCGGGACTTGGCGACGGGTACCGGCTCGCCGCTGATCATGCTTTCGTCGATGTAGGAGCCGCCGGAGGTGATCTCGCCATCCACCGCGATGCGCTCTCCCGGACGGACCCGGATCAGGTCGCCTGGGCCGATTTCTTCCACCGGAGTTTCAATTGCATCCCCGCCCGAGACCACCCTGGCGGTTTTCGGCTGCAGCCCGGCCAGCTTGCGGATCGCGGCGCCGGTGCGGCCCTTGGCGCGGGCCTCCAGGAAGCGGCCCGTGAGAATAAGGGCGACGATCACCACCGCCGCCTCGTAATAGACATTGGCGGTGCCCGCGGGCAGCAGCCTGGGCGCGAAGGTGGAAATCACCGAGAACCCATAGGCCGCGGAGGTCCCCAGCGCCACCAGCGCGTTCATGTCGGGAGCGCCGCGGAGCAAGGCCGGAAACCCCTTAGTATAGAACTGCCGACCCGGCCCGGCCAGCACCGCGGTAGCCAGGGCGAATTGCAGCAAGTAGCTGTTATGCGTGCCTATATTTTCCATAACCCAATGATGCAGCGCCGGGACCATGTGGCCGCCCATTTCGATCAGGAACACCGGCAGTGTCAGAAGCGCGGCGATCAGAACCTGCCGGCCCAGTGCGGAAATCTCATCCGCGTTGCGGCGGCCGGCCTGCTCCGCTTCATCCTCTGCCGCGCCGCTGAGACGGGCCGGATAGCCGGTATCCGACAATGTGCGGGCGAGATCGGCGGCGCGGGCCATGCCGGTTAAATAACGGATTTGTGCAGTCTCATTCGCCAGGTTCACGCTGGCCGATAGCACCCCCGGCACCGCCAGCAGCGCCCGTTCCACCCGGCCCACGCAGGACGCACAGCTCATACCGCTGATCACCAGGGAAGCTTGCGCCTCTGCCGCCGGATAACCCGCAGAGGCCAAGGCCCCGGTCAGATCCATCAGCGGAACCTCCGCGGCAGCCTCCACCTGGCCGGTGGCATTGGCGAGGTTGACGGAGGCGCTCTGCACGCCTTTGACCGCCGCCAAGGCGCGCTCAGCACGCCCTGCACAGCCCGCACAGCTGAGGCCGGTGATATTCAGTGAAATCCTGCTAAGTTCAGACATCGGAATCCTGCCGCTTCTGGTCCTTTGACAAGAGATATGAGGGTTCCAGCGAGGGGAAGGTCAAGACCCGGCATTCAATTTCCTTCCCATAACTGGAATCTTTCCAGCAAGCTGCTGGGAACCGGCAGTTTTTCATCACGCGGGAATGGCGCGGACCGTTGGCCGGCTGTCGCATTCAGGGCAAGGCCCGATACCCTGCTCCTGATAGTGTGCCGAGGCAAAGCTTGCGTGCGCCAGCCTGCAAATGTAACGCTGGGTCATTCCGGCCCGCGGCCTTGCTGCTGGCTACGCATTCAACCGGATCCGCTTCGCGGCGGCCCGGCCCCGCAGAATTTGGACGAAGGACCAGTCACATGATCAAGACCCGCGCCGCCGTTGCGGTTGCCCCCGGCAAACCGCTGGAAATCATGGAAGTGAACCTCGAAGGCCCGAAAGCGGGCGAGGTTCTGGTGGAAATCAAGGCAACCGGCCTGTGCCACACCGACGAATTCACCCGTTCGGGCGATGACCCCGAAGGCATTTTCCCGGCGATCCTGGGCCATGAGGGCGCAGGCGTCGTGGTTGAGGTCGGCGAAGGCGTCACCAGCCTGAAGCCGGGCGATCATGTGATCCCGCTGTATACGCCCGAGTGCCGCGAGTGCGAGTACTGCCTCAACCCGAAAACCAACCTGTGCCAGGCGATCCGCTCGACCCAGGGGCAAGGCCTGCTGCCCGACGGCACCACCCGGTTTTCAATGCAGGACGGCACCCCGATCCACCACTACATGGGCTGCTCGACCTTCGCCAACCACACCGTGGTGCCGGAAATCGCGCTGGCGAAAATCCGTGAGGACGCGCCGTTCGACAAGGTCTGCTACATCGGCTGCGGCGTCACCACCGGTATCGGTGCAGTGATCAACACTGCCAAGGTGGAAATCGGCTCGCGGGCTATCGTGTTCGGCCTCGGCGGCATCGGCCTCAACGTGATCCAGGGCCTGCGGCTGGCCGGGGCTGACCAGATCGTTGGTGTCGACCTGAACCCCGGTAAGGTGGAAATGGCCACAAGGTTCGGCATGACCGATTTCGTCAATCCTGCCGAGGTCGAGGGCGACTTGGTGGCGCATCTGGTCGAGGTGACCGGCGGCGGTGCCGATTACACCTTTGACGCGACCGGCAACGTCAACGTGATGCGCACCGCATTGGAAGCGGCGCACAAGGGCTGGGGTGAATCGATCATCATCGGCGTGGCGCCCGCCGGTGCCGAGATTTCGACCCGGCCGTTCCAGCTGGTCACCGGCCGGTCCTGGCGCGGCACCGCCTTCGGTGGCGCCTCGGGCCGTACTGACGTGCCCAAGATCGTGGACTGGTACATGGACGGCAAAATCGAGATCGATCCGATGATCACCCACAAGCTGACCTTGGATCAGATCAACGAAGGCTTCGAGCTGATGCACGAAGGCAAATCCATCCGCGCCGTGGTGGAATTCTAAGCCCTATCCAGTTTGCAAACAGCAAAACGCAGGCCCCTGGGCCTGCGTTTTCGTTTCCGCAGCAAGGCTGAAAACCTGCCGCCATAAGCCGGATCCGGCCCTGTGGAGAGCGTCAGTTTTCGAAGGCGGTCTCCACCGCGTCCAAGCTGACATCATACCCCCAAAGACGGCGCAAGTGCTTCAGCACCTCTTCCTGATCCTCCTCATCCAAATGAATGCCATCCCGCACAGTATGGGTCAGCTTCAATTCCCGGTCACCGCGCAGATCCGCGTCTGTCACCTGAATATCAGGTTCCAAGTAAGCCAGATCATACTGTTTTGCCAAATCGCGGCGGATCGCCTTGTATCCCGCGCGGTTATGGATCTGGCTCACCACCAGGTTGGGCAGGTCGGCGTCATTGGTCAGCGTGAACAGCTTGAACTTACGGATCAGATGCGGCGACAGGAACTGCTGGATAAAGCTCTCATCGCGGTAATTCGCCCATGCATCGCGCATCACTTTCCGCCAGTCGGGATCACCGGCGAAATCGGGGAACCATTCGCGGTCCTCATCAGTCGGGTCCTGACAGATCCGGCGGATGTCCTGCATCATCGCAAACCCCAGCGCATAAGGATTAAGACCGGAGAAACGCGGATCGTCAAATTCCGGCTGCAGCACCACATTGGTGTGGCTGTGCATAATCTCCATAAAGGCGCCTTCGGTGATTTGGCCCTGCTCAAAAAGCTTGTTAATGATGTAGTAATGCACGAAGGTCGCGCAGCCCTCGTTCATCACTTTGGTCTGTTTCTGCGGGTAAAAATACTGCGCCAGCATCCGCACGATGCGCAGCAGCTCACACTGCCAGGCCTCCAGCACCGGGCTGTGCTTTTCCAGGAAATAAAGCACGTTCTCCTGCGGCAGATTCATCTGCTTGCGGCGCGCACTGAAATCAGCATCCTCGACCAGTTCCAGCTTGTCGCGGCCCAGGGTTGTGTCGGTCCAGATATCCAGCACGCTTTGGCTGCTTTCATACCCTTCGCGCACCTTTTGCATCGCCACCAGCTCTTCCGCGGTCGGCTTGGGCGGGCGTCCGTAGCGGAACACGCCTTGGGATTGCAGCGCATGGGCCGCGTCCAGAATCTCTTCGACCGCACAAGGGCCATACCGTTCCTCGCAAGCGGCGATGTAATTCTTGGCAAAAGCCAAGTAATCATGAATACCAGCGGCATCTGTCCACTGCTGAAACAAATAATTGTTCTTGAAGAAATGGTTATGCCCGAATGCCGCATGCGCCATCACCAGCGTCTGCATCGCCATGGTGTTTTCTTCCATGTTGTAGCTGATGCAGGGGTTGGAATTGATGACGATTTCATAGGCCAGACCCTGGCGGCCAGTGCGGTACAGTGCCTCGTCGCGGGCGAAATGCTTGCCGAATGACCAATGCTGATACATCAGCGGCAGGCCGACACAGGAATAGGCATCAAGCATCTGCTCAGCCGAAATGATTTCGATCTGATTGGGATAAACATCCAGCCCAAGGTCGCCCAGCGCGATCTCCTCAATCGCGTCGCGCGCTGTTTCCATCAATTCAAAGGTCCATTCCGGCCCGTCGAACAACGGCTTGCGCGCCTTTTCAGCTGCCTGCATACTGCGCCCCTTTCACCTTGGGGAGGAAGAACTCCCGGAAAATCGGATAGATGTGGCCGGGTTGCGAGACACGCTGCATTTCAAAATGCTGCGCCTGGCCCTTCACGTCACGGTAGTTCTGCCACAGGTCTTCGCCTGCTTCGGGATTGTTCAGCAGCATTTCCGCCGCCTCATCGACGATTTCCACATAGGCATAAAACTGGCTGACCGGCAGCAGTTCGTTCAGCAGCAGATTTTTGCAACGCACCGAGTCATTGCCGAAGTTCTCGCCATCCGAGGCCTGCGCGCCGTAGATGTTCCATTCATCCGGCGGATAGCGCTCTTCGATGATCTCCTTCATTTTCTCCAGCGCGGTGGACACAATGGTGCCGCCGGTTTCCCGGGCATAGAAGAAGGTTTCCTCGTCGACTTCCTGAGCGTGATGGGTGTGCCGCACAAACACCAGTTCGGTGTGCTCATAGCAGCGTTCCAGGAACAGGTGCAGCAGCAGGAAGAACCGTTTGGCCAGATCCTTTTCCCTTTCCTGCATGGAGCCTGAGACATCCATCAGGCAGAATACCACCGCACGGGAATTGCGGATCTTTTCCGGCACAAAGGTATCATACCGCAGGTCCAGCGGGTCAATATAGCCGACGACCTTGCGCTTGCGGAGAATGCCTTCGAGTTTCTTTTGCAATTCGGCCAGAAATGCCTCTTGCGGCGGGCTGCGTTCCTCCAGCGCTTCCAGCTCGGCGATCTGCTCTTCCAAGTCCCGCTGCGACTTGGTGGTCGGACGCTGCAACGCGATCCGGCGCCCCAGAGAATTGCGCATGGTGCGCACCAGATTGAGGTTGTTGGGTGTGCCCGCAGTGGTCAGGCCGGCCCGGCGGGTGCCGATGGTTTCGGTCTCCACCGTGGCCTTTTCCACCAGGTCCGGCAGCTCCAGCCCTTCAAACAGGATTTCCAGGTATTCTTCCTGCGTGAGTGTGAAGGAAAATTCGTCCGCACCATCCCCGTCCTCGGAGGCCTTGCGGCCGCCCTCGCCCGCACCGCCGTCCGGGCGTTTGATGGTGTCGCCGACAACAAAATCCTTGTTGCCGGGCAGAACATGACGGCGCATGCCGCCCTTGGAAGAGTGAAAGAACCGCGGCTCCTTCAGCCCTCTGGTCGGGATAGTGACCTTTTCGCCTTCGTCCGGGACGCCGCTTCCGCTTTGGATCGATTTCCCCCGGACCGACTGGTCGACGCGTTCTTTAATGTTCTCCCGGGCCCGCCGCAGGAACCGCTGGCGGTTCCCGAGGCTCTTGCCCTTCGGATTGGCGCGCCTGTCGATGAAATGATGCATATGCCACAGCGCTCCTCTTTAGCCCGCCTTGTTAACGCGCATGTACCATTCGACCAGACGCCGCACTTGGCGGTCGGTATAGCCATGGCTGCGCATACGCTCGACGAACTCCTGATGTTTGCCTTCGGTCTTGCTGTCCTTCTTGCTGCCGAAACTGATCACCGGAAGCAGCTCCTCGACCTGGCTGAACATGTGTTTTTCAATCACATCGCGCAGCTTTTCATAGGAGTTCCAGGCCGGGTTTCTGCCGGTGTTTGCGCGATGGCGCAGAGCAAATTTCACGACCTCGTTGCGGAAGTCCTTGGGATTGGCGATGCCAACCGGCTTTTCGATCTTTGAAAGCTCCGCATCCAGCACTTCGCGGTTATAGAGCTGACCGGTATCAGGATCCTTGTAATCCTGCTCTTCGATCCAGGCATCAGCGTAGGAGATATAGCGGTCAAAGACGTTCTGGCCGTACTCCGTATAGCTTTCGAGGTACGCCTTCTGAATTTCGTTGCCGATGAACTCTTCATAACGCGGCGCCAGTTCCGTCTTGATGAACTCAAGGTACTTCTGCTCGGTCTCCTGCGGAAACTGCTCGCGCTTGATCATCTGCTCCAGCACATACATCAGATGCACCGGATCCGCTGCCACTTCGTCCGTGTCGAAGTTGAAAGTAGTGGACAGCACCTTGAAGGCGAAGCGGGTTGAGATGCCGTTCATCCCTTCGTCCACGCCGGCGCGGTCCTGATACTCCTGCACGGTCTTGGCTTTGGGGTCGGTGTCCTTCAGGCTTTCGCCGTCATAGACCCGCATCTTGGAGTAAAGGTTTGAGTTCTCATGCGGCTTCAGGCGGGTCAGCACCGAGAAGCGGCTAAGAATCTTCAGCGTCTCCGGCGCACAGGGCGCATCCCGCAATTCGCTGAACTCGATCAGTTTTTCGTAGATTGAGGATTCATCCGAGACCCGCAGGCAATACGGCACCTTGACGATAGACACCCGGTCGATGAAGGCCTCGTTGTTCTTGTTATTCTTGAACGACTGCCATTCGCTCTCGTTGGAGTGCGCCAGGATCAGGCCGTTAAAGGGGATCGCACCAAAGCTTTCGGTGCCCATATAGTTGCCTTCCTGGGTCGCCGTCAGCAGCGGGTGCAGCATCTTGATCGGCGCCTTGAACATCTCGACAAATTCCAGAACACCCTGGCTCGCCCGGTTCAACCCGCCGGAGAAGCTGTAGGCATCCGGGTTGTCCTGGCTGAAATGCTCCAGCTGGCGGATATCAACCTTGCCAACCAGCGTAGAGATGTCCTGATTGTTCTCATCACCCGGCTCCACTTTGGCCACGCAGATGCGGCGCAGGCGGGAAGGGTACATGCGAACAACAGAAAACTTGTTGATATCGCCTTCAAATTCATCCAGCCGCTGGACGGCCCAAGGCGACATCAGCCCCGGCAGCCGGTGCTGGACAATGCCGTATTCCTCTTCCAGAACCTTGCCCATGCGGACAGGATCAAACAGGCCCAGCGGACTTTCGAAAATCGGCGAGATCTGATCGCCGGCTTTCAGCACATAGATCGGCTGTTCTTCGACCAGGCGCTTCAGCCGCTCCGCCAGAGACGATTTACCGCCGCCGACCGGGCCCAAGAGATAAAGGATCTGCTTTCGCTCTTCCAGGCCTTGCGCGGCGTGGCGGAAATAGCCGACGATCCGTTCGATGGTGTCTTCCATGCCGTAGAAGTCGTGGAAAGCGCTGTAGCGCTTGATTGTCCGGTTCTGAAAGATCGGCCCGAGCCGCGCGTCCTTGGACGTGTCTACCAGTTCCTCTTCGCCAATTGCCTTCAACATCCTCTCGGCGACGTTGGCGTACATGCTTGGATCGTCGCGGCAGGCGTTCAAATAATCCTGCAGCGGCATCTCCTGCTCGCGGGTTTCGCCGTACTGCTCTGCAAAAAGTTCGGCAATGTCTTTCATCTTGAATCAAGCCTCCTGGTTATCTGGCGCCGTTCCTCCTGGCGTTTTAGGTCGCGAACAGACAGACTGCGCCCGGTACGTGGGCATGGATGTCCGCGTTAGTGTTGAGTTCTGATTTCTGCTCGGCGCCGTTTCTGGCGTTCTACGTCCGGCTGGCCGCTCTTTGCGGCGGCCTGCGCCCGGATACCAGGCTGGCGGCGTGTTGCTTACTCTCAAGCTTACACCAATTACGTACTTCTTACTATCTGAAAGTGGTGTACTTTTAATTAATTGCCAGAAACTTTTGCGGGAAATTTTCATCACATCGCGGCGATCACTGTTGTTGCGGCCGCCTTACGCGCCGCGGCAAATCAAGAGCCTCCAGCCGCGCGTCCACTGTTGATCAGAGGGGTGCTGGGGGCTTTCCCCTACTGCTTCTGAAGTCCAGGCAACAGGGTTAGCAGTGCCTACGGCAAGGCAAAACGGCCAATTCTCCCGCGCCAGCCATACGTCCGCCCCATATCACGGCTGCGTGAAAAAGCTTAGAAATTCTGCGGCACTCAGGACACGGTTGCCGCCCAAACTGCATGAATCCCGTCCCTGATGCACTGGACAGGACAATAAAAATCATCACAGTATGGCCTCAAAATGGCCGCAAAAGACGGCCGATGGGCAAACGTACAGGCAACGGAACGACGCGGCACCCGCCAGATTACGGCGGCGCAGCGCACAGATGAGTGGTATTACAATGAGCACGGTCGCATTTATTACCCGCGATATGGCGGGCACTACACAGCATGGGAACTTTTCCGAAGGCACCCCGGCACGTATTGACGCCGCCCATGCCAAGGATATCTCGCTGAACCTCAGCCCTGCTGATGTCGAAAGCTATTCCCGCCAGGGCGGCAACCTGCACATCACCCTGGCCGATGGCCAGGAACTGGTGATTGAGAACTACTATTCCTACGGCTCATCCGGCGGGAAGAACCTGTTCCTCAGCCAGGACGGCGAATTCACCGAAGTTGTCCTGGAAGACAAATCCAGCGGCATGCTCTTTGCCACATACGAGCCGCTGGATCTGACCGGAAAGTGGAGCGCCTACGATGAGATGGTGTTCCTGGACGTTGACCGCATCGAACCGGTGGTTGCACCGCTGGCCGCGCCGCTGTTCGGCGGGCTGGGTGCGGCCGGGGCCGCGGCGGGCGTCGTTGGTGCGGCTGTAATTGCCGGCGGAGGCGGCGGTGACGGCGGCGAAGGGACAGGTGGCATTGTGCCAACGGTCGACAACCCCGATGCCAGCTACCCGGTTTCTGACTCCACCACCGAACCGGTGGTTATCACCGGCACCGGTGCGCCTGGATCCGATGTGACTGTCAATGTCGGAACCTCCACAGCCACCACAACCGTTGATGACGACGGCAATTGGAGCGTCAGCTTCCCGGTCGATGATCTGCCGGAGGACGGCAATTATGACACAACTGTGCATGTGGTTGACCCGAACGGGACTGAGTTCGATCTGGATGGCCCCGCCGTCGTAATCGACACGGTTGCCACTGTCGGCCTCGACGAGGGCCAGGCAGGCGGCGACGACATGATCAATGCCGCCGAAGCAGCTGATGGCGTTACCCTGACCGGAACCGCCGAAGCGGGCGCCACAGTGGAAGTCACTTTTCAGGGTGTGACCCGGACGGTTACCGCAACCGAAAGCGGGACTTGGAGCGCTGACTTTGCAGCTTCGGAAATTGCCTCCGGGGAATACGACTCAGAAGTCAGCGTCACCGCGACCGATACTTTCGGCAATACGGACAGCGTCACCGGCACAATTCGCGTAGACACGACCACGGCCGTAGACATCGACAATGGACAAGCGGGCGGTGATGACATTGTCAGCAACGCCGAAGCTACCGCTGGTCTGACATTGACCGGAACCGGCGAGGCCGGCGCAAGTGTCAGCGTCACCGTTGAGGGCGTGACCCGCACCGCAACCGTGGATGCAGACGGCAACTGGGCCGCAGACTTCGAAGCCGGCTCCCTGCCTGCCGGTGAATACGACACCACTGTCAGCGTGACCTCCACCGACGAAGCCGGCAACACGGCAACCGCCACGGCGGATCTGCATGTGGACACTGTGGTCGATCCCCTCACCCTGAATTCCGGCAGCATCGAAGGCGACAATATCGTCAACGAGACCGAACGCAGCGACGGGGTGACCCTGACCGGCACGGTTGAGCCCGGCTCGACGGTTGTTGTGCAACTGGGTGATGCAACCGAAACTGCCACAGTTGATGCCGATGGCAATTGGAGCGCATCCTTTGCTGCCGCTGACATTGCTGAGGGCAGCTACGATGCAGCGGTGGTTGTGTCCGCCACGGACGCCGTGGGCAATACGTCGGAAATCACTGACACTCTGGCCATCGACACCGAGGTGGTGCCTTTCACCTCGGACAGCGTGACCGATGATGATGTGGTGAGCCTCGCGGAAAGTGCTGCGGGCCTCTCGATGTCCGGCACCGTCGAACCCGGATCGGCAGTACAAGTCACCATTCAAGGTGTAACCCGGGACGCGCTGGTGGATGCGGACGGCAACTGGACTGCCGAGTTTGAACCCGGCGATCTGCGCGAAGGCACCTATGAGGCCACAGCCGAAATTACGGCCACCGACCCGGCAGGCAACACGCAGACCCTGACCGAGGGCTTCAGCGTCGACACCGAATACGATGCCCCCAACATTGGCGACGTGATCAGCACCGGCACCAGTGTCAGCGGTGTTTTCAGCGACGATTTCGAGGCCGGCGACACAATCCATGAGCTGACCAGCACAGGCAGTGTCTCGGATGTCAGCGGCACCGAAACCGATCTTGGCAACGGCCAGACCCTGTACGACTTCGATGCAGACGTGCCGGACGGCTCGCATCTTGTTGTGAACCGGGTGGATGACGCCGGCAACAGCTCTGGCACAATGGTGGTGCTCGAAGACGGCGCCGGCGCATCTGTGCTGGATCATTCGGGCCTCTCGCAGTTCAACATCGACGAGCTGAACCTGGTTCATGCCGACGCCGTCGATCTGACCCTGACCGAGGCCGATATCAATGCGCTGTCAGGCAATTCCGACAAGCTCACTGTGCATGGGGAAGCTGACGACACGCTCACCATAACCGGGGCAACCGCCGCGGGAACCGAGACTGTCGATGGCGAGACGTACAATGTCTATACAATCGGCGATGACGGCACCACGCTGTCCGTGGATGAAGACGTCAACGTTGTGATCTGATCTATCGGCCCGGCAGTCATTTCTGCCGGGCCCAATACATCAAAAGCCTAAAACAAAAGGGCATATGGCAGGATGCAACCGGGACGCTTTTTTTGCGCCATCGCAGTGACGTGCAGCCTGTCGGCTTGCGCCCATACGCTGCCGTTCGGCGGCGGAGAAAGCGCAGAAACCGCGCCGCGCAGCAATTTCGCACAATCCGGCGAGGCCTCCTCCGAGGTGATCCACAAGCTGATGGAGCGCCGCTCCTTGCTGGCGCAGGACAGCGCCTATGGGCAAGTGGCCGAGGCCGCAATTGCCGCCTCTTCCCGCGCTGCCGAAGCAGAGCTGATCGGCGCCAAGCTGCGCGCCGAGGCGGCCTCAAAGAACTGGCTGCCAACCCTTGGCCCATCCGTCAGCCTGACCGATCTGGGGGATTTGGTGGCCGGCCTGCTGATTGAGCAGGTCCTGTTTGACAATGGCCGCCGCAAGGCCGAACGCGCCTTTGCCGCCGCCGATGTCGAAGTGGCCGCCGTCAGCCTGTCCGAGGACATGAACAGCCGCGTCGAAACCGCTGTCGGGCTGTATGCAGCGGCATTGCGCGGCGATGAAAAGGCCGCCTATGGCAACCGCGCCCTGCGCCGGATGCAGGAATTCCGCCGCATCGTGCAGGGCCGTGTCGACGGCGGCGTGTCGGACCGCGCCGACCTCAATGTGGTGGACAGCAAGATCAGCGGCATCCGCACGGCTACGGCCACCGCCCGTGACGCCGCCGCCACCGCACGCGCGGAATTGCAGGCGATGACCGGCCAGTCCTTTGCGCAGAAACCCTCGCATCTGGGCATAGCCACGCCGCCGGAGCAGGTGCAGTTCCTGGCCGTGCTGAAGGCCAGCGCCGAAGCGGACCGCACCATTGCCCAAGCCAAGTCCGGCCGCGCCGGGCTGCTGCCCCAGATTGCGGCCTCGGGCAATGTGACCTCCGACGGATCCGGTGCCGGGCTGACGCTGGGCGTTGGCCAGCCGCTGGGATTGGGCACACCCGCCGCCATTCAAGCGCTGGAGGCCACCAAGGAGGCCGCCACCCGCCAGATTGGCGAGACCGAAGAGATTGCCCGCCGCACCTACAGCCGCCAGGTCCAGCAAATTGCATCCTATCAGCGCCAGGAGGGCGAGACCGCCGCGCTGGTGCGCCGCAGCCGCGAGACCTACGGCCTGTTCCAAAAACAGTTCGAAGCGGGCCAGCGCCCGGTGATGGAGGTGATCCAGGTCTACGAAGAGCTGGTGCGCCGAGAACAAGCCTATATCGACGCGAAATATGAGGCGGTGCTGATTCAGCTGCAGCTGGCACGCGACCTGGGGCTGCTGGCCGATGGGGACAAGATTTGACCGACACGACCCAAAATCCGCCCCGCCCGCTGTCCGCTTCCGGCAAAAAGCCGGTGCTGCGGGCGGTGCCTGTATCCGGAACCGGAGCACCGGAGGCGATGCAGCCGGCCAACACGCCCGCCCCTGCGCCCGTCCCCGCTCCGGACGCCAATCCGCTGCCAAAAGCCCCGCCGCAGGACGCCCAGCCTGAAGTCGGCTCGTTGCTGGAGGGCGCAGCAACGCGCATTCAGCACCGCGCCAGCCTGATTGCCACCCTGGCCGCTCTGAAGGGCAGCGAAGTGCCGGTCAGCGACGTCGCCGCCTTTCTGTGGAGTGAAACACCGGGCGACCTGTCGCTGCATTCACTGGCCAAGGCGTTGCACACGACCGGGCTGCAGCCGAAGATCCTGGAAAAGCAAACCTTGAACCCGGCCCTCTGGCCTGCGCTTGCGGTCATGTCCGGCGGCCAATGCGTGCTGGTGCTGAGCCAGACCGAAGAAACACTGACCATCTACGACACCGCCTGCGCGGACAACCGCACCGAAGTGCCGCTGGGTGAATTCGGCCCCTATTTCACCGGCACCGTGCTGTCGGCCCGCCCCTCGCTGAAGCAGATGGCGGCGAAACACACACCGCAGATCGACCCCGGCCATTGGTTCTGGAGCGAGTTTCCGAAATACCGCCGCCAGGTGGGCGAGATCATGCTGGGATCGCTGGTCGCCAACATCCTGGCGGTTTCGGTCGCGCTGTTCTCGCTTCAGGTCTACGACCGCGTAGTGCCGCATCAGTCGCAAGCCACACTGTGGGTGCTTGCAGTCGGTGCCTTTTTGGCAATTGCGCTGGAGGCGATGCTGAAGCTGGCCCGCGCCCGGCTGACCGATGCCGCCGGCCGCCAGATCGAGCTGTCGGTGCAGCACAACCTGATGCGCCGCCTGATCGGCATGCGCTCGGACAAGAAGCCGCTGCCGCCGTCCGGCCTGTTTGCCGCGATGCGCGATTTCGGCTCGGTACGGGAGTTCTTTACCTCCTCCACCATCTCCACCCTGGCCGATATCCCGTTTATCGCGGTCTTCCTGCTGCTGGTTGCCTCCATCGCTGGGCCGGTGGTCTGGGTGATTGTCGCGGGCGGCGTTCTGATGCTGCTGCCTGCCTATTTCATGCAGAAGAAGATGATCGCCCTGACCCGCCAGACCCAGGGCGCCAATGCCAAGGCCGGGCGGCTGCTGCATGAGGTGGTGACGGAACTCGACACCGTCAAAACCCAGCGCGGCGAGGAACGGGTGCTGCGGCTGTGGGATGAGCTGAACACGCTGTCCTCCCATTCCGCGACTGAGCAGCGCAAGCTGTCCAGCGCCCTCACCTATTGGTCGCAAGGGGTGCAGCAGGCCACCTATATCACCGCTGTGGTGCTGGGCACGCTGCTGGTTTTCGCGGGTGAATTCACCGTCGGCACCATTATCGCCACCGGCATCCTGACCAGCCGCACCTTGGCACCGCTGACGCAATTTGCCGGCACTTTGGCGCGCTGGAGCAACGTCAAGGCCGCACTCGAAGGGCTGGATGCGATTGCACAGGCGCCGCAGGAGAAGGAGAAGGAACGCACCTACCTGCGCCGTCAGAAAATCGAGGGCCGGTTCGACCTGCGCGAGATCCTGTTTCGCTATGAGGACGACGCCGCACCGACGCTGGATGTGCAGGCGGTGGCAGTTACCCCCGGTCAGCGGGTTGCGGTGCTGGGTGTCAATGGCTCAGGCAAATCCACCCTTCTCAAGCTGCTGTCGGGGCTTTATGCGCCCGATCATGGCCGGATCCTGCTGGATGGCACTGACATGGCGCAGATCGACCCGCGCGACCTGCGCGCAAACATTGGATATCTCAGCCAGGACGTGCGCCTGTTTGCCGGCACCCTGCGCGACAACTTGAACCTTAACCAGCTGGAGCGTGATGACGACCGGCTGATGGAAGCGCTGGAGTTTGCCGGCCTCGGCGCCCATGTGCGCAACCACCACAAGGGTCTGGATCTGGAAATCAGCGATGGCGGCCATGGTCTGTCGATCGGCCAGCGCCAATCCATCGGCTGGGCACAGCTGTGGCTGCAGGATCCTTCGGTGGTACTGCTGGACGAGCCCACCGCTGCGTTGGACCAAACACTGGAGCGTACCCTTGTCAGCCGCCTGGAAACCTGGCTGGACGGCCGCACCGCTGTGATCGCCACCCACCGGATGCCAATCCTATCACTGACCAACCGCACCCTGATCCTGCAATCGGGCCGGATGGTTGTGGACGGGCCGCGGGACCAGGTCCTGGCCCATCTGGCCGCTGGAGAGGGCAAATGACCATGTCTTTGCACGACCCCTACGGCAACGCCGAGACTCCGCGCAGTGCCAGCCGCATCATCTATCTGGTGCTTGCCGCCTTGCTCACCTTCCTGATCTGGGCGGCTTTTGCCTCAATTGACGAAATTGTCCGCGGCGAAGGCCAGGTGGTGTCCTCATCGCGCGCCCAGATCGTTCAGAACCTCGAAGGCGGCATTCTGGCTGAACTCCAGGTGCGCCAGGGCGACATCGTCACCGCAGGCCAGGTGCTGGCCAAGCTGCAGGACACCAAATTCCGCGCCGCGGCTGATGAGCTGCAAAACCAGATCGATGCGCTCGAAATCAAACGCTACCGGCTGGAGGCGCAAATGAAGGGCGCCTTTGAATTTGCCGTGCCGGAGATGCTGGCGCAGCGCTCCCCCGGCATCCTTTCCTCTGAACGCGGGCTGCTGACTGCCCGCCAGACCGATTTCACCAGCCGCCGTGACAGCGCCAAACAGATCCTTGACCAGCAAAATGCCGAGCTGGCCAATATGGAGCGGCTCTACAAGCAGAAGATCGTGGCCTTGATCGAAGTGAACAAGGCCCGCAAACTGTCCACCGACGCCCGCGCCAAATACAACGAGATCGGCACCCAGGCAGAGCTGGAACAGGCCGAGGAATACTCCCGGACGTTGCGCGAACTCACTACCCTGCGCCAGGAACAACGGCTGGCGGTGGATCAGCTGAACCGCACCATCATCACCTCGCCGATGGCCGGTATTGTCAACAGCCTGTCCGTCACCACCATCGGCGGCGTGATCCGTCCCGGCGAAGAAATTCTGGAGATCATCCCGCTGGGCGAAGAGCTGTTTGTCGAGGCCCGCATCAAGCCGGAGAACATCGCCAGTGTACAGCCCGGCCAGGACGCCACGATCAAGCTTTCAGCTTATGATTACACCATCTACGGTTCCCTGCGCGGCAAGGTGGATTTCGTTTCCGCCGACACTTTCGAGGACGAACGCAATCCGCGCGCCGAACCTTATTACCGGGTAACCGTCCGGGTCGACAAATCCGGCTTTACCGAACGCCAGCAAACTATCGAAATCCGCCCGGGAATGCGGGCAACCGCTGAATTGCAGACCGGCGCCAAAACCGTGCTGCAATATCTGCTGAAACCGCTTTACAAGTCCCGCGAAGCCCTGCGCGAGCCTTGATGCCAAGGAAAACGCCTGCCCCCAGCACGGCGGCAGGCAGAAAGCGGTCCTGTCTCTGAATGGGGTCCCTAGCCCGCCCGCCGTATCAGATCCCGCAGCGTCGAATCCAGCGCCGTGCCAATCGACACCCGGCGGTTGCCCATCGCGGCCTTGGCCGAAATCACCGAAACCAGCCGCGGCGGCAATCCCGGGCGCATTTCCAGCACCGGCGAGCCTGAAGCACCGAAATCCACCAGGCAGGACATCACCAAGGTCCGGCTCTGCCGCGCCAGGACGCTGCAGGACCGCTCCAGATTGGGCCGGGTCGCATGCCTGCGGGTATAGGACAGAACCCCCAGGATATCCCCCCGCGCGGCGCCGCTGGACATTGTCAGCGGCTGAACCTGGCTGCCGCTGATCGGCCGGTCAAGTTTCAGTACCGCCAGATCGCTGCCGATCTGATGGGTTCCTGCAGGCCGGTACCGGTACTGCGGATGCATCACCGCTTTCACCACTTGCCGCAGGGCCACGGCCTGCCGCCCGGACAGGCCCGCTTCGAAGCGGATCGTGGACGGGTCAACCCGCGCCCCCGTCCTAGGATCGAACAGGCAATGCGCCGCTGTCAGCACCAAGTCCGGTGCAACCAGCGCCCCGGTGCACATGTTTTTGTTGGAGATGTTCAGCCGTCCCACGGCCTCCCACCCTTCCATTGATCTGACGTTGGACCGCGAATCATCCGCATCCACGCCATCGGGCATGCCCAATGACAGGCACGCCGCAATCGCAGCAATAAGAAGTCTCATTATCCACTCCAGCTTCCCACAGACGCATCGTTATTCAGGCGTGCGGCTGGAATGAGGCCCAATGTTGCCAGGCTGAGACAGATTCATGGACAGAATGTGGCAGCGTTAACAATTCCCTAACCCCCCGGTTATTGATGCTTAACCATGGCAAAAAAGCCCCCCGCAGCGCTAGGGAAAGTAAACAATTCGTTAATATTTTTTCCAAACCATGAACAAACAAAGAGAATTCCGCAGCCGTTCACCGGCTTGAGCCCCCTGGATCTGGACTGCACCCCCCCGAATCGAGGCTCCCGATTTTCTGATACGTTAATGTTTTTCGTGTTTTCGAAGCAGAACGTTGCACTGGGCACATCAGCCCGCTGGCAGCGAGACCGCCCAATTGGTTAACGCGATCTGTCCGGGACCGATGCTGCCTGCCCAGCTCATTTCTGGAAATTGCAGGTGTCTTAACAGATCGAAAATCTATCTGGCGTTGTATCAGGGGCAATATCAATGCCTGCATCCACTGCCCGGCGGATGCATTCCGGAGGTCGCAAAGTTAGAAATGTTCCGTTCCTTGAAACTGGCTCACAAGCTGCCAATGCTTGTCATCGGCTCTGCACTTACCCTGACAATTGTCCTGATTGCTTTCAGCAGCAGCTACTTCCGTCGCAGTGTTGTTCACGATGCCGAAATATTCATGCAATCGATGATACAGGACCGCGAGGCGGCGCTTCAATCCTATCTCGCCTCTATCGAGGCCGCGATCCTGACAATTTCTTCAGTCCCATCAACCGCCAAGGCAATGAAAGACCTAAGCGTGACCTGGGCCACCCGGGAAGGATCCGGTCAAGAAGAGGTTCAGAACCTTTCGATGTTTGCCTCTGCCGCGTCGCCTTATGACATTCACTTCGAACGCAACCACCCAGCCTTCAAAAAGATGATGGAGCGGCTTGGGTTTTACGACATATTCCTGATCAGCCCGTCGGGCGACGTTATCTTTTCTGTCGCCAAGGAAGCCGATTACTCGACGAACTTGTCTGCCGGCCCCTTCAAGGAGTCTGGTCTTGCCCATGCGTTCCAGCTGGCTGCGGCCGGGGAGAAAGACACGGTCTATTTTTCCGACATCGCATCTTATGAGCCCAGTGCTGGTGCTCCCGCGGCATTTGCTGCCACCCGTATCGTGGACAGCGGCGGGCGCTACATCGGTGTCTTTGCGCTGCAGGCCGCAATTGACGGCATCGCCGGGATCACCTCCAGCTATGCTGGGGAGCTGAACACGCTGGACGTCTACCTTGCCGGGCAAGACCTCAAGGCACGGACTCCTTCCCGGCTTGAAGACGGGCATGCTCTGCTGGAGGAATTGCCGCCTCTGCCCCATATCCAAGGTGCCTTTGCCGCAGCGCCCCTGCCGGCCGCAGACGAAGAAATCACATCTGCCGGAACATTTTACCCTTCTATTGCCAAGGCCGATGGCCGGGAAATTGCTGCGGTTTCAATGCCGGTGGCTTTCCGCAACCTCCAGTGGGCGCTGGTCGCAGAGCTTGACCGGGCCGAAATTCTGACCCCGGCAGTAACGCAACGGCGATTGATGATCCTGATATCCCTCAGCTGTGCAGCATTGGTTTCGGTGGCGGGCTGGCTGTTGGCGCGTTCAGTCACCAAGCCGATCGACCGTATTTGCACCGATATGGAAGCGGTTTCGTCAGGAAACCTGGAGACCGATGTCGAAGCGGCCCACCGGTCCGATGAGATTGGCAAAATCGGCAAGACGCTTGTCTCGATGCAATTAGACCTTAGACAGGCCCGCAGCGCCGAGGAGCATCGCAACAAACTGCAGCTGGAACAGCAAATGGTGGTCGAAAGCCTCAGCGCCGGACTGGTCAGGCTATCGGCCGGGGATTTTTCCCGCCCAATAACTGAAACGTTCCCCAAAGATCACGAGCAACTGCGCCATGACTATAATCTGACGCTCGAAACCCTGAACGAGACTGTGCAGAAAGTTGTCGAAGCTGCTGCCAGTATCCGCAGCGGCGCTGCCGAGATCAGTCAAGCGTCTGATGATCTGTCGCACCGCACCGAAAGCCAGGCTGCAACGCTGGAACAGACAGCCGCGGCGCTGGATGAGCTGACTGCGTCGGTGAAATCCGCCGCAGACGGCGCCCGCAGCGTCGAGTCCACCATGGACGAAGCGCGTTCGGAAGCTGAGACCAGCGACTCGGTTGTACAGAACGCCGTTTCCGCAATGACTGAGATCGAGCAGAGTTCGAACCACATTTCCCAGATCATTTCCGTCATCGACGACATCGCCTTCCAGACCAACTTGCTGGCCTTGAATGCAGGCGTCGAGGCCGCGCGGGCAGGCGAAGCCGGTAAGGGGTTTGCCGTGGTCGCCTCTGAAGTGCGCGCGCTGGCGCAGCGGTCTTCGGACGCGGCAATGGAGATCAAAACGCTGATCGGCGACAGTTCCAAACAGGTGAAGCGCGGGGTCGATCTGGTCGGCAAGGCCGGCGAGGCGCTGCAGAGCATTGTTACGCGGGTTGCTCAAATCACAGAGCTTGTCTCCGGCATTGCCGAAGGGGCTGCGGAGCAGTCGACAGGACTGCATGAGATCAACACTGGTGTTACTCAGCTGGATCAGGTGACCCAGCAAAACGCGGCAATGGTGGAACAGGCAACCGCCGCAGGTCACATGCTGAACAGTGATGCGGGCAAATTGGCAGAACTTGTGGCGCATTTCACGATCAACAGCCAATCCCGGGCTGCACAGGGCATTCAGCTACCCGTCCGGAACAGCACTTCCGCTGACAACGCTGCGGCGGAGATGGCCGCCACAGACCAGCCAGCCCCGCCTGCAGCAACAGGAACGGACGGTATCGCCAAGTGGGAGAATTTCTAACCCCAGCCGAAAGAACAGAGCACCATGAAGGCCGGCAAAGGCCTGACTTCCTGTGTTCCCGCCTTTCAAATGCGGTGTATCCGGACTTCGGGCATGCCGCTTTCTGCCCAAAAAACTGTAACCCGCGGGCTGGCATACTGACTGCACAATTCTGAACAGTGCTCAATCAAACGGGCGAGGCCGTCCTTGCAAAGGCAATTCTGTCCAAACTGCCGAAAATCCTCCTCATTCCCGCTCGGCAGCAGAGCTGTTTCCAATCCGCTCACATTCCGAAACGCAAAGATTTCACAAAATGGGCTGTCACAACGCAATTTGGCGCAAAAAAATCCCAAACTCTATCCACAGCTTCGGATTTCTTTAGTCAAATTCGTCAGGGTAATTAACCTATGCGACAGTCAACATATGGTACGTTACCCTTATACGAGTGGACCCGGATACTCACACCCCCGGGCAAAATGTGTTTCACAAGGGGAAGATAATGAGAAATGTTAGCTATTCGGACATGACTGCCCCGCCGGCGCTGCAGCCGGTCATACTCAACATCCTGTCTGTGGATGATGATGAAATCGACAGGCTACGCTTAAGCAAACTATGCCGCAAAGCCGGGATGAAAGCTGAATTCTTTGAGGCTGCCAACCTGGAAGAAATGCGCCAGCAGCTGGAGATAGAGCAATATGATCTGGTGTTTCTGGATCATAACCTTGGCATGGACACCGGGCTTGACGCACTCAAAATTCTGCTGACGCATGAAGAGCAAGTCCAGGCCGTGCCGATCATGCTGACAAGCATGACCAACTATCAGATTGCCGTTGAAGCCATGCGGCGCGGCTGCGCCGACTACATAGTCAAGGAAGAGCTGTCCGCCGACACGCTGATCAAATCCATCGCCTCCGCGATTGAACGGCGGGCGCTTTATGGCCAGCTCAGCAGCGCGCGCGCATCTGAAAAAGAGCTCCGGCGGATATTCAAGCGCTTCATTGTCGGCTGCGGCCCAGACCTTCGGCTGCTGCTGAGCCGCACGCTTGCCGGTGTCCGAATGATCAAGACACAAGCCCGGCAGGATGACACCGTGCCTTCCGCCATTCTGTCCGACGTCTCACTTCTTGAGCGAAGCTGCAAGGATCTGGTTGTGTTCATGGATGACCTGGACAGCGTTATTTCAGACACCCGGGAAATCACTGCGAAGGCGAATCCCAGCCTGCTCCAATAACATTCCGCTTCACGGGTCTGCACAAAAGAACCTTAGATATGTCCAAGGCGTTCATGAAACTGAAGGTCAAAGTTGTGTTCATATTCTTTTGTGCCATCCGGGTCACTCGCCCGCGACATTCCCTTGCCGGCCACCCCGTTCCAAGATGCCGGGTTCAGAGACTGGCTGCTATGATGCCGGGCCTCAACCAGGACGACCCAGAGGGGCATTCTGCAGGGTGAAGTAGCCGCAGGAAACGCCAATAAAGGACATGGCGACATGATTTCCAGTTCCCAAACCGCTAGCCGCCCGGCCCTGAACATTATCCTTGTCGAAGATGACGACGGTGATGCAAAAGCCCTGAACCGCGCATTCGACCGGGCCCGGATTGCCAACCCGATCAAACGGTTCGTGGACGGAGTTGAGGCTCTGGCGTTTCTGCGCGGTGAAATGCACCAAGTGCCGCCGCCCAACTTTGTTGTGTTGAGCGATATCAATATGCCCCGCAAGAACGGGATTGAGCTTCTGAAGGAAATCCGCGCTGATCCGGTGCTGCACAAGGTCCTTTTTATTGTGCTGACAACCTCTGCCGACGAACGGGATATTTCCGCCGCCTACGCCAACAATGTCGCTGGATACATTCTCAAATCCAATGCCGGCGGCATGTTTGTCGACTTGATGGCAACCCTCGACAACTACTGGCGCATAGTAGAACTGCCCGATATCCACGTCAGAAAGGTGTCCGATGACGGTCCTCAACATTCTGGTCATTGATGATGACGCCGGTGACCGGAAACTAGCGCGCAGACTGCTGCAGCATCTGTATCCGGATGCCAATGTAATTGAGGCCGACTGCGGAGAGGCCGCCTTGTCTCACTCCGGCCTTCCTGTGGAAGTGATCCTGCTGGACTATCTCCTGCCGGATGGCACCGGACTCGACCTGATTGCGCGGCTGACCGAAACCTGGCCGCGGGCGGTTTTGTTCATGACGACCGGTCAGGGGGATGAGGAAATCGCCAAAAGTGTCATTTTGGCCGGCGCAAGTGACTACATCCCAAAATCTGCGATCACTTCTGAAGCCCTGATGCGGATGATCAAGAACGGGCAGAAAGTTGCAGACATGCGCTGGCGGATCCAGGAACAGCAGAACGAGCTGCGCCTTTTCTCCGATGTGCTGGTACATGATATGCGGGCGCCGATCCGGGCCATAAAATTCCTTAGCGATCAGATACACGAGGACTACCAGAACGGCGATCTTGAGGAAGTGGCCCGGCAATTCGAACTGATGAAAAAATCGGTGCGCAAAACGTCTGAATTGATCGAAGGGCTGGCCTCCCATATCAACCCGCACAGCAATGGCAAGCCTGCCCATGTGACCGTCGAAAGCCTCTTTGACAGCTTGCGGGCAGTCATGGCCCAGGATCTTGTGCAATCCGGCGTCCGGATACGATGGCATTCCGGCGGGCTGGCCGGCTTGTGCTTTCCGCCGGACATCGTGCAATTGCTGCAAAACCTGATCGGCAATGCGATCAAATACAGCGGTGGCAAAACCGCTGAGGTTTCCGTGACTGCGGAACGTGCCGGGTCCGGATTGATGATATCCGTTGCCGACAACGGAATCGGCGTTCCAGCGCAATACCGGGAAAAGATTTTTGAGCCGTTCAAGCGGCTGCAGCGTGGCAGTGATCAACCAGGCAGCGGTCTGGGTCTGGCGACCTGCGCCAAGATCGCCAAGCGTCACAACGGAACGATCTGGTGCGATCCAGAGGCGGACGCAGGCACCACAATCCGCTTCACAATCGACCTTGAGGCCGGACTGGCACGGGAAACGGCCTGATTGTTGTATTGCTCCTTCCCGCGGCAAGCAGCACTATACAAGGAAAGGCAGATCACGATTGCACCCCGCCCGGTGCCTGCAGGGCCAAAGAGCATTCAGATGTCCTTCACCCAGCCCCTTCAGAGCGGACAGCAAATACGCAGTTTCCTGCTCTGGGTTCCAATGCCAAATAAAACTTTGATGTAATCCGGCCGCCCCAAGGGACCCGGCACATTACCACAATAGTGACCGACCGTGCAGGTATCCCGCTTGCGCATCCGCTGTTTCGGCAGCAGTCATCCCGGTTGGGACAGTCGACAGCGGATGCGCAAAGAAGACCGCTCAGGACTCTGCTTTTCCATGGCGGCATTGTTGAACAGAATTCCGCTCATCTTCCCTGTTCCGCGCATAATTTCCTCCGTAGTCATTCTGCTAAGAGAGAACTATGTTTATTGAACCGCATTGAAGCCAGACTTCTTCAGCAACCTCTTTATGGATATTGCCGCAGGTCCGGCAATGCGCGTAAGGCCAAAATGATCCCGCAGATGGGCTTTTGGAAAGACAGGCTGTGCGCGCCCTGTTCCGCGGCCTTTGAGTTGAAAACTATTCCTTAATGCCCTTTTTGGCGAACCTGCTTCCGGCACGCATTCTTAAGCTTGCGCTGCGTTCAAATGAAACGGGCCAGGATATCGTCCAGCGCGTTGCGATTACTCGGTCTATCAGACTGCTAATTACCTGCCGCGTCCTTGATCAGTGCCGCAAGACGAAAGAACCCATGCGCCATTTTGGTGTAGGGCATCAGCAGAAAAAAGGTCAGCACCGCGCCAAGATGCAACGGCAGCAAAACCGCAACCGCCGCAGTGCCCGCAGAAGCATAAAGCAACAAACCGCTGAGCGATACGAACCCCAGCAGCAGCACAAACCCCATTTCTCCGGCCCATACCCGTCTGGCTCCCAAGGCCGGTTCAGCCTTAAGCTTCAGCCGGGCCAGTTCCAGGCAGCCTGCTGTCAGCAGCAGCCCGCCTGGAACGCCCAGCAGCTTAGGCAGGCTGAGCAGCCCGTAGGGCGCGGGCCAATCGAAAACGTAATGCATAATGGTACCCGATATGGTTGACCCGAAGCACATGAAGACCCCCCACACAACCGCCTGATGTGCGTATCTGCGTGCGTTGGAAAAGCGGTCTTCGTCTTCAAAATTGCACCCCTGCCCCTGACCGCCTGACAGGTCCTTCATATATGCGGCACGGCTCAATGCCTGACGGATTTGGGACCTCCCAACCCCCTGCCCGCCCACATGGCGCCAATATCGGCGCAAGGACACAAACAGCGCCAGAAGCGGCAGCAGGAAGGCGGGCATGAACACCGAGACCATCAGCCCGTGGCTCATCACCGCATAAAAACCTTCACCGCTTTCGGGGCGCAGCGTCTGCGCGGCCCAGAACAGCACTGCAAACCCCAGCATCAGGGCCACGGCCAGCGCCGTGCCGCTGCGCTGGAACAGCCTGGCCAAGGGGCTGGGCCAGGCAAAGCGCTCCCAGCTTTCGGTGCGCACTTCTGCCAGAATACCGGGCAGGTTCAGGTCGAACTCATGCGGTTCGGTGTATTGGCAGGCGTAGTAGCAGCCACGGCAGTTGTGGCAGAGGTTGGCGAATTGGGTAACATCGGCGTCAGCAAAGCTGCGCTGCCGCATGATTGCCGGAAAGACTGAACAATAGCCCTCGCAGTAACGGCAGGCATTGCAGATCTCGATCTGGCGGCGGGCTTCGTCGATCCGGGCCGCCGCCTTGCGCTCCATTTGGCTCTGTTCAAACATATCGGGCGGCCTCCCGGCCCGCGATACGGCCGAAAACCGTGCCGATGGTCATGCCGAAGCCGGCCAGATAGCCCTGCCCCAGGATCGAACCGGCCATAGTCTCGCCTGCGGCCCAAAGGTTTTCAACCGGTCCATCCGCACCTTGCACCTGGGCGGTCTCGTCCACCTTGAATCCCAGATAGGTAAAGGTCACGCCGGGGCGCAGCGAGTAGCCGTAAAACGGCGGCTCGGTGATCGGGCGGGCCCAGTTGGTCTTGGGAGGAGTGAGGCCTTCGGTCGCCAGCCCATCCAGCTCGGTCGGGTGAAAAGTCCCGGGGCGGCAGGAGGCGTTGAAGGTTCCGATAGTCCTCGCGAGCTTCTGCGGGTCCAGCCCCAGCTTGCCCGCCAGTTCCGGAATCGTGTCCGCAGTGACCGGCGGGAAGACCGAGGGCATGAACAGGTCCTTGGATTTCGAGTCGATGATCGAATAGGCCACCTGCTCCGGCTCGGCAGCCACCAGCCGCCCCCAGATCGCATAGCGCTTGGGCCAGACATCCTCGCCCTCGTTATAGAAACGGTCGCCATGTTTGTTCACCACCACTGAGAACGGCACGCAGTCGAGCCGGGTGACAATGCCGCCATCGAACTTGGGCGCGCGGCCGTCGATCGCCACCGCGTGGCATTGGGTCGGATCGCCGATGGACTGCACCCCCTGCCCCAGCAGATTGAACAGCACATCGCCGCGGTTGTAAGGCGTGCCGCGGATCAGGAAGTTCTCCGCCTCCGGCCCCCAGGCCTCGACCAGCCGTTCGATATTGCCTTGAAAACCGCCAGAGGCCGCCACCACCGCGGGCGGGCTGAGACTGTGGCGCGCGCCGCCATGGGTGAAATCAACCCTGGTAATCCGGTCCCTGTCCAGTTCGATATGGGTGACTGGCGCCTCATAGAGCACCTCGACCCCCAGCGCCTCCGCGGTGCGGTAATAGGCGTTGACCAGCGCCTTGCCGCCGCCAAGGAAAAAGGCGTTGGTGCGGCTCAGCGACAAGGTGCCCGACAGCGAGGGCTGGAACCGCACCCCATGCGCCTCCATCCAGGGCTGGCTCTCCTGGCTGCCGCGGATCGCCATGCGGGCCAGGCGCTCGTCGGTATTGCCTTTTGTCACCAGCAAGAGGTCGTTGTAATATTCATCCTCTCCGTAGGTGCCGGTCAGCACCGACAGAGGCCCGTCATGCATGCAGCGGAAGTTGCGGGTGTGGCGCGAGTTGCCACCGCGGTAGGGCTTGGGCGCGGCCTCCAGCATCAGCACGCGCTTGCCCGCCTCCGCCGCGGTGATCGCAGCGCAAAGGGCGGCATTGCCGCCGCCCGCCACAACGATATCGGGATAGCTCATCATCGGGGCTGCTTTGGCGCCTTGAACAGGTCCTTGCGCAGGGTCATCAGCGCACCGGGGTCGATTTTTCCCTGGATGATGGTGGTCTCGCCACTGGCCAGTGCGGCCTCCAGCGCCGGGCCCATTTCACCGGGACCAGCGACCCAGATTCCCTTGCCGCCGCAAAGCTCCGCAAATTTGTCATAGCGCGGCGAGGTGATCTCAGCCCCCAAGAGACGCCCGCCATAAAACTCCTGCTGATAGGCTTTCTCGGCGCCCCAGGCCTCGTTGTCCAAGACCACCACCACAATTGGCAGCTTGTGCTGAATGGCGGTCTGGATTTCGATCATGGTGTAACCGGCAGCGCCATCGCCCATTATTGCGACCACCGGGCGGTCCGGCGCGGCAGCCTTGGCGCCAATCGCAGCAGCCAGGCCAAAACCGACCAGGCCGAAGTCCAGCGGCGTGATCAGGCTGAGGGGGTCGTAATGCGCCAGCCGGTCGGCGGCCTGCAGGCAGGTGTTGCCGGTGTCCAGAGTGACGATTGCGTTTTCGGGCAGTGCTGCGCGGATTTCGCCCAGCGCCCGGCGCGGGTGCATCGGCAGGGTGGCGATTTGCGCTTCTTCTTGGCGTTCTGCAGCGAGGCTGGCCATATCCGCCTTGAACGCCGCGCGCCATTCATCCGCGGCAGGTTTCGACGCCGCAGTGGCCAGCGCCTCGGCAGTCAGCCTGGCATCGGCCTGCACCGAAATTTCCGCCGGGAAGTAGCGCCCAACGGCAGAGCCGTCGATGTCCACATGGGCGATGCGGGTGTCTGCACCGACATAATCGTTGCTGTGAAAGGTGGAGTTGAAGCCCAGCCGCGCGCCCAGCACCACCATCACGTCGGCTTCCTTGGTCAGACGGCTGGCCACCCGGTTGCCGCGCGGACCGGCCTGGCCTGCAAACCACGGATGGCCGTGGCGCATCACGTCGGCATGGCCGGTCGAGGCCACCACCGGCACCTCCAGCGTTTCCGCCAAGGCGGTCAGCGCCTCGCGTCCCTTGCCCCACTTGAAGCCGCCGCCCGCAAAGATCACCGGGCGCTGCGCGCTTGCGAGCAGATTTGCGATGGCGCTGATGTCTTCCGGCGCCGCAGGCCCCGGGCGGGCGATGTTCACTGGCTTGGGGTCGATGGCGGGTACGCCGGCGGCAAACAGATCGCGCGGCACATGCAGCACCACCGGCCCGCGGCGGCCCGAGTTGGCCAGCCGGATCGCGTCCTCCAGCATCGGTGCCAGGCGCGCAGGATCCGTGACCATGACCGAGCGTTTCGAGATCGGTGCGAATAAGGCAACCTGGTCAACCTCCTGAAAGGTATCCTTGGCCTGATCGCAGCGGCTGATGGCCCCGGCAATCACCACCAGCGGCGAATAGGCCAGCTGCGCCTCGGCTACCGCGGTCACAATGTTGACCACGCCGGGGCCTGCCTGCGCCCCCAGCACCACACCGGGCTTACCGGTCATTCGCGCCCAGGCATCGGCCATATGACCCGCCGCACGCTCATCCCGCGCGCCGACATAGCCGATGCCGCCGCCCTGATACATCGCGTCGTAAAGTTCCAGCATCGAGCCGCCCAACAGGCCGAACACAGTGTCGATGCCATTCGCCTGCAGCACGCGGTAGACGGCCTCGCCGCCATTGATCATGGTCATGTCTTAATCCTCGGATCGGGGCCGCAGGTTCTGCGGGTCAAACAGGGCGTCCGGGTGGACGGTCACGGGAAATTCGCGGTTCAGGATCTGCACACAGAGGCCCTCTTGCGGGGTGCCCTTGCGGACAAACAGCCAGCCCAGCGATTTGCCGACGGTAAAGCCATAGCCGCCCGAGGTGGTCAGACCGACTGGTTTGCCATCCAGCAGCACCGGCTCGCCGCCGTGGATGCCGATGCCTTCCGCATGCAGTTCGGCGTAGAACAGCTCCCAGCCCGGATCGCGGGCCAGCAGCGCCTCCTTGCCCAGGAAGGTCCGGCCCTCTGTCACCACAAACCGCTCCAGCCCAACGTCCAGCGGCCCCACGTCGGTGGTCAGCTCGCCGGAGGCGCGATAAGCCTTCTCCATCCGCATACCGTTGAAGGCATAGGAGCCAAGGTCGCTCAACCCGTGTTTCTCTCCAGCGGCAAACAGCGCGTCATAGAGTTCACCGATCTGCTCCAGCGGCGCGTGCAGCTCCCAGCCGAGTTCGCCCACAAAAGAGACCCGCAACGCATAGCAGGGAATGCTCGCCACGGTGATCTCCTGCCCGGACAGCCAGGGGAAAGCCTGGTTCGTGAGGTCTGCATAGGTAAGCTCCGCCAGGATCCGGCGCGAGGCTGGGCCGGAGAGCGCCAGCATGCCCCAATCGTGGGTGCGGTTGATCATCTGCACGTCTTCGCCATCGCGGATGTGCGACTTGATCCAGTCGAAATCCGGATTGGCGCGGGCAATTGGCGAACCAGTGAAATATCGGCCCTCAGACATCCGCCAAATGGTGATCTCGGTCTCAAACCGGCCCTTTTCGGTCAGCAGGTGATTGAGGCTCATCCGCCCGTCGCGCGCGGGGATCTTGTTGGCCGACAGCCGGTTCAGCAGCACGCCTGCGTCCCTGCCGGTGATCTCGAACTGGGCAAAGGCGCAAAGGTCGATGACGCCGGCTGCCTCCCGCGCCGCCTTGGCCTCTGCCATGGCATTGGCGTGCCAGGGCTGATGGCCCCAGCCGATCTGCTCTGTCTCGCCCACCTCGCCAAAGTAACGCGGGCGCTCCCAGCCTGCGACCTCGCCGAAAACCGCGCCCTTGGCGGCCAGCCGGTCATAAAGCACATGGCGGTTCAGCGGGCGCAAGCTGTTGAACTGCTTGCCGGGGCACGGGGTATCATGGCGGCGCATGAACTCATCCTTGGTGCGCTCGACAATGAAATGATCGGTCGAGAAATTGCCATAGCGGCGCGGATCCATGCCGCGGGTGTTGATCGGCGTTTCGCCATGCACCATCCAATCGGCCAGCACCTTGCTAGCACCGCCGCCCCAGGCGAGGCCAATGGAAGACCCGCAGGACAGCCAGACATTCGGCGCGCCCGACGGCCCCACCAGCATGCCGCCGTCCGGCGTATGGGTGATGGCGCCGCGCACCACGCGCTTGATACCCAGCTCCGCCAGCACCGGCATCTTCTCAAACGCCATCATCAGAAAATCACCGATGGAGTCGTAATCCGCCTCGAACAGCTCATTCTCGGCGGCCCAAGGCGCGCCGCCCGGCATCTCCCAGACCGTAGGGCAGACGTGGCCTTCATAGATGCCGATCAGGCCGGATTTCTGCTCCTGCCGGATATAGCCGCCATAGGCGTTGTCGCGCATCACCGGCAGTTCCGGGCGGCCGGTAAACTCCGGCACCGTATCCGTGACCAGATAGTGATGCAGGCAGCTGACCGAGGGGATCTTCAGCCCGAACCACTCACCCACCTGATTGGCATAGGAACCTGCAGCAATCACCACATGTTCGGCCAGCACATCGCCCTTTTCCGTGCGCAATAGCCACATGTCTCCCTTGCGGGAGGCGCCCAGAACCTGATTGCGGCGTTCAATCCTGGCTCCGCGCGCGCGGGTGGCCGCGGCCAGCGCCATGGTGACGGATGAGGGGTCGATATGGCCGTCCTCAAAGGTGCGCACAGCCGCCTTGACGTCATCCGTCTTGTAGAAAGGGTTCACGCTGGCGACCTCCTTCGGGCCGACCAGTTCCATCGGCAGGTCCAGCAGTTTGCCGACGCCCATGATGGACTTCATCCAATCCACCTCGTCATCGTTGGTGGCAATGCGGAAGCCGCCGACCTCATGCCAGCCGATGGATTGGCCGGTTTCCTTCTCAACTTTCTTGTAGGTATCGATCGAGGTCTTGTTGATCCAGCCCGCCAGACGGCTGCCCACCGCATGGGCGATCTGCCCCGCCGCGTGCCAGGTGGAGCCGGAAGTAAGTTCCGCCTTCTCGAACAGGATCGTGTCGGTCCAGCCGTTCTCGGCCAGCTGGAACTGGGCGGCCACGCCCATGATGCCGCCGCCGATGATAGCAACCTGTGTGGTGCGGGGGATGTCAGTCATGTGCGAAACGCCTCTTTGGCGGGTTTCAGAGATGCCTTAGCGCCATAGCGGGTGCAGGCGATTTCGACCTCAAATCCCGGGACAACGGTGTTTTTGGAAAGCAGGCCCAGGGGTGCATCAATCATCGCCAATGCCAACGAACGCCCGTAGCGATAGCTCCACGCGGCCGAGGTGATCTGCCCCACCACATCGCCGCCGAAATAGACCGGCTCGTCGTGGATCGGGATGGCCTCCGGATCATCAAACAGGATTGAGACAATCCGGCGCTTCGGGGTGTGCGACATCAATGCCTCTTCGCCTACAAACCCGGTGCCAAAGGCGCAGAAAACACCCAGGCCCGCCTCCTGCGGCGTGATGCCGGGGCTGAGCTCATGGCCAAAGGCGCAAAAGCGGCTTTCGATCCGCAAGGACCCGCTGGCGTACAGACCTGCATGGCTTGCACCTGCCGCCAACAGTGCCTCATAGGCGGCCATGGCCATGTCGGCGGGGATGTACAGTTCATACCCCTCCTCGCCGGTGAAACTCTGCCGCCCGGCCCAGCCGCGCGCCAGGCCGATCTCGACAGCGGCGAACTGGAAGCGTTTCAAATCCGGCACCGGGCTGTTCGAGGTCGCTTGCAGTACCTCGCGAGCCTTTGCGCCTGCTAGACCGATGATCGCGTAGCCGCTGGTGACATCGGTGAATTCCACGTGAAACGCATCTTTGGTCTCACGCATCCGCTTCAGGTCGCGCACCACCTCACCGGCGCCGGCGATCATGAGGTAAGCGTTTGCCCCGTGCCGTTGCACGGTGATGTCGCTTTCCACCCCGCCTTTGCGGTTCAGGATCTGGGTATAGGCGATGCGGCCCTCGGCGATATCCATCTGCGCCGCACAGAGATGGTTGAGGAAGGCACAGGCATCCGGCCCCTGCACCATGATCTTGCCGAATGCGCTTTGGTCCAGAATGGCGGCGCCGTTGCGGCAGGCGTCTACCTCTCGGCCCACTTGATCGCGCCAGGCAGGCACGCCGAAGGTCAGCGGCAGATGCGCGTCCGCACCGCCAAAGTGCACAGCGCGCTCCCAGCCGCCACGGCTCTCAAAACGCGCACCGGCAGCCGCAAGGCCAGCGTGGATGGGCGAGCGGCGCTGGCCGCGGGCGGTCTCCATGGAACGCCCTGGATAGGGGTTGTCATAGTGACGGCCCAGCACCTCGGGGATGCGGGCCTCCAGCGCGCCCAGCACGTTCATTTCGGGGCTGAAGCGGCGGATGTCAGCCTCGTTCAGCTCGATCGCCGGCTCACCCGCAATGATCCATTCCGCCATCGCGCGCCCCGCGCCGCCGGCCAGTGCGATGCCAGTGGAGTTCATGCCGCCCATCAGGAACAGCCCCGGCACCTCGGGGCTTTCGCCCAGCATGAACTGGCTGTCGAGGGTGAAGCTTTCCGGGCCGTTCAGCAGCATCCGAACCTCGGCCTTCTCCAACGCCGGGATGCGGCGCAGGGCATTTTCCATCATCGGCATGAAATGGTCCCAGTCCTCGTCCAGCAGGTCGAACGAGAAGTCCTTGGGCAGACGGTCCAGGGGCAGGCCTTTGGCGTGGGGTTCGAAACAGCCGACCAGCAGGCCCTCCACATCGTCGCGGGCATAGAGGAAGGCGTCCTGGTCATTCAGCGTCGGCAGATGCGCGCCCTTGCCAAGCGCCTGCACCTCTTCCAATGGTTTGGTCAGGATGTAGAAATGCTCGCAGGCGTAAAGCGGCATATGGGCGCCCGCCATGGCGGCAACCTCGCGGGACCAGAGGCCGCAGGCGATGACCACCTCGTCGGCCTCAATCAGATGCTCGCCCACTTCGACGCCGGAAATGCGTCCGCCTTTCTTCTGCAACCCGGTGACGGCGGTATCTTCAAAGAACTGCACCCCCCGCGCCCGCGCGCCCTTGGACAGCGCCAAAGCCACGTCCGAGGGGTTCACCCGGCCATCGGCAGGCGACCAGACCGCGCCGATCACATCATCGGTTTCGATCAGCGGCCACAGCTCCTTGGCGCGTTTGGCATCCACCACTTCCGCCTCCAGCCCAAAGGCGCGGCCCAGCGAGACCTGGCGTTTAATGTTGGTCAGCCGGTCGGGGTTGGTGGCCAAAGTCAGCGAGCCGGTCTGGGTCCAGCCGGTGGCCTGGCCGGTCTCCACCTCCAGCTCTCTGTACAGATCAATGGAATAGTCGATCAGCTTGGTCAGCGTTGCCGAAGGCCGCAGGCGGCGTACCAGCCCGGCGGCGTGCCAAGTGGTGCCGGAGGTGAGTTTCGAACGCTCCAGCACCACGATATCCTTCCGCCCTTCGCGGGCCAGGTGATAAGCGATGGAACATCCGATGACACCGCCGCCGATGATGACAGTGCGGGCGTGAGAAGGAAGGCTCATTGCAGTACTCCGTCACGGATGAGCGCGGAAAGGGTGCCGCGGAAATGCTCCACAGCCTCGTCGATCAATTCCGGGGTATGCGGCAGGCCGGTCACGCAAGAGGTGAAAGACATGAAATCCACCCCCCGCTCCAGCAGCCCGTCGCGCAGGCCCTTGACGACGGTAGGCGGGGTTTTCCGGATGGCCGCTGTGTCCAGCCCGTCAATTGAGGTGCCGCCGAAATAGATGTGGCAGGTAGAGCTGCCGCCATAGGCCAGCGCCTGCACCTCCAGTTCGCCGAATACAGCGTTGAAGCCGTCGCGCAGCCGGGCCGCCATCGCATCGGCCTGGGCTTGGACCGCGCCGGTGGACAGGATCTCCATCGCCTTGACGGCACCCGCCGCGACCATTGGGGCTGCATTGAAAGTCCCCTTGTGGCTGACTGGCGGCGACAGCCCGTCGCGGGTCTCGCCCGGGTTCAAGAGCTCCATGATTTCCGCTTTTCCGACAACTGCGCCGCCGGGCAGGCCACCGGTTACGGCCTTGGCCAGGGTGGTCAGGTCCGGCACCACACCGTCGCGGGCCTGACGCCCGCCGGGCGCCCAGCGCAGACCGGTAATCACCTCGTCAAAGATCAGCACATGGCCGCTTTGATCAGCCAGCGCGCGGATGCCTTGCAGGAACCCTTCGGGCAGCGGCACCGAGCCGTAGTTGGCGCCCGAAGCCTCGACAAACACCGTGCCGATCTGCGGGTCGCTATCCAACAGCGCGGCAATGGCGTCCAGATCCGGCGGGGCCACCACGGTCAGGTCGCAGACCGCCTGCGGCACCCCCAGCGAGGGCACGGTAGTGGTGCCGGGTTTGGCACCCTTGATCAGCATGTCGTGCCAGCCATGGAAATGGCCGTCGATGCGCAGCACCTTGTCGCGGCGCGAGTGCGCCCGGCCCAGCCGCAGCGCCAGCATAGTGGACTCGGTGCCGGACCCGGTGAAACGCACCCGCTCCGCCGAGGGGAACAGACGGTTCAGCCACTCGGCCCATTCCACCTCCAGCGGGTGGCAATCGCCGGTATAGGGCATACGCCCCATCTGGGCTGCCACCGCGGCGGCGACCTCAGGGTGGGCATGGCCCAGGATCTGGCTGGCCGCGCCCAGCTTGAAATCGATATAGCGCTTGCCGTCCGCGTCCCATTTCTCAGCCCCCTTGGCGCGGGTGAAATAGACCGGATGCGGAGTCTTGTAGCGCAGCTCATGGCTGACCCCGCCCGGCATGACAAGGCGGGCGCGCTCAGCAAGGGATTGGCTGGTGTTCATGCCGGCTCCTAGTGGTTCAAAACAAAGGATTTTGTGGCGCAACAAGCACTGATGCCGGGAAACCCCTTTTCACGCCCCAAGCCGCTGTCCTTGACACCGCCGAAGGGGATGGTGCCGCCGCCTTTTAGGAAGCCATTGACGAACAGCTGCCCCGCCTTTGCCTTGCGGGCAATGCGCATGGCCTGGGTGGTACCCGCATCCCGGCATTCGGTAATGCTCCAACCGGCGGCCGTGCCGTCTGTCCAGCAATGCGGTATGAGGTCCAGCTGCCGGGGAAAAAGCGGGTGGTCCAGCATCACGCCCGCCCGATTTGCGCCCGGCTCAGACGAATATTGAACCGCGCGCGCAGTTCCTGGTCCTTGCCGTCCGGAATATGGGCGGGGAAGTGGCCGGCCAGCAGCTCCCGCGCCTTGTCCCTGGCCACTTCGCCAATCGCGCGCGCGCCCTGCTCTTCCCACTCCCTCGGGGTCTGGCGGTCACCCAGATGCGGATAGAAGTAGTCGGACTTCATCCGGCTGAAGGTGTGGCGGTGGCCCAGATAGTGGCCTTCACCACGGCAGACTTCGGCAATCACCTCGGCGCCGATATTCTCCGCATTCACCTCTACTCCGCGCAGGGTCCGCAGGATGTTGCCGATCATGTCGTTGTCGACCACATAAGCCTCCAGCGACACGCCCAGAAGGCTTGCCTGCATGCCGCAGGCCTGGGTGATCAGGTTGGAACCGGCATGGGCTGCGGAAGACACGGCCAGGTTCTTCTCGCTGCCATACTGGGCATCCAGCGTCTTGGAGTCGGTGATGCCGGCAATCGAGGTCACGGGCAGATCATAGAACCGGCCCATCTGTGCCGCGGCCGCCATCAAGATCGCCTGCTCGCCGCCGCCTGCGCACATTGATCCGGTGCGCAGGTCGGCAATCAGCGGCTTGGCACCATAGATCGCGGCGGCATCCGGGTCGACGAGCCGGGCAAACACCAGCCCGGCCAGAGTTTCCGCCACAGCCTGCACCAGCGAGCCCGCAATGGTTGCCGGGCTGGTGGCGCCCGCTTGGCCTGCCGAGATCAGCTGCACCGGGAAACCCGCCAGAACCGCGGCCTCCAGCGTGTCCAGCGCCTCCTCGGCAAAGCGCATCGGCGGCACCACGTGGCAGACCATCACAGTCAGGAAGGGGCGCGCGCGAAAGGCCTCTTCGGATCCGGCCAGCGCATAACACATCTCCGCCAGCTGCTGCACATTCTGCGGTTCGGAAACCGACACCGACACATGTTTGGAGGTGCCCATCAGGCAGGCATAGGCAGTGTTCAGGTCCATATCCGCCACGTCCCCGACATCGCGGGCCACCACCGAGCGGCTGAAATGGTGAATATTTTCCATCGCATCGCAAATGCGCGCCGCGTCATAGAGGTCTTTCAGCGTGCTATCCCGGTAGCGCCCGTCCTCAAGGTCAAATACCCCGGGCGCGCCGCCGCCCGAGCTCATGTGGACACGTTTGCCGGACAGGTTCAGATCATGGCGCGGATCCTGGCCATAGAGCACCACATCGCGGCGGGCTTCCTTGATGGTTTTCAGAACCAGCGCCCGCGGGAACAGCAGCCGCTTGTCTTGCGTATAGCTGCCACCCGCAGCGCAGACTTTCTCGATCATCGAAGGTGTTGCCTGGCTCAGCCCCAGCGTTTCCAGCAGCGACAGCACCGCCTCGTTGATCTCAGCCTCATCGGCGTCGCTGAGAGGCCGGAACCGGCCGCCCTCAATGCCGCTCCAGACCGGCGGGTTGTCTTCTGCCGGTGCGCTTTCGGCTTCGATCCGGGCTTCTCTGCCGCGGCGGCGCGCTCTTGCAGCCATTGTCTTCCCCTGGCGGAATTCCTTTGCGCTTAGGCTACGCAGCCGCCGCCCGCGGCACAAAAACAAGTTTCTCTTGCTACTGATGAGAAAAACTCATTCAACTCAAGCATGGTCAATCTTCCCTCCCTCCCCGCCCTGCGCGCGTTTGAGGCCGCGGCCCGTCTCGGCAGCTTCCGCGCGGCGGCTGAGGCGATTGGCGTCTCGCCCACCGCTGTCAGCCATCACATTCGCGGGCTGGAGGCCTATTTGAACATCCGGCTTTTCACCCGTGATGGCCGCCAGGTGCATCTGACGGACGAAGGCGCGCGGCTGGCGGATGGCGCCTCACAGGCGTTCAGGATCCTGGAGGCCACAGTGAACTCAGTGGCCCGGTGGCCCGAGAAAACCACGATCCGCATTGCCTTGGGCCCCAGCTTTGCCACCCGCTGGCTGCTGCCCCGCTTTGCCGA
The DNA here is from genome assembly GCF_025144145.1 of Leisingera sp. M658. Lineage (NCBI taxonomy): Bacteria > Pseudomonadati > Pseudomonadota > Alphaproteobacteria > Rhodobacterales > Roseobacteraceae > Leisingera > Leisingera sp. M658. Next base: position 3,216,326 of record NZ_CP083546.1, read on the forward strand.
TTTCTGTGCAAAATTCCCGGATGTAGAACTGAAGCTGGTGCAGACCCCGCTGATGGTCTCGCCGCAGAATGTGGACGCCGATATCTTTATCACCTGGGGCGACGGGCGGTTTCCCGGCATGATTTCCGAACCATTGGTCAGCGTGCTGTCGGCACCAGTCGCCAGCCCGGCCCTGCTGGACCGGCTGGGGCATCCGCAGTCACCTGCCGACCTGATGCGCTTTCCGCTCATCCACCAGCGTGACACCCTGGGCTGGAACGCCTGGTTCATGCAGGCCGGGGTCCGGCTGGACGGCCCGTTGCACGGTCCGGTCATTGAGGACACAAATGTGGTGCTGCAGGCCGCTGCGTCCGGGCAGGGTATCGTGATGGGGTGGATCCCGCTGATCGACACTGATCTGCAAAGCGGGGTGCTTGTGCAGTTGTTCGATAAAACCGTCAGCGAGAACCGCGCTTATTACCTGGTCCGGCCGGAAGCAGGCCCGAATGACAAGGTCACCAGCGCTATCAGCGACTGGCTGCTTGCCCAGACATCACCAGCAACGGCAGTCTGAGAACAGGTGTCAGGACCGGATCAGAACGGGGAAATGCGCCAGCAACGAGGTTTTGGCCGCTTGAACATGCGCTTTGGTCAGTTCTGCAGCACGAGTGGCATCGCCCTCTTCGCAGGCCGACAGGATCGCAATATGCTCCCGCTCGGCGCGCTCCATTCCGTCGCTCATGACCAGCTGCGCACGGATGTAGCGGTCGATCCGGTCCATCGCGCTGCGGGCTGCTTCGCGAAAATAGGTCAGCGCACTGGCACTGTAGAGCGCGTCGTGGAACTCCCGGTTCAGAACACCCCACTCCATCGGGTTCTTGCAGCCGGCAAAGGCCTCGCAATGCAACCGCGCACTGGCAAGCAGTTCCTGTGACATCCGCGGGACCGCATCACGGATGATCTCCGGCTCCAGCAGCGCGCGGAAATCAAAGATCTCTGCCGCCTCATCCGCCGACAGCCCGGCAACAACCGCGCCCTTGAAGCGCTGAGTCTTGACCAGCCCGTATTCCTCCAGCCGCGAGATTGCCTCCCGCACCGGGATCCGGCTGGTGTTGAAGCGGCGTGCGATTTCCTCCTGGCGCAGCGGTTCGCCCTCTTCCAGCCGGCCATCGATGATCGCACTGCGCAACGCCTCAAACACTGCAGCCGAAGCCGAAGCTGCTGTAGAGGTATCAATCGGGTCCAGTTTCATCGCAATGCCTCTCCTTTCAGACAGGTGTATGCGAACCTGCCCGCCCGGAAAAGCGGCTTAGCTGCCAGCAGAGGGGTTTGCACCACTTCCGGCGGCTTGGCCGTCACACTTCCAGCGACACCCACAGCACCCTGGCGTCTTCTTTGCTGACCGACACACAGCCGTGGCCCATACCGCTGTCATAATAGACTGAGTCCCCCGCCCCCATGCGAAGCGGCCGGTAGTGTTCCGTGTAAAGGATCAGCTCGCCGCTCAGCACAAACATAAACTCTTCACCCTGGTGGCGGACCCAATTGTCGAACTCCGTCACGTCGCGCGCCTTGATGGTGCTGATGTACGGCACCATGCGCTTGCTGGTCAGCTCGCTGCACAGCAGTTCGTGATCATAGGTCGAAGTTTCCTTGTGCTCACCCAATCCGGTGCGGGTGAAATCCCGGCGCCCGGTGACGCCGCTTTGCCCGGACTGTACAAACAACTGCGGCGTTTCCAGTTCCAGCGTCTGCATCAGGCGGCGGATAATCTCGAAACTGGGGCGGGTCTGGTTGTTCTCGATCTTCGACAAAGTCGACCGACCAATGGCCGCAGCGCGCGCTGCTTCCTCCAACGTCAGCCCCTTTTCCTTGCGGGCATCGCGAATCATTTTCCCCAGGACTTCACCGTCCGGAGCCTCCAGCGCCTCCGGGCCCAGCCCTGTTTCTTCTGAGGGAATTGGTTCCATTCGTGTAAATTCTCCTGTTCCGCAAACAGCTTAGCTTTGATGTATTCAGGGGTCAAAATTTCCGTGATGGAACTTTTTGTTTGCAAGAGGGAAAAAGTTTCCTATAGGAGACGAAACGTCGTATGCGGAAGCGTACGTGCCGGTCCTGAACCGCATTTCGGAGGAGAATCCACATGAGCGCATATGATCTGATTGTGATCGGGGCCGGGCCGGGCGGTTATGTCGCAGCAATCCGTGCTGCACAACTGGGTCTTAAGGTCGCCTGCGTCGAAGGCCGCGGGTCGCTGGGCGGCACCTGCCTTAATGTTGGCTGCATCCCCTCCAAAGCGCTGCTGACCTCCTCTGGCAAGTATGCCGAACTGTCCCATCTTGCTGCGCATGGCATTGCCGTTGAGGGCGCCAGCCTGGACCTGGGGGCGCTGATGGCGCGCAAGGACAAGATTGTCGGCGACCTGACCAAGGGCATCGCCTTCCTGTTCAAAAAGAACGGTGTCGACCATATCGAAGGCTGGGCCAGCATCCCCGCCCCCGGCCAGGTGCAGGTTGGCGGCGACACTTACACAGCAAAGAACATCCTGATTGCCACTGGTTCGGAACCCGCCGCCCTCCCCGGCGTGGACATCGACGAAGTGGACGTGCTGAGCAGCACTGGTGCACTGGCGCTTGAAGCCGCGCCAGAGCATCTGGTGGTGATCGGCGCCGGCGTGATCGGGCTTGAACTCGGTCAGGTCTGGTCACGCCTCGGATCCAAAGTGACAGTTGTGGAATACTTCGACCGTATCCTGCCCGGCATCGACGGCGAGATCGCCAAGCTGTCCCAGCGGGCGTTGAGCAAGCGCGGGCTGAAATTCCAGCTGGGCCGCGCGCTGAAGACCATTGAGAAGGGCGAAAACGGCCTGACCCTGACGCTGGACCGTGTCGGCAAGGACAAGGAAGAGCAGGTTGAGGCCGACAAGGTGCTGATCGCCATCGGCCGCCGCCCGGTGACCCGCGGTCTGGGTCTGGAAGACCTCGGTGTCTCGATCAACGCCCGCGGCTTTGTCGAGGTGGATGAAACGTTCCAGACCTCAGTGCCCGGCATCTTTGCAATCGGCGACTGCGTGCCCGGCCCGATGCTGGCCCACAAGGCTGAGGAAGACGGCGTTGCCTGCGTCGAAATCATCGCGGGCGAGCACGGCCATGTGGATTACAACACCGTCCCCGGCGTTGTGTACACCGATCCCGAAGTTGCCTCGGTCGGTCTGACCGAAGAGGCTTTGAAAGAGGCCGGCACCAACTACATCACAGGCAAGTTTGCCTTCATGGCCAACTCCCGCGCGCGCTCCACCGGCGAGACCGACGGCGCAGTCAAAGTGCTGGCCACGCCCGATGGCAAGATCCTGGGCGCACATATCTGCGGCGCGCATGGTGGTGATTTAATTGCCGAATTGGTGCTTGCGATGACAAAAGGTGCTACTATCGAGGAGGTTGCACGGACTTGCCATGCGCATCCTGCGATGGGTGAGGCGGTGAAAGAAGCCTGCCTTGATGCACTTGGCCGCGCCATCCACGCCTGATCCGGAGGGATATGCCAGATGACGATCCAGCTAAGACCCCGCCACCCGGAAAAGGCCCATAAGGCCGACAGCGCGATCCCGCGCAAACCGAAGTGGATCCGCAAGAAGAAGATCGAAAGCGCCGAGTACTATGAAACCCGCAAGCTGATGCGGGAGCATGATCTGGCAACCGTCTGCGAAGAGGCCGCCTGCCCCAATATCGGCGAATGCTGGTCCAAGCGCCACGCCACCATGATGATCATGGGTGAGGTCTGTACCCGCGGCTGCTCGTTCTGCAATGTGACCACCGGCAGGCCGGACACGCTGGACGCGTTTGAGCCGGGCCGGGTGGCGGCGGCCGTCAAAAAACTGGGCCTGCGCCATGTGGTGATCACCTCAGTTGACCGGGATGATCTGGCCGACGGCGGCGCTGAACATATCGCCCAGACCATCCGTGCTACCCGCCATCAGAACCCGGGCACTACAATCGAGGTCCTGACACCGGATTTCCTGGGCAAGGGTGAAGCGGCGGATGCGGTCTTTGAAGCAGCGCCTGATGTGTTCAACCACAACCTGGAAACCGTACCGCGCCTCTACCCGCGCGTCCGTCCCGGTGCGCGCTACTATACCTCGCTGCGGCTGCTGGACGACGCCAAACGCGCCAACCCGCAGCTGTTCACCAAGTCGGGCATCATGGTCGGCCTTGGCGAGACACTGGACGATGTGCGCCAGGTGATGGATGATCTGCGTGCGGCACAGGTCGATTTCCTGACCGTGGGCCAGTACCTGCAGCCAACCCCCAAGCATCACCCGATCGACCGCTTCTGGTCGCCGGAAGAATTCGCGCAGCTGGAACAGATTGCCCGGTCCAAGGGCTTTCTTCACGTGTCGGCCACGCCGCTGACCCGTTCCTCGTTCCACGCGGATGAAGACTTTGCCGCCCTGAAAGAGGCCCGTCAGATGGCCTTGGCGAAGGGCATTTAACCAAGACGTTATCGGGAGGAGACCCATGGAAGCGTTAAGTAATGCAGTAGGCTGGATCAACGGGATTGTTTGGGGGCCGCTTATGCTGGTTCTCATTCTGGGCGTTGGCTTTTTCCTGCAGGTCGGCCTGAAATTCATGCCGATCCTCAAACTGGGCATGGGCTTCAGCCTGCTGTTCAAAGGCCGTGAAGCAAGCGGTGAAGGCCAGATCAGCCCGTTCAACGCGCTGATGACTTCGCTGTCGGCCACAATCGGCACCGGCAACATTGCCGGTGTTGCGACCGCCGTTTTCCTGGGCGGTCCCGGTGCTTTGTTCTGGATGTGGATGACCGCTCTGGTCGGCATGGCCACCAAATACGCCGAAGCTGTTCTGGCGGTGAAATACCGTGAGCAGGACGAGCTGGGCAACTACGTCGGCGGCCCGATGTACTACATCAAGAACGGCCTTGGCGCAAAATGGGCCTGGCTTGGCGGTGCGTTTGCGCTGTTTGGCGCCATCGCAGCCTTCGGCATCGGCAACGGTGTGCAGGCCAATGGCGTGGCACAGGTTCTGGACTCGAACTTTGGCGTGAACACCTCGGTGACCGGCGTGATCCTGATGGTTCTGACCGCAGCCGTGATCCTGGGCGGCATCACCCGTATCGGTGCTGTGGCTGGTAAACTGGTGCCTTTCATGGCCGTCAGCTACATCATCGCCGGCCTGCTGGTTCTGCTGATCAATGCAGGCGCTATCGGCGACGCGCTGAGCCTGGTCTTCACCCATGCCTTCACCCCCTCTGCTGCCGAAGGCGGTTTTGCTGGTGCGGCGGTTTGGGCGGCGATCCGCTTTGGTGTGGCCCGCGGCGTGTTCTCGAACGAAGCCGGTCTGGGCTCTGCCCCGATTGCGCATGCTGCAGCCTCGACTGCCGGCCCAGTGAACCAGGGTCTGGTTGCCATGCTCGGCACCTTCATCGACACCATCATCGTTTGCTCGATCACCGGTCTGGCGATCATCGCATCCGGTGCCTGGACATCCGGTGAATCCGGTGCGGCGCTGACCTCGCTGGCCTTTGAGACCTCCCTGCCCGGAATTGGCGGAGCATTGATCGCAGTTGCCCTGTCGATCTTTGCCTTCACCACCATCCTCGGCTGGTCTTTTTACGGCGAGAAATGCGTGGGCTTCTTCTTTGGCGCCAAAGCACTGATGCCCTACCGCGTGCTGTGGATTGTTGCGATTTACTTTGGCGCAACTGCGGACCTCGGTTTTGTCTGGCTGCTGGCGGATACGCTGAACGCCATGATGGCCATTCCGAACCTGATCGCCCTGGCCCTGCTGAGCCCGATCGTCTTCAAACTGACGAAAGCGTTCTTTGCCTCGGGCGGCGCGTCCGAAGGCACTGGCACAGCCGCCAAGTAACCGACCTCCTTGGGGGGCTGTAGCGGCCCCCCAGCCCCTTGCACTCATTTTACCACCTGAGGTGATGACAGATGGCCACGAAAATCCTGCTGACACTTGATCACAACGATGACCGGTCCTGGAAAAAGGCGCTTCCGCTTGCTCTGGAGCAGGCCAAGTTCTACGGCGCGGAGCTGCACGCTGTTTCGGTCATCCCCGAAATCATCCAACTGCCCAACCTGCCCGCCAACTATGGCGCAGGCGCCAAGGACCATGTGCGCAAGGCCGTGCAGGCGATCCTAGACAACGCCAGCGCTTCCGATGTGCCGGTGCATATCGAAGAAGGCAGCGTTTACCGTGAAATTCTCAAGCTTGCCCACAAAGAAGGCTTTGACATGATCGTCATGGCCTCGGCCAAGGGCGACTTCCCGAACTATGAAATCGGCCCGAACCTGGCTCGTGTGGTGCGCAACGCGCATTGCACCGTTATGGTTGTCCGCGACTGATCCCGCTTGAAAGGCTCAAGACTATGACCGATGCACCCAAACGCACCCCGCTTTATGACCTGCACGTCGAGCTTGGCGGCAAGATCGTCGATTTCGCCGGCTGGGAAATGCCGGTTCAGTACCCCATGGGCATCATGGGTGAGCACAAACAGTGCCGCGAGAAGGCCGCGCTGTTTGATGTCTCCCACATGGGTCAGGTGATCCTGCGCGGCGACAATGTGGGCGAGAAGCTGGAAACGCTCTGCCCGCAGGCTTTTGCCACTTTGAAAGAGGGCAAAGCGCGCTACGGCTTCTTCACCAATGATGATGGCGGCATCATGGACGACCTGATCGTCTCCAATGCCGGTGACCACTACTTTGTCGTGGTGAACGCCGCCCTGCGCCACCAGGACATCCCGCATATGCAGGCCAACCTGGACGGCATTGAGGTAACAGAGATCTTCGACCGCGCGCTAGTTGCCGTCCAAGGCCCCAAGGCCGAGGACGTGGTGGGCGAACTGTGCCCCGCTGCCCGCGATCTGAAGTTCATGGAAACCGCCATCGCCGATATCGGCGGCGTCGAATGCCGCATCTCGCGCCTCGGCTACACCGGTGAAGACGGCTACGAGATTTCGATCCCCGAAGCAGACGCCATCCGTGTGTCCAAACTGTTCCTGGCCCACGACGACTGCGAACCTGCAGGCCTGGGCGCCCGCGACAGCCTGCGCCTTGAGGCCGGCCTTTGCCTTTATGGCAACGACATCGACCAGTCCACCTCCCCGATCGAGGCCTCGCTGAACTGGGCCATCCAAAAGCGCCGCCGCGAAGAAGGCGGCTTTCCCGGTGCGGCCCGCATCCAGAAAGAACTGGCCGAAGGCACGGCCAAAAAGCTGGTCGGCATCAAGCCCGAAGGCCGGGCACCGGCCCGCCAAGGCGTGGAAGTCCAGAGCGAAGGCGGTGATACCCTTGGTGCCATCACCTCGGGCAGCTTCGGCCCCACCGTCGGCGGCCCGGTTGCCATGGGCTATGTTGCGGCAGATCATAGCGCAGCAGGCACCAAGGTGAACCTCATCATCCGCGGCAAGGCACAGCCGGCTGAGATCGTCGCCCTGCCCTTCGTCACACAGAACTACAAACGCTAAGACATCATCAGGAGAGTCAAAATGGCCACCTATTATTCCGAAGACCATGAATGGATCACCGTTGAAGGCGATGTGGCAACCCTGGGCATCACCCAGCACGCCGCCGATCAGCTGGGCGAAGTCGTCTTTGTCGAGCAGCGTGAAACCGGAGACGAGTTCGAAAAAGGCGGCGAAATCGGTGTGATCGAGTCGGTGAAAGCAGCCTCCGAAATCTACGCGCCGCTGGACGGTGAAGTGGTCGAGGTGAACGAAACCCTGGCCGACAACCCCGGCGCTCTGAACGAAAGCCCGGAAGGCGACGCCTGGATTTACAAGATCAAACTGTCGGATGCGTCCCAGCTGGACGATCTGATGGATCTGGACGGCTACAAAGCCCTGATCGGTTAAGCACCCCCTCCCCGCCGGCACCCCCGGCGGGGTCCATTGCCCCAGACAAGGACCTATGAAATGGCCTTCAAACTTACCGATTACGAAGCCTATGACTTCGCCAACCGGCGCCACATCGGCCCGTCTCCGCAAGAGATGGCCGACATGCTGCAGGTGATCGGCTTCAAAACCCTGGACGAGCTGATCGACGCCACTGTGCCGCCCGCCATCCGCCAGAAAGAGGCGCTGGACTGGGGCCCGGCAATGACCGAGCGCGACGCCCTCTTCCACATGAAAGAGATCGCCTCTAAAAACAAGGTTCTGACCACACTGATCGGCCAGGGCTATTATGGCACCACCACTCCGGCGCCGATCCTGCGCAACATCCTGGAAAACCCGGCCTGGTACACCGCCTATACCCCCTACCAGCCGGAAATCTCCCAGGGCCGTCTCGAGGCGCTCTTGAACTTCCAGACCATGGTCAGCGACCTGACCGGCCTGGACATCGCCAACGCCTCGCTGCTGGACGAAGCCACCGCCGCCGCCGAAGCCATGTCGATGGCACACCGCGGTTCGCGCTCCAAGGCCAACAACGCCGCCTTCTTCGTCGACAAGAACTGCCACCCGCAGACCGTCGCCGTGATCCAAACCCGCGCCGAGCCTCTGGGCATCGACGTGGTGGTTGCTGACCCCGATGATCTGGATCCCGGCGCAGTCTTTGGCGCCATCTTCCAGTATCCCGGCACCTACGGCCATGTGCGCGATTTCACATCGGAAATCGAAGCCATCCACGAGCACAAGGGCATCGCCGTTGTCGCCGCCGACATTCTGTCGCTGGCGCTGCTGAAATCGCCCGGTGAAATGGGTGCGGATATCGCCATCGGCTCGACCCAGCGTTTTGGCGTTCCGATGGGCTACGGCGGCCCGCACGCGGCCTATATGGCGACCACCGACAAGCTGAAGCGCGCCATGCCCGGCCGCATTATTGGTGTGTCCGTCGACGCCCGCGGCAACAAGGCCTACCGCCTGGCGCTGCAAACCCGCGAACAGCACATCCGCCGCGAAAAAGCCAACTCCAACGTCTGTACCGCACAGGCGCTGCTGGCCGTCATCGCGTCGATGTATGCAGTCTATCACGGTCCCGACGGCATCAAGGCGATTGCCCAGTCGGTGCACCGCAAGACCTCGCGCCTGGCCGCCGGCCTGGAGGAGAACGGTTTCAAGGTGGAACCGGAAGTCTTCTTCGATACCATCACCGTCGACGTTGGCCCGCTGCAGAAAACCGTCATGGAAGCGGCTGTCGCCCGCGGCGTGAACCTGCGCAAAGTGGGTGAAGACCGCATCGGCATTTCGCTGGACGAACAGACCCGCGCCGGGACCATCGAAGCCGTCTGGGCAGCCTTTGGCATCGACAAGAAAGACGATAGCGTCGCAAACCGCGCCTACCGCCTGCCCGATTATGCGCTGCGCGAAAGCGAGTATCTGACTCACCCGATCTTCCACAAGAACCGGGCCGAAGCAGAAATCACCCGCTACATGCGCCGTCTGGCCGACCGCGACCTGGCGCTGGACCGTGCGATGATCCCGCTGGGTTCTTGCACCATGAAGCTCAATGCGACCATCGAGATGATCCCGGTCACTTGGCCGGAATTCGGCAACCTGCACCCCTTCTGCCCCGAAGATCAGGCGCAGGGCTATCATCAGATGATCGACGATCTGAACGACAAACTGTGCCAGATCACCGGCTATGATGCGATCTCCCAGCAGCCGAACTCCGGTGCGCAGGGCGAATATGCGGGTCTTCTGACCATCCGCAGCTACCACGCGTCGCGCGGCGAAGCGCACCGCAACATCTGCCTGATCCCGACCTCCGCACACGGCACCAACCCGGCGTCGGCACAGATGGTGGGCTACAAGGTGATCCCGGTCAAAGCGGACGACAGCGGCAACATCGATGTCGCCGACTTCCGTGCCAAGGCCGAGCAGCACAGCGACAATCTCGCGGCTTGCATGATCACCTACCCGTCGACCCACGGTGTGTTCGAGGAAACCGTGCAGGAGGTCTGCCAGATCACCCATGATCACGGCGGCCAGGTCTATATCGACGGCGCCAACATGAACGCCATGGTGGGCCTGGCCCAGCCGGGCAAAATCGGCGGCGACGTTTCGCACCTGAACCTGCACAAGACCTTCTGCATTCCGCACGGCGGCGGCGGCCCCGGCATGGGTCCGATCGGCGTCAAGGCGCACCTGACCGAGCACCTGCCAGGCCACCCGGAATACGGCACTGCCGTAGGGCCGGTTTCGGCGGCTCCGTTCGGTTCGCCCTCGATCCTGCCGGTCAGCTGGGCCTATTGCCTGCTGATGGGCGGTTCGGGCCTGACCCAGGCGACCAAGGTTGCGATCCTGAACGCCAACTACATCGCAGCGCGCCTCAAGGATGCATATAAGATCCTCTACACCTCGGAAACGGGCCGTGTGGCGCATGAGTGCATCCTGGACACCCGCCCGCTGGATGAGGAAGGCCACGTCACCGTGGACGATATCGCCAAGCGTCTGGTCGACTCGGGCTTCCACGCCCCGACCATGTCCTGGCCGGTGGCGGGCACGCTGATGGTAGAGCCGACTGAATCCGAGCCCAAGGACGAGCTAGACCGCTTCTGCGAGGCCATGCTGTCGATCCGCTCGGAGGCGCAGGACATCATCGACGGCAAGATCGATCCCGAAAACAACCCGCTGAAGCACGCGCCGCACACGGTGCGCGATCTGGTGGGTGAATGGGACCGTCCCTACAGCCGCGAACAGGCCTGTTTCCCTCCGGGCAACCTTGGTGTCGACAAATACTGGCCGGCTGTGAACCGGGTGGACAACGCCTATGGCGACCGCCACCTGATCTGCACCTGCCCGCCGATGTCGGACTACGAAGAAAACGAAGCCTGATCTTTTCAGGCTCCGTGCCCTGCCGGCCCCGCCCGGCAGGGCACCCCCGCATGACCCGCTCAGAGGAGAGAATGATGTTCCGTCTCGAACCGCTGACCGTGCCAGCTTTCCAGCGCTCTGCTGACAGCGCGGCACACGCCCGCTTCCACGACGTCGAAATCATCCTGCCGCAGTCAGAACCCCCTGCCGCGGCGCAAATGATTTGCGAAGTTTTCCGCGCCGCCAATGATCTGTTTCCCGACAGCGGATACCGAACAGCCGTGCGCAACCTCAGCTCGCAAATGCGCGCCGTGCCCGCGGGGTGGAAACCGCAGACGGTCATCTTCCTCGGTGGTATCTCCAGCCGCTGGCCGCTGAACTCAGGTGAAAAGGCCAGCCTGCAGCGGATCTGCCGCCAGGCCCAACGCTGCCTGTTTGCCGGCAGTGCCATCTTTCTGCTGGCCGAGTCCGGTCTGCAGGCGGCATTCGAGACTGCCGTGCATTCGAATTTCGCTGCCGCCGCAGAGGAAGAGCAGCTGACCTGCGCCCCGGCAGGCACGCTGACAACTGCCGCCGGACGCATCAACACTGCCGTCAGCAGTTTTGCCGCCCTGCGCCTGCTGGCCGGTTTCCTGCGCGCCGACCGCGGACCGTTCATCGCCGATGCGGTCTGTGATTACCTCGGCCTGGCCTTTGGCCCGGCATCGGAACAGTCAAAAATATCGCTGCAACTGCGCCAGACCGCCGGCGGCGACGCGCTGATTGTCAAGATCCTTGACCTGATGCAACAGAACCTGGAAGAGCCGCTTTTGATCCGCGATATAGCCCAGCAGGCCGGCGTCTCTCCGCGCAAGCTGGAGCGCCGTTTTCAGCAAAAGACCCGCACCAGCCCGCTGGCTGCCTATCGCAAGCTGCGGATTGAGAAGGCCCGCCAGCTGCTGCTGCACACCACCCTGCCGCTGGCCGAGATTGTCGCCGCCACCGGATTTGGCTCGCGCAGCAACCTCACCGAATGGTTCAAGCGGGAATACAAGACCAGCCCGCAGGCCTTCCGCAAACAATACTACGCAGACAGCCACCCGGCAGGTTCCGCCGCCTGAAGACAAACTGGGTCATTCATGAAAAAAGGCGGCCCCAAGGCCGCCTTTTGTTTGTTTGGAGCCGGTTCAGTTATCTGATCCGCTTTCCTCGCCGTCGTTGGAGAGGGCACCGGGGTCAAAAACATTGCCGAAACCGGAGCTGTTGCCCTGCGGCTCCTGCTCTGCCTCCGCGCCATCCTCTTCATCCCCCGATAGGCTGCCCGGCGCAAAGACGCCGCCAAAGCCGGAGTTGTTGCCACCTGAAGGCGCAGTTTGTGCAGGGGCTTCGCCCTGCTGCTCTTGCTGCTGCTGACGGCGCAGATCCCGCTGGCGGCGCAGCTCCTGGATGCGTTCCTGGGCTTCCAGCTGCTTCTGCTCCTGAACGTTCGCGATACATTGCGCCGGACTGTAGACCGTCGCGGTGCCGACCACCGCCACCGTCGCGCAGGCCACTATCACCAGCCCCACCGCTGCAACATTGGAGCTGAGGAAACCCGGCAGCCGCAGCTTGCCGCTTTCCAGTTCCTCGACCGTGGCCTGTTTGCGCGCAGCCGCCACCAGTTCGCGGCGGCGGATGCCGGCCTCGTTGAACAGCGCCGCAATCACCGTCAGCACCACGATGATAAAGGCCAGCGCCGAGATCGCCGGGGTGATGCCATAGCGCACTTTCTGCGCCAGCTCGATGGTCAGCGTCGGGTATTCGCCGAAGGTGAAGGTGGTGGTGTTGTAGTTCTCGAAACTGGCCAGGAACGCCAGCACCGCGGCCGAAGCGATGGCAGGCCGCATGAACGGCAGCAGCACCTTGCGGAAAGCCTGGGCATGGGTGGCGCCCAGATCCAGTGCTGCCTCGGTCAGCGCGATATCATAACGCTGCAGGCGCGCCACCAAGACCAGCATGCAGTAACTGGCGATAAAGGTGGACTGGCCGATGATGGTCAGGAACAGACCGTTCGACAGCCAGCTGTCCGCGCCCAGTCCCAGCATCCGGTTGATCCGGTCCCAGAACACCAGGGTCGAGATGCCAATGACCACGCCGGGGATCAGGATCGGCGCGATGATGATGGTGTAATAGGTCGCGCGCAGTTTCGGCCAGATCTGGGTCAGCATCAGCGCCCCTGCCAGCCCCATCGACACCGACAGCACAATCGTGCCCGCCCCCACCAGGACCGAGTTCCAGATCCCGTTCAGGATCCGCTCGTCCTGGAACAGAGCCGAGAACCACTCGAACGTCAGGCATTCCCAAGGGGTCATCCGCGGGAACGAAGGCGAGTTGAATGCGGTCGCCGACATGATCACCAGCGGGCCAAGCAGATAGGCAAAAAAGATCGCCAGATAGACCCAAAGGCTTACGCGCATAAAGGAGAAGTTCTTCATTTGCCGATATCCCCCATGTTCACCTTGAACAGGCGCATGATCGCCAAAACAAGCAGGATACAGGTGACCAGCAGCACCACCGCATAAGCGGCGCCCTGCGGCCAGTCGGAGTTGTCGTTGAACTGCTGATAGATCAGCTGGGTGAACCACAGGGAAGACGGTCCGCCAAGGATCTGCGGCGCCGCCAAAGCACCGGCGGACAGCATGAATACCATGGTGCAGCCCGAGGAAATGCCCGGCTTGGCGTAAGGAATGACCACCCGCTGATGAATCTTGGCCCAGCTGGCGCCCATGTCCCGCGCCGCCTCGATCTGGTTGCGGTCGAGGCTTTCGATCACGTTGTAGATCGGGAAGATCATCAAGAGGATGTAGGCATAGCCCAGACCCGCATAAAGCGCGATGTCATTGCGGATAAAGTCAAACGGAGTGTCGAAAACCCCCAGCCCCACCAAAAAGTTGTTGAGGACCCCGGTCTCGCCGAAGATGATGCGCAGCGCAAAGGCCCGCAGGATCTCGTTGATCCAGTAGGGGATGATCAGCATCAGCGCGAAGATGCGGATGTGATTGCCTTTGGTCTGGGCCAGATAATAGGCGATCGGGTAGCACAGGATCAGGTTGAAGATGGTGACGCAGACCGCTGCCACCAGGGTACGGAAAAACACATTGAGGTCGACGGCGTTGTAGCTTTGGCTGCCGCCCTCCGGTCCGAACACCAGATATTTGTAGTTCTCAACCGTATAGACGTCCTTGGGGCCGCCGATCTCTGGCGGCGGCAGGTTGGGACGGAAGGAAAAGTCGAGCATCGACAGCTGCGGCAGGATGATCAGGCCGATGGTCCAGAACAGGACCAGGCCCAGCATCAGGCTGCCCATGCCGACACCGTTGCGTTTAAAGAACTCCCTCAGGAAGCTTGGCATAGCGTGGGCCTCCTCATTCTGCGGCCAGCTCACCAGCCGGAACACAGACGGCGTTTTTCGTCTCGTATTCCAGGGTGATATTCTGGCCGGTGTGGTCATCAAAAGACTGGCCCAGATTGGGGATCGAGACCTTCAGCTCCTTACCGCCGTCGCCTTCCATGAAGATGTTGAAGCTATTGCCCTCAAACTCCTCGTGGTTGACGCGCGCAGTCACGAAATGGTCGCCCGCCGCGCCCTCGGGCGCCAGCGCAAAGGCCTCGGGACGGATGAACATCATCGCCTCGTCGCCTTCTTTCATGCGGCCCTGGTTGGCGGTGGAAACCCGCGCCACCAGATCGCCTGACCGGTTGGTGGCGATCAGGGCCTCGTCGCCCATCACCCGCTTCACCTTGCCGCGGAAGACGTTGTTTTCGCCCACGAAAGACGCCGCAAAGGCGGTGGCCGGATCGTTATAGATGGTTTTGCCATCACCGATCTGGTCAATCACCCCCGCCTTCATAACCGCGATATTGTCGGACATGGTCAGCGCCTCGCCCTGGTCGTGGGTGATGTAGATAAAGGTGATGCCGACCCGTTGCTGAATCTCGCGCAGCTCGGTGCGCATGTGCTGGCGCAACTTGAGGTCAAGCGCCGACAGCGGTTCATCAAGCAGCAGCACATCCGGTTCGGCGCACAAGGCGCGCGCAATCGCCACCCGCTGACGCTGGCCGCCAGACAATTCGGAGGGCAGTTTGTCGCCCTGGCCCGGCAGCGCGATCATATCCAACAGCTCATCCGCGCGCTTGCGCCGTTCCCTGGCCGAGGCGCCCTTGATCTCCATGGAAAACGTGATGTTTTCCCAGACCTTCATCAGCGGGAACAGCGCCAGGTTCTGAAAGATCAGCGCAGTCGGGCGCTTGTTCGGCCCGATCCCCTTCATGTTATTGCCGCCAATCAGCACCCGGCCATCGCTTGGCTCAAGAAAGCCTGAGACCGCCCGCAGGATGGTGGTTTTGCCGCAGCCCGAGGGCCCCAGGAAGGAGAAGAAATCCCCTCCATTGATGTTCACATTGGCATCGCGCACGGCAACAAAGTCACCGAAACGGATCCAAAGATTCTCGAGATCAACGCCGACCCCAGCACTCATTTGGCTTCTCCCCAGGGTGCAGATCCCCATTCCGGTGGCGCTCCACCGGCCCCGCAAGACCTGCTTCCCTTGTATTATTGTTGATTGCGCCGTTCCGGCTGGCTGCCAGCGGCACGAAACCGGCCCCCGGGATAGATCTCCCGGAGGCCCGCATGATCAGGCGCTTCGCTTAGGCGCTTTTGAACTTGTTGACGAACTCGGTCCGCACATCCGCATACCACGGCGCCTCGGCCGGCCATGGGTTCAGATTGGCCAGCGAGTTGCCCGGATAGGCTTCGGCAAAGTTCTTCTTGTAGACATCGCCCGAGTGGCTGTCGGCGCCCAGAACCGGCGAGTTGTAGCCATGGCTGTCGATTGCCTTGCCTGCCGGCTCTTGCTCGTAAGCGTAAGAGACAAAGGCATAAACCTGCTCTTCGTTCTTGGCGCCAACCGGCATCGAGATGCCGTCAACCCAAGCCATCGAGCCTTCGACCGGTGCCTGATAGTGCACAGGTTCGCCAGCGGACTTAAGCGCCAGCGGCGGGCCGTCCCAAGTCTGACCGACCACAACGCCCTCGTTCAACAGGCCGTTCTTCTGGGTGTCCGCATCGTTCCAGATCAGTTTGATCCGGTTCTTGCGCGCCACGCACCAGTCGGTGACCTGGCCCCAGACCTTGCGCATGGTTTCCTCGTCGTCATAGGCCGCCCAGATTGAACCCGGCTCCATCTCGCCCGAGGCTTCCATGTAAAGACCCGCGCCCAGCATCATCGAATGCGCCCGGCCCATGGTCTTGCCGGCATTTTCTTCCGACCAGACGTCGCCATAAGACGGCGCGTCACCCGCCGGCAGCCATTTGTCAGTGCGGTATGCAATGCCCTCGGTGCCCCAGATATGCGGCAGCCAATGCACGCCCGAACCGCCAAAGTTCCAGGCGTCGGTGCCGATCTTGGCCATCGCCGGGTTCACCGCGTCAATGTTGACTTTGTTCATGTCGAACGGCTTCAGCAGTTCCAGCGGCCCCCACTGCAGCGAGCGGTTGTTGGTCGGTGAAACGATGTCAAAGCCTTGGCCTTTGGTGGCCTTCATCTTGTTGATGATTTCTTCGTTGGAACCGATACCGGTGTAATTCACCTTGATGCCGGTCTTGGCCTCGAAACCCGAAATGAACTCCGGCGGCAGATAGTCCGACCACATCAGAATGTTCACTTCGCCGGAAGACGCCAGCGCGCTTTTTGAGTAAAGCGGCGCTGCCAGTGCCGCAGCACCTGCGCTTTTGAGCACCGTGCGGCGGCTGATTGAAGTCTTTGCTGTCATATCCAGTTATCTCCCTTTGGACTGTTGTTTGTTGTTCTTATTGTTTCAACCGTGAAACCTTGCGGAGTCATGCGCCCCGCCTACAGTGACAGTTTCCAAAACTGATAAGGCCAGAACTTTCGCAATCCGGCTTTGCATAACGCCAGTTTCGGTGCAGTTAAATATCCTCCACGACAATGCATCGGCTGAAAAACCATCGCTGTGGCTGCAGTGTGCGCCCGTCGGCGCGAGGCGTCAATGTTCATAAACCCTTTACAAGGCAGCGGCATTTTCCGCGCGGGCGCACGAAGCAGCTGCGCAAGGAGCGGATTGCCAGCGTAACGGCCCAACCGCTCCGGCCCGGCTATGGTGTCCAGCTTATTGGCAAGAATTGGCGGAAATCTGAAAAACGCCTCATGACGCAGCCGCGGAATTGTGGGAGACATATTCGATGCCCAGCCACTCCACCCGCAAAGATCTGAGCCTGAAAGGGCTGGAACTGTTCCAGATCACGGCCCGCAAAGGGTCTTTGCAGGAAGTCTCCGAGGAGACCGGCCTGTCGGTCAGCACCATCTCGCACCATCTGCGCAATCTTGAGGATCATCTGGGTGTGGAGCTGTTCAACCACAGCCGCCGCCCCATGGTTCTGACACCCAAAGGCCAGGTTTTCCTGCGCAGCATCGGCGATGCGCTGCACACGATCCGCAAGGCCAAGGCCGAGGCTTCGGCCGGAAACATTTCCGAGGCCAGCTATCTTCGGCTTGGCACGATCGAGGATTTTGACAGCGACATCATCCCTGAACTGGCCGTATACCTGTCGACCAGCATGCCGCGCTGCGATTTCATGTATCAGACCGATTCCAGCCATGCGATCCTGGCCATGCTGCGCGACCGGCAGCTGGATCTGGGCATCACCACCACCCCGTCTGAGCGATTGCGCGATCTTCAAGACAGGCCGCTGCTGCGCGATCCCTTTGTTGCGGTGCTGCCCAAATCAGACGAACCCATGCTGCAGGAGGTTATCGAAGGCCGCAGCACGCTGCCCTTCCTGCGCTTTGCCAGCAACCAGATCATTTCCCGCCAGATCGAAACACAGTTGCGGCGGCTGGGCCTGTCGCTGCCGCACCGGTTCGAATGCGCCAGCAATCAGACACTGATGGCCATGGTGGCAGCGGGTGCCGGCTGGACGATCACCACGCCGTTGCTGTTTTCCCGCGCCAAGCTGTTCCAGCCCAAGCTGAGCATGGTCGCTTTTCCGGGCAAAAGCTTCTCGCGCACTTTGGCCATCGTTTCGACGCCGGATTGCTCGCGCTCGATCCTTGATCTGGTCGACAACCGGATGCGCACGCTGATTGCCGACCACGCGATAAAACCGTTCCAGCAAAGCGCGCCCTGGCTTGCGGACAGTTTCACCCTGATCTCTTGACCGCCCGGCCTCTTAATAGATCTTGAACCGCGCCCGGATCTCCCGGTCCTGCTCTGAAGTCAGATACACGGGCTGATGGGTCCGCAGAATTTCCTGCGCCCGCAACCGTGCCTGTGTCCAGGCATCCAACCCGCCCTTTTCCGCCCAGGTGCGCGGCTCGTCCCGGTCCGCTATCACCGGGTAGAAATAATCCCGCTCCATCGCCGCCAAAGTATGCTGACCGCCCAGGAAATGCCCCTCGCCCAGCACCGCCGCGCAGATCGCCTCGAACCCAAGGTTTTCCTCGCTCACCTCAATCCCGCGCAGGGCACGGTAGGTGTGGGAATGCATCTCGTCATCCAGCACGAAACCTTCAAAACTTACCCCCAGAAGCGACGCCGTCATGCCCGAGCTTTCATAGATCAGATTGCCCCCGGCCAGCGCTGCCGCCAGCGATGTCAGCCCCTTTTCAGCCCCGTATTGCGCGTCAATCGCTTTGGCGTCGGTCATTGAGCAAGCCACGCCCGAGGGCAGCCCCAGCCAGTTCGACAGCTGCGCCGAGGCCGCATTCAGCACCGCTGTCTCGCCGCTGCCGCCAGAGAACGCGCCTGTGCGCAGGTCAATCACCAAAGGCCAGTTGGAGAACACCATCGGGAAACCCGGCTGGATCGCGTGGACCATTACCAGGCTGGCCAGGGTCTCGGCCAGCGACTGCGCGAGAAATCCCGCCAATGTAGCAGGCGCCGTTGCCCCCGCCTGGGCCGCAGTTATGCAGGAAATTGGAATGTTGTGCCTGATGCATTCATAGACAACGTCCACCGCATCCTCGCCATAACGCATAGGAGAGATGACCGGGCTGATATGCGCCTTGACGAAGGGGCGTTTGGAGAACTCCCCCGGACCGCCTGCAGCGATATCCAGCATCTTCACAATCGGTGCCACATGCTCTGCCAGCGTAAACGACGTCGCCACCGGTTTGGTGGTGTTCTTCAGCAGCGCATAGACCGTGTTCACGTCCAGATCGTAGGTGTCCGGCACATCTGTCGCCACGCAGCAGCGGGTGAACCAGCTGACATTGGCCAGCGTGTCCTGCAGCCGGGTAAAGTCATGCAGGTCAGCCAGGGTCGAAGGCCGGTACACCCCGCTTTCCATATCCAGCGTCTGTACTGCCGCGCCGCCGGTGCCGAAATGCACCGCATTGCCGCCCACTGTGATTGAACGGCTGTCATCGCGCCCGTGCAGAACAAAGGTTTTGGCAGCCTGGTCAATCGCCTGTTCCACCAGTTGCGGCGGGAACAATACCCGCCCGGCACCGTTGTCCTGCGCCCCTGCCGCCAGCAGATCGGCGTGCAGCCGGGGCGGAACTTCCCCCATGCCAAGCTTGGCCAGCAATTCCAGTGCTGTGGAGTAAACCCGTTCCAGTTCCTCAGGCGTCAGCGGCTTATAGGCTCCGCCGATCTGGCCCGGCGGACAGGGATCCACGGCAGGCTTTGCCGCCCTCAGCGCCAAACGCTCCCGGCGCCCGCCCCGTTTGGCTCGCTGCTCTGCCATTATTGTGACCTCCTGAGGTAAATCTTGCTCCAATGATCCCGCCACAGCCGCAGGCTGGCAATCACCGGATCAATATTCCCAATTCATTCAATAAAGTTTTCTAATTTTTGATAATTAATCGCCCCTGCATTGCAGCCTGCGCTGACTGGGCGCTTAGTCATGCAAAATCCATCGGGAGGTCCCTTTCATGAAATCGCGCACCAAGGTTGTGGTGATCGGCGGCGGCATCGCAGGCTGCTCCACCCTCTACCACCTCACTCAGGAAGGCTGGAGCGACGTCGTTCTTGTCGAACGCAACGAACTAACCAGCGGCACCACTTGGCATTCAGCGGCCCAGGTCACGAATTTCGGCATGAACCAGACCATGGTCGGCCTCAAGACCCACTCGATCAACCTGTACAAGGAACTGGCTGAAGACCCGGATTACCCGATCAACTACCACCACGGCGACGGCGGTATCCGCCTGGCTAATACCGAAGCACAGATGCAGGGCTACCGCCACTTTACCTCCATGGCGCGCGGTATGGAGGTGGCGTTCGAGGTGATCGACGCCGAGGAATGCGCCCGCCGCCATCCGCTGATCTCCACCGATAACCTGATCGGCGGCTTGTGGGACCCGCTGGACGGCGATATTGACCCGGCCCAGCTGTGCCAGGCGCTGGCGCGGCGCGCCCGCAAGGCCGGCGCCGAGGTCTACCGCAACACGCCGGTGACCGCCCTCACCCAGCACCAGGACGACACCTGGACGGTGCATACAGAACACGGCGATATCGATTGCGACATCGTGGTGAACGCCTGCGGCTACCGGGTGAACGAGGTCGGCGCCATGATGGGCGTGCACCACCCCGTCGCCTCGATGGAGCACCAGTATTTCCTGACCGAGGAGATCCCCGCGATCAAGGACGCAGGCCACCGGATGCCGCTGTTGCGCTGCCCGATCAGCGATTACTATTGCCGCCAGGAAAAGAACGGCCTGCTGGTAGGTTTCTACGAACAGGACTGCAAAACCTGGGGTATGGACGGAATCGATCCGAATTTCGTGAACGCACTCTGCCCCGATGATCTGGACCGGGTCACGGATGTGCTGGAAGGCGCATTTGCCCGGATGCCTGCGCTGATGGACACCGGCATTCACACCGTGGTCAACGGTCCGATCACCTATACCATCGACGGGGCGCCTTTGGTCGGCCCGATCCCAGGCAAGCGCAACGCGTTCTGCATCATCGGGTTGCGGGCGGGCCTGGGCGAAGGCGGCGGCCACGGCTGGCTTTTGGCACAGCAGATCGTGCATGGCGAGGCGCAGTACGACACCTGGTGCATTGATCCCCGCCGCTTCACCGGCCACACCAATGTCGAGCTGACCGCGCTGAAGGCGATCGAAGACTACCAGAACGAATTCCGCTTCCACTTCCCGCATGAGCACCGCCCGGCGGGCCGCCCAGCCAAAACCACACCGCTGACTCCGGTGATGGCGGCCGAAGGCGCCGAGTTCACCGTGGTGAACGGCTGGGAGCGGGTCGACTACATCAAGCCAGCACCAGACTTCCATCCTTCGCTGTCCTTCAACTTCGACGAAGCCTTCGAGGTGATCGCGGCGGAAGTAAGGAACGTTCAGGACAACGCCGGCCTGGCCGAGGTCAACGGCTTCAACCGGTTTGAGATCACCGGCGCCGACCGGCACAGCTACCTTGACCGGATGTTCTGCGGCACAGTGACGAAACGCGCGGGCCGAGTCGGGCTTGGCTACCTGCTGAACCACCACGGCATGATCAAGGGCGAAGCCACAGTGGCCAACCTCCCCGCCTCGGACCGCGGGCCGGAGCGGGTCTGGTACGGCTCGGCGGCGGCCAGCGAATACCATGACATGGACTGGCTGCAGGCGCACATCCGCAGCGATGAAGACGTGCAGATCCGTTCTCTCACCAACGACCAGACCATCCTGGTCCTGGCCGGCCCCCGGGCGCGGGACGTGCTCTCAGCCTGCGCCCGGGGCGACTGGTCGCGTGACGCCTTCCCTTGGCTGTCGGTGCGCGAATGTTTCATCGGCTTTGCCCCTGCCACGGTGATGGGCGTCAGCTTCTCGGGCGAGCTGGCCTATGAAATCCACGTCCCCAACGCCTCGCTCTATGCCGCCTACCTGGCGCTGCGGAAGGCGGGCGAGGCACACGGCCTGAAGCTGTTTGGC
Organism: Leisingera sp. M658; assembly: GCF_025144145.1. Classification (NCBI taxonomy): domain Bacteria; kingdom Pseudomonadati; phylum Pseudomonadota; class Alphaproteobacteria; order Rhodobacterales; family Roseobacteraceae; genus Leisingera; species Leisingera sp. M658. The sequence goes on from NZ_CP083546.1 coordinate 3,237,991, forward strand.
GCCCGCGCAGTCGAGTCGATGCGAATGGAGAAGGGATTCCTGCACTGGAAAGCCGACCTGATCACCGAATTCGACCCGTTTGAAACCGGGTTGGACCGTTTCGTGAAGATGGAAAAAGGCGGTTTCATCGGCAAGGAGGCGTTGCTGAGGCGTCAAGCCGAAGGGCTGCGCAAGAAGCTGGTAACGCTGCAGATCGACGCCACCCACGCCCCGGCCCATGGCGGCGCCTCGCTGATGCAAGGTGACAAGGTCGTGGGCACCGTGACGTCCGGCGATTGGGGCCACCGGGTGGGCATGAACCTGGCCTATGCCTTTGTGGACCCGAAACTGGCAACGGAAGGCCGCAAAATACAACTCGACATGTACGGCGACCTGGTGGGGGCAAGGGTCATCGCCCCCTCCCCCTATGACCCGGACTTTGCCCGCATCCGCGGATAACGCATCGCCCGCCGCCACACCCGAACAAAAAGACGCCCGGGGGAAATCCCCGGGCGTCTTTTTTTTTGCGCGGCACGGCACAGGTTCAGCTGCGGCCCTTCCACGGCACCAGCCAGTTCTCGGCCATACGCATCAGAATGTCGATGCCATAGCCGATGATGCCAATCAGCACGATCCCCATGATTACAATATCCGTCAGCTGGAATTTGGACGCAGCAATGATCATCATGCCTGCACCCTTTTGCGCAGCCACCAGTTCGGCGGCCACAACGGTGCCCCAGCAAACGCCCATCGCCACCCGCGCGCCGGTAAAGATCTCCGGCAGCGAGTTCGGCACGATCACATGACGCATGATCTGCCACTTGGAGGCACCCAGCGAATAGGCCGCGTGGATTTTCGAGATGTTCACCCCGGAAACCCCGGCCCGCGCCGCAATCGTCATGATCCAGAGTGCAGCCAGGAACAGCAGCACGATCTTGCCGGTTTCCCAGATGCCGAACCAGATGATCACCAGCGGGATCAGCGCCAAGGGCGGCACCGGGCGCATGAACTCGACAATCGGGTCGAACCAGCCGCGGAACCAGCCGGACAGGCCCATGGCATAGCCTAGCGGAATGCCGACAATCGCCCCGGTCACAAAACCCACGATCACCCGTGTCAGCGACCAGCCCAAATGCTGCCACAACGAAAAGTTCTGATAGCCTTCCGAGGCAATCTCAAAGAACCGCGCCACCACCGTTTCCGGCGCCGGCAGCCAGATCGGGTTCATCTGCAACCCGCTATGCGGGGCAAAACTGATCGCCCCTTTGCCGGTCAGCGTCACCGTGCCGTCGCCAGCGTCCACTTGTGTTCCGGGGCCGATGGGTTTGCCATTGATGGCGACGATCTTTGCGCCTTCCTTGCGCTTGACCTCGTCATTACGGTCAAAAATCAGAGTGGTGGAGCGCCCGGCCTGTGCCGCCAGGGCATCGTTCTTGGCAAAACCATCGCCCGGCTCCACCTCAAACTTGGGGCTTTCCTCGCCGAACCCGGCCACCCTGACCGTGATGTCTGCGTCATCAGTAGCCCCGTCGGCATTCTCCAAAGTGTAGGTGAATGCGGTTTCGCCGGTGAAGGGCCCCGGCACGTGAATGGGAAGCAGCTTGGAGCCGGTAAAGGCCGCCCAGATCACAAAGATCACAAGGACCGAGATGATCGAGGCCGCCCGGTCCGGCGTCACGGCACTTTCATCACCAAACGTTACCGTTTTCAAACTAGTGAAATCCTGCTGCGACTGCATCCCCTTGCGGATCAGCTGAACCAAAAAGAAAGCACCGGCAAACAGCGCGATATAGAACAGAAGGACCGTCATGCCACTTGCTCCGTCCGGCCCATGATCTCCTCTTCCATCTCCCAGATCATCGAGAGGATCTCATCGCGGGTCTCGGCAAAGCCTTCGGATTTCTTGACATCGCGCAGATCGGCATTCACCCCGCGTTCCGCAAAAGGCAGCTGGTATTCGCGGTGAATGCGGCCGGGGCGCGGCGCCATCACGATCAGACGCTCGCCCAGCAGCAGTGCTTCCTCCACCGAGTGGGTGATCAAAATGATGGTCTTGCCGGTCTCTTTCCACAGCTTCAGCACCAGGCCTTGCATCTTCTCCCGCGTCAGCGCATCCAGCGCGCCAAGCGGTTCGTCCATCAGGATCACGTCCGGCTCATTGGCCAGGCAGCGGGCCAAGGCAACACGCTGCTGCATGCCGCCCGACAGCTCATAGACCGCCTTTTCCTTGAAATCCTGCAGGCCGACGATATCCAGCAGCCGGTCAGATATCTTTTCCCGTTCCGCCCGCGCCATGCCTTTCATGCGCGGCCCGAATTCCACGTTGTCGCGCACGTTCATCCATTCAAACAGCGCGCCTTTCTGGAACACCATGCCGCGTTCGGCATCCGGCCCGGTGACACCATGGCCGTTCAGTTCAATCGCGCCTTCCGTCGGGGCCAGAAACCCGGCCAGAATGTTCAAGAGCGTGGTCTTGCCGCAGCCCGAAGGCCCCAGCACCGACATCAGCTCACCCGCCTTCAAATTCAACGAAACGTCTTTCAGCGCCTGTACCGAACTGCCATTGGGCAGATCAAAACGCATAGAGACACCTTTGATGTCCAATCCTGACATCTCTCCCCCTTCCTGCTTCAGCCGCGGATGCAAACGGCCCGGTAACCGGGCCGCTCATCTCAGCTATTCAGTTGCGGCTCAGTTCAGCGCAGCGTCCAGCGGTGCGCTGTCGACGGCGCCGTCATAGGACTCCAGCGCCGCTTCGATGCTGCCCGCATTCACAAACACATCCGCCACGCCCTTCATGAAGTTTTGAGCGCCGCCGCCCAGCCATTTTTCGGACAGCTGATCCTCTACCGAGGGGAAGTTGAAGGTGGCTATTGTGGCCTCGGCATCGCCCAAGTCCATACCGGCATCCTTGGCAATCACCGGCAGCATCTCGTCCTTGTGATCCCCTGAGTTCCACATGGCGTTGGCGTCTGCCGTCACTTTCAGGAATTTACTCAGCAGTTCGCTGTCCTCAGCGATGAACCCCGCCGGTGCGCTGGTTACATCAAACACCAGAATTCCCAGTTCTTCTTTCTCGGCGCCGGTCAGCAGCACATTGCCATGCTCCACCATCCGCCGCAACGCGCCGCCCCAACCGCAGACCATGTCCAGGTTGCCCTGGGCAAAAGCTGCAGCACCGTCCGCGGGCGCCATATCGACGACCTCCATCGAGCCGATATCAACACCGAAATGCGACATCTGCGACAGGAAGTTGTAATGCGCAGCGGTGCCGATCGGCACGCCCACTTTCTTGCCGGCCAGCTCACCAGCGCTGGTCTTGTCGATCTCCAGCGCCTCAGCCACCACGCAATTGTCGTTGTCGGAATAGCTGACGGCCACATCCACAATCTGAATGTCCTGCCCGGCGGACGTTGCTACAACAAATGGCGGCACGCCCTGGCTCACGGCAATCTGCACATCGCCGGACGCCATCGCCGCCGACATTGCGGTGCCGGTGTCGAACGACACCCAGTTGATCTTGACGCCCAGTTCCTCCTCATAGGTGCCATTGGCCTTGGCAAACTGGAAAGGCATTGGCCATTCCAGGAAATAGGCCACGGTGATCTCATCCAAATGAGAGGCATTCACGGCAGAGATGGAGGCAGCGGCGGCGCAGATTGTTGAAAGCAGATACTTTTTGATCATATTGATAAGGTCTCCCAGTTAATTCGCCGGGCCCGTTCGTTGCGGGCCTCATGGCTTTGATTTTTACACGGCAAACCATATCCGGGAAGCCGCTTCACTATAGCAGAAAATTACTCTTGCGACTAAAGCAAAACTTAGATTTGATTTTTACGGATATATTGGCGCAAACCTGTGGATAGCATATGCAAAGCGCAAGGGAGGACGGCATATGCAAAAGACGCTGAGTCTACGCTGGCTGGAAGTGTTCCAGCTGATCTCCAAATCGGGATCAATACAGAAGGCCGCCGCGGAAACCGGCCTGTCGATCAGCACCGTGTCCAATCACCTGCGCAGCCTGGAAAGCGCGCTTGGTGTTGATCTGGTGGACCACACCCGCCGTCCAATGGGGTTGACGCCTGCAGGCGTGGTCTATGCCCGCTACGTATTTGACGGGCTGATGACTCTCAAACGCGGCGAGGCGGAAATCCGCTCCGGCAGCTGGCAGCATGCCACCGACCTGCGGATGGCCTTGCTCGACGATTTCGATAACGAGGTCGGCCCGGAACTGTTTCAGTTCCTGTCTACCGCGCTGCCGCGCTGCAGCTTCCGCCACTACACCCGGCCCAGCCACGAGATCATTGAAAAGCTGCAGGAGCAGAAACTGGACGCCGGCGTCGCCACCCGCCCGGCCGGGCTGCTGCCGGATCTGATCGAATACCCGCTGATGCGCGATCCCTTTATTCTGGTGGTGCCCACCGGGTATTCCGGCAGCGTCGAAGACCTGACCAAAGCCGATGCGTCTCTGCCCTTCCTGCGTTATTCCCGCGATCACACCATCGGCAAACAGATCGAAACCCAGCTGACCCGGCTCAAGATCTCTCTTCCCAACCGGTTTGAGCTGGAGTGCAACCAGTCGATTGTCGGTCTGGTCTCCGAGGGCAGCGGCTGGACCATCACCACCGCTGCCAGTTACCACCGCGCCCAGCGCTTTCACGGCAAGGTCAAGGTTGTGCGCTTCCCCGGTAAGAGCTTTGCCCGCACGGTGTCGCTGTTCACTACCAGCGTCTATCCTGCGGCCACTTCGCAACTGATCCACCAGGCCTTGCAGAAATCCCTGCGCCACCATTTTACAGATCCTATCAGCGCACGCTTCCCCTGGCTGGCCGAGGAATTCCGCACCCTCCCTGCAAAAGGGAATTAGGCTGTCCGGCAATTAGAAACAAACATTCGTGTTTTTCGAAACCTGCAAGCCGCAGCTTGACCGAGCGGCCGGCACGGCGCTGTTTTAGGCGCAACCCGCGCCGTGCTGCCCCGGCATATCCGGCGGCCCTCCAATGGAAATGAGCTGACCCCAATGGCAATCACCTACCTCAAGCAGGCCCAGCCCCGCCCCGCTGCCGAAAACAGCGGTATCCGCGATACAGTCGCCGGGATGCTGGCCAATATCGAACGTGAAGGCGAAGACGCGGTGCGCCGCTACGCGGAAAAGCTGGATGGCTGGACCGGCCCCATTGTGGTAACCGGCGCCCAGCGCCGCGCGGCCTGCAATCGGGTTTCACAGCAGATGAAAGAGGACATCCAGTTCGCCCATGCCAACGTCCGCCGCTTTGCCGAAGCGCAGAAGGCCACCATGGGCGAATGCGAGGTAGAGATTATTCCAGGTCTGATCGCGGGCCAGAAGCAGATCCCGGTTTCCAGTGCCGGCTGCTATGTTCCGGGCGGCCGCTACAGCCATATCGCCAGCGCCCTGATGACCATCACCACCGCCAAGGTGGCCGGAGTCCCCCACATCACGGCGGTTTCGCCAACCCGCCCCGGCACCGGCATTCCCGATGCGATCCTTTATGCAATGGACCTTAGTGGCGCTGATCTGATCCTGAACCTGGGCGGCGTGCAGGGTATCGCAGCAATGGCCCAGGGTCTGTTCGGCGCCCAGCCCGCCGACATTCTGGTCGGCCCCGGCAATTCTTATGTGGCCGAGGCCAAGCGGATGCTGTTCGGCGAGGTCGGCATCGACATGTTTGCAGGCCCTACCGATTCATTGGTGATTGCGGACCACACCGCTGACATGGAAACCGTCGCCTGGGATCTGGTCAGCCAGGCCGAACATGGCGCCGACAGCCCGGTCTGGCTGGTCAGCACCGATGAGGCCCTGGCCAAGGGTGTCATGGCCCGGGTGCAAGCGCTGATCGACAAATTGCCTGAACCCAATCTCTCCGCCGCGCACCGCGCCTGGCACGAACGCGCCGAGGTGGTTCTGTGCGACAGCCGCGAAGAGGCCGCGCAGGTGGCCGACCGCTACGCCCCCGAGCATCTGCAAGTGCAGGCGGAAGGTCTTGGCTGGTGGCTGGACCGCCTGTCGGCCTATGGCTCATTGTTCCTGGGCAAGGAGACCACGGTGTCCTTTGGCGACAAGACCTCAGGCCCCAACCACGTGCTGCCGACCAGCGGTGCCGCGCGTTATACCGGCGGGCTGTCGGTGCACAAGTTCACCAAGACGGTGACTTGGCAGCGCTGCAACGCTGCCGCCTCGCATGAGCTGGCCCAGCGCACCGCCCGCATCAGCCGGATGGAAGGCATGGAGGGCCATGCCATCGCCGCCGAACTGCGGCTGCTGCCGGAAACGGTCTGAAGTTATCCTGCATAGGGGCACATTGCGTTTAGGAAGGTGTCTCCAGTTGCCGGTCCAGATCGACCGGCCCCATCACTGCGTCGTCGGGAATGGTCTCAAACCCGGCGACAGTACCGCCATAACGCTCAGAAAACCGGGCGGCGTCCTCAGGCGCGGCAAAAGGCACAACCTCCGGTGCCCCCATGCCGCCAGCCACATTCGACCCTACGACGAAATGCGCGCCCTTGGCATCTATCCAGTTCATAGTGCCGGGATGCGCCCAGCTGGGCGCAGCACCCATGTCGCTGACATAGATGGCGGTGATTTCTGCATCCCGTTCCGGGCTTTTGACATAGGCCGCCAGATCGCGCACTTGGGCAAAAAACAGCGGCACAGGGAAGCCGTCCAGATGAATCTGCCCCTTCGGCCCGCCATGTTCGGACACATTCATTTGGCAGAAATAGCTCAGTGCCACCTCCGTCAGCTCCACCGGCGCGGGCGGCACCTTGGCCTCCTCTTCCTGGCAGGCAGACAAGACCAGCACGGCAGCCAGGATCAGGTGTCTCATGGCTCTACCCTCCGAAACGCAGCACAGGCCAGACCGAAGCCCAGCGCCGGCCACAGCAGCAATGACAGCGGTGCCGCCCAACCGGGCAAGGCACTGGCAGCGCCTGCCATGCCGCTGGACAGCGCGACGCTTTCCGAGGCTGCGACATTCCACAGCCGGAACGCATCCGCCGGGTTGGCGACCATCACCCAAGGGAAGATTTTCTGGGTGAACACTCCGCCGCTGTCCATCACCACGGCACCCAGAAGCCCGAGGTCATAAAGCACCACAAACACCAGCCACACGCCCGCCGACAGGCCAGCCGCGGCAGTGGCGCCGCTGGAAAGCGCCGACAGCGCATAGCCCAGCACCAGGAACACGGCTCCCAGCAGGATCGAGGTCAGCACCAGCCGCCCCAGCGCCAGCAGGCTTTCAGGCCCAGCGCCGCCGAACCAGGCGGCAACAGCCCCCGCCGCGCCAAAACCGATGATCATCGCAATCGCCAGCGCAGCCAGATGCGCCATCAGCTTTCCCAACAGGATCTCTGCCCGCCCCGCGGGATAGGCCAGGAGCAGCGCAAGGCTGCCCCTGTCGCGATCCCCGGCCACCGCATCAAACCCCATCATCAGCGCCAGCAGCGGTGCCAGATAAACCGACAGCGTGGTCATCGAGGCGACAGACACTGTCAGCATATCCACTCCCAGCGTCCCCGTCGGCGCCGAGCCGGCAAAGGACAGCGCCAGCGCGAAGGCCAGCATGATCAGCGTGGCCATGAACAGCCAGCGGTTGCGGCGCAGGATCAGCATCTCGGCGCGGGCAATGGCAAAGGCGCGTCTCATTTGCGGTCCTCCCCTGAGTAATGGCGATAAAGGTCTTCCAGCCGCGGCGGCACCATGTCGATATCCGCCACTGCATCGCCCATGGCCGCAATCTTGCGCAGCTCGGCCATCTTGTCCTGCGGGTTGCACAGGATCTCGACCGAGGCGCCATTGATACGGCGCCCGCCGGTTTCAATTGCGATCCGGTCCGCTTGCGACGCGCTCGCCTGCACCCGCAGCTTGACCGGCAGCCCGGCCTGCGCCGACAGGCCTGCCAGCGTGTCATCCGCCACTTTCACCCCTTTGCGCAGAATGGCGATACGGTCGGTGCGCGCCTCCACCTCGGTCAGCGCGTGGCTGGCGATCAGCACCGCGGCGCCCTGCTCTGCCAATTCATTAATGATGGCGTACAGGTCCTGGCGCGAGATCGGATCCAGACCGCTGGTCGGTTCATCCAGCAACGCCAGCTTCGGGCGGCCCAGCAGTACCTGTGCCAAACCCAGGCGCTGCCGCATCCCTTTGGAATAAGCACCGATGCGGCGGTGCATGGCCTCACCCAATCCAACGCGCTCCAGTAACCCGTCTATATCCGGGCGCTCCCTGGCCAGGCGGGCAAACAGCGACAGCTGCTCATGCCCGGTCAGTGCCGGGTGAAAGCTGACCGCCTCGGGCAGAAAGGCGGTGGCGGAACGCGCTGCCGCACTGCCGGGTGCTGCGCCGCAGATGCGGATGCTGCCGCCCTCATGCCGGATCAGGCCCAGCACCGCCTTGATCAGCGTCGACTTGCCGGCGCCGTTGTGGCCGAGGAGCGCCAGCCGCTCGCCCGGTGCGATATCCAGGTCGATGCCATGCAGAACCTGTGTCTTGCCGCGGAACTTGTCCATCGCGCGGATCTGCAGCGGGCTGTTTGCGTTATCCATCCTGTTCAACCTTTCTGGCGGCCTCTGGCCGTTCCGGCCGCATCAGCGGGTGGCTGTCGATCACCCCGCCCGGCAGCAACGCCGGGAAGGCCGATTGCGACCACCGCACCAGCTGCACCGCAGGTGATCCCATCAGCAGCTTCGCCGCCGGCTGGGTCCACAGCACATGATCCATACTGTCATTCGGGCGGTACGGCGCGTCAGCGATGCCGTCTCCGTCCACATCAAAACCTGCGAAATCGGACCAGTAGTTTCCTTGCCCGTCTTCGCTCCACTCCACCCATTTGCTGGAGACGAATTTCACCTGATGCCGGTTGCCGGCAAAGGCGTTGCCGACTATCCGATTGCCGGCACTGCCCGCGGTGAAATGGATGCCGATCCCGCATCCCTCAAACCAATTGCCGGAGAAATCATTCTTGTGCGCATTGTAAAGGAAAGTGCATTTCCCCTTGGCGCCCTTAACATAATTGCCGCGGAACTCGCCCTGATTGGCGTAGTTCAGCATCATCCCGTGATCACGGTCGTTGAGCGAGACGTTTCCCGTCACCTTGACCCGGGTGGAAAACATCACCGCATAGCCAAGGTGGTTGCCGACCGAGACATTGCCCGAAACCTCGGAATTGTCGGCATACATGTAATGCACTGCAAAACGCAGATCGCGGAACAGGTTGTCGCGAAAGGTATTCTTCTTGGAGTTGTTCACAAAAATACCGTCGCGCCCGTATTGGATGTCATTGCCATCCACCACCGCGCCCGGCGCATTCCAGACATAGACGCCATTGCCGCGGGAATTCATGTGATGGTCCAAGCGGCCTTCGATCCGGTTGCCCTGCACCAAGCTGTCTTTGGCGCCGTGAATATCCACGCCATACAGGTTCCCCAGCAGCACGTTGTTCAGGATCTGCGGCGCCTTCGCCGTCTTGGTGAGCTTGATGCCGCTGTCGATCTCCTGATGCGAGGAGCCGGAGCCAATGACAGTCAGGTTTTGCACAGTAACGCCAGGGCCGGTCACCGTGATGACCGACCCCAGCCCCCGGCCGTCCAATGTGGCATGGCCCTGCCCGTCAAGGATGACGGGACGGCCCAGAACCAGCGTTTCGGCATATTCGCCGGGGGCGAGGCGGAGGGTGTCGCCATCCGCCACCTGCGCCAGAGTTTCAGCGATGGCCCCTGCCCGGTTGGGCACCTCCCAATCCGCCGCCCACGCGGGCGCCAGGCCGGTCAGGGCCGCAACCAGAGTTATAGGCAGGAGCCGTTTCATCGGTTACGCGCTCCGCGGCTCAACCAGCATCCGGCCGCGCATTTCCATGTGCAGCGCGTGGCAGAACCACTGGCAATAGTACCAATGCACGCCGGGACGGTCGGCGGTAAAGGTGACCGAGGCAGTCGCCTGCGGGCCGATCTCCATGGCAACGCCATAGTTGCCCAGGCAGAAGCCATGGGTCAGATCGTCAATGTCATCCAGGTTGGTGACATAAACCGTGACCTCGTCACCCTGTTTGACGGTGAACTTTTCAAGGCTGAACGCAGGCGCCTGGCTGGACATATAGACCCGCACCTTGTCTCCGTCGCGAATGATCGTATCCTGATAGTCATCCAGATCCACACCGTCCGCTTCGGCCTGTTTGCGCGCATCTTCCCACATCGTGTCATTGCGGTCCCAGATGTTGACCGGGTTGACGATATCGCGGCGGACCATGATCACATCATGCGGCTCGGCAAAGGTCGGACCGTCATGCACCACTTTCATCTGATCAGTTGAGATGTCGATGATCTGCTCGTTCTCGGGTTTCAGCGGACCCACATTCAGGAACCGGTCCTTGGAGAACTTGTTCAGCGAGATCAGCCACCTGCCATCGGCTTCCTTGGTTTCGCCCATGGTGCTGTGGTTGTGGCCCGGCTGGTAATGCACGTCGACCTTCGACACGATCGGATCCACATCTTCGCCCGCGTAGGCCTGGACCGCCTTGGCGATGTTCCATTTCACCATCTGGCTGTCGAGGAACAGCGTGGTATAGGCAAAGCCCTTGCCGTCATAGGCGGTGTGAAGCGGACCCAATCCCAGTTCGGGTTCGGCCACAATGCAGGAGCGCGGATCGGCATCGCTGTCAAACAGCGCGTCCAGTTTGGTCACATCCATCACCGACACGGTGGGCGACAGCTTGCCGTTGATGCAGACATGTTTTCCGTCCGGCGCGGTATTGATGCCGTGCGGCGAGTTGGGGATCGGGATGTAGCGGGTATAGTTCTTGTTCTGGCCTTTGCGGCCGTCCAGAACCTTGACGCCTTTCAGCTCCTGATAGTCGCCGGCTTCGATCCCGGCTTCAATCTCTTTGAGGTTGAATACCACGACGTGATCCATCTCGTTTTCGGTCATCTCGGCCAGGTTCATGCCCATTTCCGAGTTGTAGGAGGTCGAGAAGGCATATTTGCCCTGATAGTCGCAGTCGCAATTGTCCAGGTTGCCCGAGACAATCACCTGCCAGGCCACTTCCATGCTGTCGCCGTCCAGCGCCGAGAAGATGTTCACATACTTATCAGGCTCATCCAGGATCGAGCCATCGTTGATCAGCGGTGTTTCATCTTCGCCATTGGCAAAGACATATCCGGTGCGCGGGAATTTCTGCGGACGCAGCCCGTGGATTGCCTTGGCGTTGGGAATCTCGGTGATCTTGTCGCACTTCATCACATCGCAGCGCACCCGGGCAACGCGGGTGTTGGCCTTGTCATTCATGAAGATGTAACGACCGTCATAGGTGCCATCGGTGAACGACATATGCGGGTGGTGCAGGTCGCCGTTGTCATAGGTTTTCAGGCCGCGCTTGGCGAGGAATTCCTTGGTATCGGGCTGCAAGCCCTCGGTAAGCACCTTCAGGCTTTCGTTGGTCTGGCCCCAGCCGGTGGCCGAGCAGCGGTTGAACACCGGCACCCGCATCAATTCACGCATGGACGGGAAGCCCAGGATGCGCATTTCGCCGGTCTGGCCGGACGACCAGAAGCCATAATATTCATCCAGCTCGCCGGGGGCCAGGTTGATACCATCACTGGCCGCCTTTGCCGGACCTGCGCCCAGCAGCGAGGTGCCCACGCCGGCTGCGGCAAGTGCTGCGCCGGTTGCCGTGGCCCCCAGCAGTCCGCGGCGGGTCACCGGCATTTTGTTTTTCAGTTCTTCAGACATGATGTCCTCCTTCAGGAAACTTTTGTCCTGTTCGCGTTGGGGTGGTTGGCCGGCGGCTGGCCCAAAACAACGTCGGGGGCCGGGCTGCCGGTTTTTGCCCGGCGTTTCAGCTGTTTGATCACAACCGGGCATTTGGTTTCGGATTGGTACAGAACCTGGCAATGCAGGCAGTCCACGCATTCGTTCGGATTGATCTCACCGGTGGGGTGAATGGCCTGAACGGGGCATTCGTTGGCGCAGGTCTGGCAGGGGCTGCCGCATTCCTTGTAGCGGCGGAGCCAGTCGAACATCCGCACCCGCGCCGGGATCGCCAAAGCTGCCCCCAGCGGGCACAGGTAGCGGCAATAGAACCGCTCAACGAACAGACCGAGTCCCAGAAGCACCAGCGCAAAGACCACAAACGGCCAGTCGCGCACGAACTTCAGGATGATCGCGGTCTTGAACGGCTCCACCTCGGCATAGGTTTCCGCCAGCGGAACCGACACCATCGAGACGCCGAACAGGCCAAGGAAGATCATGTATTTTGCAGGCCACAGGCGCTCATGCAGGCTCCAGGGCAAGGTGATCTGCGGCACGCGGGCTGCACGGGCGATTTTGTTGGTCAGCTCCTGCAGCGCACCGAACGGGCACAGCCAGCCGCAGTAGGCACCCCTCCCCCAGAACAGCAGCGCGGCGGCCACGGCAAACCACTGGATGAACACCAGCGGATCCAGCAGGAAAGCATCCCAGGAAAACCCGCTCCGCAAGGAGCCTGCCAGCGCCATCAGGTTCACCACGCTCAGCTGCGCATTGGCGTACCAGCCCAGAAACACCAGGGTAACGGTCAGGTATCCGATGCGGAACCAGTAAAAGACACGCGCATTCGCGGTGGCCTGGAACTGGAAGAAGAACACCCCTGTCAGCACCAGCAGCATCACACCCAGCCCCCCGATCTCCAGTGTGCGGTCTTTCCAGATCCGCTGCCACAGGGCTGCCTTTGCCGCAGCCTCGCCGGTGTCATCCGCCACCATCTTGGGTGCAGGCGCGGCAGGCAGCAGATATTGCTCCGGCAGCTTGTAGCCCAGATCAAAGGTCAGGAACGCCCGCTCCAGCGCCCCCACCGACCGCTGCACCAAAAGCTGCAGGCGGAACGGTTCGGCCGGATCAAATTCCGCATCCGCCGGGATTTTGAACAGGTCCAGTTCACCAAAGCTGGGGCTGTCACCAGTGGCCAATCCCCCCAGCCGCTTGTGCTGCTTGTCAAAAAACCGCACCGAGGCATCGCCCTGGATCAGCTGGATCCGGTCGAAAATGCCACCGCGCACATAGCCAGACCCCTTGAAGCTGTAGCTGCCGCGCCCCATCACCAGAAGGGCGTGCTCACCCTCCTTCAGCCAGGCCTTCAGGTTCCGGTACTCGGCCTCGCCCAGCAGCGACTTGCCGATCGACGGCACCGAAACCAGCGCCATTTGCATGTCGATGAAAGTATCGTCCGGCGCTCCGGCCTCAGGCCGTTTGATCGCGCGCTGGTCGCCGGTGGCCTCAAAGACCGCGTTGATCTGGCCTACGTCCAGCGTCATCCGCCGGACCGAGCCGTCGCCTGCCAGCGCGGTCCAATCCGCGACTTCCGCGCGGGCCATATCGACCTCGCGCTTCGGCCCGTCCGCCTGCACCGGCGACAGCCCGCCCAGCCCCAGCGCCCGCGCCACCTTGATCCCGGCGCGCACCAGGCTGTCGTCGATCACCATAATGGTCACCGTCGCACCCGAGATAATGTCGAGATCATGGGCATCGCCGCCCGCCGCCGCCTCGGCCTTCAGGTCCAGCCCGGCGTAGCTTTCGGTCAGCTTGACCATCTTGGCGTTCGGGATGCCGATCAGCACGATCGGTTCCGAGTGTTTGACCAGCTTAACGCCGGTCAGCAGCGCATCGGTGTCAATCGCGGCCACCACATGGATCGGCTTGCCGCTGTAGCCTGTGGTGCCGACAAAATCCGAGGTCAGAAAGGCATAGGCGACTGTTTCGCCCGCCTTCAGCACCGGCGCCACCGGCACATCGCTGCGCACCGGGCCAAAGGCCTCGGCGCCGGGCACCAGGTCGGCAGGTGTCAATTCTGTCAGGAAAGAGTCGAGGCTGTCTGCCTCAGCACCCACCGCGGAAAATACGGCGGCTAATGTCATTACAAGGGCTGATATCCAGCCCCGGAAGGCGCTTGTCAGGACCATGGCGCCTCTCCTTTCGTTAGAGTGGCTGCCACGGACGCGCGCAGGGCGCGTTCGGAATCTATTTCTGTAACCAACGGAGGCCCGCGGCCCTCATGCCAGTATTGCGCCGGGTTCGGCTGCACCGCGGTTCCCGCAGGCAGCAGCACGCCGCAGTCGGCAGCCCGGCTGATGCCAGAGCGCAGGACGCTTACAGGCCCCGCCCCGTTTTCAGCAGCGCACAGCGGACAGGTGCTGCATTTGGGACAATCCTGAGACTCACTGCTGTCCTCGGAAGCGATCTGAATTTCCACCACGCCGAATTCGCCGCAGATCTCAATCCAATCACCGCCCGCCGCAGCCTGCCCAGCGCCCGGAAAGGCGACTTGCAGAACAAGCATGAAGATGGCGCACAGCCCCGTCAGCCGCCGGAGAAACCCGGCGCGGCAGACGAACGATATGAAAAAGGGGCGCGGCATCTGTTACAAGATTCTCTTGCTGCATTCGCCGCTGACACTAGAGGTAACTTCCGTGCCGTTATTTGATGTATGTCAGATAAATCAGAGATTCCGGACCGATTGGCCACGGTCCGGAAGACAGGCTAACCACCCGGCAGATCAGCCTTTCTCGAACCGCCGGAAGGCCAGGGTTATCACGCCCGCAATCGCCATATAGACCACAGCAAGAAGCAACAGCGGCTCATAGACAATGAACGTATCGGACCGCACGCGGGAGGATACCGAGTAGATCTCGACCACCGTGATTGTCGCCACCAGCGGTGTCGCCTTCAGCTGCAGGATGGTCTCACCGCCCAAGGTCGGCAGTACATTGCGGATCGCCTGCGGCAACCAGATCCGGCGGAACATGGTGAAGCGCGGCATGCCAAAGGATTTCGCCGCCTCCAGCTGCCCCTTGGCAACACTGGAAAACGCGCCTCGCATGACCTCACCCTCATAGCCCGCATAAGACAGCGACAGCGCAAGCACCGCATAGGGCCAGGCCTGGCGCAGGTACGGCCACAGCTCGGACGAGCGGATCCAGGGGAACTGCGGAAACAGCGAGCCCAGCCCGTAATACAGCAGCCAGATCTGCAGCAGCAAAGGCGTGCCGCGAATGATGGTGCAGAAGGTGCGCGCAGGAATGGACAGATACCAGGGGCCAACAGCCTGTGCCAACCCCAGCGGCACCGCCAGCAGGAACCCGATGACAAGGGATGCCGCCAGAATCCAGATCGTCGTCCATAGCCCTTCCAGCGCCAGCGGCGCATATTTCGGCAGCCAATCCCAGCGCAGCGAAACCGCACACCAGATCACCAGCGCCGCAAAGATCAGCATCATCACGATACGGTGCGGCTGCATCAGGTCCCTGAGGCCGGTCATGACGTGCCCCCCCTCAGCGAGGGCTGGCCGCGCCGCGCCCATTTCTCAATCCGCGCAAAGACCGCGCCGGAACACAGCGTCACCATTAGATAAAGGAACCCGGCCGCCAGGAAGAAAGTGAAATAAGCCCGCGTGCTGCTGGCCGCCTGGCGGGTCTCCAGTGTCAGCTCGTTAAAGCCGACAACCGCCAGCAGCGCGGTGTCCTTGGTGGCGATCAGCCACAGGTTTGCCAGCCCCGGCACCGCAAAACTCATCATCGCCGGGATCGTCACCCGCCGCATGATCATGAAAGCGGGCATGCCATAGGATTTCGCCGCCTCGATCTGCCCCACCGGCACCGCCTGGATGGCGCCGCGCAGCACTTCGGTGGCATAGGCCCCCTGCACAATTCCCAAGACCCAGATGCCGGCGGCAACGCCGTTGATCTCGACCCGGCCGCCGCCCAAACCTTCGGAGATTTTATTGATGATATCGCTGCCCACGTAATAAAGGATCAGGATCAGCACCAGTTCCGGCACTGCCCGGATCACCGTGGTGTAAATGGCGAGAAGATCACGCGTGACCTTCCCGCCATAAAGTTTGCCATAGGCTCCGAACAGCCCGATCGCCAGCCCCAGCCCATAGGCGCCAATGGCGATTTGCAAGGAATTGGCAAGCCCGCGCAGCAGGTTGCCTCCCCAGCCCGACAGCGACAGCAGCTCTGCGCTGGCGCCGAGGCCCAGTAATTCGAACAGTCCGGTCATGGCAGCAGCTTAGTAGATGCTGGTGGTGAAGTATTTGGCAGTGATCTTCTCATGGGTGCCATCGGCCAGAACCGCAGCGATACCCTTGTTCAGCGCCTCGCGCAGCGCATCGTCGCCCTGCCGCACACCAGCGCCGACACCGCGGCCCAGGATCGCCGGATCATCAGCAACCGCTCCCTTGATCTCGCAGCAGCCGCCAGTATCCGAACCCACGAAGTCCGCCATTGCAATGCTGTCCGCCTGGGTTGCGTCGATACGGCCGGCAAACAGGTCCTGATTGGCCTCATCCTGGGTCTGATAGACCTTCAGCTCGGCGTCCTTGAAGTATTCCTGCGCATAGGCCTGATGAATGGTCGAGGCCTGAATGCCAACGATCTTGCCCGCCAGCGAGTCCGGGGTCGCCTCGATATCCATCGACTTATCCGCCACGATCACCGCCGGAGTGTTGTAGTAAGGATCGCTGAAATCAATGGTCTTCAGCCGCTCCTCGGTGATCGACATC
The DNA here is from genome assembly GCF_025144145.1 of Leisingera sp. M658. Classification (NCBI taxonomy): domain Bacteria; kingdom Pseudomonadati; phylum Pseudomonadota; class Alphaproteobacteria; order Rhodobacterales; family Roseobacteraceae; genus Leisingera; species Leisingera sp. M658. Next base: position 3,254,514 of record NZ_CP083546.1, read on the forward strand.
GAGGCCATGATGGCGTCGATCTGCTGGCCGGTCAGCGACGGAATGATGCCGTCCCAGGCCACAGGTGTAATCACGCAGTCCAGCTCAGCCGCGGCGCAAACCGCACCGATCATCTCGACCTCCCAGCCGACCCAGTTGCCGGAGCTGTCGAGCGACGCAAACGGCGGATAAGGCTCGGCGGCGATGCCGATCTTAACCTGTTCCGCAGCAGCGGCACCAGCAGTCAGGGCGGCGGCTGCGGTGGCCGCGGCAAGCAATGCTTTCAGTTTCATTTTTCTCTCCCAGTTGATTTTTATTGTAGTGGTAGTGGATCAGGCGACCGAGCTTAAAAATTGCTTCAGCCGCTCTGATTGCGGATTGCCAAAGACCTCGGCAGGCGGTCCCTGCTCTTCGATGCGGCCCTGGTACAGATAGACAACGTGGTTTGCGACTTCGCGCGCGAATTTCATCTCGTGGGTGACCAGCAGCATGGTGCGCCCCTCGGCGGCCAGATCGCGGATCACCGTCAGCACCTCCCCCACCAGTTCGGGGTCCAGGGCTGAGGTCGGCTCGTCAAACAGCATTGCCGACGGGTCCACTGCCAGCGCCCGTGCAATCGCCGCCCGCTGCTGCTGGCCGCCGGACAGGTAGGCGGGATAAGTGTCTTCCTTACCGCCCAAACCAACCCGGTTCAGCAATTCATGCGCACGGGCGATGGCTTCGGCTTTGGGCACTTTCAGCACATGCACCGGCACCTCGATCACATTTTCCAGCAGCGTGCGGTGGGTCCACAGGTTGAACTGCTGAAACACCATCGCCAGCTTGGTCCGGATACGCTCGATCTGCTTCTGATTGGCCGGGGTGCCGTCGCCCCGCATCGCCACGTCCTCGCCGCCGATCACGATCTTGCCTGAACTCGGCGTCTCCAGAAAGTTGATGCAGCGCAGCATGGTGGACTTGCCCGACCCGGACCCGCCGATGATCGCCACCACATCGCCCTGATGGGCGGTCAGCGACACGCCTTTCAGCACCTCCAGAGTGCCGAACGACTTGTGCAGATCCTCAACCCGGATCGCCTCCCGGCGCGCGTCAGTTTCCAAAGCTGATGAGGCGGCAGCGGCTGTGTCCATAGTTGCGTCTTCCCGAATTTTCCGATTGCAGTAAGCCGCGACTCGCGTAATTATGCAAGCGTATAATTTCTATGTCAGGCAAATAACAGGAGCTGAGGTGACCGACGAGCGCCGCAAATTCAAACGTGAATCCGCCGAATCCCGGAAGGAAGCGCTGATTCTGGCCACACTGGAATTGGTGGCGGAAAACGGCGTGCGCGGGGCTACGGTGCGGGGCATTGCCGAGCGCGCCGACGTGACCCAGGGGCTGATCCGGCATTATTTCAGTTCCAAGGAAGAGCTGATCACCGCCGCCTATGAACACCACATGACCTTCATGACCGACCAGACTTTTGCCCCGGCATCGGACGTTCAGAGGTCTGCACTGGCGCGGCTCGCCGCCTTTGTGAATGCCTCGCTGACACCGCCGGTGGTGGACCCGCGCGCCATCGCGCTTTGGGCCAGCTTCCTCAACAAGGTGCAGCAGGATCCGCAGATGAAGGCGACGCACGAACGCACCTATGCCTACTTCCGCGACCAGCTGGAGGCGCTGATCACCGCGGCGCTGGCCGAAGCCGGCCGCCCGGCCCCGCCCGCACGGCTGCGCCAGCTGGCAATTGCCTGCAACGCGCTGATTGACGGGCTGTGGCTGGAGGGCGGCGCCCTGCCCGATGCTTTTGCACCGGGGGAACTGGCAGAAATCGGGCGGCAATCGATTGCCGCAATGACAGGACTGAATTTGGAACAAGGGGCGGGAACGTCATGAAGCTGACAGCAATCACCGAGCGGCTCGCCGGATTGGGCGGTGGCAAATGGGAAGTGCACCTGAAGGCGCGCCAACTGGCCGAAGCGGGTGCCGATCTGGTTGAGATGACCATCGGCGAGCCTGACGTGCCCACTCCGCCGGGCCTGATCCAGACCGCCGCGCAGGCAATGCAGGCCGGCCGCACCGGCTATTCCGACGGGCGCGGCGAAGCCCGCCTGCGCGCCGCGCTGGCCGATGCCTATACTGCCAGCCGCGGGCGTCCTTTCGGGCCGGGGAATATCCTCTGCTTCCCAGGCACCCAGACCGCGCTTTATGCCGTTCTGCAGGGCGTAGCGGAACCCGGCACCGAGGTGCTGGTCGGCGACCCGATGTATGCGACATACGAGGGCGTGGTCCGCGCTTCCGGTGCCGATATGGTTCCGGTGCCGCTGCGGCCTGAGGCCGGATTCCGGATGCAGGCCAGCGACATCGCCGCGCGCATCACACCCCGCAGCCGCGCGATCCTGCTAACCACCCCGCATAACCCCACCGGCGCCATCCTGACCGCCGATGACCTGCGTGAAATCGGCGCGCTGGCAATCAAGCATGACCTCTGGATCATCTCTGACGAAGTCTACGAGCATCTGATTTTCGAGGGCGCAGAGTTCATCTCGCCGCTCTCTGATCCTGCCCTGGCGGATCGGGTGATTGCGGTCTCTTCGATCTCCAAGTCCCACGCCGCACCGGGCTTTCGCAGCGGCTGGTGCGCCGGGCCTGCGGCCTTCTGCACCGCGCTGCTGCCGGTGTCGGAAACCATGCTGTTCGGCAATCAGCCCTTTATCGCTGACATGACCGAAAAAGCCGTGCGCGATGGCTCCCCCGTGGCCCCTGGCATGGCCGCCCGTTTTGCAGCCCGCGCCGATCTGCTGGTCCAGCGCTTGCACGGCGAGACCGAATTGCGCGTCCACCGCCCCGAAGCCGGCATGTTTGCCCTTATTGACGTCTCGGCCACCGGCCTGGACGGTGATGCCTACGCTTGGGACCTTTTGGACAGTGGCGTCGCCGTGATGCCCGGCTCCGCCTTTGGCGGCAGCCTCAAGAACTGGGTGCGCGTCGCGCTTACAATCGACGACAGCAGCTTTGCTACCGCGCTGGACCGGATCACCGCCCACGCAAACCGCAAGGCAAGGAGCGTCGCATGACCGCAAAAACAGTTGGTGAAGCCCTGGTCACAGGGCTGCAGAAACGCGGTGTGACCTGCGTGTTCGGCATCCCCGGCGTTCACACGGTCGAGCTTTACCGCGGCCTCGCAGATTCCGGCATCCGCCACATCACCCCCCGCCACGAGCAAGGCGCAGGTTTCATGGCTGACGGTTATGCCCGCGTCTGCGGCCAGCCGGGCGTCGCCTTTGTAATCACCGGCCCCGGCCTTACGAACACGCTGACTCCGATGGCCCAGGCGCGGGCGGATTCGGTTCCGATGCTGGTGGTCTCGGGCGTCAACACCAGCGGCACCCTCGGCATGGGTCTCGGCCACCTGCACGAACTGCCAGACCAGCACGCCCTGGCAAAAACCGTGGCTTTGGCGTCAGAACACGTGGCGCACCCTGCCGGATTGGAGGCAGCGCTGGACCACGCTTTTGCCCCCTTCTCCGCCGGCCGCCCCGGCCCCACGCACATACAGGTCCCGCTGGACGTCGCAGGCGCCGCATCAGACGACGGCCCGGCACCAGCGGCCCCGCCCCCGCCGCAGCTGGACCCGGCCCTGATCACCAAAGCCGCAAACAGGCTTTTGGCAGCAACCAATGTTGTGATCCTGACCGGCGGCGGCGCGAAAACAGCGGGTGCAAACCTCCAGGCCCTGGCCGAACGCCTGGACGCCCCCGTCGTGCAAACCGTCAACGCCCGCGGCCTGATGCACGGCCACCCGCTGACAGTCCCAGCCAGCCCCAGCCTGCAAGCCACCCGCGCCCTGATCGCTGACGCAGATTGCGTGCTTGCCTTGGGAACCGAGCTGGGACCAACCGACTATGACATGTACGCCACCGGCAGCATGCCCCGGATGGCCGGGCTGATCCGGGTGGATATCTGCCCCGACCAGCTTGCCCGGCATGAAAGCGCGCTGGACATCACGGGCCGCGCAGAAGACGCCGCCGAGGCACTTCTCACCGCCCTGCCCGGACCGGCGAAACAAGGCCAGGGCGCTGAACGTGCACAACACGCCCGCGCCGCTGCTTATGAGGAAATCGGACCGGACTACCGCCGCCAGGTCGAAGTGCTGAACGCCATGCGCGCCGCGGTTCCGGGCTCCTTGATGGTGGGCGATTCCACCCAGCCGATCTATGCCGGCAACCTCTACTACGACCACGACCGTCCCGGCGGCTGGTTCAATGCCGCCACGGGTTATGGCGCGCTTGGCTTTGGCATCCCCGCTGCGATCGGCGCCGCCATCGCCGCGCCGGACACACCAGTGATCTGCATTGCCGGCGACGGCGGCGCGCAATTCTCCCTGCCCGAGATCATGGCCGCCGTGGACGAGGACCTGCCCATCACCTTTGTCCTCTGGAACAATCGCGGTTACGGCGAAATCGCTACCTCAATGGAAGCCGTGGACGTTCCGGTGGTGGGCTGCGACCCGACTCCGCCGGATTTTGAGGCCGCCGCCAAGTCTTTTGGCATCCCCTTCACCCGCGTCTCGATGGATCCGCAAACCGTTGCCGCCGCACTCCGCGAGGCTAGCAGCCGTGGCGCCCCCACCCTTCTTGAAATCGACATTACCGGACCCGTTCCGGAACAGGAGTAACCCCCATGCAAAACCCCACATTTGAGTTCACCCGCGCCATCACCCGCCGCCCCGCCGCCTCCATTGCAAAAGGACTGCGCGCCGAGGACATCGGCAACCCGGATCTGGACAGCATGCTGGCTGCCCATTCGGCTTATGTCATGGCCCTGCGCAGCACCGGCGCCGAGGTGATCGAACTGGATCCGCTGGACGCCTTCCCCGACGCGCAGTTTGTCGAGGACACCGCACTGTGCCTGCCGCAGGGCGCCATCCTGATGCGCCCCGGCGCACCCTCGCGGCTGGGTGAAGTGGCTGAAATGGCCCCCACCCTGCGCGGCAGCTATGGCGACATCCGCGAAATCAAAGGCCCCGGCCATATTGAAGGCGGCGACATCCTGGTGACCGGCAAGGAAATCCTGGTTGGCCGCTCCGACCGCACCGACGCCGCAGGTGTAGCCGAACTTGCTGAAATCGCCGCCGATTGGGGCCATACACTGCGCGAAGTCTTCACCCCGGAAGGCGTCTTGCACTTCAAAACCGATTGTTCGCTGATGGATGCCGAGACAATACTGTCGACCAAGCGCCTTGACGCCTCCGGCTGCTTCAAAGGCTACCGTGTGCTGCATGTGGCCGAAGGTGAGGAAGCGGCGGCAAATGCCATCAGGTTCAACAATCTGGTGCTGATGGCAGCAGGTTTCCCGCGCACTGCAGACATGCTCAACAAGGCGGGTTACCAGATTGTTGAAATCGACAACACCGACTGCGCCAAACTGGACGGCGGCATGTCCTGCCTGTCCCTGCGGTTCTGACCCCGGCAGCAAAGGCCCTGGAGCCCTTCCGCGCAGCGGTGTCAACCAAAGCTGCGCGGAACCTCGGAGTGGACGGCTTTCTGCAACCCTTGCGTCCAGAAATGGCCCCGCTTTTTTGACCTGTTTGCAGCCTGTTTAAGGTGGACCAGGGTTTCACATCAGGCTTCATGGGTTCTATTTTGCTTTCACAGGCCTCATCCGGGGTTAAGATGCCATGGGCCTGTTCTGTTGAAAAACCCGGGTTGTTTTGGGTGTTGAGTGCTGATTCACTTTCCGCGAGGCAAGCGGAGGTGCGTGGCAATGATGGGGCCACGGCAGGAAGCGCAGGGCGCGCTGTTCTATAAGTTCCCGATCGAGGATCATGTCCCGCAGGATCACATGCTTCGGGCGATAGATCGGTTCGTCGACCTGTCTGGCATCCGGCGGCACCTGGCTCCTTTCTACAGTCCGGCCGGCAGGCCGCCGGTTGATCCGGAACTGATGATCCGGATGCTCCTGGCCGGTTACACGATGGGCATCCGCTCGGAGCGGCGGCTCTGCGAGGAGGTGCATCTCAACCTCGCCTATCGCTGGTTCTGCCGCCTTGATCTGACCGGCCCAGTGCCCGGCCATTCGACCTTCTCAAAGAACCGGCACGGCCGGTTCCGCGATAGCGATCTCTTGCGGCATCTGTTCGAGACGGTGGCCGCGCGCTGCATCGAGAAAGGATTGGCGAGTGGTCAGCGCTTTGCGGCGGATGCCAGCCTGATCCAGGCCGATGCCAACCGGCAGAACTCGTCGCCGCAAGCGGACTGGGCCCCCGAGAAGATCAACCCCGAGAACGCGCCGCGCGCTGTCAGGGAGGATCTGGCGGCGCTCGGCGATGCGGCCTTCGGCGCGGCCAGCCCGGTAAAGCCGAAGTTCACCTCGCATTCCGATCCGGCCTCGCAATGGACCGGCGCACGGGGTGGACCCGCCTATTTTGCCTATTCCACGAACGACCTGATCGACACCGGCAATGGCGTGATCCTCGATGTCGAGGCGACCCGCTCGATCCGGCAAGCCGGGGCCGATGCCGTGCGGACAATGGTGGATCGGGTGAGCGATGCCTTCGACCTGAAACCTGAACGGTAAGCGCCCGATTTCTACCGCAGCGGCTGGTTCTTGACCCGAGCGATAATGTCCGGTTCCCCGACGAAGTCATCGAGGAAGCTGTGCCATGTCTCAACGGACACACGTGCTGACGCCAGCATGTCGCGCAATTCGTGGATGCCCTCGTCGGTCAGTGCCGTAATGTAGTCGTCGCGTCCGATGTGGACGCTAACTATGTTGCCGTAGGAGAGGTTGTCGTCGTTGCTAACAATAACCTCGAGAAGTCCGGGATCTTCTCTCAGCAGGTCGGCGGCATGGGCGATGGAGCAGACGTAGGTCGTGGCTGCCATTACGCAGCCTCGTTGCGTGTTTGATCTGCCGGCTTCCAATTCCAAGGAAGCAATTCGGCCAGCCGGTTGACCATGTGATCGTGGATGCGGTCCAAGACATCTGCAAGGTAGGCCTGAGGATCGAGGCCGTTCATCTTTGCCGTCTCGATGACGGTCATCGCGCGGGCGAGCGTGTTACCGCCGGTATCCGAACCCGCGAATAGCCAGTTTCGCCTGCCGGCGCCAATGGGTCTCAGCGCGCGCTCGGCGGGATTGTTGTCGATAGCCACGCGCCCGTCCTCCAGGAACAGCGTGAACGAGGGCCAGCGGCTCAGCCCGTAGCGGAACGCCTTGGCCAGATCACTCTTGCCGGGAATGCGCGTGAGCTGCTTTTCGGCCCAGTCCCGGAACGCATCGGCCTTGGGCTTGCTTTCCTTTTGGCGCACGGCCAGCCGCAACTCGGCAGGCTTGCCGCTGATTTCCCGTTCGATGTCGTACAGCGCTCCGATACGGTCGAGCGCCTCACGCGCGATTTCGGATTTCGTTGCTGTCCAGACATCGTGGAAGTCGCGCCGAAGATGCGCCCAACACGCGGCCTCCCGGAACTGGCTCTTGCCGTCCAGACCGGCGGCATAGAGCTTGGCATAGCCCTTGTAGCCATCCGCCTGGAGAATGCCGCTGGTCTCGCCAAGATGGGCAAGCACATGCTCTTCCTTCCAGTCCGGGGCAAAGTGATAGACCGCTCCGGGCGGAGCCGTGCCCGCCCATGGGCGCTGATCGCGGACATAGGCCCAGATCCGGCCTTTTTTGACGCGCTTTCCAAGCCCCTTGTCGCGCCGACCTCGGTCGAGAACCCGGATGGGCGTGTCATCTGCGTGCAGAAGATCGCTGGCCATGATCTCGGCCTCGATCTTCTCGATCTTCTCGATCAGCGGCGCCAGCGTCCTCATCGCGCCGCCGCACCAGTCGACCAGGGTCGTGTCCGGGATGTCCGCGCCCATGCAGGCGAAGATCTCATTCTGGCGATACAACGGCACGTGGTCGTCGAATTTCGAGGTCAGCACATAAGCCAGAAGGTTCGGGCCCGCCATGCTGCGGGGAATGGGACGGCTGGGCGCGGGGTTCTGAACGATCTTTTCGCAGCGCCGACAGGATTTTTTGATGCGCGCGATCTCGATGACCTTCAGCTTGGCTGCGATCATGTCGACCAACTCGCTGACATCCTCCCCGATCACCCGCAGATCGCCTCCGCAATCCGGGCAACTGTCTCCGGGATCAAGCTCGCGGCGCTCGCGCGGCGTGTCCTTCGACACCTTCGGACGGCGGCGCTTCGGGTCCCGCGGCGCGGCTGGTTCCGGGGTCTGGCTGTCCGTCTCCGGCTCCTCACCGCCATCCGACAGCAGTTCATCCGCCTCGGCGAGTGCAACCCGCAAGTCTTCCAGCGCCAGTTCCAGTTGTTCGATCTCGCGTTCGATCTTTTCCGAACTGGAGCCGAATTTCTGCTTCTGCAATCTGACGATCCGGACACGCAACGCCTGAACCAGCAGATCATGGGCCCGCAAACTGGCAGATATCTTCTGGTTTTCCGCCTGCAACGCGGCGATCATTGCCTTCAGAACGGCGGGGTCGTTGGGGAGAGGCATGGCTTCTGCGGACATGGCCGTGGATACCATACCTCCAGTCCAGACACCATAAAAACAAGAGATTCCAGAGGGATAAATCAGCCTGTCCGGGCTGGTGGCGCGCCCCAATCCGGCCTGCGCCAGTCGATCCCCTCCCAGAGCATGGCCAACTGATCGGCGGTCAGGCGCACGCTGCCATCCGTCGCCGCGGGCCATGGGAAACGCCCTTTCTCGAGGACTTTGTAATAAAGGCAAAAGCCCTGGCCATCCCAATACAAAAGTTTCACCCTGTCGCCGCGGCGCCCCCGGAATGCGAACACGGCACCGTTTGACGGCCTCTGCCGCAAGACATCCTGCGCGATGGCGGACAGGCCCGCGATACCCATGCGCATATCAGTGTGACCGCAAGCCAGGTAAACGCGAACGCCGGTGCCTGGGCCGATCATGCCGCCTCCACCGCTTGGATCAAACGGGTCAGCACCGCCGGGTCCAAATGGGCATCGACCCGCAAGCTGCGGCTATTGCGTAAAACCACCTCGATCAGCGCCGAGTTCGCTTCAGAGGTGCAAGGTTCCAGCGGACCGGGCGGCAGCGCCGGAATATCAACCGGCAAAAACAGCGCGGTGTCGTCAGGCCCCAGAAGCCCCTTCCTCCTCAGCTCGTATCGCCAGGCATAAATCTGCTGCCGTCTGATCTCGTGGCGCTGTGAGACCTGCGACACGGTCGCGCCGTTCACCCCAACCGAAAGCACAATCGCCAACTTCTCGTCGTCACTCCATCGGCGCCGACGTTTCAAGCCCAGAATTTCGCCCCGCACAGCTGTCTCCATCCCTGTAGGAGACGTCATTAAAGACGTCTTTATGGACGTCTCTTAGCAATCTCCGGGACACACGAGCAGGCGGTTCAAATCGGGCGGTTACAGCACATGATGTTCCAGACCGCTTACGGCACGGGCGAAATGCTCGATTGGCTGGACCGGCAGCGCGGGATCGCCCCGCATATCCCGGTGATCCACTGCCCGGCAGGGCATTGCGCAGCAATGTCCAGAGAGGGGACAAGTCCGGGCGCAAGGACGGCACCTTTGAACGGACCGACTTCAACTACGATGCCGGGAACGACGCCTGCATCTGCCCTGGCGGCAAGGAGCTCAAGCAATACCGGCGCGCGTTCACGACACCCAGATCGGGCGCCAATAAGGACGGCACCTTGCGCTACCGGGCCCGCAAACCAGACTGTGAGGCCTGTGCCCTGAAGCCGCGGTGCTGCCCCAGCATCACGTCGCGATCCTTGCCGCCCTTGCCGCGCTCAACATGGATCAGCATCCGATCACTGTCGACGTCCCGAACCTTCAGGTTGGTTACTTCAGATGCTCGTAGCCCGGCGCCATAGCCGATGCCGAGCGCCGCCCGATACTTGAGACCGGGGCCAGGTGCCGAGGCCAGAACCGCAGAGACCTCCTCGAAGCTCAGCACAATCGGCAGCTTCCGTGGCTCGGTGCGGAACTGCATGTACTTCGTTTGGCGGGAAAATGATCCCCCGGATCATTTTCTACTCCGCCTGCACTTTCCTCCCGGTCGCAGGTCATGCCGAAGAAGAACCGCAGCGCTGTAATCCGGGCGTTGTAGACCGAAGGCGTGACCTCCGTGTCGGTCATGTGAAGTTGATAGGCGCGCAACTCATCCGGTGTCGCCGTATTTGGCGACCGCCCCAGAAACGCAGTGAAATCCCTCAGCGCCCGGATATGCGCCTTCTGCGATGTCTCCGCCATCCCGCGAATGCGCATATCTTCGATCATCCGCGCACGCAGCGGGCTCATCTTCTCCTGTGTCATGGGACCCTCCTGTCCGATTGAGAAACCTCAATCGTCAGGCAGGTCAGTCACATTGACCTAGCCCCACTTGAGTGGTCCAAATTGAAAGTTAGTGCATGGTTGGCCTTTGGTCTATCAGGACGATGGCCTCTGGCGCAGGCGGGCGGTAGCCCAGAGCACTGTGGGGCCTTTTGGTGTTGTAGTGTTTTCTCCAGCTTTCGATAATGATCTGGGCCTCGCGTAGCGAATAGAAGATTTCACCATTCAGCAATTCATCTCGCATCCGCCCATTGAAGCTCTCGCAGTATCCGTTCTCCCAGGGCGATCCAGGCTCGATGTATGCGGTTTTGGCCCCGACAGCTTTGATCCAGCCTCTGACGGCCTCAGCAATGAACTCAGGGCCATTGTCCGACCGAATGTATGCTGGTACGCCACGTAGGATAAACAGGTCCGTCAGTGCATCGATGACCTCGTTTGCATTCAGCTTCCGCTTCACTCGGATCGCAAGGCATTCCCGGCTGTGTTCGTCCAGGATGTTCAATGTTCTGAAAGCCCTGCCATTACCTGCAGGGGTCCATCGACCTGTCTTGGTTGTCTTGGGTAGCAACCGCAAACGATCTCGATAGGGTTCCGGATCCGATCAAAGACAGGATGAAAACCTTCCAGATTGACGCCCCTCGAGGCGAGGGGCTCTGGAAAGTCGTGGCCGCTCATCTCGGCCCTGTTGGAGCTGATCCCGAGCCTTGGCGTGATCAAGCATGATGTGGACCGCCGCGGTAATCCGGTTGACATCTATGCTGGCTCGCCGTGTGTCGTCCTGGGCCGCACAAGAACGGACAGCACCGGGCATGGTTGGGGCTTCTTGATTGCCCTGCGCACACCGCTGGAACAGTGGGAGACGGTTTCGATTCCCGCGCGCTTGCTTGCGGGCGACGGCCGCGAACTCCGCGAGGTTCTCGCGGCTTCTGGTGCAATCGTGCCGCAGGACCGGGCCGGACGGCAGGCTCAAGCCGAGTTTATCGGCTACGCGATGCACGGGCCCATCGTGCATGTCGCAACGCGGCCTGGCTGGCATGGCGGCAGCTTTGCCCTCCCACAAGGGAATGTCCTAGCAGAAGGTGCCGTACAGGATCTCATGCTCGACATGGGCGTGCAGCAGCATTTTCTGAAACGCTCAGGCACGTTGGAAGGCTGGCGCGACCTGGCGCGTTATGCTGAAAACAACAGCCGCGCGTGTTTTGCGATCAGTGCTGCCTTCGCACCCCCTTTGCTTAGAATCATGGATCGCCCGGGAAACGGGTTCAATTTTTTCTGCAGGAGCTCACGCGGAAAGACGACCGCCCTGATGCTCGGAGGTTCGGTCTGGGGCGGCGGCGGCAAAGACGGCTTCGTGCGCAGCTGGCGCCTGACTGACAATTTTGCCGAGGCCCTCCTGGCGGAGCACAACGACTTGCTCCTGGCGCTGGATGAGATGACGGCCGCCACGCCGGAACTCGTCAGCCAGCTCAACTATATGTTCGCAAACGGTCATGGCAAGGGCCGCGCGAACCGCGATGGGTCCGCAAGGGCGACATTGCAGACGCGCCTTATCGTTCTGTCGAGCGGAGAGAATGCCACAGCGGATCAGGTGGAGAGCGGTCGGGGGCGGACCCGCATGACAGGTGGCCAGGCCGTGAGGATGATCGATATCCCCTTCGAATACGAGGAAGATCACAGCTTCGAGGATCTGGCCGGTTTCGACAGCTCCGGCGCTTTCGCGGAAGCCCTCTCCGGGCTTGCGAAAATGCATTTCGGTCATGCCGGGCCTGCGTTCATCGAGGCGATCATCAACCGGCAGGCGGAGGTTTCGCAGGAGGCAGAGCGGATCATCCAAATGATGATCGACAGTCTCGTCGAAGAAGGGAACGATCCCCAAGTCCGGCGTGTCGCTGCGCAGTTTGGCATGGTGGCTGCCGCGGCCTCAATTGCAAGTGATGCGGGTATTTTGCCATGGCAGAACACCGCAGGCATCAAGGCCGCTGCCACGTGCTTCCGAGCTTGGAAGAAATGGCGTGGCGGGGGTGGATCTCATGAGGAAGCGGCCGCTCTTAAGAACCTGAAGGCGTTCTTCGAGCTTCACGGCCGGACCCGCTTCGAGAGGATCTCTGGCAGTGACGATGGCCATGCGGGCGAGGTCCCGAGCCGGTCCGATGGCTTCGCCGTCCGGGATCGTTGCGGATACTTTGAAGAGCGGGAAGACCAAGGTAAGGGCCCCCTTTACTATATTCTGCCTGAAGCGTTCCGGAACGAAGTCTGCGGCGATCACAGCATTGATCTTGTGCTGCGAATTGCGAGGAAACACGGGGCTCTGCACCACGACAAGGATGGTCGGCGCTGGCAGAAGAACAAACGTCTTCCGGACTTCCCGCAAGGCAAAAAAGTCTACGTTCTGGAGCCTGACCAGCTGCCGTGAGAGTGAAAGGGAATAGGTTCGGAACCGGCCCTGCGCCGCTTATCGGCGGCGGCGTGGGGGGCGATCCCAAGAACGCGGTCGGTGTTGAAATGGCAGTGCTGATGGAAAGGCAATTGTCAGCAGCATGGCATACGACCTCAAGAGCAAGGAGTCGGATACTGATGAAACCTGAGCGTATTAAGGCGCGAGATCGCCGCATGTCGGCCGTTCACGAGGCCGGCCACATCGTGATCGCCCAGCACTTCGGAATCGAAGTCGCCATATCGCAGAGCTACGGGCAAGGGAAGCCACTCGCAAACAGGATGAAGAAGTTCGGGACCTAGCAGGCTGCTGAAGAAGTCGGCTCTCGACGCGGCCTGAGGAACATAATTCACCCTCAGCACAATTTCGGCGGGGGGTGGTGATGCGCGGGACGGACGAAGCGAGCGGATCGCTTTTCAGCTATGTCGATCTGGAAGAGCGCATCCCCGCACGGCACCCTCTCCGCAAGATCAGGCAGGTGGTCAACGGCGCGCTGGCCAGTCTGGATGCCGATTTCGAGGCGGTCTACACCGATTTCGGCCGCCCCTCGATCCCGCCGGAACGACTGATCCGGGCCAGCCTGCTGCAGATCCTGTTCTCAATCCGCTCCGAGCGGCAGTTGATGGAACAGATGCAGTACAATCTGCTGTTCCGCTGGTTCGTTGGCCTCGGGATCGAGGATCCGGTATGGGTGCCGACGGTGTTCACCAAGAACCGCGACCGGCTGCTGACGGCCGACATGTCGCGCAAGGTGATGGCGGCTATCCTGGCGCATCGCGAGGTCGCGCCGCTACTGTCGGACGACCACTTCTTGGTCGATGGCACGCTCATAAAGGCCTGGGCGTCGATGAAGAGTTTCCAGCCGAAGTCGGCGGGCACGCCGCCCGGCGATGATGGGCCGGATGACTCGCCCGCGACATCCATTGCCCCTGCCGCACAACCTGCCCAGACCGAACCCGAAACCACTCCAATGCCCCGCTACAGCCGCCGCACCCGAAATCCCGAGGTCAACTTCAAGGGCGAGAAGCGTTCGAATGCGACCCATGCCTCGGTCACCGACCCGGACGCACGGCTCTATAAGAAATCCCCTGGCACAGGTGCGGTGCTGTGCTTCATGGGGCCTGCGCTGATGGAGAACCGGCACGGGCTGGTTGTGCAAGGCGACCTAACCCACGCTGACGGCCGCGCCGAGCGAAAGGCTGCGCTGGACATGCTGCACCGCCACTCCCCCGGATCGACTCGGCAGCTGACCTTGGGAGCCGACAAGGGATACGATGCGGCCGAATTCGTCGCAGATCTCCGCCATGCTTGCGTCACCCCGCACGTCGCCAGGAAGGCGCGGTATTCAACAATCGACGGGCGCACAACCCGGCACAAAGGCTATGCCCTGTCCCAGAAGCACCGCAAACGGATCGAGGAGGCGTTTGGCTGGGCCAAGAACGTTGGCGGCATGTCCCAGACTGTCTATCGCGGCGTCGAACGGGTGCGGTCGCGCTTCATCTTGACGCTCGCAGCCGGAAATCTCGCCCGGCTGCCCCGGTTGCTGGCGGCATGAGGTTGTATGAGGCGGCCACAGGCCTGCTTCCAGCCGCCCGATCCGGAAGGGAGATAAGGAAGACCATCCCCTCAGAGAGAACAGCGTCCCGCTCGCTTGACTAATTCAGCGACCTGTTAGGCGTCGATGACCTTGACGGTCACGTTCTTGCCGTCCATCGGCGTGATCTCGTTCCACATCTCCATCATCTTGTCACGGGTCAGAACGATACAGCCGTCGGACCAACTGGGGTCCTTGCCCTCGTGAATGAAGATCGAATGATTGTCCGTCCCCGGCACGACAGCATCCGGCAGATAGATCCCGGGCCGTTTCTTGCCGGTGACCGAATCCTTCTTGGATGACATCCGAGTTTTGGAGCATTTGGTATAGGTTCCGGCGGCAATCTTGACGTTCGGATCCCACCAGCAGGTTTCATCCAGCGATACCGACCCTGACGAGAACTCCAGCTTTCCCGTGTCCTTGCCCGTGCGGGTCACGGTGATCGTATAGCTGGCCAGCAGATGCGCTTCATCCGAACCCGCAGCCTGACCCTCGGTTTCGAACTTGGTCGAGACGCTGAGGAACCCGCCGCGGATGATCTCGGCCAACTCGTGAAACAGCACCGCGCCGCCTGCCATCAGGCCTGCCGAGACGATGATGTCGGTGCCGTGCCAGATCAGCGAGGTGATCCAGGCCGGGTCTTCGGGTTGACCCAGCGTGGCCATCAACCGCACACCGGCGGTCGCCACCAGCAGGCTCAGGACGATGGCCGCCGTGTTCGCAACCGGCGTGGCGTTCTTGCCCCTGTTCCGATGGGCCGGGGCAAATCGGTCATCCCCGTTCTGATGGCTGGCGTTCAGATAGACCTCGACCGACCGTTCGATCAGGACGGCGAAAATGAACATCTGCTGAAACCGGGGCCAGAAGGCGTCGGACCAGTTGTCGGTCGGCGTGACCTCGGCCCCGATATGGTGGCCAACCCAGCCCACGGCGACGCAGCTTGCGATGATGATCAAGGCCCTGACGATCTTGTCCCCATTCATGTTCTTTCCTCCTCTGACTTGCGTTGAAAACGGCTTTTCAAATGGCTCTGACCGGGGCGCTTGGCCTTGGAAAACAAGGCTTGGGCGGGGCCGCACGGGCGGCTTGCCGCCTGGCGCAGGGCACCGGATCAGGATGGCGCAGCCACACGATTCAGGCAACTGTCTTGATTTTCACTCACCTTCTGATAGCGTAAATATCGGACGCAAGGCGGAGCGCGCAGACGTGTCGCGCAGGCAGATTGCCGGATGTCCAGTACGGATTGGACCTGATTTTCTTTCGGTTTCACCTTCATCCGGGCCACCAGAATCGCGACGGCTGAAACGGCTGACATAACGCGGCAGACCTCGGCCCGGGACATTTGAACAACAACGCATGCGGGTGGCTTGGCTGCCCGGCCAGCAAAAAAGAAATTCGAGCTGAAGAGGGGCTTTCTGGGCTTTCGGGACCTGTCACGCTGGGACAGAGCGGGGGGATTGTATGAGCCTGCAGCTTGAGCTGTTTCGCCAGACGCGCGGAAGCGATTTCCTGTCAATTGTCGGCACTGTCGAAGAACGCGGCGCAGATTACGTCCTGACCGATATCACCCTGTCGGCCCGTGCGCAGGGGGGCGGCAAGGTCGAGACCGACCTGTCCATTCTCGAAACCGCCGACACGCGCGTCGAATTGCCCGGCAAGCTGTTGCGCCAGGAAAACGGCGGGTTGCGCTTTGTCACCCGCGCGGAAATCGACGCGATGGCGCGTCACGAGCTGGAGCAGCTGGAAAAGCTGCGCCGCCGTCTGCGTCAGCGCCTGGCCGATCCGATCGTGCTGAAGCGCGGCGAAACGGTCCTGGGGTTGACGGGCCTGGCCCAGGTGTCGTTGAAACTGTCGCCGCTGCTGGCGGATATCCCGGACGCCAAATTTCACGACGACACGGTCCTGCTGGCGCTGCAGGCGCGAGTCAAGGTCGAAGGCAAGCTGGACTTTGATCAGACCATCAGGGGCAATCGGGTCGAGGCCAAGGTTGATGTGGACGGTCAGGTTGGGCTGGACCTGTCCATCACATACGGCGACGTTCAGGATGCGGGCGCGAAACTTCGCGAGGCGTTCAAGGCTCTGGTTTCGGTCGACATCCCGGCACTGCCCGGCTTCGATTTCGATCTGCCCCGCGTCAGCCTGCCTGGCCTGAGGTTCGACGGGATCGACATCCCCTTTCCCGATATTCCCACAAATTGGCCCTGGCTGGTGCCGATCAAGCTGCCGCTGGGCAAGCTGCCGATCAAGGCCGCGTGGACGCAGGTTCCGAAACTCAAGGTCGCGAATGTCGAAGGCGGACCGCCCAAGGTCACCGCCACGGATGGGGCGATCAAGGTGACCTATGGGGATGAGAACGCCCGGGCGTTGACGCTGGACCTTGCCTTTACCGGGCTGGAACTGAGCGCGGCGGGCAGCAAGGGCAAGATCACCTATACGCTCACTTCGCAAGACATCCCCCTGCCCGCCCCCGACCCGGTCGAGGTCATGGGGCTGAAAGTCGCGATCGGGAAATCGGCCCTGACGCTTGTGGTGAAAGACCAGGGGGGAAAACCGCATCTGCTGATCACCCACAAGATCACCGGGGCGCAGGGGGTCGGCATCGTGCTGGCCGATGCGGGCAACCCCGACACCGCCCTGCATCTGGACCTCGAGGTAACCTACACGGTGCCGCTGGAGGGCGGTGGCCAAGTCACGACCCAGGTCACCAGGTTCGCCATTCGCGCGCCCTATCCGTTCGAGCTGATCGACCAGGCGATCGGACAGGCGGGCCGCCTGTTGCGCTATCTGGGCCAGATCAAGATCCCCAAGCCGGATCAACCCGACCTGCCCGAGCTGGAAGGCCTCAAACAGGTGTTGCGCCGGATCGCGGACCTGGTGCAGGCCGCCGCCAGGTGGCTGGCCCGCCAGGCGGGGGCGGCGGGCAATGTCATCGCCGGCGCCGCCGAGGGCCTGGCCGAGCTCATCAAGGCGCTGTTCGAACGGGTGTCGCAGGTCGACCCCGGCGGCAACGCCTTCCCCGCGCTGGCCTTTGACATTCGGCTGGATCCGAAAACCTATCTGCCGGTTCAGGTCATCGTCATGCCCGCCGGGACCGCGCCGAGCGTTGACTACAAGGTCGAGGCCCTGGGCGTGTCGCTTGCGGTCAATGCGGGCATGCGCCCGGCCCTGGTGTTTGACCGCACCGGGGCGGATTGGTTCGGCCTGTGCCTGTTTCCCGAAAGGGACGCCAAGCTGACCCTGGGCACCGACCTGTGGTTGGACCGTGATGACGGCCCCGACCGGTCGCTGGGCACGATCCAGGATGACAAACCACCGACCGACAAACCGCCGCATCTGATCGCGCTGAAGGCCAAGGGCTTGTCCGCGAATGGCGCCCCCCGGGTGGTGGTCCTGGCGGCGCTGCAGCGGGGCAAGCTGAAACTGTTCCAGACCTATTCCGACGGGAAGCCCGAAAAGACGAAGATCGGCAACAACACCGTCATCACCCTGGGCCGTCCCGGTCCGCTGAAAACGGCAGGCATCGTCTTTGGCTCGGGCGCGGCGGGCGCAGAGGATGTGCTGCGGGTCGAGCATGACATCGACGTTGACGAGCTGAGAAAACGCGCCCTGGCCTTGATGCCGAAAAGCGAAGGCACGGGCGACGGTGCCATCGGCAAACTGGTCCAACGGGTGCAGATTACCGAGGTCCAACCATCCTTCGACGGCCGGGTGTTCAAACTGTCACTGGGGGTCAAGGTCACGCTGGACCAGGGGTTCGACCCCAGCACCAAGCTGAATGTCCTGGTGTCGCTGGACGACCTGTCGACCCGGCTTACGGGCGGCACTGACATTGTCATCCACGCCGACCGGGAACAGACCTATCGCCCGCTTGGCCTGGACCTGAAAATCGCCCCAAAACAGGGCCGACCGCCCTGGCCCGCCTTCCGTCTGAACCTGGCCCGCGGCGCCGAGCGGTTCGAGATGACCGAAGACACCCTGGCCACGCTGACCTACAAGCGGGTCTCGACCAGCGGGCGCGGCCTGGTGTTCCAACTGAACGAGTTCGGCGCCAGCCGCGGCGGTTTTGACCTGACCGCCGAGGTTCTGCCCGAGCCGGTCAAACTGGGCGGCATTGATGTGCCGTTCCGCTTCACCAGCGGGCAATTGTCGATCAAGGGGTCCAAGTTCACCTCGGCGGGCCTGGCGGGCAAGGGCCAGCTGCCCCCTGCCCTGGTCGGCGAGGCAAATGCCTCGATCGCGATGCAGCTGGGGCGCGATGACAACGGCAATGTTGCGGTGCTGGGGGCCACGGCTCAGCTGGACAAATCGGGCGATCCGATCCGCTGCCATGGCACGATGTTCGACCTGACGATCACCAACTTGGGCTTTGATTTCGTCAATGATGGCGCCTATCACTTCTTCTTCCTGCTCACCGGGTCGGCGGTGTTCCGGCCGGATAGCGGCGCCTTTGCCGCCGGGCTGATGAAGAACATCCGCAACATCGAAATCAAGCTGGACAAGGCGCCGCTGGGCGGCAACAGCGCGACCCTTCTCAGGTCGCTGTCCTTCCTGATCCCGGTCGACCCGCCCTCGCGCACGAAAGTGTTCGATATCTTTTCCTTCGACCTGCGCGGCATCGCCTTTTATCCGGCGTCGGACCGGTTCGATGGCGACCCGGCCATGGGCATCTCGGGGGTGGCCAAGTTTTCCAGCTTTGGTGACCTGCCCACTCCCCGGTTCGACTTTCACGAGATGCTGGTTGCGAAATCCAAGGGCGACAGCCTGCTGCCGCGGGTCAAGTTCGACGGGCTGACCGTCGGGTTGAAGATGGGGGCGGTGGATGTCGAAGGCACCGCCTTTGCCGTGGACGACCGGCTGCCCAGCCTGGTGCAACCGGCCCGCGATGATCTGGACCTCAAGGCCAATGGTTTCCTGGCCTCGGCCAAGGTGGCGATGCCCGGCTGGGCGCCGATGTCAGGGGCGGCCGGATACCTGGAGCTGGACCGGCGCGACGGCCCCTCGGACAAGCGCCACGCCTTTTTCATGTACGGTCAGTTGAACAAGCAATCGGTGCAGATCACCACGCCGCTGGGCACGATCTTCCTGCGCGAATACGGCTTCGGCATCGGGCGGCGCTATACCCTGGCCGGCATTGCCAAGGCGGAAACCGCCCGCTCGCCCGGCGAGCTGATCCGCATCCTGGACGAAGTGTCGAAATACCAGGGCAGCCTGGACAAGTTCGAGGCCTGGACCCCGACCTATGACAACAGCGACATCACCCTGGCCCTGCGCGGGATGTTCTCGGTCGCGGCGGCCAACCCGGGCGGGCCTTATGACGAAACCCGGGAAAAGAACCTGCCGAACCCGCTGCTGTTCGATATTGTCGCCGCCTTCCGCACCGATTTCACCTTCCTGATCAACTTGCGCGCCTGGTTGACGACGAACTATAACGATTGGGTCAATCCCGAGGATGACGAGACGTTCAAGACCAACCCGACCCTGCGCGGCTATATGTACTTCTCGGTGCCACGCAAGGAATTCCTGGCGCGGATGCTGTCGGACAAGGGAGGCCATGTCGGCAACCGTCCACAGCTGCCCGATCCCCTGGTCAAGGCGATCAAATCGGTTCAGTTTTCCTCAACGCTCTACATCCGCCCCGGCCTGTTCCACATGGAATTCGGCTGGCCCTATGAACTGGGCTTCGACCTGGGCGGGCGCGACAAGGCGTTTTCCCTGAAGCTGCGTGGCGGGTTGATCAACCGGATCGAAGACGCCTCGCTGCTCTATGGCATGGCCTTCCGCGCCGATGGGCACGTCAAGTTCGGCGGCTCAATCGACCTGGGCATCGTCGGCGCCTCGGCGCGGGCCGAGGCGGTGTTCAGCCTGCAGGCCAAGATCCTGGCCTATCTGTCGCTCAAGAAACCCTCGGATTCGATCTTTTACGGGATGCTGCGCTTTGACTTGACCCTGTCGATCCGGGTCGAAGCCTGGTTGCGCATTCCGCTTGTTTTCAAGACGATCACCCTGCGGATCGGCTTTTCCATCCACATCGCCATTTCCATCGGCCTCGAGGCGGTCGTCTCGCCGCGTGGCCTGGGCGGCCAGGCGCATGTCACCGTTGGGGTGCGCGCCTTTGGCCGGACTCTCAGCCTGGGTCTGAAGATGAGCTTCAACAACGGGCTTCTGGCCCGTGCCCGCGCCCAGGTGGCCCGGTTCGAGGCGCTGGGACTGGCGGCGGATATCCCGCCGGCCTCCGAGGATGGCCAACGCGCCGAGCGGGTGCCGCGCCCGGATATCCCGCGCGGCGAAACCGTGCAGATCGGTGACGATCGCCTCGACAATGACCTGGGGCAGATGCCGATCCCGCAACCCGCGCCGCAGCCGGGCGAGCCCCTGCCCCCCTATGCCGAATACAAGGGCGACACGATCCGCGCGACGGATTTCTGGGCGCTGCTGTTCCCGCTGGCCTCGGGCAGCAATGAGTACGTTTTGCAGTTGATCCCGCGCGATCAGAGCGACCTGGATGATCTGCGCGCGGATCGCTCCAGCTTCTACGCCTCGCCGTTGATCAAACAGCTGGGCGATATCAACACCTTCTCTGCCAGCCACACGCTCGAGGCCGCAGACCAGACAATCCTGAACAAGCTGACAGTTCAATCCGACCCGCGCCTGGCGCATACGCCTGAGATCGTGCAGACCGACGAAGGCCGTGCGCAACTGGTGCTTGACCTGAAGATGGACACCAAAATTGCCGGGGCCGAGGATGGCAGCTCGCTGTACCTAGGCGAGCTGCTGCAGACCCTGTTCCTGAACCAGAAAAGCGGCAATGGCGCGACCCTGTGGGAGCCCCGCGCACCCCTGCAGACGCGCGAACAGATCGCTCTGCCAGACGACCCGCAGGCGGCGGCGGATGAGCTCGGGCGCATCGGCCGCAGCCGGGCCCATCTGACCGGGCAGGTCAAGTTGGAAGCCGAGATCGAGGAACAGCGCTCGGCCCTGGTGTCCGAAATCGTGGAGGGCGCCGATTGGCTGGCCCGCAACGGCGTGACGGGCGGGGCTGCGAACCCCGACGCCCCGGTCGACCCGCGCAGTTTTGGGCTGACCTTTGTGGTGAAAGACGAAGACCTGGCCACGCTGTTCGATTTGGAGGGGGCCGACACCATGCCGCCCGATGGCCGGTTCGGGGTGATCAAGAGCGACGACATCACCGAAGAGTTTGGCAAAGTCCACCTGTTCAACCCGCCGCAGCGGATGTTCCGCAACGCTCAGCCCCAGCTCAAGCCCAGGATCCTGGGCCTGGACGACCATGACTGGCTGCGCGAGCCGGATCGGGGCCTGCGGTTTGACTGGGACCTCGAGCCCGCCTGGGGCAGCTCGCGCAGTTTCTATGACGACCCCGAACAGCACCTGAAGCATTACAAGATCACCCGCCATATCTTGGGCTTCCCGGGCGGGCGGTACAGCGCCAGCTTTATCGTTAAACCGGCCACGCCCACCGAGTTTTCGCTGGAGAAGGGCGCAGGTGACCAGCTTGTCACCCGTGTGCGCCAGCTGCGCGCGCCGCAGCAGTTCGTGGATGACCTGCGCGAGGCGGACCCGGGCGCGGACGGGCGGGCGCGCAAGCTGCCCGAGGCCCTGCGCGACGTGTTGCTGGGCCGCCAGCCGCTGGCGGGTGACGAGGAGACCCCGGAACAGGCCCGGCTGCGCCAGCAGATCACCGAGCTGCGCGACCTGCGGGTCGAATACCAGTTCACCCCGGTTGATATCGCCGGCACGTCGGAAACCGCCCGCGACGGCAGTTTCGGCGCGGTGGTGACCTATTACGCGCCCCATGCCCATCGGTCCCGTCCGGTGGCGCCGCAAGAGGCCACGCTGCAGGTCATCTACCCTGCCCTCCCCTCTCTGGTCGCCGCGGATATCGCCCCCGACAGCCGCCCTGACGGTGGCGAAACCGGCGTGCCGGACCTGCGGTTGATGCTGCGCGAAGCAGCACCTCTGGACCCGAACGGACGGGCCGCACCCGCCCCTGATTGTGCCTTCCATGACGCCACTTTCGACCTGCGCCTGTGGACCGACCATGCACTGCCCTCGGGCGGCTATGGCGCCGATGCGGTCAGCGAGGCGCGCAACCGGTTGGGTCAGGAGCAGATCGATGACCTGGCCGAACGGGGCGTCGCGGTGGATATCCGGCTGCTGCTTGAGGCGGCCAAGGCAGGGGATGACCTGGCCGAAGACGCCATCCCCGTCGTGATCGAACGGCACGGTTCCGGCGCGTTGGAGACCTATCACGCGACGCTTTCGAAACCTGATGGGTCGTCCGTCACGGCGGCGCAGCTTGCGGGCGACCTGGGCGCCACCTGCTATCAGACCAGCAGCGATGCAATCACCCCGGTTCCGGGCCGGGTGACCCGGGCCTACCTGCGGCGTCGCCCGCCCGCACATGGCGCCGTCAAGGATGACACCACAGACCTCAGCGCCTGGCGCGGCGTGACCATGAACCTGGCCATCCTGGGCCAGGGGCACGGCGAGGGGCAGACCCAACCGTTGCCGGTCGACACGATCCTGGAAAGCTTCGAACAACCCGTGGCATTGGCCTTCCGCGCGCTTGCCCGGGGTGACATGCAGGCCCGCAGCGGGCGGATGCATATCTATCGCCCGGCGGCGCGGGGCACCCTGGCCGGTCTGGCCAGTGACAAGATCGAGCACAACCTGTCGATGGCGCCCGATCCGCTGCGGCGAACGGCCACCCGGCTGCGCTGGAACGTACGCCCGAACAGCCTGGCTCTGGCCGGGGCCGACGGCGAACCGGTCGCGACCACGACGCAGGAACTCTATCGGCTGGTGTCGGGCTTCCGAGTGTTCTCGCTCAACCCCGAGAGCTTCACCGGCGATGCCAATGATCCCGCCGATCTGGCGGCCGCGGCCGAGAACCTGGCTGATCTGCGCCTGTTGCCCGCCGAACAACGCGGGTTGTCGCCCGCCACTTTCGGCGACATGGCGCGGCTTGAAATGGCCTTCCCCTCGCAGGCCTGGCGCGATCCCGGCCAGCGTGACCCGAATCTGGCACAGGCCACGGTTGCCGAGGATGGTGAATACCCGGGCGAACCGCCCTGGTTCTCGCTGGCCGAAAGCCTGGCGTTGTTCCCGCTCCCGCGCCTGCGCCGGATGATCCTGGCAGACCTCGAAGATGGCGCAGTGTCGGACCTGTTCCAGGGCGGCAGCCCCGATTTCGTGATCGCGAAACTGGCGCATTCGGACGCTGCTCAGACCGGGACCCTGGCCCAGCGGCTGTCGGGCTGGCAACTCAGCACGGATGAACCCGAGACCGCCAGCACCGATCTTGAGATCAAACTCATCGCCAAGGACAGGTTCCGCGTTGCCGAGCTGCGCGAAGCCCTGCGCAACCTGCTGCTGTTGCCAGCCCGGGATCAGAACACCGAGGCGCTCGCGGCCGAGCAGGCCCTGCTGGACAGTGCCGAGGATCGCGCCCTTCTGGCCGGGGCGCAGATCGTGCTGACCGGATGGCGCTATGCCCGCGACGCCCAGGGCACCAAGATCGGCAAGCCACAGCTGGTGGCCCAGGACATTGCCCTGCCGCTGGACCTGGTGCCGGGGCTGCATCCGATCCTGGCCGATACCCTGGCCCGGGTGACCCTCAGCCGTCTGGACCAAGACCGGCCCGGCCCGGTGTTCCACCGCTATGCGCTGGTCCCCGACCAACCCGCCAATCCAAAGGCGGCCACCTTTACCGAACACCTGTCCGAAATCCCTGCCAAACGCGACCCGCACGGCTTTGCCGCGCTGCGCACATTGGGGCTGGCGACGGGGTTCCAGCTCTTTGACACCGATACCGGCAGCTTCCTGCGCGGCAGCGAGCTCTTGAAGCGGATCAACACCGCCTTTTCTCAAGTGATCGAGGTCTATCGCCGCGGCAGCGCCCTGCCCCTGGCCGACGAAGGGCTGCCCTTTGCCGATCTGCTGACCATGCCCTGGGGCAATGGGCGGCTGCATTGGTTCGATGGCGGCCAAGAGGACATCCAGGAAGGCGACTCCCTGCGCCTGCGCGACGACGAAACACTGGCCGCCGTGCAAATCTCGCTGCGCCCGGCCCCGGACCGCCTGATGCCGCGCCAGGAACCGCCCAAGGTCACCTATTGGTCGATGAACATCTCGGGCGATTGGTTGCAGGAAAACTCACTCGTTCAGGATCCGGAAAGGGGCCCCCTTCGGCTCGAGCGGTTCCGGGTCACCTGGAAACAGCCCGATGGCGGGCATCCATTCCTGGTGGACCTGCACCCGATGGTGCAGGGGATCGAAAGCCTGCCGCAGACACGCATGCACGATGGCCCCGACAGCCAGGGCGGCGGCAATGGCGGCGGCGAGCTCCCCTCGGTTCAGATCGGCTATACCGGGCCAGTGGGGCTGTCTGAGGGCAATCCGGCAGACCACCTGCTGGCCTTCCTGCGCCAGGCCCGTCTGAAGTCGCTGGGCAGTGGCGACCTGCAAGCACTCAAACCTTTCACGGTGCAGGCAATCCTGGTTGCGCCGGACGGGTATGAGAGAACCGTCGAGGCGCCCGACAGCGCTTTCACACTCGACCGTTCGCATCTCGACCCCACCCGGTTGGGCGGGATCGAGGTCGGGATGGGCGTGTTCAAGCCGCTGCCGGATCAGGATTGGGGCCGGATTCTTTGGCAGACGGCGGGCAAAACCCCACAGCCGATTTCCGCTTTGCGCCGCCTGATGCACTATGCACAACGGCGGTTTGACCGCCCCTATCCCGAAGCGCAGCAACCGATCCCCGTGCCGGGCGACAATGATGATGGCAGCACCGCGCGCACCGGCCTGGCGGGTGCCTTCACGCGGTTTTGGCTGCGTTTCGTGGAACATACCGTTGTGCCCGCCAGCCTGGACGCGCCCGGGTTGGATGTCGCTCCGGACATCCACTTCTCGCTTGGGACGATCGCCGATCCGGGGGTTTGGCAGCAGGCGCCCGATCGGCGGGGCCGCGTGTCGATCGTCATTCCCGACAGCAACCGGCGCGGCGGGCGCCGCGCCTATGCGGTGCGTCCGACCGGGCGGTATGACGATTGGGCCCAGGCCGCGCGTTGGCGGATGGTGCATGACGGCACCGATTGGACAAAGGCCCAGGTTGCGCCGGATCAGGCCGTGACACAGGGGTTGGACGGTGCCCTGGGCAAGAACGCGGCGCTGGCGCAATGGATCGGGGTGACCCTGCCGCGCACCGCGCCGCTCGAGAAACCGGTGATCCTGTCGGCCCGCCGCGTGCCGCTGAATGGCGGTTTCGATGGCCGTGGCCGGTTCGAGGTGGTGGTGGCGCACCCTGCCGACATGGTCCTGGCCGAGGCGAACCGCAACAACGAGGCCCTGTTGGCCTTCGAAGCGATCTCGCCCGAGCTGTATCGCTCGTTTGCCCATGGCGCCTGGATGGAATGGATCGTGACGCAGGACGCGAAGGGCCGGGATCGGCTGCGGGGCTATGACCCGCTGGGCGCCTTTGGTGCGGCGCTGTTGGCCAGCGATGACCGGACCACCCACCGCGAGCCGCTGACCCCCGCCGTGGCGCGCACACGCCTGCGCCAAGTGCAGGCCCATGCGCCGGATGCCTGGCTGGGTGCCACGGCCTTCTCCTTTGCCCAGCTGCCCTATTTCTTCCGCACCCATATCAACATGCATTTCAGTGCAGGCAACATGGTGTCGCAACGCGCGCATGTCGCGCTGGAAGAGGGATTTGCCAAGCTGCACATGGCCTCGGCTGACGATGGCTATGATCAACGCGCGAAATCCGCCCCGGCCAGCTGGCAGGTGAATGCGGCGCGCGACGGGCTGGAGTTCGACCTGCCGCTGACCCGTTTCGTCGATGCGATGTCGGCCCAGGACGGCACCCTGTGGTTCGGCGCGGACGGGTCCGGCTTTGGCGCGATCAAGCCCGTGGCCCACCTGCCTGATCCGCTGATCAGCTATCGGCTGGGGATCGAGACCCTGGCCGACACCGCGGTCACCGGGCCAACCCGCGCCACCCAGGCACAGAGTTTTGACATCGAAATCATGCCCCGCCCCCCACAACAGCCCACCGCGGGGCAGAAGGTTAAAACCGGCCAGACCCTCAAGGGCACGCCCTATGTGGCGAAATACAGCAGCGGTCAGTTGCAGCTGGCCGGAAAGGCCTCGCAAACCGATCTTGTGCCCGAGCTGGTGCGCGAGGATCAGTTCGATTGGCGCATACGGGTGACGGCGGCCATCGACACGCCCGCCCCGACTTCCCTAGCCCTGGCCGAGGGTGGCGGGGACGCCCTTCAGGACAAGGCAGAGGAACTGGCCGAAACCGGGGTGTTCGACCTGACTTGGCAGGCAACCCTGCGTTTTGACAGGGGCCTGCCCGAGGACGAAACAACCAAGCGCGCCGCGATGCTCAAGGCGCTGCGCGACATGGGTTACGACGCCCTGGCAGATCGCCTGGAGGTCGAATTGAAGGCCGCCGCCGATGTGGGCACGCTGGCGCAGTACCAGCTGCAGGTCACCCTGCCCGCCCTGTTCTGGACCGATGTGCCCGAGGCCTTGCAGGACTATTTCCAGACCGAAACGGTGGACCGCAGCGGGGCGCTTCTGCGCCTGATCGCGCCGCCGACCCCATCGGACATGGACCTGGTGAAGGTTGAGCTTGCTGACCCGAATGGGCTGACCCAGACGGTTCAGGACTGGCTGTTCGGCCCGGGCCGCCGCCCCGCCTTTACCGCGACACGCGGCGACCTGCCGCCGCTGTCCGAAATCGTCGCGCCGGCCCCGTAAGTGAAGGAGAAGACCATGTCAGAGCTGAAAACCTTCCTTGCACAAACCGCCCCGCAGGCCACGCCCCTGGGCACCCTGACCCTGACCCTGGGCGACGCCCTGCCTTTCTGCCTGCTGACCTTGCGCAGTTTTCACCCCGAAGGGGACGAAGGCGGTGACCTGTCGATCACCCGCCGCACCTTTGGCGCGCGTGCGACGATGCTCAGCGGCGAGGATGTCCTCTATGGCGACGAAACGGGCGAAACCCGCGCACGGCTGCCGACCCTGCTGCGGATCGCGGCGCGGGCTCGCGATTTTGGCGCGAATGAAAACCGCGCGCGCCTGGCGCTGTGGTCGCCCGCGGGCACGGATCCGATCGAGGGCGCACTGATCCAGGGCGACGCGGCGCAGGACATCCTGGCGGTGCCCGAAGCCTTTGAAGACCTGCGCGGCGATCACAGCATCCACCTGCCGGCCCTGCGCCTCAGCGACGGGGCGGCCGCCCTGGTGCTGGACCTGGGCGACGGTACGAACGAGCTGGCCCATTTCCTGGGGTTTGACCCGGCCCACGAAACGCTGTTCGGCCATGTTGCCATCACGTTGGACAAGACCACCAAACCGGGTCGGCTGTTCTGGCCGGTCACTGTAGTGGCGCAGGGCATCGAATTTCCCGCCACCCTGCCCGATCCGACCATCGGCATGTCTGCGACCAAAGAAACCGCCCGCCTGAACGCCTGCCTGCGGCTCGAGGTTGACGACGACCGGGGCGCCTATCGGCTGCGCCTGATCGGCCCGGGGGCGACCGGTGAACTGGCCCCGCCGCGCGAGCGATTGCAGCAGGTCGTGACCAGCCTGATCAATGCCGAGGCCCCGCAACGCTATCGCATTGACCTGGGCGGAGACACGCCGCCGTTGCTGTGGCCGCTGACCCATGCGAAGGGGCAGCTTGCCCTGTCCCAGGTCCCCGGCGCGACCCCCCATGTTCTGGCCGAAATCGACCCTGACCGCATCGACCTGCGCCTGGTCACCAGCGCGGCAGGGGTTGGCGAAGGCAGCGCCCTGGCGCAGGTCGCATTGTCGCGGGTGGAGATGCATTCCTCGGATAATGATTTCAAACTGATCGCCCACGCCGGGCAACCGGTTCAGAAGCCGACCTATGACCTGACCTATCGCAAGAACGGCTCAGTCTGGAGCGGCAGTTTCACCGGCACGTTCGGGCGCAAACCCGTCGCGCTGCCGCTGGATCAGCTGCGCGACCGCCTGACCACCCGCTATCGGGATGCGGGCCTGTTGGATGCCGAAAACGAAACCGCGCCGTATGCCTTCTTTGCCCTGCGCGATGGCTGGTTCCAGCACCCGTTGCCCGCGCCGGATGCTGCCCCCGAGGTGCCCGGGCTGGAGGGGGCGAAGGGCGCCCCCGAGGCCGAAGATCGCGCCCGCAGCGCCCTGTCCGGGCGCATCCTGTTTTCCGCCTCAGACCCTGGGGGCGGAGCGGACAGCGGTTTGCCCCGCGCGTTGGAGTTGACCTCGGCCGAAGGGCTGATGGTCACCACCACCTGGCGCGGCAATGAAGACGGCATGCGCCGGCTCCGGAAATTCGTGATCAACCCCATTGGGGAAATCGGCTCGATCTACGGGTTTCTCTATGTCGCCGATACCAGTCCCACCGCCTTCGAGGCCGTGCCGGATTGGACCCTGGGCCCGGCCACGGTGCGCGAGGTTGCGCTGGGGTTCGACAGTTCTGACCGTGACGGGGCAAGCTTCCGGTGGACGGCCGAACAGGAGGGCACGGACACTTGGGACCTGGCCTTTGATCTTGGCCCCTCGGCACAGGTGGGCGATGCGGAAACGGCGCCCCCTGCCCTGGGCTGGGTGACCATGCAGGATGCGCCGTTCATCACCAACTACCCGATGAGCCGCAGTGCCCGTTCCGCATCAACGCCCTCGCGCAGTCGTGGGCTGTTTCCACGCGCCTTGTCGGGCCGGGTGCATCTTCGGTTCCAAATGGACCAGGGTGGCTCGGTTGAAAACGACCTGCCGGTTCTGAAGGGGCCAGAGGCGGTGACCGCGCCGGGCGCGCCGTTCGGGCCTGCCCCGGTGGACCCTCTGCGCGACCGGTTCGTGCAGAGCGCCATATTGCCGACGCTGCACGGGATCGAGTTCAAACCCGACCCGGACAGCGCGGATTGGCAGTTCACCGCCGCCCTGCGCTTTGACTATCCCGTCCTGGACGAGCTGTTTGCCTGGTCTGACCTGCCGCCGGTCGAACCGGACGGTGCCCTGGCCCCTCGGCCTGGGCCGGAAGCCGAACCGGCAGACAAGCCCGCCCCGATCGTCACCGCGCTGCACCCCGAACGGCTGGTCGCGCTCTGGCGCGACGCGGAACAGCGCATGCAGCTGACTTGGACACAGGATGCCGTCATCACCAACACGCTTTCGGTCAACGCCGGGCCGGTCGACATCCGGCTGGACACGCTCGCCTATCCCTATCGGTTCAGGGAAGAGGCCGCGGTGCAGGTCGATGCGCAAACGCTGTTTGGCGACCTGTTGCTGAACGGGCGCGAGGGGCTGGCCGCCGCCGCCGTCGGCCTGGGGGGCGCCGTGGGGCCCAAGGATGTCGGGGTCGAGCTGCAGGACACCACCGAGTCTGGCAGCGCAAAAGTCCATGTAACGGGCTATGGCATCGACCAATACCCGGCCCACCCGATGGATACGGATGACACGGACGCCGCCGAACACCTCGCAGACGCCCGCGGTGCGGCCCTGCGCACCATAGCCACGCGCGATGGCACGTTGCGCGCTACGCGGACCTATGCCCGGAACGCCCGCACCGATAAAATCGAAAACCGGCCGGTGCTGCTGGCCAC
This sequence comes from Leisingera sp. M658, assembly GCF_025144145.1. NCBI lineage: Bacteria > Pseudomonadati > Pseudomonadota > Alphaproteobacteria > Rhodobacterales > Roseobacteraceae > Leisingera > Leisingera sp. M658. The sequence goes on from NZ_CP083546.1 coordinate 3,284,472, forward strand.
GTTGCCCCAGCCGCATGGGGCGGACATGTCCATCGGCCGGGCATCGGCAGAGGTTCAGCTCTATTTGCGCGACCTGCCGATCGACCCCGAGGATCTGAGCTTTCTCGGCATCATCAATGCCGGGGATGATCAAGGCGCCGCTGGTCCGCAAGGCAACCCGATCGAGGGCACCCGCGGCAATACGGGGCAGGCGCTTGATCGAGGTAACTTCTTGTTTTCGCTTTACGAATGGCGCTTTTTCCAAGCGCGTGACCGGTCGGATGAGGCGGAGATCCTGGGCGAGTATGATATCCCCGTCGGCCCGTTCCGCTTCCGCCCGCTGCGCCTGATCGACGCCGAACTGGCCGAACAGGGCGGCGCGGACAAACCGCTCGGCCTGGCCAGCGCCCGCATCCTGGGCAGCTTGTCCTTCCGCGCGGACGGGCAACAGGGCCACGATGATTTCGCCTTCGGGGTCGACCGCATCTATGACCGCGATGACCTGTTTGTTTTCAGCATGGGTGACACGCCCATGTGGCAGAGCGCCAAGATCGCCAGCGGCGCGGCGCCGAACACCCTCACCTGGTCGGATCGCGCGCCCACCCTGACCTTCACCCGCAGCCTGCCGGTCGTTGCGGACAGGAAAGCGGGCTGGTTCACAAGCGTGGACGCGGATGGAAACGACCAGCCGGTCGATGTGACCATCGAGCTTGGGTTCGACATCTATGACCATGGCATGGAGCCCGAAACCGCCACCCTGCGGGCCCGTCTTTTTGGGGCGCAGCGCACGATCACCGGCGGCAAGGTCGCGCTGAGCTCGGATGACGGCGGCACCTTGGATATCACCTTTGAGCCGGACTTTCCCTGCACCCCTCCCCTGCCCGACAGCCTGAAAGATGTCACGATCCGCGCCCGGTGTTCGGCGCAGGGTGACACCCAGGATCTGTCCATCGACGGCACGGTCGAGCTGCGGTCCCAAAGCGGCTCGGGACCGGTGGTCTTCGCGCTTGGCAAAACGGCGACACGCTGGCTCGACCTTGACCTCGGACACCTGGAAACGCCGCCAAACATCGACCACCAATCCGGCGTTCTGACCTGCAAGGTCCAGCAAGAGATCGCCGGGGGCACCGCCCCGCTCTTTGGCTTGCCGATCGGCGCAAAGGGGGCCAAGATGGCCGATCTGGAAATCTCGTTTGCCGAGGTGCTGGACAGCTCGGACAAGGTCGCGGGGCGCGTCCTGCATTTCCTAGCCGATCTCAGCCTGGGCAATGGCGACAGCTTCCGACTGAACCACGAGATCTTGCGCGGGGCCGGCGATGCCGACCTGAACGCAGCTCGCCTGACCTGGCAATCTGAACAACAGCCCTCGCCCATCCACTGGCTCACCCTGAAGGGGCTAGAGCTGGAGGGCAGCCCCAGCCTGATGGACATCGCGGGCGGCGCGCTTGCCCCGCCCGCGGATACGGCCAACAGCCCCTCGGGCGTGCCCGGCCGCCTGCTGACCCTGACAAATCAGGGCGATTCAATCACACACAGCTTTCAGTTCCGCCTGTCCGACTTCCATATCGACCTTAACCGGTTGCAACGGGACGGTGACGGCAAGCTGTCCCCTGCAGACGGCCCGCTGCGCGGGTTGGCACAGGTCCGGCACAGGCTGGTTGACGGTCGCTGGTCCCGCAGCTGGCTCAGCTGCGATCACATCGCCCTGACCACCGCCGCGGCAATGACCGCCGAGGCGCGCCAGGTGCTGTCCTTCGTGCCCCGCCATTCGCACCAGTTCCGCAAGGAAAAAACCTCGCCAGCGCTGCGGTATCGGGGCAAGCCCGAACATAATGGCAGTGATCACCTGGCCGAAGGCATGGCGCGGTTAGAGAATGCGAACCTGTCGGGCTGGCATGACGCGGGCATGGTTGAACACCTCTGGACCAAGATTGATCAGAACCAGGTCTTTGTCCTGGCCGTGGCCCCCCTGTGGATGCCCCTGGACGCCGGTCACAAGGCGTTTCAGATCAACCTGCCCTGGGCCTATGGGCTGCCCAAGGACGTGGTCTTGCAGACACCGCCCCAGGACAGTCCGGATATCTACCGCATTCCAACCATGGAAAGCTGGGCGGCCCATGCCATGGCCTCCACCCGGCGCGCCGCCCCGGTTGGGCTGAGCACACATATGCGCGAAGACGAGATGCTGGCCGCCCTCGCAGACAGCCGCACCGACCGGCCCAAGCTGCGCGACATGCTACCCACCTCGCCCGGGTTCTTCGAATCCTGGGTGAAAGGTGCGGCGGCCGATATCGACAGCGCCGATCTGCACCGGCGCGCGCCTTATTTCCTGCGTGCGATGCTGGCGCTGGCTGCCTATCGGCAGGCGAATGGGGCACAGGTAGATGTGATGACGCTGGTTCCGGATATGAACTGGAACGACAAGGCCTATCAGGCCCCCACCCGTGCCGCCACGCGGGCCCGGCTGGCCCGTTTGCGCGACAGGGCCGTGCCCACGGCCCCGGGCGACCCCAGCCGTGTGCCGGTCGATCTGGTGATCCTCGGTCGGCATGGCGCGCGGATGGTGGCGCGTTATCGCCAGGCGCTGGTCACCGATCAGGATTGGGGCCGCCCGGCCGAGCTGTTCGACGCGGCGCATCGCCTGATGGAGGGCGCGCGCTTTGCGCTGATGCGCCATGGTCCCCAGGGCCGGGTTGTCGGGCGCAGCGTCAGCCCCCCAACCGATCCGCTGGCCCGCTCGGGTGTGGCCCTGACACCGCGTGACGCGGATATCGTGGCCTCGCCCGCGCTGGGATGGCCGATGGAACCCACCCAGGGCCACACCGCCCATGCCCCCGGTTTCGAAGCCGAACTGGCCCTGCAATCACCGCAGGCGGGCTTTTCCGGGCGCGGTCAGCGCACGCTCTGGCCCGCCACGGCCGAACACCCGCCCCGTCAGAGCGGCGACATTCAGTCGCTGGGGCTGCGGTTTTCGGATCAGGTCGTGTTTGATCGCGGCAGCGCGCCTTTCCCCCATGACGGGCCTGCCGCGCGGCATCTGGTTGCCGCCAATGCGCGCCGCCGTGTGCCGCTGCCGGTGGTGGCCAAGGACGGGTCGGCGCCGCCATGGGCGCCGATCATGCCGCCGGTGGTCGACCGCCTGTTGATCGGGCGCCGCGCGGGCGTTCTGGACATCACCACAGTCTCGGCCACGCTGGTCACCCAGGCGCCCGGCCCGGCCCTGGACGCGGGCTGGCCCGGCATGGGACAACCGGCCACGTCGGGGCCGGTGATCGGGGCCCAGATGCGCAATCCGCGGGGCATGATCCTGCCGCCCCATCCCAAGGATGACGCCCTGTTCGAACCCGGGCTTTCGACCGCCCAGATCCTGCGCTTCAGCCGCCGCACCTTCGTGTCACGCACGGATCTCGAACGTGGCCGGGGCGACAGCAAGAGCCTGACCCCCTTCCTGTATCAACAGGCCTTCTCGGACGTGCTGCGCCTGGAGGGCCCCGGCGCGCTTGATTGGCGGATGAGCCTGACCGGCAGCGGCGGCACCCTGACCTTGCCCGCGAAAACCCGATGGGAGGGCATGTGCGACCTGTTTCTTGAACTCAAGGCCGTCGACGCCGCGGGGGATGACGCGGCCACCCAGGAAAATATCGCGGGCCTTTTCAAGGCGGTCGATGGGTGGGACCTGAAGCACGCAATCCACGCCAGACTGAATATCGGCGCCCGGAACTGGGATTTTTCGGTGCGCCGCGCCTGGGTGGTCGAATCTGGGGTGCGCATTGAGCTCGAGATGCCTTCGACCCCGAAGATCGAAACGGACCCTTCCCCGCTCGAGTTCGTCAATCAACTGCTGCGGCAGGCCAATCCGGACACGCCGATGTGGATAGATCTGGGGTTCAGAAGGACAGCAGGCGTGGTGCAAACCGAGCAACCGGTCCTGCCCACCGCCGGGTTGGTGCGGTTCCAGGTGCCGGTTTTGTTGGACCCCGAAAGGCCCCGCGAAATTCCGGTCCGGTCCGAAACCCTGTGTTTCGGCGATCCCTCCTATGACCGGGCGCTTGGCAGCCCCACCCTGGCGCGCGATTTTCAGGCGATCCATGCCGATGATACGGTCGAACGGTTGCGCCTCGCGGTCGACCGGCAGCAGGCCAATGCCGACACGCAGCTGCACATCGCCTTCGACCTGATTGATGATGCAACCGGCGGATTTGCCACCAAGGGGAGCGTCAAGGAAGGTGGCAGGATCGAGCTGGGCTTCGAACGCATCCTCTTGCATGCCGACAGCACGGGCGAGGAACCGGCGCAACAGGATCTCCTCCTCTGGCGGGCGGATATCGGGCATCAGGTCAATCAACTGTATCCTCGCATGCCCCACATGCTGCGTCTTGGTGACTTGTATGTGTCCGGTCAACGCGCAATGGGATCGCCGCTGAAACCCGGCGACATCCTGCGGCTGACGGCGCGCTATAACGTCGGGAACACCACCCTCGCCACCGAGACCCTGGACATCCCCATCGTTGCCGGCCCTGTAATTCCCCCTGCCCCGTCGGTCTTTGACTTCATCGAAGAGACCGGCGAGGAGCTCGAGGACAAGGTTGCCAAGGCCGCCCGACTGCGCCTGCACGCCCCCGCGCCTCTGCCCAGCCGGGTCGAATACCCGGCGTTGCTGGTCGATCTGGGTCTGGGGCATGTGCGGCGTGAGGGCCTGTTCGTATGGCACTATGGCGTTCCGAACGGGACGCGGGCGCCGTGGGACAACAGGCCACATCTGCTCAAGACAGACCGTTCGGGCGGCACCCAGCTGCCCCAGTGAGGCCGCCTGCCCTCTTGCTGAGGATTGCTGGGGCGGCTAGGTGTTTGATCCCAGGGTTTGATGGTGCGATCCATTCGATTGAATGGAAGGATGCTTTATGGGACAGATACGTCACGGCTGCGCCACGACAACGCACGCCATCCGAGCAACAATACAGCGATCGCAAGCTTCGAACGCGGAGCTGAGCCGCGAGCTTGGCATCAACGTCAAGACCGTAGCCAAGTGGCGAAAGCGTCAAACGGTCGAGGACAGAAAGACAGGCCCAAAGGAGCCGAACTCGACTGTTCTAAGCAAAGATGAAGAGGCAATGATCGTTGCCTTCCGGCGGCATACTTTGCTGCCGCTTGATGATTGCCTCTATGCTTTGCAGCCCTCTATTCCTCATCTGACACGATCTTCGTTGCACCGCTGCTTGCAGCGGCACGGCATTTCACGCCTGCCGGACATGGATGGGGACAAGCCGAAACGGCAGAAGTTCAAGCGGTATCCAATCGGCTATTTTCATATCGACATCGCCGAACTCCGGACTGCCGAAGGCAAGCTCTTTCTCTTCGTAGCCATTGACCGAACCAGCAAGTTCTCCGTGGCCCAACTGGTAGACAAGGCAAACAGGAAAACCGCCTGGGAGTTTCTGGAGCACCTGCTTGAAGCGGTGCCCCACCGTATCCACACAATCTTGACTGACAACGGTATCCAGTTTGCCGAACAACCCCGGAACCGGAACACCTTCTATTCCCGACCAATGCGGTTCGACATGATTTGCGAGGCCAACGGGATTAAGCACCGTCTCACCAAGCCGAACCATCTTAGGACCAACGGCCAGGTCGAGCGCATGAACCGCACCATCAATGATGCGACCGTCAAGCGTTACCACTACGGCAGCCACGATCAACTCCGCGCCCACTTGGCCGACTTCCTCGATGCCTACAATTACGCGCGTCGCCTGAAGACCCTCAGCGGCCTCACTCCTTACGAATACATCTGCAAAATCTGGACTTCAGAGCCAGACAGATTCATGGTGGACCCGATCCACCAGATGCCGGGACTGAACACCTAGGACTTCCAACCGATCTTGCTCGCGAGGCGTCAGCTGGGCGCCTATCGCCTTCTGCTGAAGGGCTGCGAGCCTCTTGACGTCGGCCTTTTTCATAGTGTGAGCCCCGACCCTGTGCTGGGCGAGGCGGACCCGCTTGATCGGATCGATGTCCATGTACGGATGCCCGTACCATTCGGCTATGTGAAATCTCTCTGCCATGAAATCTGCCCCTCAAACGGTTTTCTCGCAGAAGAAACGGATTCCCATTGAATCTCAAGGCTTCCAAGGCAACTCGCTACAGGGTGGCGGGCTGACCGGATTACCGTTTGGTAACGAAGCCGCTCCCCAAATACCTCTGGCCACCAAGGCGTGGCTACGTGAAATACCAACAATTTCAGAGGCTTGTGGCGGAGACGAAGGGATTCGAACCCTCGAGACCCTTCCGGGCCTACTCCCTTAGCAGGGGAGCGCCTTCGACCACTCGGCCACGTCTCCGCTGACCCGTATATTTGCCAGAGCCTAGAGAAACAAGGCGTTTTTTTAAATTTTTGCCGCGCCAGAAAAACAGGGAGATTTCCCCGATTTTCCGGGAACTTTTACGGAACTGCACGTGATTCGCGTGCAAAATCCGTGCAGCCGTGTTCGCATGATGTTCACGGCAACCGGCCTGAAATTGATTCCCCCTGCTCCAGCCGTAATGAGAGCCGCCAAGGCGAGCGCTGCCATGGAAGAAGCGCTCGCGATCCTCGACACCATGTTGGTGGGCATCGGCGAGCGCGGTGATTTCATCACGCTTCACCTTGGCTCTTTTACCACATGCAAGAACGGATGCTGTTTTCGCTGAGAGGCGGCGTGAGATCTTACGCCGTTGCAGCATAACCGGCCAGGAGCATCCGGATCATCAGTTCCGGATCAACCGACGGCCTGCCGGTCGGACTGTAGAAAGGAGCCAGGTACCGCCGGATGCCAGACAGGTCGACGAACCGATCTATCGCCCGAAGCATGTGATCCTGCGGGACATGATCCTCGATCGAGAACTCATAGAACAGTGCGCCCTGCGCTTCCTGCCGTGGTCCCATCATTGCCACGCACCTCCGCTTGCCTCGCGGAAAGTGAATCAGCACTCAGCACGGCGTTGTTGCAAAACTCCCTCTTGAGGCCTGACTACCCCTTTCCCCTCTGAACTTAGGCGACGCGGACGATCTCGGCGGTGCCGAGTGCATTGAAGCGATTGATGAGGGCGATGCGGATGTGGATTTCAGCGGTTTGGCTACCAGGGTCTCTTGCGGCGATGCGTTCGCCGAATGCCTTCAAGCAGCGCATCTTTGCCTCGACCCGGCTCCGGGCGTGGTATCCTGTCCAGCGTTTCCAGAAGGCCCGGCCGTAGTGCCGGGTGGCGCGCAAGGTTTCGTTTCTGACCTGTGCCGCCGGGCAGTTTTCTTTCCACGGCTGGCCATTCTTGCGGATAGGGATAATCGGGACGGCCCACGCTTGATGATGGCGGAGTGGCAACGGCGCGTGTCATAGGCCCCGTCTGCAGTCACGCTGCCGATCTCTTCGTCCTTCGGACTCTGGTCGCGCAGTTCCGGCAGGACCGGGCTGTCCACTGCCCGGCAGTGGTTTGCGCAGCATAACCACGAGAGGGGCCGTCGCGGCTGGGGGTGAATTCCCTCTCGTCAGATTTGCTTTGCAAATCGCCTGCCGGACAAGGGACAGCACGGATGTCAGACGTGGCAGCATCCATCGCAAGATGCACCTTGCGCCCCTCTCATTGATTGCTCTGCAATCAACTGCCGGGCAGCGATTGGCGTCGCCCCTGAACGCCGTGCTTGCGGGCCTGCCACTCACCATCGCCAAGGAACTTGATCCCGGTGCTGTCCGTTGCCCGGCAGGGCATTGCATAGCAATGTCCCGAGAGGGGACGCAGGTTCAGCGGACCATCGGCGCGGCGATACGGGATCTGGACGGCCAGCGTTCTATGGGCTTACGCGGCCCCACTGGGGCCACGGTCCCATCTCACTCTGCCGGCGGCACAGTGTAGAGAAATCGGGAACGGGCCAGTCCAACCCCGCCAGGTGCAAAAGGCTGGCGACCATCCCGGCGGTCTGCCGGAGTGGCAACTTGAACAGAACCTTGATCGACAGGCAGAACTGGATCGCCGAGTTCGAGAAGACTGGTGGACGCCCCGGTCGCCCTTCATGCGGCGCGAGCCAGGTCATCTCTTTGTCCAACCGGATCAGAAGCGACCCGCGCTTCCTGAGCGCATCGTTGTAGCTGGACCAATTCGTCGTGCGGTAGCGGGCAGGTGCGGGCTTGCTCATCTAACCCGTCTAACCGCATGGATTCGTGATGTGAATCCTTAGCGGTCAGAGTTCTGCAACAATGCCACTCAACACCCAAAACAATCCAAGTTTTTCAACAGAATAGGCACTTAGCGGACATCCACAGTGCCCTGGAATGCTGCGATGCTGCTTCACCGAAGCAGACTTTGTCTGCACACCAGAACTTCGATTGAGGGGTCCTACGTCCGAGCTTTCTTCGCAAAGGAGGAGCGCAGACTTTTCTTCATGTAAGTCCAGGCAACAAAACGACTGGTTTTTTGCCCCTGTGCCATTTCGACGACTTTGCATTCAGCAACCCTGGCTTTCCCAAGAATTCGATTGAGGGGCTGGAGGTTATCTTTTTTCGACACCAACGAAGTAAACCACAGGCACTGGCCGGCGAACTCCATGCTCTGTTCAACCATGCAGGCGAGAAACTTTATCTCCCCACCGGGACACCAAAGTTCAGCGTTTTGGCCACCAAAGTTGAGTTTTGTTGAACGCCCCTTGCCAAGGTTCGCCCACTTGCGCTGGGTACCCTTTTTCGCTTTCTCGATAGACCCATGGAATGGCGGATTGCACATGGTTACGTGAAAAGCATCGTTGGGCTGGATCACACCGTGAAAGATATTCTCAGGTTTTCTTTGTCGCCTAAGCGTAATTGCCAGCTTGTTGAATTCACAGATTTGCCGCGCCGATTTGATTGCGCCTGCGTCGATATCGACGCCCGTGAAGTGCCAGCCGTATTCGCTCTGGCCCGTAAGGGGGTACACCAAGCTTGCACCAGTGCCGATGTCCAATACCTTGATATGGCGCCCACGCGGGACTTCTTGGTTATAGCTGTCAGCAAGCAAGTCCGCGAGATAGTGGATGTAGTCGACACGGCCGGGGATTGGCGGGCATAAATAACCGGCGGGAATATCCCAAAAATCAATATCGTAATGCGCCTTTAGCAACGCCCGATTAAGCATACGGACTGCCTGCACGTTTTGAAAATCAATCGTCGCCTGATCGGCTGGGCTTTGGATCGTGAAGGCCTCAAGCTCAGGTGTCTGCGCCACCAAGAGCTCGAAATCGTAGCCTCGTGAGTGTTGATTGCGGGGGTGTAGCTTCGTCTTGATGGTCATGGGAACGCCTTCATTAAAGTTTGGTAGACGTCACTCGCCAGACGATTTGTTGCTTTTAGCCCCTCATAGACAAATAGTAAAATGTGGAGCGGTGCGGATCCTCCGCTGACGCGACGTCCCGACCGTTCGTTACTTTTGCAGCATCTGAAATGTTGGTCTCGAAGCTGACTTTCTATAAAGCGCAGCATATCGCTGTTCCAATAGGTGAGTCCGCCAACCACAGCCCAATGGAGAAACCCATTCGGTCGGCTTACGCTGCGGTGCGGCTTACGCATTCCTGCCATTCGTGGTCTTGCAGCGTTTGCCAATTACAGTTGATAGGTGTGCGAGGTGTGGCGCTACTCATTTCTGGCAACGTGGAAGCGATCAAGTAAGGATGCCTTGATTGTCGCCAACCGGCTGTAGATCTGGCCGGAACGGGTTGCTGTTCCCTGATACCGTGGCCATGCAAGGTCACCGTGGTACATTCCATTGTTCAATCACCTCTGTCTTTGGCCGATCTCGGCTGGTCTCAGTTCTTTGGCAACCAGCTGGGACCTGACGAAATGGATCTTGCCCGGATGCGCATAGCGGCTGTCCACCGGTCCCGTATGACTGCTGTATCTGCAATGGGCCCAGTGAAGCTGAACCTGCCCGCCCAAACTACTACGGCAGATTTCGCCGTGGGGGACTGGATCTTAGCGGATCCTCCAACTCACATAGTCCTTAGCCGTTTGGAAAGACGTGCCCTATTGCAACGCCGGACCGAGTGTCCCCGGACCCCGCAACTGATCGCCGCAAATGTGGACACGCTCTTCATCGTTACATCCTGCAACGGTGATTTCAATCAAGCCCGGCTGGAACGCTACCTGGCCCTCGCAAATGAGGCGGGCGTAAACCCAGTGATTGTCTTGACGAAAGCCGATCAAGCGGCGGATGCGGAACCGTACCGGCAGCAGGCGGCAGACCTTCAGCGCGGAGTGGCCGTCATTGCGGTGAACGCGAAAACCCGCGATGCGGTGACGGCTTTGGCTCCGTGGTGCGGGTCAGGGCAGACTATTGCTCTGGCCGGATCATCCGGGGTGGGGAAATCAAATCTGCTCAACACTCTTTCTGCCAAGCCACCTGAGGAAGCACAGCTTACTGGCGGCATTCGGGAGGACGATGCTAAGGGGCGCCACACAACCACGTCGCGCTCCCTGCACTCTATCAAGGGCGGCGGCTGGGCAATTGACACGCCGGAAATCCGTACGCTGCATGTCAGCGATGTCCGGGCTGGTCTGGACATGCTGTTCGCGGAGATCACAGAGCTGGCACCCAAGTGCCGCTTTCGGGATTGTACCCACGCACACGAGCCAGGCTGTGAGGTTCAGGCAGCGGTTGCGGTTGACCCAGGTCGACTTGGCCGGTGGTGCAAGCTTGTCGAAGAAAATCCCAACAACACACGCTCTGGATCCAGGGCCCGTGGCTACAAGACCCCAGACGTCCGTGGCAAGCGACGCTGAGTCCATTCCCACTATGCGCGGCCTATGATCCACCGGGACTGACCTCTCCAGCACAGTCGCATTAGCCCGGCTCATTCAACGCTGCCCGCAGCTTACCCAGGCCAGCCATTCGTGCTCAGTTCAACACTGTGATGGCTACTAAGGTCGGCGGCGGGTCGGGAACCTCGCGGAGCGATGCCAGTTGCTTTCCGCTTTCGCAAAGCCATGCTGCGGTCTAAACATCCCTATCTTCGCTAGTCCGGGAAAAATCATGGCGCAAAATGCCACCATCTATAAAGTAGAGCTTTCCGTATCTGATATGGATCGACACTATTACGAGACCCACAAGTTGACCGTCGCCAAGCATCCTTCGGAGACGGATGAACGGTTGATGGTGCGTATTCTCGCTTTTGCGCTGAATGCCCATGAGCAATTGGAACTTACTAAGGGCCTTTCAACGGATGATGAGCCAGATATTTGGCAGAAAAGCTTGAGTGGCGAGCTTGAACTATGGGTAGCGTTAGGGCTTCCAAGCGAGAAGATTGTTCGTCAATCTTGTGGCAAAGCCAAAGAGGTGATTGTCTATAGTTATGGCAGGACCGCTGAGGTGTGGTGGGAAAAGATCAAAAACAGCACCACCCGGTTTGATAACCTTCAGGTTGTTAATTTTTCAGAGACGGATACCCGTGACCTGGGAAATCTTGCAAGTCGGTCGATGAAGCTGCAGGTCAATATTCAGGATGGTGATGTCATGGTCAGTGTTGATGATAGTATCGTCTACGTGACCCAGGCCAAATGGAAGAATGCGGTGTAGGCACGGCAGATTAGGCATCTGCCTTACCTCTGGATGATGCCCTCTTTTATGTGCCATAATCAGCTCCCCCAAGGCGACCGGCCCAATGCCGACCTTGAGCGGGTCTGGCTCTTGCTGCAGTGCGGCTCGTCAAACCGGGCCTTGCTCCACTGATCAGCCCCACTTGAATGGTCCAGTTTGCTTGTTAGTGCATGACTTGCCTTGGGTCCATCTGGACGATGGTTTCCGGCGCCGGTGGGCGATAGCCCAGAGCACTATGTGGGCGTTTGGTGTTGTCGTGTTTCCTCCATTCTTCGATGAGGATTTGCGCCTCGCGCTGGCTGAAGAAGATTTCGCCGTTCAAGAACTCGTCCCTGAACCGTGCGTTGAAGCTCTCGCAATATCCGTTCCCCCATGGAGACCCTGGTTCGATGTATGCGGTCTTCGCGCCAACAGCCTTGATCCAGTTCTGGACGGCCTGAGCAACAAACTCCGGACCGTTGTCTGAACGAATGAACGACGGCACCCCGCGCAGAATGAACAGGCCGCTCAAGACATCGATGACGGTGCCTGAGTTCAGCTTGCGATCCACACGGATGGCAAGACAGAGAACGGAGGGCTGGTTATGAGCATCAACGATCAAACGTCACAGTCAGCAACTGGCAGGTGCGCGCCCTTGAGGGGGCATACGTTGGCCTCGAACACCAATCTGAGGGAACGGCAATCTGAAACCGCAAGGCTGTCGAGCGTTTTGGGTTTTCAGCAGATTCCAGGCAGCTCTGGCCGGTGGCCACACAGAGTACCGAAGCGCGCCTTCAATCGGGCCGAGGGCCTGCATCGATATTGGGAAAACCTCGGCAACGGGCCTGCCGTCCTCCGTCTGCTTGATGATGAACGCCTTCTGCGCGTCCGTGAACTTTGATGCCTTCAGGCGTTTCCGGTTCAGCGGGAAAACAGTCCTCTGGACTGTTTCCTGATCCGCCTCACTCTCCCAGCCGGGGGTTCTCTTCGGGAAACTCCAGCTTCAAACGGTCCAGTTTTCAGGGGGCAGAGCCCAACAGTGGAGTTCCCCCCGGTCCGGTCCCTGCTTAGGGCAACAGCGCCAGGCGCCGCAGAAACAGTGATTTCACCGCATCCGCCTCCACCGTCATGCAGACCTTGACCGGCGCCCGTCCGCTGTCCGGTGCAGCCAGGGTCGCGCCGGAGGTTTCACCCTCGCAGGACACCTCAAGCGGCACGTCGCGCATTGCGAACAGATCCGGGTGAGTACAGGCAATCACCGCCGCCGGGTCGTGCAGCGAACAGCCGTAGAGGCCCGCAACCTCCCTGTAGAACTTGATATAGAAATGCGACATCTGCTGCAGCATGCCGCCCAGTTCCGGAGATTTGGCGGCGATGGCGGTAAAATCCTCCGGCCGGCACAGGATCCGGTGGGTAACATCCAGCCCCACAAAGACCACTTTGGCGCCGCCCTGGCAAACCATGTCCGCAGCATGCGGGTCGTGATAAATATTGGCCTCGGCGTGGGGCGTGATATTGCCGCCCTCTTCCAGCGAGCCGCCCATCACCACGATGGATTTGACGTTCCCGATGAACTCCGGGTCGCGCTGCATTGCCAGCGCAATGTTCGTCAGCGGTCCGATCGGACAGACCACCAGTTCGCCCTTGTGCTCGCGCGCCATGCGGCACAGGAAGCCCGCAGCCTCCTCGTTCAGCGCCCGGCCTCTGGGCTCGGCGGCGGGGATATCGCCAAAGCCCTCCTCGCCATGCACATAGGCCGAGGGTTTGAACGGCGGCAGCACCAGCGGCGTGGCGGCGCCGCCGGCCACCGGCACATCCAGCCCGGCGGCCTCCAGCAGGCGCAGCGCATTGCGGGTGGCGGTGGCGGTCGTGACATTGCCAAAGATCGTGGTCAGACCCAGCAGATCAATATCCGGCGCCGCGGCGGCATAGAAGATCGCCATCGCATCGTCGATGCCCGGATCGGTGTCGATAATCAGTTTCACCATCTGCTTGCCTCCCGGCTTACTTGAACTTGTCCATCAGCTTTTCCATCGCTGAGCGGGTGTCGGGCGCAGGCTCTGCCTTGGCGGGCTGTTTCGCCTCCGCTTTGGGCTTGGTGGTGGAGCTGCGCGGCGGCGCCACGCGCAGGGCCACCGCATTCATGAACTTGCCGCCATCGCCGCGGGCCAGGTCCGCCGCGCCGTCCGAGATGCCGCGCATCACATCGTCCAGCCAGCCCTCATCCGCTTTGGGGAAGTCACGCAGCACATAGCCCGCCACCGCATCCTTGTGGCCCGGATGGCCGATCCCCAGCCGCACCCGCGCATAGTCCGCGCCGATATGGGAATGGATCGAGCGCAGACCGTTGTGTCCGGCATGGCCGCCGCCCTGCTTGATGCGCGCCTTGCCCGGCGCCAGATCCAGCTCGTCATGCAGCACCACCACATCGGCAAGCGTCAGCTTGTAAAACCGCATCGCCTCGCCCACCGACTGGCCGGACAGGTTCATGAAGGTTTGCGGCTTCAAGAGCAGCACCTTTTCGCCACCCAGATTGCCCTCGCAGATCATCGCCTGGAACTTGGCCTTCCAGGGGCTGAACCCGTGATCGCCGGCAATATTGTCCAGCGCCATGAAGCCGATGTTATGGCGGTTGCGCTCGTATTTCGGGCCGGGATTGCCAAGGCCGACAAAGAGTTTCATGGGTTCTGCCCGATCTGCGTTTCAGTAGACCCGTTTGATGCCCTATTTGACGTCCGGAATCCAGTGGTCTCCAGCGTCAGGCAAAGGCCCGGTCTGCAGCAAAGGGCGCCAAATCCACATTGGGCTGCCGGCCTTCCGCCAGATCGGCAACCAGCCTCCCGGTGATGCCGCCCAGGGTCAGGCCGATGTGCTGATGGCCAAAGGCGTGGATCACCCGGTCCGACTGCGGGCTGCGGCCAATCACCGGCAGCGAGTCCGGCATGGTCGGGCGGTAGCCCAGCCAGTCGCTGTCCGGGTCCGGCAGCGACCCCAGCATCTCTGCCCCCTTGCGAACGAGATAGTCCAGGCGGCGCGGGTTTGCAGGCGCGTCCAGCGCGGCGATCTCCACCGTGCCGGTCAGCCGCAAACCTTTCGCATGCGGCACCGCATAAAACCCGGCCTCGCCCCAGCCGACGGGCCGCGTCACCCGATGCCCCTCACTTTCATACATCACATGATAGCCGCGCTCGGTGCCAAGCGGCAGTTTCTGCGTACCCGCGCCCTTGATTTGTGTGGAGAACGCGCCACTGGCAATCACCGCGTGGCCGGCGGTGAGGCTCTGCCCGCCTGCCTGCAGTTCCACCCCTGTGTCCGAGGCCCGGACTGTCTCCGCCTTGGCCCGCAGCGTGGTGCCGCCCAGATCCGCAAATGCCCGGTGCATCCGGGTGATGAATTCCAGCGGATCGCGCAAGTGCCGGGCGGCGTGAAAATGCACCGCGCGTTTGACAGGCAGATGCAGGCCAGGCTCCATCTCCAGCGCTTCCTCCGGGTCAACCTCGCGCCAGGGCACGCCCAGCGCCCGGCGGCGTTCCAGGCCCGCGGCGGCAGCCTTGGCAGCCTTCCCGGTGGACCAGACCGACAGCTGACCGCGCTCGACCACCAGATCCTGGGCGCCTGCGGCCTCGATCAGCGGGTTTATTCCGGCATCGGCATGGGCCAGCAGATCTGCCAGATGGCCCGCAATCCGGCGCGAAGGTGCGGCGCGGCAATTGGCCAGAAAGGACAGCATCCAACGCGGATTGCGCAGCGCATGGGCATAAGACAACGACAGCGGACTGTCCCTGGAGAACATCAGCTGCGGCAGGCTGGTCAGCACCGACGGGTCATTCACCGGCAGGCAGGCATAGGTCGCCAGGGTACAGGCATTGCCGTAACTGGTGCCGGATCCGGGCGGCTCCGGGTCCATCAGCAGCACCTTATGCCCGCGCATCTGCACCCACAGCGCGCAGCTCATCCCCACCGCGCCTGCGCCCGCTATGGCAATGTCAAAATCCGCCATGCCCGTCCCTCCCCTGTCCTCGGGCGGAAATGGGGCAGCGGCGCAGGGAAAAGTCAACCACATGCCTGCGGGGCGGACAAACAAAAACGGGCCCCCAGATGGGAGCCCGCAAACCAAACCCGGATGGGCGCGGTTCTTATTCTTCGGCAGCCACTGCTTCGGCTTCGCCTTCTTCGCCTTCTTCGTCATCCGATGCGGTCAGGCCGCCCGGGGATGCGATGTTGGCAATCACGAAGTCGCGGTCGATGGTCGGCTTGGCGCCGGCCGGCAGCTCGATCGACGAGATGGTGACAACGTCGCCGATGTTCAGGCCTGCCAGATCGACAACCAGCTTCTCGGGGATGTCGCCAGCGGTCACGACCAGCTCAACCTCGGGGCGGGTCACGTTCAGCATGCCGCCTTTTTTGACGCCGGGTGCTTCGTCCTCGTTGATGAACTCAACCGGGATGTACAGGTTGACTTTCGAGGTGCGGCGCAGACGCATCAGGTCGAGGTGGGTCGGCAGGTCCTTCACCACATCGCGCTGAACGTCGCGGCAGATCACGCGCACGTCGTCCTGGCCTTCCACTTTCAGGTTCCACAGGGTGGACTTGAACTGGCCGGCTTTCAGCTTTTTCAGCAGAACGTTGAACGGGATCTGGATCGCAACCGGATCCACGTCACCACCGTAAACAACGCCCGGTACCATGCCTGCGCGGCGCGCAGCGCGAGCGGCGCCCTTGCCCGTCCCCGCACGTACTTCGGCGACGAGATCAGGAATCTCTTTTGCCATGTCAATTCTCCAATGTATCTAGGGCGGAGTGCCTCCAAGGCTGTCACCCCGCGTGAAGCCGTGCCTATAGACCGCTTGCGGCAATTTGGGAAGGGGCAAAGCCCCCTGCCCGGTTCCGGGGCCGCGTTATTCCTGCCAGCGCCCGCCGAAATCCTGCGGCACCAGCAGATTATGACGCCCCAGGCCATCAACTGAACGTTCGCCGCACAGTGCCATGGTGGTGTCCAGTTCCTTGCGAATCACTTCCAGAGCCTCGGTGACGCCTTTCTGGCCCCTTGCCCCCAGGCCGTAAACAAAGGCGCGGCCGATCATGGTGCCGGTGGCCCCCAGCGCCAGTGCCTTCAGCACGTCCTGGCCAGAGCGGATGCCGCTGTCCAGATGCACCTCGACGTCACTGCCCACAGCATCCATGATTTCCGGCAGCATCCGGATGGAACTCAGCGCGCCGTCCAGCTGCCGCCCGCCGTGGTTCGACACAACGATGGCATCGGCGCCCAGTTTGGCGGCCATCCTCGCGTCTTCGGCGTCCAGAACCCCTTTCAGGATCACCTTGCCGCCCCACATCTCCATCAGCTTTTCAACCTTGCCCCAGTCCAGCGCCGGATCGAATTGCTCGGCCGTCCAGGCGCCCAGCTGCGAGGTGTCGGAAACGCCGTGCACATGGCCGACGATATTGCCGAAATTGCGCCGCTTGGCGCCCAGCATCTGCAAGCCCCAGGTCCATTTGGTCATCAGGTTGACAATGGTCGCGGGGGTCAGCTTGGGCGGCGCCGACAGCCCGTTTTTCAGATCCTTGTGCCGCTGGCCCAGGATCTGCAGGTCCAGCGTGATCACCAGCGCCGAGCATTTGGCATCCTTGGCCCGCTGGATCAGGCGGCGGATGTAGTCCTCGTCCTTCATCGTATAAAGCTGGAACCAGAATGGCTTGGTGGTCGCTTCCGCCACTTCCTCGATCGAGTTGATCGACATGGTGGACAGCGTGAACGGCACCCCGAACTCCTCAGCCGCGCGGGCCGCCTTGATCTCGCCATCGGCGTGCTGCATCCCCATCAGCCCCACCGGCGCCAAGGCCACCGGCATCGCCACGTCCTGGCCGATCATCCGGGCCGCGGTCGTGCGCCGGGTCATGTCCACCGCCACCCGCTGGCGCAGGCGGATCTGCTCAAAATCTGAGGTGTTCTCGCGGAAGGTCTGCTCGGTCCAGCTGCCGCTTTCGGCATAATCATAGAACATCCGCGGCACACGGCGTTCATAGATGCGCTTCAGGTCGTTGATATTTGTGATCACCGGCACTGGATTCTCTCCCGATCTCATGTGGTAAAGTTTTCTTACCAATTTGTCGAAGCAAAGGCAACGCCGCGATTGCCGCACCCCTTGAGACGCAAAAAGCCGCACCCGAAGGCGCGGCTTTTCAAACCTGTTTGCTGCAGACCCTCAGCCTTTATGCGCACCATCCGCGAGGGACTTCACAAACGCCAGCACCTCGGCCGGCGACTTGCCTGCGCCGATCTGGCTGACAATGGCGCTGCCCACTACGGCGCCGTCCGAGATCGAGGCGATGTTCTGCGCCTTCTGGGGCGTATTGATGCCAAAGCCCACGATAATCGGCAGATCGGTGGCCGCCTTGATGCGGGCAACCTCGGGGCCGACGTCGGTGGCCTCGGCCTCTGCCGCGCCGGTGATGCCGGTGATCGACACATAATAGACAAAGCCCGAAGTGTTCTGCAGCACCTTGGGCAGGCGCGCGTCATCGGTGGTGGGGGTGGCCAGGCGGATGAAGTTCAGCCCCGCTTTTTGCGCCGGGATGCACAGCTCGTCATCTTCTTCCGGCGGCAGGTCCACCACGATCAGCCCGTCTATGCCGGCCGCTTTGGCGTCTTCCAGAAAGGTATCCACACCACGGTTATAGATCGGGTTGTAATAGCCCATCAGCACGATCGGCGTGGTGTCGTCGCCTTTGCGGAAATCTGCCGCCAGCTGCAACGTCTTCTCCAGCGTCATACCGCCGTCCAGCGCGCGTTGGCCCGCCAGCTGGATGGTCGGCCCGTCAGCCATTGGATCGGTGAACGGCAGGCCCAGCTCAATAATGTCCACACCGGCGCCCGGCAGCCCTTTGACCACTTCCAGCGAGGTGTCATAATCGGGGTCGCCCGCCATCACATAGGTGACAAAGGCTTTCTTTCCGGCGGCTTTCAGGTCGGCGAATTTGGCATCAATGCGGGTCATGGGCGGGCCTTTTATTCAGGTTTCCGCCATGGTGTGCCGAATGTTGCGCGGGAAATCAATCCCGGGCCGCGCGCAGGCCCGGGAATGCACCGGTCAGCGGTTCAGCGGAATGTGCCAGCGCAGCGTCAGCGAATTCACGCCCGGGTTCTGGTCCGCGGTCGAGGCGTTGGATTTGTGGCTAAGCGCCAGCGACACCGCCTTGCCATTGTGAAACCGCTTGCCAACCGCCAGCAGGCTGCGGATTTCAAAGGTAGAGCCCAGATCATTACCCAGCGAGCTTTCGTGATAAGCGCCGGGCATCACGCTGGTCTCAATGAACCAGTTGTTGTTCAGGTCAACCACGCCGCTGATGCCGACGCCGGCGAACACATCGCCGGTTTCCTGCACTTCCAGCACCGCGCCGAACCGGGTCGACAGCAGCCGCCCCTCGTGGAACGGCGCATGCAGATACTCCGCTGCAAACAGCGCGCTGTCTTCGGAACCCGCACGGGAATAATTGGAATAGCCCAGCCCCAGCGTCACTTCCTGGGCGGCGGCAGGCATGGCTGCGGCAGCACAAAACGCGGCTGCCAGCATAGCTGTCTGTTTCATTTCTAGCCCCTCGCAGAATTATTTTCTTTGCACCAAGATATTTTAATTTGCTGCTTTTCCTAGTCACCTCACGAAAAAGCAATATGAGGGTTCACTGTGCGACCCCGCACAGAGAGAGATTGTGGCACATATGTCAGCCATCCTTGCCTTGCGTGCAGGCTCAATGCTGCCTAGAAGCAGCTCCCAAGTGGTATCAGGAGGCCGGTATGGGCTTTAAGATGGGAATCGTCGGCCTGCCCAATGTGGGTAAATCGACGCTGTTCAATGCGCTCACCAAAACCGCCTCGGCGCAGGCGGCCAATTTTCCGTTCTGCACGATTGAGCCCAATGTGGGTGAGGTCGGCGTGCCGGACGCGCGTCTGGACAAGCTGGCGGCGATTGCCGGCTCCAAGCAGATCATCCCGACCCGGATGACATTTGTCGACATCGCCGGCCTGGTCAAGGGCGCGTCGCAGGGCGAGGGCCTGGGCAACCAGTTCCTGGCCAACATCCGCGAAACAGATGCAATTGCCCATGTGCTGCGCTGTTTTGAAGACGGCGACGTGACCCATGTGGAGGGCCGTGTCGACCCGGTTGCTGACGCCGAAGTGATCGAGACCGAGCTGATGCTGTCGGACCTTGAAAGCATCGAGAAACGCCGCGCCAATCTGGTGCGCAAGCTGAAGGGCAACGACAAGGAAGCATTGCAGCAAGACCGGCTGCTGGCCGCGGCCCAGGCGATGCTCGAAGACGGCAAACCCGCCCGTCTGGTCGAGGTTGACGCCGACGACGCCAAGGCCTGGAAGATGCTGCAGCTGCTGACCACAAAGCCGGTGCTCTATGTATGCAACGTTGGCGAATCGGAATCGGTTGAGGGCAACACGCATTCCGCCAAAGTGGCCGAAATGGCCGCGGCGCAGGGCAATTCCCATGTGATCATCTCGGCTCAGATCGAAGAAGAGATCAGCCAGCTGGACGCCGACGAAGCCCAGATGTTCCTCGAGGAGATGGGCCTGGCCGAGGCCGGTCTCGACCGTTTGATCCGCGCAGGTTACGAGCTGCTGCACCTGGAAACCTATTTCACCGTCGGCCCGAAAGAGGCCCGCGCCTGGACCATCCGCAGCGGCACCGCAGCGCCGCAAGCGGCCGGCGTGATCCACGGTGATTTCGAGAAGGGTTTCATCCGCGCCGAGACCATCGCCTATGACGAATTCATCGCCTGCAATGGCGAGCAAGGCGCCAAGGAAGCCGGCAAGATGCGGGCGGAAGGCAAAAGCTACGTCGTCAAAGACGGCGATGTGCTGCACTTCCTGTTCAGCAAGTAACCCGGGGACTGCAGCCTTGATTTTCAACCGCCCGCCAGCCCGTCTGGCGGGCGGTTTGCGTTTTACGGCCAGTTGGGGCAATCCTGTGCAAACCAGGCATTTCAAGCCGGAACCTACGGGACCGGCGGCGCAAACGCGCTATCCTTAACCCTGAACGCGCCAAGGACGGGCCTCATGGAAAAAGACGACAGCATCAATGTTCTGGGCGGCCCGCTGGCGCCTTGCTCCACTGCGCCGGTGACCGGATTTTTCCGCGATGGGCATTGCAACACCTGCGCCGAGGATCAGGGCAGCCATACAGTTTGCGTGGTGATGACTGCGGAATTCCTGGCGTTCAGCAAATACGTCGGCAATGACCTGTCGACCCCGCGGGCCGAGTTCGGCTTTGCCGGCCTGCAGTCTGGCGACCGCTGGTGCCTGTGCGCGGCCCGATTCCTGCAGGCAGCGGATGAGGGCTGCGCCCCCAAGGTGCATCTTGAGGCCACCCATCAGCAGGCACTGGAGATTGTGCCGCTCAGCATTCTGCAAAGCTATGCCGCCGATCCGGCCTGAACCGGTCCGGATTGCTGGATTGACCTGCCCGATTGCCCTCCCCGATTGACCGGCAGCGGGAAAAACCGTTATTGCATCGTCAAGCCAGCCCGCCGGACCCTCGCCTGCGCCAGCCTCCCTGCATTTCATCACACCGACAAGGAGGCTCCTGCATGAGCTACATCGCCATGAACCGTTTCAAGATCCGCCCGGGCCGCGAAGCCGATTTTGAGACCATCTGGAAACAGCGGGAAAGCCGCCTGAAGGAGCTGAAGGGGTTCCGCGAATTCCGCCTGCTTAAAGGCCCGGAAGGCGCAGACCACCATCTCTATTCCAGCCATGTGATCTGGGACAGCCGCGAAGATTTTGAGGCCTGGACCAAATCCGAACAGTTCCGTGCTGCGCACCGCGATGCGGGCAAGCGCGAAGGCGAAAGCCCGATCCTGGGCCATCCGCAGTTCGAAGGGTTCGAGACCGTCCTGCACGAGGCCTGACCCGAACAGAAAAAGGCGCCCTGCGGGGCGCCTTTTGTGTTACCGGGTTGTTGCCGTTACTCCTCGAAGCTGCGGCCTTCTTCGGTGTCGGACATATCAAAGCCCAGATGCTTGGCAACGGTGAACACGTCCTTGTCGCCGCGGCCGCACATGTTCATCACAATGATGTGGTCCGACGGCAGCTTGGGCGCGATCTTCATCACATGGGCCAGCGCGTGGCTGGGCTCCAGCGCCGGGATGATGCCTTCGGTGCGGCAGCTGACCTGAAAGGCTTCCAGCGCTTCCTTGTCGGTGATCGAGACATATTCGGCGCGCCCCGACTCATGCAGCCAGGAATGTTCGGGGCCGATGCCCGGATAATCCAAACCTGCGGAAATCGAATAGCCTTCCTGGATCTGGCCGTCCTCATTCTGCAGCAGATAGGTGCGGTTGCCATGCAGCACGCCCGGACGCCCGCCAGTGAGGGAGGCGCAGTGCTGGATCCGGTCATCCACACCCTTGCCACCGGCCTCAACCCCGATGATTTTCACCGATGGGTCATCCAGAAACGGGTGGAACAGGCCAATGGCGTTAGAACCGCCGCCGATCGCAGCAATCACAGTATCCGGCAGACGGCCCTCGCCTTCCTGCTCGGCCAGCTGCCAGCGCACTTCCTTGCCGATGATCGACTGGAAATCGCGCACCATCGCGGGGTACGGGTGCGGGCCTGCGGCGGTGCCGATGCAATAGAAGGTGTCGCGCACATTGGTCACCCAGTCGCGCAGCGCGTCGTTCATTGCGTCCTTCAAGGTGCCGCGGCCCGAGGTGACCGGGATCACTTCAGCACCCAAAAGGCGCATGCGGAACACATTCGGCGCCTGGCGCTTCACGTCATGGGCGCCCATGTAGACGATGCACTTAAGGCCGAACTTGGCGCAGACGGTGGCAGTCGCCACACCGTGCTGGCCGGCACCGGTTTCGGCGATGATCCGTGTCTTCCCCATACGGCGTGCCAGCAGGATCTGGCCCAGCACGTTGTTCACCTTATGCGCGCCGGTGTGGTTCAGCTCGTCACGCTTCATATAGATCTTGGCGCCGCCCAGCTCTGCGCTCAGACGCTCGGCGTGATAGAGCGGACTGGGACGGCCGACGTAATGCGTCCACAGATCCTTCATCTCCGCCCAAAAGGCAGGGTCGTCCTTGGCGCGGTTATATTCGGCCTCAAGGCTCAGGATCAGCGGCATCAGGGTTTCCGAGACAAACCGTCCGCCAAAGATGCCAAAACGCCCCTGTTCATCCGGACCGTTCATGAAGCTGTTGAAAAGATCGTCGGCCATGGTTCTTCCCTCTCTCGCAGCGCCCGCAATGACTATAGCGCCCCGCTGCCTTGGTAAAGAGGGGTTCAAGCAAGCAGGCACATCCGGCGAAGGCCGATGCCCTGCCGGAATGTCTGATAGCCGCCGCTTGCTGCTGGTCCTGAAAATTAAGAGGATAAGTTTGGCGGCGCTGCCAACAAGCGGAGGCGGGCGGGCGTATTCGCCCGCGTGCTATACGTTGTCTCTGCACGCCCCCAATGATTGAGGCCCTGTTCCTAAGTGCCGGAAGTGTCAGGTCCAGGGTGACCGCGATCAGGGGAAAGCATGGCAGAACGGGTTTAAGACGGCGTGAGGGCAGCGTGCGCCGGCTGCGCAACACCCGGAAGGCATACCAGCTAGGCGCGGTCGCGTAGTGAGTATTTTTGGAAAGATGAAGACACGGGACGATGCATCTTCATCTTTCTCCAAATACTCAAATCCCGCCGGCTGCCGCATTTGCACCGGCTGCTGCGGCGCGGGGCTTCAGCCACGGGAAGCGTGCGCCGCCCTGGTGAAATCTTCGATCAGCGCGGCGTCTTTCTGCCCCGGCGCGTTTTCAACGCCGGAGGAGACATCGACCTGACGCGCACCGGTCATGCGGATCGCCTCGGCGACGTTGCCCGGGGTCAGGCCGCCGGCCAGCATCCAGGGTTTCTGCCAGTATTTGCGGCCCGCCAGCAGCCGCCAGTCAAAGGCCAGGCCATTCCCGCCCGGCAGCGCGGCCTCCTTGGGAGGCTTGGCGTCGATCAAGAGCTGATCAGCCACCTGTTCATAAAGCGCAATCTGCGGCAGGTCGGCGGCATCGGCGATGCCAACGGCCTTCATCACCGGCAGGCCGTAGCGGGCGCGCACCTCGGCCACCCGCTGCGGGCTTTCCTTGCCATGGAGCTGCAGCATATCAAGCGGCACCGCGGCTGTGATCGCATCAAGCTCTGCATCTGCGGCGTTTACTGTCAGCGCTACTTTGCACAGGCCGGCGGGGGTTTCGACGGCCAAAGCTGCGGCCAGTTCGATGCTGACGTTGCGCGGGGACTTCGGGAAAAATACAAAACCGGCATAAGCCGCCCCTGCCCCGGCAACGGCCGCAACATCCTGCGGCGCGCTAAGCCCGCAGATCTTGACCCGGATCTCTGTCATGGCGGTGTCAGCCCGCGTCTTCCAAAAGCGCCAGAACTTCGTCTTTGCCTTCGTTCTTCTGCTTTTTCAGCTTGCTCACTTCGCGGTTCAGCCTGCGCGCCTCGCGCGTCTTCTGCGCGGCTTCGCTGCGGTGCTTGTGCTCGCGCAGCCATTCCCACAGGAAGCCGATCACCAGCCCGGCGCCAACCCCGCCCAGCACCACCGCAAACAGCGGCAGCGCAATGGTGAAATTGAAACCAAAAAGCTCGCCCAACGCCGAGGGCATCAGCTTCAGTTCGACAAAAGATCGGTTTGCAAGGGCAACCGAAACCAGCACAATGGCCAGAGACCCCAGAACCGCGTAGCGAATGTAACGCATCAGGCTTTCCCGTTCAGGCGGTCCCTCAAGAGCTTGCCAGTCTTGAAGAACGGCACATGTTTTTCATCGACATGGACCGTTTCACCGGTGCGGGGATTGCGGCCGGTCCGCGAGTCCCGCTTTTTGACCGAAAAGGCGCCAAAGCCGCGCAGCTCAACCCGGTCGCCGCGGGACATCGCATCGGTCACTTCCTCGAACACCGTGTTCACGATCCTCTCCACATCCCGCTGATACAGGTGCGGGTTTTCGTCTGCAATCATCTGAATCAACTCAGAGCGGATCATGTTCTTTTTCCTCCCAGGCTGCCGGTATGTTCTGGCTATTATTTTGAGAGTATAGGAAAAATTCTTGCGTGGGGGAACAAAATGCCGCGGGTCCGGCAGCTAAATCGGTGGGAGTTCACCGGGTTTTCCGCCTCCAGCCTGCAATTTCGGGGCGGCAAGCTGCCGCCGCAGTGCGGCATTCCCCGTTACCAGGCGCGCTGCGGCGATTTGATTCGGAGCGGCAGACAGCACCCGGATCACACAGGCCTCCGGGGCCACCCCTGCGGTGTGCCGGCCACAGCGGTGTGATATTTCCCTGCCATAGAATCTACTGAGACCGGTTGATTCCGCCGCCAAGGAAGGCCGAAGCCGAAACCATTCACTTAACCGGCAGCGCGGGATGCGGCATACAGCCGCCGCATACGCCGCAAATGAAACTTTATTTCCACAAGGTAAAATTATTTGTTGTAAAGCGCCCTGGATCCGCCATCCTTTCCGTGAACCAGGCGTGTCAGAGGACCTGACCGGCCCGGTGCGTTTCGAACCGGCATGCTCGGCCCATTGGCGGCAGCATAGGCCGGCCTGTCAAAGCTGGTGGCAAACAACCGGCAGGACGACAAACCAACTTGGAGAAAACTGGAAATGCCATTGGACGTGAGCACGATACACGCTCAGCAAGTTACGCTGAATTCACTGGTACAGAATATTCTGTACGCTTCCGGGATCGTCGGGGCCATTCTGGTCGTCGTCGGCCTGCTGCTGATTGATGCAGGCACTGCACGGCGCAGGAATCTGTTCAACTCGACGATTGAAAAAACGCTGGGGTTCTTCCTCGGGTTTGCGACCTACTACGTCATCGGTTTTGGCCTGTGGGCCGGGCAGTATTACATCATGGAAGGCGCGACCATGATGGATTCCATCAAGGATTGGTGGCTGGGCGGCGCCCTGACCAATGCGATGGCGCATCATACGGATCCGGGAACCTTTCCGGGGCTGAACACCTTCCAGATCTTCATCTTTTTCCTGGCGGTGTTTGCCGGCATCATCAACATCCTGCTGCATTTCGCAGTATCTGAACGGATGAAGGCCTCCGCCTATTTCATCACCTGCATTGTCGCCGCGGTGGTGTCCTCGGGCCTGAGCTGGGCAACCTGGGGGTCGGTCGGGCCGCTGACCAATGCGGGCTTCCACGATTTCTTCGGCGTCGGGTTCGTCTATCTGTTCCCGGCCGGCATGGCGCTGGTATTCACGCCCAAGCTGGGCGCACGCCCCGGCATGATGGCGCCGCATCCGCGGATCTCGGCCTATCTGGCGCCGAGCATCGGGTTGTGCGCTCCGGGCCTTTTGCTGATCTTTGCCGGCTTGCCGATGGTGATCCTGTCCTGCCTGTTTTTCTTTGATCCCGAAGCGCTGGCCGTCAGCATCACCATGGCCGACACCAGCGTCGGCATCGCAATCAACAATTACGCGCTGGTCTGGGCCGGCGGTGCGGTGACTGGCCTGCTGATCGCCTATGCCACCGGTAAATACGCCTATACGCTGCTGGGCCCGCTGGCGGGCTATGTCGCGGGCGCGTCCGGCTTTGATGTCTATCTGCCCTGGCAGGCGTTCATTGTCGGGCTGGTGGCGCCGTTCATTGCCTATGCGGTCTATGAGTTCACGCTGAAGCGCGGCATCGACGAACACAAGCTGTTCCCGCTGTTCCTGGGCTGCGGTACCTTCGGAATGATCATGCTGGGCCTGTTCAAGGCTGGCACCCCGCGCGGCGGCTACTTCGGGGTTGAGGAAGGCGCCTATGCGTTCCAGCACGGGGAAATCTCGCTGGTGATGCAGCTGGCGGGTACTGCTGTCTGCATCGGCACCGGTGTTGTCACTGCGCTGATTTTGGCCTTCATCCTGGAGCGGACCGTGGGGCTGCGTGTGTCCGAGGACGACCAGATCGACGGGCTGGACGGCAAGGTCTGGGACCTGGAGCCGGATGTCATCACCCACGCGGACAGCGTGCAGCGCGCCTGATCGCACCGGGATCGGGAGAGAGGCCCTGGCGGAAGCCGGGGCCTCTTTCGTTCGCGCCCCTGATACGGCGGGAATCGGCTATAGTCACTCTCATCAATAGAGAGGAGACCGCCATGCTGTACCCGCTTGCCTCGCTTGAGGCCGACAAACTGGACGCGATCAAGAGCCTGGAAAAGGACATCGGCAGCCCTGTGGTGGCGCTGGCGGGTGTCGAGGCAAACACCGCCGCCCTGCCCGAAGACCAGCTGAAGAAACTGCAGGAGCTGGAAGCGGAACTGGGCGTTGTGCTGGTGGCCGTCCGGCCGAACTAGCGGGCGCAGCGGACAGGCGCGGCACTGGCCCGGACGCGGCTGAAACGCTGGCCGCTGCTGTGGCTGTTAAGGTCCGCTATGCGGCACATTTTCGGACGTTTGCCCGTGCGGCTATTGCTTGCGCAGAAAATGCTCGCGGGCGCGGCATGGCTCCCGGCGCTACGCAGCGTGTGTCGCCAGAGCGGATGAAGTGGATGGCTCCTGCTCCACCGGCGTCGGAACCCCAACCAGCATTGGAATGCGCCTGGCATGTCCGCTGGCTACAGCCGCATCCTCCGTCGTCAACGCATTTTCCCCATAGACAGCCCCAAGAGCCCAGCGGCTTCCACCTTGGGGGGTTTTTCAACGCGGGCCAGTGTCGCGCCAAGCCGCACCCTCATGCCGCGGGCCGCGTCAGAAAACTTCATCAGAGCCGGTCTTGACCGGGGCAATGGCGGTGCCCCCCCCCAGGCCCATGGTGATGTTCCGCTACGCACCTGGCTGGGGCGCCGGGCATGCTCTCCGCTTCTTCAAGGTCCATCGCAAGCAAATCGTGCAATGCAACGGCTATGAAACCTATGAGAAGCTCACCAAGGCCGAGCGGACCGTGAGCCCATGGGTGCTCGTCCATTGCTGGACGCATAGGCGCCGACGCTTCGTGAAGCGGCTCGAAAAGGACAGCTTGCCGATCGCTGAAGAAACTCTGCGCCAGATCGCCGAGCTCAATACCGTCGAGAAATCCGTGCGCGGCCTGCCCGCCGAAGCCCGGCTTGCTGCCCGGCACGAACTCTCTACGCCGGTCATCGCGGCCTTCTGGCCCTAGCTCGAGGCGCGGCTGTCACGCATTCCGCGTTCGTCCGAACTTGCCAAGGACAGCTGCCTTTCCGGCACGCTGCGCGCGTTGCTCGACGGCCATCCCAGAAGCCGCATCGACGACCTCATGCCCAGAAACTTCCCGCCCGTGTCAAGCTGCGCCGCGTAAGGGAGCGCCAGTGCGCTTGTTTCAGGTCATGAAACGGGGCGAGAATTCGAATGCATAATTCCCAGGGGCATCTGAGGTTCGATTCGGGAGAGTACAGCCGCACCCCACCGTCGCTTCAACCGGGCTTCACGTGCAGAATTCCCGGTGTTGCGCTGTCTCCGTTCTCCGGCCTGGGCGGCGCAATCGAAAGAGGTGCCCGCGGAGCGATCTGCAAGGTCAGCAAGAAGAAGATCAGCAGCAGGAACACCACGTTAATCATCGGCGCGAGGCTAAGGCACTTTTTTCGAGCGCGGCGGTCCAAAGGCCAGCCTCATTCTGCGGCGTGCCGCAATGCTGGGCGGGCAGTTCCGCCTTGGCGGTGTGGGTGGTTTCCTTCTTTGCCCTCTCCGCATTGAATTCGGGCTTCAGCACGGCACGCACCGCAGACAGCGTTACCCGGTCCAGCGGTGTACGTCCTGCGGTGGCTAGGCGCTGCGTGCCCCTCGCCCCTTGAACAAGCTATGCTTCGGTCCGCGATTTGCGCCAGGCGCCCGCCTGCACAAGCCTGGTTACACACCAGAGAAACAGCGCGAGGGTCAGCACCGACAGCCCTGCAATCACCCACAGGGCGGGGCCGCCGCGGCCATGAAATCGATCAAAGGGGCAAGGAACATCGCAGCCTCCTTCAGTGGCCCGGGTTTTCCGGTTCTGTTTGCTCTGCACCGCGGTCAAAGCGCTCGGTGTAGGACGCTGTCAGGCGGCTGGGGCCGTGCAGCAGCCGCCATTGCCGGATGCCATTGCGCCAGCCTGCCCGGCCTTCGCGGGTGTCCGGCTCTTCCGCCGACCCGGCAGGGGTTTCTGTATTAAGCAGCTCCCAGACCGCCTGCTTGCCCTGGCAGTATGCTTCGGCGCCCCAAGCGCTCAGCAGGTCTTGGAATGCGTCGAAGGCCGCACGGTTGAACACCTTGTCCTCGCCCAGGAGGCCTATCACCGGGTTCTCAGGATGGACGCCGCAGCAGGGCACCCAGCCTTCGGGGATGGGCGTGTTGGCGGAATGGGTGCGCTCGGCGCGCAGCAATTTGGGCAGCACATGGGTATGCGGGCCTTCGGGGGACTTGCCGCCGGTGTCGGGACCGCCGATCATCTGGTAAACCTCTACCCGGCCGAGGCGGGTCAGCAGCACCCTGTGGGGGTGATGTTTCAGGATTGCGCCCATCACCGGGTTGCCATGTTCAAACAGCGAGCGGCCGGCGTTTTTGTTCAGCACGTCCAGCAATTCCGGATCGGCGGTGCGGATGCAGAAATCCGCCTGGTACTGGCCCAGGCCCATGTCGAACAACTGGGCGCGGCGGTCTTCGCCGCGCAGGGCGCCTTCGTCAGGGCCAAGCGCGGTCAGAACATCGCGCTGGTTCATCGCGGCCTCGGCCTGCGGCAGGCACAGCGACACGGCTTGCGTCCAGCGGTGCGGCTTGGGGCTGAGCGTTTCATAGGCAACCGGGCGCACGCCCTCCAATGTGTCGATGCGCACGCCGCCGCGGGAGGTTACCTGCATCAGCCCGGCATGTTCCTGCGGGGCCGGGTCGCCATAGACATGGTGGAACTCGGCAATGGCGCCAAAAGACCCCATGTTCCAGCCGCAATCTTCTTGCATCAGCGCGTCTTTCAGCACCTGTTGAAGCTCAGGCATGTGCTGCCCTCCTGTTGGTTGATTTCCATTCCAGGGCGCCCAGATGGACAGCCTGGTAAACGGCTTTGCCTATGGCTTCGCCGGTAGCGGTATGCAGTCCGGCATAAGGAGTTGCACCAGCCGGTGCCGCCACCGCGACACAGTCGGTTCCGGTACCGGTCGCAATGCCGCCTGGCAGGGCGATGCCCGCCTCCATCACGGCCGCTGTGCGGGCCTGGACCGCGATACTCATCGCTTCGATCAGCCCGGCCTGGGTCAGCCCTTCGGAGAGGCGCAGTGCGACATTGATGGTTCCCCAGTTGCGGCTGGCGTAGTCCATCCGGCTCCCAACCCGCTCGGCGTTGGACAGGCCGACGGTGGCTACCGCATGGGCGGTGATGCCTTCTACATTGGCCGTTGCCTCGCAATAGCGGCGCACATCGCGAGAGGTGAGGAAGGCCACGGCATCCTCGCAGTCCCTCTGCGCCAGTTCACCTGCGAACCATTCGGTGACATCCAAATCCGGTGGCAGGTCGCTGTTGCGGACCTCGCGCCACAGGATACGGCGGGCAGCGGCAAGGCCGGGGCGGTTCACTGCCCAGCTCAGCACCTGCATTTCGGCACCGAGGTCAAATTCGATCCAGGGGCGTTCCAAGGTGACCCTGCCCATCACAGCACCTCCAGCGGCTGGAACACCGGCCCTTGCGCCGTGGTCTCATGCCAGACCGAGATGCCAAAGGCGCGGGCCATCAACGCCGGTGTCAGCACCTCAGCGGGCGCACCATCAGCCAGTATTCCGCCTTCGGCCAGCAGGATCAGCCGGGTGCAGTGGCGTGCGGCAAGCCCAAGGTCATGCAATGATACCAGCGCGGCGCGGCCTTCGGCCGCGAGGCTGGCAAAAACCTCCATGGTGGAAATCTGATGCGCCGGGTCCAGCCCGGCGGCGGGCTCGTCAGCCATCAACAGCGGCGTGTCCTGCGCCAGCGCGCGGGCAATCAGTGCGCGGGCCTGCTCGCCGCCTGACAGGCGGGAGGCTGCGCGCTGCCGGAACGGATCCAGTCCCATGCGCTCAATCGACTGGTCGACCAGCGCCTGATCGCCGGGCGGCAGCCGCAGCCCCTGAGGCAGATGCGGCAGGCGGCCAAGCGCCACCAGCCGCTCCACCGGGATCGGCCAGGCAATCTCGCGCGATTGCGGCATCCAGGCCACCGCGCGGGCGCGCTCCGACGCTTTCATCGCCGCCAGCGAGCTGTGCCCCTGCGCCGGGATCAGCCCCAAGGCGGCGCGCATCAGGCTGCTTTTGCCGGCGCCATTCGGCCCCAGCAGGCCAACGAATTCACCTGCTTGGATTTCAAACGACACATCACGCAGCACCGGGCGGTTCCGCAAGGTGACAGAGAGGTTCCGAACCGAAAGCACGCTCATGCCAGCCCCTTCCGCGTCTTATAGATCAGATGCAGGAAAAGCGGCGCGCCAACCAGGGCAGTGACCACTCCTAGCTTGAGGTCGCGCGACGGCAGGATGATCCGCACCGTGATATCTGCCAATTGCAACATAATGGCGCCGCCAAGTGCCGAGGCCCACAACAGCCGCGACGGCTGGCCGCCAACCAGCGGGCGCAGGATATGCGGCACCACCAGACCGATGAAACCGATGGCCCCGGCCACCGCGGTTGCACCGCCGACGATGCTGGCGGTTCCAATGACCAACAGCAGCCGCAGCCGGTTCAGGTTCATTCCCATCGTCTGCGCCGCATCCTCGCCCAGGGTCAGCGCATCCAGCCCCCGCGACAGCGTCATCAGGATCGCGGCTCCCGTCAGTGCAAAGGGCAGCACCAGCCAGACATGCAGCATTGAGCGGTCCGCCAGCGAGCCCATCATCCAGAACACGATCTCATTGGCGGCAAAGGGGTTGGGCGACAGGTTCAGCACCAGCGAGGTGAGCGCCGCTGCCATCGCTGAGATCGCGATCCCCGCCAGGATCAGCGTCAGCGAGCCGCCCTGCGGTCCGGCCAGCGCCATCACCAGAAACACACCCGCCAAAGCTCCCGACAGAGCGGCCAGCGGCAGGCCCAGGGTGAGACTGGCCGCCAGCCCGGTGTTGATCGCCAGCACCGCCCCCAGCGCCGCCGAGGAGGACACACCGATCAACCCCGGCTCAGCCAGCGGGTTGCGCAGGTAGCCCTGCATCGCGGCACCCGCCAGCCCCAGCCCGCCGCCGATGATCACCGCAAGCAGCGCCCGCGGCAGCCGGATTTCGCGCATCACCAGCGTCAGCGGACCATAGCTGTTGTCAAAAAGGGCCGCCAGGCTTTCGCCGATGCCCACATCCGCAGGCCCCACGGTCAGCGACAGCAGGAACAACGCCAAAACGGCCGTGGTAAGCATTAGCATCAGACGGGTCATTCCCGGCCCTCCTTTTCAAGAAACGTGCGGCGTTCCTCGGCCAGCGCCGCCACCGCGCGCAGAACATGCGGAGTGCCGCAGACCCAATCCGCATCGCGGATCTGCCCGGCACCGCTGCGGCCCGCCAGGCGGCGCACTGCCGGATGCAGCAGAACTTCCTCGCTGCGCGAGCCGCGCGGATAGGGAGAGGTTCCGATCAGCAGGTCCGGTTCCGCCATTGCCAGCACCTCCAGCGGCATATGACCGGAGCGGCCATAGCCCAGCTCATCCGCGATATTGCGCAGCCCCGCCGCGCGCAGGATCTTGCCCGCAAGGGTCTTGCTGCCGGAAGTGAAACCGTTAGCGGCATAAAGCGCGGCGCGCGGCGCCTCCGGCCCGGTGTACTCGAACGTTTCCAACTGCTGGTCATAGTCTGCCAGCAGTGCGCGGGCCGCGTCTTCACGGCCCAGAACCTCCCCCATCTGCAGGATGCGCGCGCGCACATCCTGCAGCGAGCTGGCGGGCTCGAACACCACCACCGGCACGCCAAGACGGCGCAGCATATCCGTGGTGGCCGGTGTCGAATAGGCGCCGGCAATCACCAGGTCGGGCCGCAGCAAATAAATCTCCTCTGCCAGCCCGTGGTTGGCGGGATAGGCCATGGCCGCGTCAGCCATAGCCGAGGCGCGTGTGTCCCGCGCGATGTAGGAGACCGAGGCCAGCTGGCCAGGTGCCGCAAGCAGCATCGCCAGCTGGTCAGTGCAAAGGTTCATCGACACCACGCGCGACGGCCCGGCAAAAGCACCGGTGGCGGCCCACAAAAGGACCAGGACTATGCCGGACAGCCTGCGCATGGGTCAGAACGAGGCCCTTACGCCGATATAGGCAGCGCGGCCGCGCTTGGCATAGCCCCAGACGTCCGCGTAGTCCTCATCGAACAGGTTGGTGACACGCCCGTTCAGCACCACGTTATCTGTCAGCTCATACTGAGCAGCCACATCAACGGTGGTGTAATCCGGCAGCTCAGCTGTGGCAAAGGAGCCAAAGAACTGGCTGTCCCAATTGCCTGCCACATGCCGGATGTCTGCGGTGACAGAGCCACGGCCATTGAAAGTATCCAGTGTGGCACTCAGCAGAAGCTCGTGCTCCGGACGGCGGATCTCGACCGAGCCATTAGGGTTGGTGGCGTCCAGATAGGTGTAGGACAGGCGCAGATCGAGATATTCGGTGGCTTTCAGGCTTGCTGCCAGCTCAACACCTTTGCGATCACTGTCCCCGGCTTGGTTGCGGTAGGAGAACGTGGTTGCGTTCACCATGTAGCTCTCGATCTCTCCCGTCAGGGTTTCGTCAAAATAGGTCACATCGACCAGCCCGCGCCCCTGCAGGAACGGTACCTCGACCCCGAAATCGAAGCTGTGGTTTTCTTCGGGCTGCAAGCTCTGATTGCCAAGGTAGGTGGTGGCGCCGAATGTGCTGTTGGCAAACAGCTCAAAGTAAGACGGGTTCACGATCCCTGTCCCGGCAGAGCTGTGCAGCCGCACGCCGCTGCCTGCGAAGGTATAAGAGGCACTGGCCGTCCAGCTGGTTGCGTCTTCGAATACGCTGTTGTTGTCGTGGCGCACCCCAAGCTGCAGATCCAGACCATTGGCAAAGCTGCCGCGGTATTCCAGGGCAATCGAATTGGTTTCGCGCGCAAAGGCCGGGTTGGAACTGCTGGAGTCCTCTTCCCATTCCAGCATCGCGTTCAGAAGGTGGTCTGCCTGATCCGCCGGCTGCCCGTCCAGGCCGAAGCTCAGCAGATATTTTGCTGCTTCAGTCTTGGTCTCGGTCGGGGTGCCGCCATTGAAGGAGCGGTCAAAGTCTGTGCGTTCCAGCGACAACCGATGCTTCAGACGGCCGCCCAAGGTGTCCAGTTCAGCATAGACTTGGGTCAGTTGCTCATCGCGGTCACTGAATTGCGTGGGATCATCCACGACATAGCTAGCCGCATCCGTTGCAGTGAAAGAGGTGCTGTCGCTGTCATAGCGCTCATCCGAGGTGCGGACGTTGAAGCCGAGCTTCAGCCGGTCGGTGACGAGGTAATCGCCTTTCAGCTGCAGTGTATTGCGGCGGATGCCGTCCTCTTCGCCGCCATCGCCGGAGGCATCGTAGCCGTCGTCATTGTCATGGGCGAGGCTGAAGGAAAGGCCGCCGCGCTCGGTCCGTGACGAGATCCGCGCCGACGCCCGGTAGCCGTCCGAACCCGCCTCGGCGCTGCCGCCATATTCGGTGCCGATGCCGCCGGTCTTGGTGATGATGTTGATCACACCGGCCGAGGCATTGGAGCCGTAGAACACCGATTGCGGGCCGCGCAGGACCTCGATCCGCTCGATATTGGCTGTGTCCAGGCCGGACAGGATGTACTCGCTGTCACCGCCCGAGGCTTCGACACCGTCGATCAGGATCAGCGTGTGATTGGCTTCGGCGCCGCGGATGCGAACCTGGGTAAAGCTGTCGCCGGAGCCGTTTATCATCAGGCCGGGAACGGAACGCAGCGCGTCCTGCACGGTGCTGATGCCGCGGTCTTTGATTTCTTCGCTGGTCAGAACTGAGACGGAGCGGCCGTATTTCCGGGCCTCAACCGGTGTGAAGCCGCCGGAGATGATAATCTCCGCCAGGTCGGTGACCTCTGGATCCTGGGCGGTTGCGATTGCGGGGGTGACGGCCAGGGCCGCGGCCAGGGTCAAGCTTGCCTTGCGCATATTCCATTCCTCCCGGCCCGCGCAACAATCGCAGGCCAAGTGACTGCCCAAGCGGGCAGTGTATTCGGGTCGGGTCTTTGGAAGGCTTTGCCTCCGCAGACGGTGAAAACTGCCACCACTACGGAAATCCGTTATCTACGGCGCGCCCCGCACCGGGATAGGGTGATCATCCTGGCAGGTCTCCTGACTCGCGGGTCGAAGCTTTGCCGCGCCTTCCCGCCCCTTGGGGCAGTGGCATTTCGCAGCATTGCTCTCCGCTCACAGTTGCGGGGGCAGTCACGGATTCAGCGCCTGTTGGCTACACTTCACCGTGTTCCCTTTTACCCGGGTGGTCTCCCAGCCGGACCAGAATGTCCGGGACTTAGGCAAACTGGAATTGTTCTGTCAAGCGGAAGCAAACTCAACCGAGGTTTCTATGGATTGACTTCAGGATGGAATGATAAAAACAAATGTTTGAATTTAGGGGCTTACGTCCGGAAAATCTCCGTGAAGAAATTTGGTTTTGAGCACTGGGGATGCGGCTTTAGTTCAAAAAAAGGAGTATGCCGAACCGCGGCCGATACTGCTGTTCAATCTCAAGCGGGACTTAGGAAGCGAGATCTTGCATTGCAGGCAAGCCCGTCATTGCTCCTTTCCAATGCCCGTGGAAAACTGGAAGGTCCACATTCTGCAAGTAGTGTCAAAAGTGTTTCCTTTTGCCCTGTCTGTTTGCAGCCGCGGTGAATGAAAGGCGTCTCCGCACTTCGGGCATTGCCCACCAAAACATCGCTGAACCATGCCTAACCCTCGGCACTTCCTTTTACCGTGCAGCGGGCGGTTTCCGGCAGTGCAGCGGGCCGACGCGCTGCACGCGTGCCGCGAGAATTCGGCACTTCTGCAATGGGCTCGAACCAACCCTCCCACCCAAAAAAAAAGCCCCGCAGACACCTGCGGGGCTTTCGTTTTCAGCAGCCGTGAGGCCGGGGAGATTACTCGTCGCCCGACTTCAGTGCGGCGCCCAGGATGTCGCCCAGCGATGCGCCGGAGTCCGAGGAGCCATACTGTTCCACAGCTTCTTTCTCTTCTGCAATCTCGCGTGCCTTGATCGACAGGCCCAGACGGCGGGTCTTGGAGTCGACGTTGGTGACGCGGACGTCGACCTTGTCGCCAACCGAGAAGCGCTCGGGGCGCTGGTCGGCACGGTCGCGCGCCAGGTCGGAGCGGCGGATGAAGGACTTCATGCCTTCGTATTCCACCTCAACGCCGCCGTCTTCGATCGCGGTCACGTTCACGGTCACGATCGAGCCGCGCTTCACGCCGCCAACCGCTTCTGCAAACTTGTCGCCGCCCAGAGCTTTGATCGACAGCGAGATACGCTCTTTGTCGACGTCCACTTCGGAAACAACGGCCGAAACCATGTCGCCTTTGCGGTAGTTCTGGATCGCTTCTTCACCGCGCTCGTCCCAGGACAGGTCGGAGAGGTGAACCATGCCGTCGATGTCGCCGTCGAGACCAATGAACAGACCGAATTCGGTGATGTTCTTGACTTCGCCTTCGACCTCGGTGCCTTCCGGGTTGGCTTCGGAGAAGACTTCCCACGGGTTGCGCATGGTCTGCTTGAGGCCCAGGGACACGCGGCGCTTGGCACCGTCGATTTCCAGAACCATGACGTCGACTTCCTGGGAAGTGGAGACGATTTTGCCCGGGTGGACGTTCTTCTTGGTCCAGGACATCTCGGAGACGTGCACCAGACCTTCGACGCCCGGCTCCAGCTCAACAAATGCACCGTAATCGGTGATGTTGGTGACACGGCCCTTGTGGACCGAGGACAGCGGGTACTTGGCGCCAACCAGATCCCACGGATCTTCCTGCAGCTGCTTCATGCCGAGGGAGATACGGTGAGTCTCTTTGTTGATCTTGATGACCTGAACCTTGACGGTTTCGCCGATCGACAGGATCTCGGAGGGGTGGTTCACACGGCGCCATGCCATGTCGGTGACGTGCAGCAGGCCGTCAACGCCGCCCAGGTCAACAAACGCACCGTATTCGGTGATGTTCTTGACCACACCGTCGACTGCTTGGCCTTCGGTCAGGTTGCCGATGACTTCGGCACGCTGTTCGGCACGCGATTCTTCCAGGATGGCGCGGCGCGAGACAACGATGTTGCCGCGGCGGCGGTCCATTTTCAGGATCTGGAACGGCTGCTTCAGACCCATCAGCGGGCCGGCGTCGCGCACGGGGCGCACGTCGACCTGCGAACCGGGCAGGAACGCAACAGCGCCGCCCAGGTCGACAGTGAAGCCGCCCTTGACGCGGCCGAAGATCGCGCCTTCGACGCGCTGATCGTCTGCGTATGCTTTTTCCAGGCGGTCCCAGGCTTCTTCACGGCGGGCCATCTCACGCGAGATAACGGCTTCGCCGCGGGCGTTTTCAGCCGAGCGCAGGAAGACTTCCACTTCGTCGCCGACAGCGATTTCAGCAGCTTCACCGGGATTTGCGAATTCTTTCAGATCAACGCGGCCTTCCATTTTGTAGCCGACGTCGATGATGGCCTGACCGGCTTCGATTGCCAGTACTTTGCCTTTGACAACCGAACCCTCGTCCGGAGTGTCCATTTCGAAGCTTTCATTCAGGAGGGCTTCGAAATCCTCCATTGATACGTTTTGAGCCATGAGGTCTCAGATTTCCTTTTCATACGGTTTTTCTGGCCATGCGGTTGTCTCCGCCGGTCTTGGTTCAGCCGCACAGGACGTGGCCCGGATCACATCTGATCAAACAAACACAAAGGGCCGAGGTGTGCCTCAGCCCTGCTCAGATGTGTCATCCGGACGTTGACCGCCCTTGTACCGACAGCGCGCGTATAGGCGGATTCCCGGTTGCGTGCAAGGGGAAGCTGATCAGAGCTGCGGCAGGCGGCCAGGATTGCCGCTTGCCGCAATGTTCACGCCTCAGGCGATCTCGGTCACGATGGTGTCGCGGGATTTGCGGACCTTTTTCATCGGCAAGAGCCAGTCGCCCTGTTCTTCCCGGGTGCCGAGCGGCAACAGCAGGACCGAGCGCAGGCCACGGTCCTTGAGACCCAGGATTTCATCGATTTTTTCCGGCGTGAAACCTTCCATCGGGGTGCTGTCGACCTCCAGTTCGGCGGCGGCGGCAAGGGCGAAGCCCAGCGCGATATAGGCCTGGCGGGCAGCGTGGTCGTGGTTGGTGCGCTCTTCACGCGGCAGATAGGTCGCCTTGAGGTTATCATAGTACTGGTTCAGCATCGGAATCTCGCCGCGCTCTTCGGTCATCTGGCGGGTGACCGCGTCGATGCGGTCTTCCGAGTAGTTGTCCCAGGCGGCAAAAACCAAAAGATGCGAACCGTCGGTGATCTGGGCCTGATCCCAGGCATGCGGGCGGATCTGCGCGCGGATTTCAGGGTTGGTGATGACAAACACCTCAAACGGCTGGGTGCCGGAGGAGGTCGGCGCCATGCGGATCGCCTCGATAATCTGCTCGACTTTTTCCTGCGGCACCGGTTTTGCCGGGTCCATCTTCTTGGTTGCGTAGCGCCAGTTCAGTTTCTCGATCAGGGTGCTTTTGCTCATGTCTTGGGTCCTTTCTCGGCAGGCTGCCAGGGGTGGTATATATTTGTGACTGGCTATATAAGGGGTACCGGAAGGGGCGCAAGAAGGCACAGGTTTGAGCCCCGGTAACACGGAAGGAACCGCCATGGCAGACGCCGCCAAATGCCCGGACTGCAGCCGCATAAACGAGGTGCTGTCGCGGGTCGGGGACCGCTGGAGCGTGCTGGTGGTGATCTCGCTGGCGCAATACGGGGTGCTGCGGTTCAACGAGCTGAAGCGGAACCTGGGGATTTCCCAGCGAATGCTGAGCCTGACCCTGCGCAGCCTGGAACGCGACGGGCTGGTCAGCCGCACCTATTACCCGACAATCCCGCCCAAGGTGGAATACGCGCTGACGCCGCTGGGAGAGTCGTTCCGCGAGCCATTGCGCGCGCTGGGGCTTTGGGCACTGGAGCATTTGCCGGTGATCGATGCCGCACGGGCCGAGTTCGATGCGGCTGCGGAGGCGGAAAAGAAATCCGCCTGATGGCACTGAATGGCAGGGTGCCCGGACCAGTGCCAACCGCGAAGGTTTGCTATTTGCGGATGTTCCAGACCCCGGCATCGCGCCGCATTAGGGACTGTTCCGCGGCGTTCAGCCGGGTCGCGGCGGCATCGGGATCCTTGCTGCCGCCCGCATTGTTCCAGATCTTCAGGGCCGATGCCGGACTCCAAGGCAGGCAGGCAGAGGCCAGCCAGCGCCGCAGCCCGGGCGGCAGTGCGTCATAGGCCTGCATCGGGTCCCCTGCCCGGCGCCGGCGCTTCAAGCGGGAGTTCAGGTTCCGGCCCGCCTTGCCATCAGCCATTGCGGCGCCAGCCCGGGAAGGGATCGTCCAACGCGTTCCAGGCGGGATCAAAGCCGCCCGGTGCCTCCGGCATCAGACAGCCGTCCAGGCGGGCGGTGATCGCGTCTTTATCCAGCCCCGCCCCGATAAACACCAGCTCCTGGCGGCGGTCACCCCAGGTTTCATCCCAGTTCTGCAGGAACTCGCGCCGGGCCTCGGGGTGGGCGGGCCAACGTTCTGTTGGCACTGCAGCCCACCACAGGCCCAGCGGGCGGACCAAGGAGATTGCCCCGGCCAGCGAAAACTCCGCAGCCCATTCAGGGCGGGTTGCCAGCCAGAAATGCCCCTTGGCCCGGATCACGCCGGGCAGATCGCCGTTCAGCGCCGCATGGATCTGGGCGGGATCAAAGGGTCGCCGGGCGCGGTAGACAAAGGAGGAAATGCCGTATTCCTCTGTCTCCGGCACGTGGTGTTCAAACCCGTAAAGCTCCTTGGCCCAGAGAGGGTGCTCATGGGCGCGGTCGAAATCGAAACGGCCGGTGTTAAAGATCCTGTTGCCGTCCACCTTGGAATGATCCGCGTGGATAACTTCGGCATCCGGGTTCAGCGCCTTGATGACGGCCATGGCTGCGGCTGTCTGATCCGGCCCTGCGTCCGACACTTTGTTCAGGATGATAACATTGGCGAACTCGATCTGGTCGGTCAGCAGGTTGACCAATGTGCGGTCATCTTCCTCGCCCAGGCTTTCGCCGCGGTCGCTGAGGAAATCGTGGCTGCTGAAGTCCTGCAATAGGTTGACCGCATCGACCACCGTCACCATCGTATCCAGCCGGGCAACATCCGACAGGCTGGCGCCTTCGGCATCCCGGAAATCGAACGTTGCGGCCACCGGCAAGGGTTCGGCAATTCCGGTGCTTTCGATCAACAGATAGTCAAAGCGCCCCTCCCCCGCGAGGCGGCGCACTTCTTGCAGCAGGTCATCGCGCAGGGTGCAGCAGAGGCAACCGTTGGTCATCTCAACCAGTTTTTCGTCCTGCCGCGACAGTTCGGACTCGCCGCGCACCAGGTCTGCGTCGATGTTCACTTCGCTCATGTCATTGACGATCACCGCAACCTTGCGGCCCGCGCGATTGTTTAGGACGTGGTTCAAGAGCGTGGTCTTGCCCGCCCCAAGAAAGCCGGACAGGACCGTAACCGGCAGCCTCTTATCTGTCATGCGGAATCTCCATATGTTATATCATAACAAAATTACGAACTGGGTAGCAGCCTGTATCGCAACCCGCAACCCTGGAACCAGCAGACGGGCTATGGCCTATGGGTGCATTCTGCTTTCCGGATAACGCAAAACGGCATTCAGCTGCTGTGTTTCGCTTGCAGTCTGGACCGGCAGTCAAGAGCGGGGGCACTATGAGCCAGCAACTGAATTTCCTTGCCATCATCTCCGGCGAGCACCGCAAGGATGCGATGGGTTGTGCTGGCCATCCGATTGTGAAAACCCGAACCCGGATGCGCTGGCCGCACGGCTTATGCGTTCAACCACACGCCGACGCCCGGCGAGCATGACCAGAAGCGCGAAGGATCGCCGCTGTAGTTCTTGCTGACGATCCGGCCTTTCCCTAGGCTTGTGAACGGGAGGGTCTGCAATGACACTGAACGAAGCGATCGCAAGCCAGCCGCTCTGGGTGCAAATCTGGGTCAACATTCTGTTCCTGGGTGCTTTTGTCCTGCCGCTGGCGCTGCTGATCTGGAAGCCCAGCCGGGTGGCCGGGCTGGCCACCGTGGTGGCCAGTGTATTGGCGGGGGCTGGAGTTTACTGGTTATACGGGCAGCTTGGATATGTACGCCTCTTGGGACTGCCGCATGTGGTCCTGTGGACACCTCTGCTGATCTGGCTGTGGCGGCTGCGGGCACAGCCTGGAATGCCCGTTTGGCCGCGGCGGATCATCCTGGCTGTCTGCACAGTGATCGCAATTTCGCTGGTCTTTGATTATGTGGATGCGGCGCGGTATCTGCTGGGAGAGCGGCAGCCGTATTGACCGCTGCCGCGCACAAAAGTTTTGAAAAACTTTTGGCAATTTTCTTACCTAAGAAAATTGCGCCGCCCGCATAGAGGTCGATATCCTGCTCGCCGTCCGGTTCGCCGGCGCGGGACATTGGTCCGAGATATGCAGATACACTTTTTCAACCCAGGGCACGGCCTGCAGGTCCTCAAAAAAACCTGCGTTTGTCTTTTCCGAACATGAGCAGCGGAATTCAAAGTATTTTCCCAAGGCCTGCAGGCGATGCGCCATGGCCCATAAAATAAGAATTGGCGGCATCCTTGGCCAGCGCGAAGTGGTTGATGGGCTTGGAGTTGAGCACCACCCAGCCTTCCTCGAAGATCCGGCGCATGAGCTTGGAGCCACCGCTGCCAATGGCTTCGCACAGCACCGCGATCAAAAGCGGTTGCGGCACACCACCGTCCATCACCGAATGCACCCGCGCGGTGTAGCCGAGATTGCGAACGTAATTGCCGTATTGGCGGCCTCTTGCGGGCCATTACCGAGACAGCCGAACAGAGAGCGGGCGAACGGGCCGGCGCATTCTGGCACCCGGGCGGCGTTCGCCTCGTTGATATAGGTGGCGGGATCCGCCACGCGTTTCAGGGTCTCGAACGGGTGCGCGCCATCCATGAAGCGGCGCCTGGCGCAGGGGTCGCGGGTGGCGGCGCTTTTGGCGTGAGCGCCAAGGCCCAGCCGGTGTTTGCGGCCCGGCGTCTGACCCATTGTCTGGCCCGGCGCCCGCAAGCAGGCCCGCTGTTCCTGCGCGTCCGCCCGTGCCCTTCCCGGCGGCTTCGGGGCGGCGGAAAGACGTCCGGGACAGCGGCCGCAGCCTGTCCAGATCCGCAAGTGCTGCCAGGAGCGTCAGGGTGTCCATCGGATAGGCGCCCAGATGCACAGGCCGGTTGCAGTAGGAAAACAGTTCGCCCAGGAATTGCCGCTGATGTGTTGCAGCTTGGCGACGATGCACGGCCCGGCCAGCAGCAGTTTGGCGGCAGTCAGACGCAGCGCTGCCAGTTCCTGCGCGGTCAGCTCGGTCTCGAAATGGGCGGCGTTTTCCTGCGCAACCGGCAAGACCGCCTGCCCCGGCGAGGCCATGCTCATCCGGTAGCCCAGGGAGTTGCGGACCTGGGAGCGCCGGTCCGTCACGTTAATTGACATTGCCACCTATATTGCCGGAAAAGGCCAGCTGTATTTCTGCGCGTGTGCCTGCGGGCCTTGTTCGGCCGGGCAACAGATCCGGCCGCACCGGCTGTTAAGCCGGTTATCACGCTTTCCTGCCCGGACATTATGTGTATATATATTGTCATTAAAATTTTTTAATCGAATTGGGAATCCGAATGCCAGCCCCCCGCGAAAACATGAGTTACAGGGATATCAAGCAGGTCGTTCTGGACCGGATCCAAAACAAGATCTGGGCGCCGGACAGTCTGCTGCCCAGCGAAACGGACCTGGCTGTTGAATTCTCAAGCACGCGCACCACTGTGAACCGGGCGCTGCGGGAGCTGGCCGAAGAAGGCTATCTGGAACGCAAACGGAAGGCCGGGACGCGGGTTTTGAATTCACCGGTCCGCAAAGCCCAGTTTTCCATCCCCCTGGTGCGGGATGAAATCGCTGAAACCGGCGCCGCCTACCGGTATTCCCTGGTGGAAAGCCGTATCATGCCTGCCCCGGCATGGCTGTCAGCCCGGCTTGATATCCCTCAAAAGCAGGAGGTTCTGCATATCAGATGCATGCATTATGCCGGCAATGCGCCGTTCCAGTATGAAGTGCGCTGGGTTGTGACAGACAGCATCCCCGACGTTCTGGAGGCGGATTTCACCCAATCCGGTCCGAATGACTGGCTGGTGCAAAAAGTACCCTTCACAAATCTTGAGCTGAGCTTCATGGCGACCAAGGCCGATCAGACAGTGTCCGAGTTTCTGGACGCCCCATTGGGGGATCCGTTGTTCACTGCGGAAAGGATTACTTGGCTGCGCACCAAGCCTGTAACGCTGGCAAAGCTGTTTTTTGCTCCCGGATATAAAATGACGACTCATCTGTAAGGTTTGCGCCGGCATGTCTGGCGGCCTGCGGTGCTGGCGCCAGGTTCGGAATTGGAAATGCCCAGCGCCTGCAACCTGCATCTTAAGGCCGCCAGACAGCATCCTGGCCCACACGGGTGATACTGGCGGACAGGGTCTTGAACTCGCTCCGGATATAGCCCGCGAACCGCTTGACGGAGGGCCGCATTGGCTGGGTTTCATAGCGCAAAATGCCCAAGTGCCGGTCCGGATCGCCAATGCGGACCGGCAAGGCGCTGATTGATTTCTGACGCCGCATCATGAACACCACGGAAAACGGCAGCACCGTCAGAGCGTCGGACCCCGTAAGGATACTGACCACCGCGCTGAGGGAGCCGCCGGAGAAACTGACCTTGAAATCCTTCACTCCGATCCCTTCAAGCACCGCGCGCAGGTCGTG
Source organism: Leisingera sp. M658 (assembly GCF_025144145.1). Taxonomy (NCBI): domain Bacteria; kingdom Pseudomonadati; phylum Pseudomonadota; class Alphaproteobacteria; order Rhodobacterales; family Roseobacteraceae; genus Leisingera; species Leisingera sp. M658. The sequence continues at coordinate 3,327,958 of NZ_CP083546.1, forward strand.
GTATAGCGGGCTGTCCGCCGGTGGCGCAATCCAGGAATACTGCGCAATTTCCGGCAGCTTCACTGCCCCGCGCCGGACCAGCGGATGCCCTGCCCGGCAGGCGATGACGTTGCGCCCGGGCAGGATCTGGTCAAAGGAAAACCCCTCAGGAGTTGACGCCTGCCGCATTGGCAGAATGGCCAGGTCAAGGGTTCCCTCCTTCAGCTTCGGCATCAGATCTCCAGGGTAGCCATAACTCTGGTCGATGCGCACGTCCGGGTAGCCCATCTGAAACTCGGCGATCATCGGCGAGATCACCCCGTCGAGGAACACCGGCGTGCCGGCAACCCGCACTGCGCCGCTTTTGCCGCGCTGGAACTGTTCCAGAACAGCACCGCTGCGGCGCACTGCCAGAAAGACCTTCCTGCCCTCCTCTGCCAGGGCGAGGCCCAATTCGGTCGGCTGCAGCGGGCGCCTGCCCGGCTCAAACAAGGGGGCGCCGACGCGCTCCTCCAGCATCGCAAGCGATCGCGACAGGCTTGGTTGCGACTTGCCAAGCAGCTCTGCCCCTTCGGTCAACCCGCCGCGATCAACGATGGCAAACAGCATTTCAAGGTGACGGGGATCCAGCTTCATACCCAAAGGTTATATTAATGCCTCCAAGTTCGATCAAGTTCGAAAAATTTTCCATCATATTGGTGTCACACCCGGTTTGGAGGCACCCGGCATGTTCGACACTGCAAAATACGGATCAGATCAGACCGTCATCTTTGAGGCGGGGCTGCACCGCACCCTGGACCGTCATGTTTCTGCGCTGGGTGCCAACCGCGTTCTGGTGCTGACCACACCGCATCAATCGGATCTCGGGCTGGAGCTGGCGGCGCAGCTGGGCGCCAAGACGGCAGGTGTGTTCTGCCGCGCCGCAATGCATACGCCGGTCGAGGTGACCGAGGAAGCCCTGGCCCATCTGCAGGATGTCGGCGCGGACACTGTGCTGGCGGCCGGCGGCGGTTCGACCATCGGGCTTGGCAAGGCGCTGGCCCTGCGCAGCGGCGTCACCCAGATTGCCCTGCCCACGACCTATGCCGGCAGCGAATGCACGCCGATCCTCGGCCAGACTGAAAACGGGGTGAAAACCACGGTGAATGACAGCAATCTGCGCCCGGCCACCGTGCTTTATGACCCGGAACTGGTGGCAACCCTTCCGGTACCGATGACCGTGACAAGCACGCTCAATGCCATGGCCCATGCCGTCGAGGCGCTCTATGCGCAGGACCGCAATCCACAGTCGACTGAACTGGCGCTGACTGGGCTGCGTATCTTTGCCGACGCCCTGCCGCGGGTGCTGGAGGATCCGGCCGGGCTGCAAGCGCGCCTTGCCACGCAGCAGGCTGCCTGGGCCTGCGGCACGGTACTGGGCCAGGTGGGCATGGCGCTGCATCACAAGCTTTGCCACACACTTGGCGGCAGCTTCGGTCTGCCGCACGCCGAAACCCATGCCATCGTGCTGCCCCACGCCGCCGCCTATAACGCTGCTGCCGTGCCCGGCCTGCTGGCCCCCGTTGGCGAAATCTTTGGAAATGCCGATCCGGCGGCCGCTCTTTGGCAATTCGCCAAGGATCACGGCGCCCCGATGGCGCTGCGCGATCTGGGGCTGGCGGAGGCGGATCTGGACCGCGCTGCCGCTCTTGCAGTGCAGAACCCCTATTGGAACCCAAAAGAAATCACCCGGTCCGGCATTCGGGACCTGCTGGCGCGCGCCTGGGGAGGAGACGCGCCGGGTAACTGAACCATGAGCTGTCATCAGGGAGGAGACCCCATGATCAACCGCCGAACATTGCTGAAAACAGGCACCGCTGCCGGGCTGCTGAGCACAAGCGGACTCGCCGCGCCCGCCTTGGCACGGGGCGCAAAAATCAAGCTGGGCTACATCAGTCCGCAATCCGGCCCGCTCGCGGCCTTTTCCGAGGCGGACCGGTTCATCCTGGACGGCTTTGCTGCAACCGACGCGGGCCGGAATTTTGAGGTCATCGTCAAAGACAGCCAATCGAACCCGAACCGTGCGGCGGATGTGGCGCGCGAGCTGATCGTGAATGACGGCATCGACCTGATGCTTGTCGCCTCTACGCCGGAAACAACCAACCCGGTTGCCACAACCTGCGAGGCTGAGGAAATCCCCTGCATCTCCACCGTTGCCCCCTGGCAGCCGTGGTTCGCCGGGCAGCAGGGCAATTCCGGCGATCCGGGGTCGTGGGAGCGGTTTCACTATGCCTATCACTTCTTCTGGGGGCTGGAGGACATCATCGCGGTCTTCAATGCCATGTGGAGCCAGCTGGACACCAACAAATCCGTCGGCGCGCTGTACCCCAATGATGGCGATGGCAATGCCTGGGGCGACCCGGTGCTGGGCTTCCCGCCGGCACTGGAGCAAAGCGGCTACAGGCTGACCGACCCTGGGCGCTACCAGAACCTGACGGATGATTTCTCTGCCCAGATCAACGCCTTCAAACAGGCCGAAGCGGAGATCGTGACAGGCGTGCCGGTCCCGCCTGATTTCACCACATTCTGGACCCAGGCCAAACAGCAGGGCTTTGCGCCCAAGGCTGCCACCATCGGCAAGGCGGTTCTGTTTCCGCAGGCTGTCGAATCCCTGGGGGATGCAGGCCACAACCTCAGCTCTGAAGTCTGGTGGTCCCCGAACCATCCGTTCAGCTCCTCACTGACGGGCCAGTCCGCAGCCGGTCTGGCCCACGGCTTCACCGCCGCAACCGGGCGGCAGTGGACCCAGCCCATCGGCTTTGTCCATGCGCTGTTCGAGATGGCCGCTGATGTGATGGCCCGCGTGGATGATGCCGGTGATGCGGATACCGTGTCCGAAGCAATCGCCGCCACCGAGCTTGCCTCCATCGTCGGGCGCATCGCCTTTGACGGCGCAGGCCTGCCGCCTTTTGCACAGGCAAACGTGGCCAAGACACCGCTGGTGGGCGGTCAATGGCGGCTGACGGAAAGCGGCGGCTATGACCTTGTGATCGTTGACAGTTCCACCGCACCCGAGGTGCCGGCGGGCGGTGTGATGGAACCCATTTCATGATGCTGAAAGGAACCCGGTTTTGCCCCATCGCTGCGATGGGATGGCCGGAGCCGCTGACATGACCCTTCTCTCATTGCAGAACGTATCGAAAAGCTTTGGCCAGCTGAAAGTGGCTGATGACGTCACCTTGAAGGTTCCGGCCGGCCAGGCACTTGGCATCATCGGACCAAATGGCGCGGGGAAATCAACGCTTTTCAACCTCATCACCGGCAATCTGCGCAGCGACGCAGGATCCATCCGCTTTGACGGGCGCGACGTGACGGCGGCCCCCGCCATGCAGCGCTGTTTCGCGGGTGTCGGCCGCTCCTTCCAGGTGCCGCAGCCCTTCGGCAACATGACCGTGTTCGAGAACCTGATGGTGGCCGCCACCCATGGCCGCAAGGCCTCCGAACGGGATGTGCAGGCCGATTGCGCCCGCATTCTAAGCCAATGCGGGCTGTTGCAGGCGGCCAACCAACCGGCGGGCGGGCTTGCGCTACTGCAGCGCAAGCGGCTGGAAATGGCGCGTGCGCTGGCAACGGACCCCAAGCTGCTTTTGCTGGACGAAATCGCCGGCGGGTTGACCGAGGGCGAATGCCTGTCCCTCATCGATACCATCCGCAGCATCCATGCCCGCGGCGTTACCATTATCTGGATCGAACATGTTCTGCATGCGCTCACCTCGGTGGTTGAGCGACTCCTGGTGCTGAATTTCGGCAAGGTGATCGGCCTTGGCACGCCCGATGACATCATGAACCGGGCCGAGGTCCGCGACATCTATCTGGGAGCCGGTGTCTGATGCCCATTTTGAAAACACGCGGCCTTACCGCCCGTTACGGTGACTTTCAGGCGCTGTTCGGCGTCGACTTGCGGCTGGACGAAGGGGAAACCCTTGCCATCATCGGCGCCAATGGCGCGGGAAAAACAACCCTGATGCGGGCGCTGGCAGGTGTACTGCCATCGGCCCCCGGCATGGTGCATCTGGCGGGCCGGCCCGTAGGGGGCCTGAGTGCGGATCAGATCATGCCGCTGGGCCTTGCGATGGTGCCGGAGGGGCGCAAACTGTTCCCGTCTCTCTCGGTCGAGGAGAACCTTCTGATCGGCACCTACGGGCGCAAGGTCCGAGGGTACTGGAGCCTGGAAGCGATCTACGACTTGTTCCCGATCCTTGCAGAACGGCGGCACCATCCGGGCACTGCGCTTTCGGGCGGGCAGCAGCAGATGGTGGCCATCGGCCGCGCGCTGATGTCGAACCCCAAGGTCCTGTTGTGTGATGAAATCAGCCTTGGCCTGGCGCCTGTAGTGATCCGGGACATCTATGCCGCCGTGCCGAAAATCCAGGCCAGCGGCGCCAGCCTGATCGTGGTGGAACAGGATATCGGCCAGGCGATGAAAGCCGCCGACCGGGTCTGCTGCATGATGGAGGGCCGCATCACCCTTGAAGGGCGTCCCGAAGATCTGCGCCGCGAGGATATTCACGCAGCCTATTTCGGAGCCGCCGCATGATCTGGATCGACACGATACTGCAGGGCATCCTGCTTGGCGGGCTTTACGCGCTGTTTGCCGCCGGTCTCAGCCTCGTTTTCGGGATTATGCGGCTGGTGAATCTGGCCCATGGCGACCTGATTGTATGCGCGGCCTACCTGATCCTTGTCCTGGTAACGCTTCTGGGATTGCCGCCGTTTGCGGCGGCGCTGCTGGCCGCGCCGGTGATGTTCGCTGCCGGCTGGCTGCTGCAATTGCACCTGCTGAACCGCACGCTGGGGACGGATATCCTGCCGCCGCTGCTGGTGACGTTCGGCCTGTCGATCGCGCTGCAGAATGCCCTGCTTGAGGGTTTCAGCGCTGACAGCCAGCGCCTGCCGGCCGGTGCGATCGCCACCGCCTCAATCAAGCTGGGCGATCTCAGCCTCGGGCTGCTGCCGCTTCTGACCTTTGCCTCCGCCGTCCTTGTGATCCTGGGGCTGAACCAGCTGTTTTACCGCACCGGGCTGGGCCGTGCCTTCCGTGCCACCTCGGATGATGCGGTCACGGCGAGCCTGATGGGCATCCGCCCCGGGCGCATTTTTGCCACGGCTACGGCAATTGCCATGCTGGTGGTGACGCTGGCCGCGCTCTACCTTGGGATGCGGGCGAATTTTGATCCGGCAATCGGGCCTGCCCGTCTGATTTATGCCTTTGAGGCTGTGATCATCGGCGGCCTTGGCAGCCTGTGGGGCACGCTGGCGGGCGGTATCATCATCGGCGTCGCACAGACGCTGGGCGCCGCTGTGAACCCCGAATGGCAAATTCTGGCCGGGCACCTGGCCTTCCTGCTCGTGCTGCTGGTGAAGCCGCGCGGACTGTTTCCAAGGGCGGTGGACTGATGGCTGATCTTACACATTCTCCGGTACAATCTGCGGCACTTGCTGCGGCGGCACCGTTCCGCGTGACGACCCGCACAAAGGCGTCCAATCTGTTCGGCCTGCTGGCCTGCGGCGCGGTCCTTCTGTTGGCGGTTTTGCCCTTCTTTGCCGGGCGCGGGCTGATCCAGGATCTGTTTTTCATCCTGACCATGCTGGTGCTGGCACAGCTTTGGAACCTGCTTGCAGGCTACGGCGGTCTGGTCAGCATCGGCCAGCAGGCCTTTGTCGGCGCCGGCGCCTATGCGATGTTCGGCGGCGTCATTATCGCAGGCATCGATCCGATTGCTGCAATCCTGCTGGGCGGGCTGGCGGCGGCGGTCCTTGCAGTGCCGATGGGTTATTTCGCCTTCCGCCTTGCCGGCGCCTATTTCGCCATTGGTACCTGGGTCATGGCCGAAGTCGCGCGGCTGCTCCTTGCGCAGGTTAAAACACTTGGCGGCGGCACCGGCACCTCCCTGCCCCGCACCGCCACCCGCGGGATGTGGGCGACCGACTGGATCAAATCCGCACTGGATGTCAAAACCGCCGCCGCGCGCGATATCCTGACCTATTGGCTGGCACTGCTGCTGGCGGTAGTGGTGATCGCAGCGATCTACGCGCTTTTGCGCTCGCGGCGCGGGCTGGCATTGTCGGCTGTGCGCGACAACCCGGAAGCCGCGAAATCCGTCGGCGTCGATGCTGGCCGGATCAAATGGCTGGTGTTCCTGGCGGCCAGCCTTGGCACCGGGCTGGCTGGGGCGCTTATCTATGTGCAGAAAACCCGCATCAGCCCCGATGCCGCCTTCAGCGTCACCGATTGGACGGCTTACGTGATTTTCATCGTAGTGATCGGCGGCATCGGCACCATCGAGGGCCCGATCCTGGGTGTTCTCATCTTCTTCGCATTGCAATCGCTGCTGGCCGACTTTGGCAGCTGGTATCTGTTCACGCTTGGTCTTATCGGAATCGCGGTCATGCTCCTGGCGCCGCGCGGCCTATGGGGAGTTTTCTCCGACCGGACCGGCATTCAGCTTTTTCCCGTTCAGCGGCGTCTGAACGGCGGCACACTCAAGGAGGATTAATCATGGCTGAGATCGAAACCGACGTGCTTATCATCGGCACCGGGCCTGCGGGCTCTGCAACGGCGGCGCTTCTGTCAAGTTACGGCATCGCGAATATGGCGATCAACCGCTACGGCTGGCTGGCCAGCACCCCCCGCGCCCATATCACCAACCAGCGCACGATGGAGGTGCTGCGCGATCTGGGGCAGGATGTCGAAGCGGAGGCCTATATGCATGCGGCCCACCAGGACCTGATGGGCGAGAATGTCTTTTGCGAAAGCCTTGCGGGGGAAGAAATCGGCCGTATGAAAAGCTGGGGCAACCATCCCCTGTCAAAGGCCGAGCATCTGCTGTCCAGCCCGACAATGATGAACGACCTGCCGCAAACCTTCATGGAGCCGATCCTGTTCTCCACCGCCTGCAAACGCGGCACCCAGGCCCGGATGAGCACCGAATACCTGAGCCACACGCAGGACGCGGAGGGCGTGACCACCACCTGCCGCGACCGCCTGTCGGGCCGCGAATTCACGGTCCGGTCAAAATACCTTGTCGGTGCTGATGGCGGCAACTCGCTGGTGGCGCAGAACGAAAACCTTGCGATCGAAGGCAAGATGGGCGTCGGCGGGTCGATGAACATCCTGTTCCGCGCGGACCTGTCGAAATACGTCGCTCACCGGCCCAGCGTGCTGTACTGGGTCATGCAGCCCGGCGCCGACGTCGGCGGCATCGGCATGGGGCTGGTGCGCATGGTGCGGCCCTGGAACGAATGGCTGATCGTCTGGGGCTATGACATCAACGAACCCGCACCGGTTGTGGACGAGGCGATGGCAACACAGGTCGCGCGGCAGCTGGTCGGCGACCCCGAGCTGGAAATCGAGCTGATCTCGGCCAATACATGGACCGTGAACAACGCCTATGCCCCCCGGATGCACAATGGCCGCGTCTTTATCATGGGCGATGCGGCACACCGGCACCCGCCCTCGAACGGGCTTGGCTCCAATACCTCGATCCAGGACAGCTTCAACCTCGCTTGGAAACTGGCCGCGGTGCTGAATGGCCAGGCTGCCCCCGGACTGCTGGACAGCTACACCGCCGAGCGCGCACCGGTTGCCAAGCAGATCGTGACCCGCGCCAACCAGTCGATCAGCGATTTCGGCCCGATCTTTGAAACCCTCGGCATGACCGGCGGCACCAGCCTTGAGGAGATCCGCTCCAGTGTGGCTGCCCGCTGTGAAACCACGCCAGAGGCGGAAAAACAGCGCGCCGCAATCCGCGAGGCGATTGCCTTCAAGAAGTACGAGTTCGACGCCCATGGGGTGGAAATGAACCAGCGCTACAAATCCGATGCGGTGGTCACCGACGGGCAGATGGAACCGGCATTCGAACTGGACGCGGAACTGCACTACCAGCCCACCACCTGGCCGGGCGCGCGGCTGCCGCATGTCTGGGTGTTCGACCCTGAAACCGGAGAAAAGCTTTCGACCCTGGATCTGTGCGGCAAGGGTGCCTTTACCCTGCTGACCGGCATCGGCGGCGAGGCCTGGGAAGAGGCGGCAGAGGCCGTGGGGGCAGAGTTCGGCCTGCCGCTGACGGTGCGTCTGATCGGGCCGCGGCGCAAATTTGCAGACCATACCGGCGATTGGGCGCGGGCTTCGGAAATTGCTGATTCCGGCTGTATCCTGGTCCGTCCCGACCACCACGTCTGCTGGCGCGCCGAGGAAATGGCCTCGGATCCCAAGGGCGAACTGCTCCGGGTGCTTTCCCATATTTTCAGCCGCGGCGCGGCGGCCTCCATGGCAGCGGAGTAACGATATGTTTGATGAACACGAAAATGGTTACTTCACAGAAGATACCAGCGCCGAGGTTGTTGCCGCCCGCAATGCCAAGGCCGAAAACGAGCGGCTGCGCGACTGCGTCAATATCCTGGTGAAACACATCCACGCCGCGATTAAGGAAATGGAGCCCAGCCAGGAAGAGTGGTTCAGGACCATCATGTTCCTGACGGAAACCGGCCATACCTGCGATGACTGGCGGCAGGAGTTCATCCTGCTGTCGGACATCATGGGCGTTTCCATGCTGGTGGACGCGATCAACAACCGCAAACCCACCGGCGCCTCCGAAAGCACGGTGCTTGGCCCCTTCCACGTGGCCGAGGCACCGGAGCTGCCGATGGGTTCCAATATCTGCCTTGATGGCAAGGGCGAGCCAATGCTGGTCAGGGGCCGGATCCTCGACACCGATGGCAACCCGGTCGCGGGCGCCAAGATCGACGTCTGGCAGGCCAATGACGAGGGGTTTTACGATGTGCAGCAAAAGGGCATCCAGCCCGATTTCAACCTGCGCGGCGTGTTTCGTACAGCTGCCGATGGCAGCTACAGCTTTCGCGCCGTAAAGCCGAAATTCTACCCGATCCCGGATGATGGCCCGGTGGGCAAGCTGCTGCGCGACCTTGGCCGCCACCCGTACCGGCCCGCGCATTTCCACTACATCCTTGAGGCTGATGGGTTTGAAAGCCTGACCACCCACATCTTCGACCCGGATGACCCCTACATCAACTCCGACGCGGTCTTTGGCGTGAAGGAAAGCCTGATGGCCAAATTCGACCTGATCGAGGATCCGGCAGCGCTGCAGGAGGCCGGATTCGATGAGGCCTTCTATCTGGTGGAGCACGACTTTGTTCTGGCAAAGGGCTGACGGCATGAGCAAACCCTGCATCATCTGCGTCGCGATCACCGGCTCCCTGCCGCGCAAGGCGCACAACCCGGCAGTGCCGGTCACGGTCGAAGAACAGATCGAGAGCACCCATGCCGCGTTTGAGGCCGGGGCCAGCATCTGCCACGCCCATGTGCGCAACGAGGACGAGACCCCCTCATCGGATCCGGAGAAGTTCGCGCGTCTCAAGGAAGGGCTGGAAAAGCACTGCCCCGGAATGGTGATCCAGTTCTCCACCGGCGGACGCTCGGGCGCGGGCAAGGCCCGGGGCGGCATGCTGCATCTTCGGCCGGACATGGCATCGCTTTCGGTGGGATCGAACAACTTCCCCGCCCGCGTCTACCAGAATCCGCCGGATCTGGTGGACTGGCTGGCGGCAGAGATGATCACCCACGGTGTGAAACCCGAGATCGAGGCCTTTGACCTCAGCCACATTCACCAGGCTGGACGGATGCAGGCGGACGGGCGTTTGAAGGGGCCATTGTACATTCAGTTCGTGATGGGGGTGAAAAACGCCATGCCCGCCGACCGCGACGTCTTTGACTACTACGTGAAGACCGTAAACCGCCTGTTGCCCGATGCAGAATGGTGCGCTGCGGGGATCGGCCGGGACCAGCTGACCCTGAACGAATGGTGCGTCGCCAATGGCGGCCACGCGCGGACAGGACTGGAGGACAACATCCGGCTCGGCAAAGACCGGCTCGCTTCGTCCAACGCCGAACTGGTGGCAAGGGTGACGGAGATCTGCCACCGGCACGGCCGCCCGGTCGCCACGCCGGCCCAGGCGCGGAAGATTCTCGGCTTGGCCTGACACTGGAATTCGGCCTGGACTTGCGGCGGGTCAATTTTGGAGCAGCAACATCAACTGAGCAGACCGGAGCGCGGAAATGCAGGTCCCTGGCATGCCACCCGGGGCACTTCAGGGCTGGGCCCGGGGGCCGTCAGGCGGCGTGCATGTGTTGCAGGTTGCGCCGCTTAAGCGCCTGGCGGGCCAAGTCGCCGTAAGCCCTGCGGACCAGTCCGCGCCCGTGCTCGCCAACCAATCCATGAACGGCAGCCAGTTCAGGGAAGAGACCGAACAGTTCCCGCCGGTCTGCAGCGCACAACCCGCGGATGGCTTCGGGACCGGGCCAGAATGTCTCAGTTGCGATACCTTCTGCGAAAATCACCTCATGCCGCTCGGTCATGAGGTGCACATAGGTGACCGGATTGGCAGCCCCCGCCTGTTGTGTACAGTTTTCGTCAACTGCTGCCAGCAGTTTCGCCGAGAGAAAACTTTCGCCAAGCTGCGTGTCTTGTCCAAATGCTTTGGGGCCGGCTAACAGACGGTGCTGGGGAGACAGCAGCATCGGCCGCTCCGGGGACAGCAAACCGCCCGGGCGAAGGCAATACGGCCTCAGATGCGGGTGCTGCGCCAGCTCTGCCGGGCTCAGCGTGCGTTTGCCGACCCAGATAACGGGCTGAAACCCATTGTCGGCGGTTTGCAGCATATCGCCCACCCGGATCCGGCCCGCAGGCACCGCGCCGCGTCTGGTGGCAAGAAGAACATCCGGCGTGAAACAGGGGATGCCTGCAGAAATGAGCTGTGCAGTGGTTGTGATCTGTGACGGGGCCACCCCCTGCAGAACAAGCTTTTCACCCCCTGGAAACGTGAGCAGCGCATTGCCGGATCCATCGTCGGTCACCGAGATATCGCTGGTGCGGACGGCCCCGTCGGGTCCGGTGCCGCCGGTCAGATCGGAAACATCAAGCTGGTCATTGAAGAAACCGTCGCTGTCATCATCGGCGATGCTGAAGTCGCTGACAGTGTCAATGCCGCCCGCCCCGGTCAGGATCAGCTCATCATAGCCGGCCCCGGTGGTAATGGAATCGTCACCTGCGCCAAGCGTGACCGTGTCATCGCCCGCGCCTGCGTCAATCGACACCCCGGCGCTGTCCGCCGAAGCATCCACCACATCACCCTGATCCGTCAGCTTAAGCGCCTCAATCTCGGAAAAGGTGATCGTGTCGGAGCCATCGGTGATCGTACCGGCCTCATCGCCGGTGTAGGTGACCGTGACCCCGGTGGTGACTGCCGAGACGTCGACCGTATCGTAGTCATTTCCCGCCTCGCCGCCGGTCAGGGTGTCATTGCCGAACCCGTCGGACATCCGGAACGTATCAGCATCAGCCTCGCCGTGCATTTGATCGTCGCCGCTGCCGCCGACCAGCAGATCATCGTCATTGCCGCCGTACATAGTATCGGCGCCGTCGCCCCCTTCGAGGGTGTCATTGCCATCGGTTGCGACAATGCTGTCATCACCGGCGCCGCCTACCAGGCTGTCATCACCGGCAGAGTTCCGCAGCGTGTCATTGCCCGCGCCGCCGATCAGCGTGTCATTGCCAAGACCGGTGGTCAGGCTGTCGTCGCCATCGCCGCCTTCGATGTAGTCGTCGCCATCGCCACCGGCAATTGTGTCACCGCCGATACCCCCGATCAGGGTATCGTTGCCAAGGCCGCCGTCCATGACATCATCGCCGCCGCCGCCCTCCAGGCTGTCGTGGCCTGACTCGCCGTACATCAGATCGTTATCGTTGCCGCCAACCAGCAGGTCGTCATCGTTGCCGCCGTACATGGTGTCGGCGCCATCACCCCCGATCAGCGTGTCGTTGCCGTCGGTTGCCACGATGCTGTCGTTGCCCACGCCACCGACCAGGCTGTCATCACCGGCGGAGTTCATCAGCGTGTCGTCGCCTTCGCCGCCGATCAGCGTGTCATTGCCAAGACCGGTGGTCAGGCTGTCGTTGCCTGCACCGCCTTCGATGTAATCGTCGCCTTCGCCGCCAGAGAGCGTGTCGCCTCCGGCCCCGCCGATCAGGGTATCCGCACCGGTGCCGCCATCCAGAACGTCGTCGCCATCGCCGCCATCCAGGCTGTCATCGCCAGCCTCGCCGAACAGGGAGTCATCCCCCCCCTGGCCATAAACCACGTCACTTCCATCACCGGCCAGAACGGTATCGGCCCCTTGCTCGATGCCGGTGGTGACCGGGTCGTCGATGGTACTGCCCGAAAGGGTAAATCCCGCCCAGCCCTCGCGTGTTTGCAGCGTGAATTCAATCGACGATTTATCTTCGAAACCAGCAGAAAACCAGGCGTCCTGATCGGTGTAATCATTGTAATCGGACCCGGTGGCGGTCACAATACTGCCATCAACCGCAGTTCCAAGCGACGAGTCCGAGGACACCCCGAATGAAGTGAAGCTGTTGCCGTCGATTATGACAGCCTCGGCATCGCCATAGCCGCTGTTGTCATCCACGTCATTGAAGGTCGCCGTGGAATTCAAGTATACCGGCTCATTGGTATCCGGATCAAAGAACTCAAGCCGGAAGGTCGCCTGGTCACCCGGATCGTCACCGCCCAGCAGGATTTCCGCGCCGGCTGTGTAGCCGAATTGCACCGACATGTCCGGGTTGGATTTCTCCACCAGCACCAGCCTGCCCCAGACTTTGGTTCCGTCCTCCAAAGTGGCAACGTCGCTGAAAACGGCATTATTGCCTGCAGATCCTAACGAGCCGTCGTGGGAAATGCTCTGGATGTTGTTGATATCCAGCACCAGCGGCGTGGCGTCCAGCCCCTGCTCGAACCCATCGCCCATGTCGCCATAAACGGTATCGTTGCCCTCGCCCGCGTCAATCAGGTCGCTGCCTTCTTCACCCGCAACGGTATCCTCGCCTGCACCGGCGTCGATCGTGTCGTCGCCGGTGGTTCCATCCATTTTGTCGCTGGCATCCGTGCCGGTTTTGGAAGCTACAAGGTCATGGACCCAATCTGGTATCGGCATAGTATTTTTTCGCTTTCGAATTCACTGCACAGGAAGCACAGTCGAAATTCTCCGGATCCCAGCTGCCTGACGATGCTTGTCGCATGTATCACAAAGAGCTTTACGCCAGAGCTGGAAAGAAACCGTAAACTCGTGGAAGACGGCGCGCGTGGCCTGCCTCCAGGGAAGCTGGTTCTGCGTTGCGGGCGATCCCAGCTCGGCAAATGGGCACATTGGAACAAGGCAGAGCCGGGCTTCCGGCGGCCAAGAAAGCCAATGGGCCACCAATAGATCAATGCCCATAGTCACTGATGCAAGTGCTTTCAGCTGGGTCGTGCGGCGCGATACCGGCGCTGTGTTCCTGCGTGCAGGTTCCAATTTCCCCGTGCTAGGTAAATCACGCGATTCCGCAGCCGGTGTGATGCACGGTGACGGTGATTTTTGCTCCCGAAGCAGATGCTGCGCCACAACACCGGCGCCGGCCTGAGGCAGGCTTCAACCACCAGCAGAAACTCCCGGCTGGTCATCAGCGCGCTGCCATCTTCTGCTTGCCTGCTGACATAAGCCCAGCCGGGCAATCACCCGCAACGGCTTGAATTTGCCCGGTGAAGAAGAAGGAGGTGATGGGCTCGATCGGGGCCCGCGTGACCCAGGATATCATGCCGCCGTCGCACGCGTGTATCGCTTCGATCATCTGCGGGAACAGGCAGGCGGCGAAAGCAGTGCAAATCTTGGGGATGTATCCCGCATTTCCCGCCTGTCCGGCCTGTCCGGCCTGGTTCCAATAGGTGATCCATTACCGTGGGAAACCGAAGACAATCTGTCCGTCGGCAGAGTTTTTGGACCCAAAGGCGGCTTAAAATCAGAGAGTGTTCAGCTCATCTGGCTGGCTTGATGATGCGGCGTGTTTGCGGTGATGCAATCGTCGCGCATCGAATGTCTTTCGTTTGATCCTTTCTCGCTGTTGTAGAATGGCTTTGTCACGTCCGAAGTAAACCCCGGTTGGTGTGCCGTTGTTCAGGCTCTCGTGATATCTCTGGTGATAGTTGCGATCCACGAAGGCTTCTATCTGGGTTTTGAGATCGCCGGGCAGGAAGTGGTTTTTCAGCAGGATAAGGTTCTTCAGGGTCTGGTGCCGGCGCTCAATCTTGCCCTGTGTCTGGGAATGTTGCATGCCCTTGTCTTCCAGCCATTCAGCCAGATTTCCTGAGGCGTAACTGGACCCATTGTCACTCAACAGCCGCGATTTGTGAACGACGTGAACCTGATCCCAGGCCCGCGCGGCGTCCACCTTGGGAAGGTTATCCAACACCGGCCAAGGTCGCCCCGGGCCCCGCCCTAATACCACGGCCTGCATCGAAAAACCTTCACCAATGCTGATAGTGCTGCATGCCAATGCGAAGATCCGCTATAGTGATCAGCACTTCTGCTGACCGGAGAGAGGAGCATGTTTTGCGACGCAACGAGCTGACGGAACGATTCCGCGCCCTTCACGTCCCGGGCAAGCCGGTGGTGATGCCAAACCCTTGGGATATCGGATCAGCAAAGGTAATGGCGCAGCTGGGTGCGCAGGCGCTGGCGACGACCTCTTCAGGGTATGGCTTCACGCTGGGTCTGGCTGATGGCGGCCAGATCACGCGCGACATCGCCCTGCAGCACGCTGCCAGTATCTGCGCAGCGGTCGACGTGCCAGTGAACGGCGATTTCGAAAACGGCTTCGGAGACAATCCCGAGACTGTCGCCGAGACTGTGAGGCTGGCAGCAGAGGCCGGGCTGTCGGGGGTTTCGGTGGAGGACACGGCTGTCCCCGGAACAAATTCCTATCCGTTTGATCTGGCGCTGGCCCGGATAGAGGCGGCCGTCGATGCAGCCCGGTCTGCGGGGATCGTGCTCACTGCCCGCGCGGATGGCTGGCTTATGAATAATTATGAACAAGCAGAGGCGCTGCGCCGTTGCCAGGCGTTCGCCCAAGCAGGTGCAGATGTGATATACGCCCCGCTGGCCGATGCCGGAACCACCCGCGCGCTTGCCGCAACTGGCACACCTGTCAATCTGCTGGCCGCGGGTGCGATGCGCGATCTCACAACAGATGAAATCGGCGCATTGGGTGCCGCCCGGATTTCCATCGGCGGGGGGCTGGCCCGTGTCACCCAGCAGGTGATCCTGGATGGCACCCGCGCAATGCTGGAACGGGGCGACTTCACGATACTGAAAGGGGCCGCAAGCACGGCAGAAGTTGAGGCGATGCTGGCAAGGTGAGCCGCTAACCTGCCCAGCCAGCCTTTGCGTCCAGGATCCTTTCCAGCACAGCCGGACAGGCGCTGGCTGGCGGTCATCCGGGCACTTCAACCCTTGATCCGGTGGCCGCCCCCGCGCAAGACAGTCATTTGCTGCAGCTGGACGCAGTGCGGAACAGTGGACCTCAATCACTAAAAAAGGCCGCTCCAACCGGAGCGGCCTTTCCTGAATTTGGAACTCTCCGGCGCCTTAGGCTGCCAGCGCGTCCTGTGCCTGGCGCACGATGGCACCAAAAGCTTCGGGTTCGTGCACGGCCAGGTCGGCCAGAACCTTACGGTCCACTTCGATGCCGGCCAGGGTCAGGCCGTTGATGAAGCGGGAATAGGTCAGCGCTTCGTCGTGCGAACGGACAGCAGCGTTGATCCGCTGGATCCACAGCGCGCGGAAGTTGCGCTTGCGGTTCTTGCGGTCGCGGGTTGCATACTGGTTCGCCTTGTCGACAGCCTGACGGGCGACTTTGAAGGTATTCTTGCGGCGGCCGTAATAACCTTTGGCTGCCTTGATGACCTTCTTGTGACGGGCGTGAGTGACGGTACCACCTTTAACGCGGGACATATCTCAATCTCCTCTTAGCGGTCGTAGGGCATGAAGCCCTTGACGATCTTAGCGTCGGGTGCCGACAGGGTTGTGGTGCCGCGGGCATCGCGGATGAACTTGCGGGTCCGTTTGATCATGCCGTGGCGTTTGCCGGCCTGACCTGCCATGACCTTGCCGGTCGCAGTCACCTTAAAGCGCTTTTTGGCGCTCGACTTTGTCTTCATCTTGGGCATTTCCGTCTCCTTCAATGCGGGTTCGCTAGACGCGCGACTCGGCATGCCTAAGAAAGGCCGGCCACGCGGAACAGAGCTGCCCAATACGCAATGCCTGCCCGATGGGCAAGCCGATTCTCTACAGAAGGCGTCCCAGAACCCGGAAAAACGCATCCGGGATCTCGTCGATGCGGTAGCCGCCGGGTTTCATTATCACCGCATAGGCGATCAGACCGATGGCAATCAGAATGGTCGCCACGGAGGCCCGCGGCGGCCGCTGTTCGCTGAAGGCCGACAGAATCGACGGCACCGAAAACCCGGCAATCACCAAACCCGCTATCAGCGGCAAATCGGTCCCCATAAACCACGTCCCCCATCACGGCCTGACACAAGGAAATGGTAGGCGAGGGGACGGTGTTTTCAAATTTCGCTGCCGGCCTGCAGACAAGCAGCTCCCCGTTATTCCGGATCTGTGCTGTAAATCAATCGCTCATCACAGGGGGCAATGCGCAGGATATTGGTGGTGCCCGGCACGTTGAAGGGCACGCCGGCAGTGACCACGATCTGATCGGTATCCCCGGCATAGCCGCCGGAGCGCGCCGCCCGCGCCGCACTCACCACCGCGCCCTTGAAACGGTCCAGTTCCGGCGTCATCACGCATTTGCAGCCCCAGCTGAGGCACAGCCGCCGCGCGGTGGCGCTGACCGGGGTCATGGCAATGATCGGCACACCGGGGCGCTCTCGGGCGGTCAGCAGTGCTGTGGTGCCCGACTGGGTAAAACAGCAGATCGCCTTGATCTCGGTCTTTTCCGCAATCTCGCGCGCGGCCGCCACAATACCATCGGCCACGGTGGTGCCCTTGGCCGAGCGCGAGGCGGCGATGATCTGGGTATAGGTGGGGTCTGCCTCGACCTCGACCGCGACCTTGTCCATGGTCTGCACCGCCTCGATCGGATACTGGCCTGCCGCGCTTTCGGCGCTCAGCATGATCGCGTCGGTGCCCTCGTAAATCGCCGTGGCGACATCCGAGACTTCGGCCCGGGTCGGCATCGGGCTTTCGATCATGCTTTCCAGCATCTGGGTCGCCACGATCACCGGCTTGGCCGCCGCGCGGCATTTGCGCACCAGCCGTTTCTGAATCGGCGGCACCGCCGCCACCGGCAGCTCAACACCCAGATCGCCGCGCGCCACCATGATCCCGTCCGAGGCATCCAGGATGGCCTCGAAATCCTCCACCGCCTGCGGTTTTTCAATTTTTGACAGCACCGCGGCGCGGCCATCGGCCAGCCCGCGGGCCTCGAACACGTCTTTGGCCCGCTGCACAAACGACAGCGCCAGCCAATCGACACCCAAGGCGCAGACAAATTCCAGATCCGCGCGGTCCTTCTCCGACAGCGCCGCCAGCGGCAGCACCACGTCGGGCACGTTCACCCCCTTGCGGTTCGAAATGGTGCCACCGATTTCCACTGTGCAATTGGCAAAATCCGCTCCGCAGTCATCCACTGCCAGACGGATCTTGCCGTCATTGACCAAGAGATGCGCACCGGGTTCCAGCGCCTGAAAAATCTCCGGATGCGGCAGGCAAACGCGGGTTGTGTCGCCCTCGGCCTCATCCAGATCAAGACGGAAGCTGGCGCCTTCCACCAGATCCTCGGCGCCATTGGCAAACACACCCACCCGAAGTTTCGGCCCTTGCAGATCGGCCAGGATCGCAATCGGGCTGTCCAGGTCCTGCTCCACCTGGCGGATGATCCTGTGCTTTTCGGCAATCTCCGGATGGCTGCCATGCGACATGTTCAGCCGGAACACATCGGCGCCGGCCTCATGCAGGGCGCGGATCGTTTCATAGGTCTCCGAAGCCGGCCCCAGGGTGGCGACAATCTTCACATTGCGCGAACGTTTCATAGGGGTCTTCTCCTTCGGACCTGACTTATGTTACCGCAAACAGCGTTCAGGGTGCTTATCCCCCAATTCCCATTCTGCCGCAACTCCCGTAAACAGCTTGCGGCAAAACATATCAGGCTCATGACATACACACCCTATTTTGTTCACGGCGCAGACCGTCCCGCCCGCTGG
Source organism: Leisingera sp. M658 (assembly GCF_025144145.1). Classification (NCBI taxonomy): domain Bacteria; kingdom Pseudomonadati; phylum Pseudomonadota; class Alphaproteobacteria; order Rhodobacterales; family Roseobacteraceae; genus Leisingera; species Leisingera sp. M658. Next base: position 3,346,087 of record NZ_CP083546.1, read on the forward strand.
CTGATCACCTGCGACCACGCAACCAACCATGTGCCGGAGTTCGCCGGCGGCGGCGATCTGGGCCTGCCGCGTGCGGATATGGAACGCCACATCGCCTATGACATCGGCGCCTATGAGGTGGCCAAGCTGCTGGGCGGGATGCTGGACGCGCCGGTGGTGGCCTCGAACTTCTCGCGGCTGGTGATCGACCCCAACCGCGGCGAGGATGACCCGACCCTTCTGATGAAGCTTTACGACGGCACCATAATCCCCGCCAACCGCCACGCGGGCGCGGCAGAACTGCAGGAGCGGCTGGAGGCCTGCTACCGCCCTTACCACCGCGCCCTGGCCCGGCTGGCCGAACGCCCCGGCACCGTGGTTGTCTCGGTCCACAGTTTCACCCGCCAGCTGCGCGGGCGCGAACCGCGCCCCTGGGAGATCGGCATCCTGTTCCCCGAAGGCGAACGGTTCTCGCCCTTTGTGATCGAGGAACTAAAGGCCGGGGACGGCCTGTGTGTCGGCATCAACGAGCCCTACACCGGCCATCTGCCCGGCGACGCGATTGAGACCCACGCCACGCATGCAGGCCGCCCCAATACGCTGATCGAACTCAGAAACGACCTGATTGCCGAGCACGATGGCCAGTGCAAGTGGGCGGAACGCCTGGCAAAGGTTCTGCCGCAAGCCCTCGAAAACTCAGGCCTCTGATCTGCGGCACGCTACCGCATGATCTTGCAGCAGTGCCCGGCGCTCCCCACGTCAGGACTGGAAACGCGGTACAGCAACGGGAAAGGAGCCATCATGGCCCAGGAAACCCTCTCCGCCTTCTTCGGCTGGCTGACCATCTTGCACATCGGCCTGTTCACCCTGTCCGCCATCCTCTTGATGCTGCTGCAGGACTGGGTGGCGCGCCTGCACGCCCGGATGTTCGGTCTGGCGCCGGCCGATGTCAGCCTCACCGTCTACCGCTGGCTTGGCACCTACAAGATTGTGATCCTGGCCACCGCGCTTGGGCCGTGGCTGGCGCTGCAGCTTGCCTGATCCCGCCCGCCCGCACCCATTGCCCGCCCCCGTCCCGGCTGCTAGGCCTGCGGCGACGCAAGACAACTCCGGAGCCACCGCCATGGACAAGCAAACCGAAATCGAAATCCAGGCCGCCGCCTTCCGCCGGCTGCAAAAGCACCTGATGGAAGACCGCACCGATGTACAGAACATCGATCTGATGAACATGGCCGGCTTTTGCCGCAACTGCCTGGCACGCTGGTATCAGGAAGCCGCCAATGAGCGCGGCATCGACATGGACAAGACCGAAGCGCGCGAGGCCTATTACGGTATGACCATGGCCGAGTGGAAAGCAAACCACCAGACCGAGGCCAGCGCCGAAAAGCAGGCGGATTTCGAAGTCGCGTTCAAGGAAAACGTGACAGACCGGCAATAGGCTGGTCAGCAGGCATCTTCAGGCGACCGCGGGCGGGGGTACGGTTTCTGCGGCCAAGGAACGGCTGTGAATATCGCTGCCACGCCGAGAACCGTTGCCACGCCCGGACCTTCTGCCAGGATCAAATTCGCCAGTGTGAACCCCGCTGCGGCCCCGCCAGAAGATGATGACCCAGGCCGCCGCGGTGACGGAGCGGGTGAAAATCCCTGCCAAGCTGAAGATCGCGGCAAAGACCGCAATCAGGGCTATTCCCGCCATACGCTAAGAGACATTGAATGATACCAAGGCCCGGCCCTCCGGCTCCGGGGCCTGCCTGCCACTGCGCTGCCGACAGCTGCGCAGTGGCTTTTCACGCTGGCGCGCTGCGTAAACACACCGGTGCCGTTTCATCCCGGCAGCCAATCCCGCCCGCAAGGCGGGAAAAGTCTTGCGTGGCTTGCACCATGGGTAAATACACGTGGCACAGAGCAGTATTGGAAGACTGAGAATGAAGACTTTGATACCAGCGTTGGCCCTTGCAGGCGCTCTTTTGTCCCCTGCGGCCCCGTTCGCCAGCACGCTGGAGCCGGCAGGTTTCGTTCGGCAAGACATTGTAATGCATGGCGGAGGCTGCCGGAAAAGCTCTCCTCCGGGCCAGTGCTGCCATATGGAAACGGCAACCGGCACAGTCCATTGCCATTGAAAAACAAAGAGGCCGCCGGTCAGAGGCGGCCTTGTCATTTCTGTTGCGGGGCCGTGCCGGGACTAGTCCCTTGAGTGATCCGGCACCGCAGGGTGCTGCATGCAGGACAGGGCGGTGATGCTTAGCCGCGGAACCGGCCAAGCAACCGCGCTGCAAGCGAACTTGTGACTGAAGGCTCAGAAGCCCGCGCTTTGCCCGCGAACCAGCCGCGCTTGGCAGCCGACTGCGCAATCTCCGGGTCAATGGCCTCTTCTGCCGTCAGAACTCTGCGCACGGCCGCCAGGATTTCTGCTTCGCTGCCCTCGGCTGACGGGCATTCCACAACGGCTGCGAACTCCGGCTGAAAGGTCTGATCCATTGGGCAACTCCCTAACGTGAAACTCTGGCATCCCCCCGGTTATGCGGGCAGTGCTTTCTATGTCTCCACCCTATCCTAAATCGTCCGGAACTGGCCCATTTTGTATAAAATTAGTTAAAATCCCGCCGCAATCAGTCCCGGGCAAGGACATTCACCCGGCGCGCGTGTGATTGTTGACTCCCGGGCACCAATGGCAGCCAATTCTCACCCCGCTAAAACCATGTAAAAGCCTCGTCATCCGCAAAAAAATGCAGAAAGGCCGCCCCATTGGGACGGCCTTCATCACTCCGGCATCAGCAATCCAGGCCGCGTGTCTCAGACTGCTTTTTTGCGGCTTTCTTCCAAATAGATCTCGCGCAGGCGCTTGGCGATCGGGCCGGGGGTGCCATCACCCAGCACCGCACCGTCGATCTCTACCACTGGCATCACAAAGGCGCTGGCAGAGGTGGTGAAGGCTTCATCCGCCTCTTTCGCCTCATCAATGGTGAACAGGCGCTCTTCGATCTCCATCTGCGATTCCGCTGCAAGGCGCAGCACCGCAGCGCGGGTGATGCCGTGCAGGATGTCATTGGACAGCGGCCGGGTCACGATCTTGCCGTTTTTCACATAATAGGCGTTGTTCGACGTGCCCTCGGTCACATAGCCGTCCTCAATCAGCCAGGCATCGTCGCAGCCCGCCTTCTTGGCCATCATTTTGCCCATCGACGGATACAGCAGCTGCACAGTCTTGATGTCGCGGCGGCCCCAGCGGATGTCCTCGATCGAAATGATCTTGGCGCCTTTCTGCGCGGCCGGGCTGTCAGCCAGGCCCGGCTTATTCTGGGTGAACAGCACGAGGCTCGGCGGAGTGTCAGCAGAGGGGAACACAAAGTCCCGGTCGCCGTCGGAGCCGCGGGAGACCTGCAGGTACACCAGGCCTTCCTCAATGCCGTTCAGCTCCACCAGCTTGCGGTGGATTTCCAGCAGCTCGTCCTTGGTGCAGGGCGAGGCCATGTCCAGCTCTTTCAGCGAGCGGTCCAGGCGCACGGCGTGGCCGTCAAAATCGATCAGCTTGCCGTCCAGAACCGAGGTCACTTCATAAACCGCATCGGCAAACAGAAAGCCGCGGTCAAAGATTGAAACCTTGGCTTCCCCCTCAGGCAGGTATTCGCCATTCACATAAACGGTACGGGTCATGGTATTCTCCTCAGCCCCAGAGTGCAGCCACAGGCGGGTGCACGCCTTCGGCATCAAATGTCAAAGGTTCCTCGCGGTCTTCGGCCAGCAAGAGCGGCCCGTCAAGATCCGTAACCGCCGCACCCTGCGCCACAAGCGTCGCGGGCGCCATCGCCAATGAGGATCCGACCATGCAGCCGACCATCACCTGATATCCTTCGGCCAGCGCCTGATCACGCAGCTTCAGCGCTTCGGTCAAGCCGCCGGTCTTGTCCAGCTTGATATTGACCACATCGTATTTGCCCTTGAGCTTCGGCAGGCTCTCGCGGTCATGGCAGCTCTCATCGGCGCAAACAGGCACCGGGCGCTCCAAGCCAATGAGGGCCGCGTCCTCACCCGCAGGCAGCGGCTGCTCTACCAGTTCCACGCCCAGCCGCACCAGATGCGGCGCCAGTTCGGCGTAAACTTCGGCTGACCAGCCCTCATTGGCATCAATGATGATCTTGGCATCCGGCGCACCGGCGCGCACCGCTTCCAGACGCGGCATGTCATCGGGCGTGCCCAGCTTGATCTTCAACAGAGGGCGGAAGGCATTTTCGGCGGCCTGCTTCTGCATCTTCTCCGGCGTGTCAAGCGACAGCGTGTAGGCGGTGATCTCCGGCCCAGGCGCAGGCAGGCCTGCCAGTTCCCAGACGCGCTTACCTGCCTGTTTCGCCTCCAGGTCCCACAGCGCGCAATCGACCGCATTGCGGGCGGCACCGGCGGGCAGAAGCGATTGCAGTTCTGCGCGGGTGAAATCAGCAGGCAGCCCTTCAATCTCACCCGTCACACTGTCCAGAGTTTCATTGTAACGGGCATAAGGCACGCATTCACCCCAGCCGGTGACACCGTCCTTCTCCACCCGCACGGTCAGCACTTTGGCTTCGGTGCGCGAGCCGCGCGAGATGGTGAAAACCTGCGCCAGCTTAAAGACGTCCGGTGTAACAGTGATGTTCATGAAACTGCCCTTTCCTGCGGCCCGGCGCGCTGCAGCGGCGGGCCTTGGCGCGATGCCCGGCGTTCCTGGCACCTGCCTTTTCATCTTTCAAAAAATACTCCCGCCGGAGGCACCTGCCCAGTCGGCAAGCACCTCCGGCGGGGCTGTTAGATCAGACCGCAGCCAGCGCGTCCACCAGGCGGCCTGCACCGTGGCGGTACGGGTCGACGGCGGGCAGGCCCATCCGCTCTTCAACTTCGGCCAGATACTTGACCGCTTCATCCTCGGACAGGTGCTGGGTGTTCACCGAGATGCCGACAACCTTGCAGGCCGGGTTGGCGCGCTGTGCCAGCGGCAGGGCCACGGCTTTCAGCTCTTCCAGGCTCGGCACGTCATAATCAGGCAGGCCGCGCATGTGGGTGCGGGTCGGCTCGTGGCACAGGATCAGCGCATCCGGCTGGCCGCCGTGCACCAGCGCCATGGTGACGCCTGAGTAAGACACGTGAAACAGCGAGCCCTGGCCTTCGATCAGATCCCAATGGTCGTCGTCATTGTCCGGGGTCAGATATTCGATTGAACCCGCCATAAAATCGGCAATCACAGCGTCCAGCGGCACGCCGTGACCGGTTATCAGGATGCCGGTCTGGCCGGTGGCGCGGAAAGTCGACTTCATGCCGCGCTCCTGCATGTCCGCGTCCATTGCCAGGGCGGTGTACATCTTGCCGACCGAACAGTCGGTGCCGACTGCCAGGCAGCGCTTGCCCTTGCGCTTGACACCATTGGCAATCGGATAGCCGACAGTGGGAACACGCACGTCGTGCAGGGTGCCGCCATGGGTCTGGGCCGCGGCCACCAGGTCGCCCTCGTCGCGCAGCAAATTGTGCAGGCCCGATGCGATGTCATAGCCCATTTCCAGCGCCGCGATCAGCACTTCTTTCCATGCCGGAGAGATCACGCCGCCGCGGTTGGCCACGCCGATGACCAGCGTCTTGGCGCCGGCTTCCTTGGCTTCCGCCAGGGACATCTCAGTCAGGCCCAGGTCGGCGCCGCAGCCCGGCAGGCGGATCTGGCCGACGGCGTGATCCGGACGCCAGTCGCGGATACCGATGGCAACCTTGGCGGCCAGCATGTCAGGCGCGTCGCCCAGGAACAGCAGATAAGGGGTCTCGATCATCGCGCTCATCCTTCGAGTTAAATTGGTCGCGCTAAAATCGGGCTAATTTCGCGCAAAGTCCTCTCGAAATCGCGCAGGAACGCCCTCCCTGCACGATTTTCTTCGAGAAATATACTAAGCAGTAGAAGATTCTTCGCAAGCACGACTGCTTACAGACGTTTCCTCCTCCTCTGCCCATGATTCCGCCTGCAGCACCCCCGGCTGCGCCACGCCGATCACACCCATAGCCTGGAATTCGCCGGTGTCCTCGGGTGCCTCGGAGGTCGCGCGCCGCGCAATGGCAATCAGCACCACGGTCACGCCGACCCCGATCAACAGGTATTGCAGCCCCCGCCCGTCCGCGACGCTGATCATGTTCGGCCCGATCAGAATGCCGAAGAACTGCCCCAGCTGCAGCAGGAACGCCATGGTGCCGCTGGCCGGCACCACCTGCCCCGGCTGCAGCTGGTCATTGGCGTGGGCCGCCAGGATCGAATAGATCGGCAGCGTGGTTGCTGCGATGACCGAAAACCCGACCACAATACGCGACGGCGCCGTGTCTACCGCCATCCACAACGCAACCAGCGCCGAGATCCCCGACAGCGCAATCACCACATAACGCCGGTCGGTACGGTCCGACAGCCAGCCGACCGGGTATTGCACCAGCGCCGAGGCGATCAGCGCAATCACCAGCGCGCCCGAGGCCTGCGCCTCGCTGAAACCGTTCTGCAGTGCATAAAGCGGCAGGCTGATGTACCAGGCCACCACCCCCGCCCCCATGATAACGATGCCCAGAACTGTCATCGGCGACACTTTGTACAGCCGCGTGACCGGCATCCGGTCCGGCGCCGAGTAATCCGGCGCCCGGATATTGGACAGCAAAAGCGGCACAATAGCCACCGACAACAGGATCGAGGTGACACCGATCAGCAGGTTGCCGCTGGGATCCGGCAGGCCGACCATCGCGGTGCCCAGCGCCGGCCCCGCCGTCTGGATGATGAAATAGACCGACAGCACCTGCGCCCGGATCCGGTTTTCTGACTTGGCATTTAGCCAGCTTTCGGTGATCACGTAGAGGCCCGGAAAACAAAAGCCCGCCAGCAGGCGCATCGCTGCCCAGCTGACCGGGTCCGAGGTCAGCAGATGGGCAATCGCCGCCACTGAGACCATCGACGCCAGCGCCGAAAACACCCGGATATGGCCGACTTTCTCGATCAGCCTCGGAGTCAGCATTGTTCCCGCCAGCGCCCCCAGCGGATAACAGGCCTGCATGACGGAAATCTCAAGATCCGTGAACCCCAGCGTCGAGCCGCGGATCGTCAGCAGCGTGACCAGCAGCCCGTTGCCGACCATCAGCAGCAGCATGCCCAGAAACAGGGCCCAGTTGTCGATCAATGCGCGTTTCATGAAACTCCTTTTCCGCACGGATCTGCGCCCGTGTCATTTCTTGCGCAATGCAGCATGCCAACGGCAGTTTCGCGCGGGTTTGCGACGCAAAAGGCGCAAACGGGATTGCCGCAACGCGGCGTTTCGTGCCGCAAGTGCAAAATCCGCTTGCAAGAAGGTGCGCAACTTAATAACCAGAACAGCGAAAATTCTGCAATTTCCTTACTCAGGGGGTTTCCGCATGTCCTTCCGCATCCAGCCCGCCGCTCCGGCGCGTCCCAACCGCTGCCAGCTGTTCGGCCCCGGCTCCAAAGTCAAACTGTTCGAGAAGATGGCCGCTTCGGCGGCTGACGTGATCAACCTCGATCTTGAGGATTCGGTCGCCCCCTCCGACAAGGATCAGGCCCGCGCCAATGTGATCGAGGCGATCAATGGCGTCGACTGGGGCAGCAAGTATCTGTCGGTGCGGATCAACGGGCTCGACACCCCCTATTGGTACCGCGATGTGGTGGACATCCTGGAACAGGCTGGTGACCGGCTGGATCAGATCATGATCCCCAAGGTGGGCTGCGCCGAGGACGTCTATGCGGTGGACGCGCTGGTCACCGCGGTTGAGCGCGCCAAAGGCCGGTCCAAACCGGTTTCCTTCGAGGTGATCATCGAGTCGGCGGCAGGCATTGCCCATGCCGAGGATATCGCCAAATCCTCGCCCCGGCTGCAGGCGATGAGCCTGGGTGCTGCGGATTTTGCCGCCTCGATGGGGATGCAGACCACCGGTATCGGCGGAACGCAGGAAAACTACTATATGATCCGCGACGGCCAGAAGCACTGGTCTGATCCGTGGCACTGGGCGCAGGCTGCAATTGTCGCCGCCTGCCGCACCCATGGCATCCTGCCGGTTGACGGGCCGTTCGGCGATTTCTCGGACGAGGATGGCTATATCGCCCAGGCGAAACGGTCCGCGACCCTGGGCATGGTTGGCAAATGGGCGATCCACCCCAGCCAAATCGCGCTGGCCAATCAGGTTTTCACCCCGTCCGAAGAAGCTGTGACGGAAGCCCGCGAGATCCTGGCAGCGATGGAAGAGGCCAAGGCGTCGGGCGCCGGCGCGACCGTATATAAGGGCCGCCTTGTCGATATCGCCTCGATCAAGCAGGCTGAGGTGATTGTCGCCCAGGCCGAGCTGATTGCGAACAGCTGACGCCGGTTCGCATAGACAGAGTGCAGAGGCGTCCCGATGGGGCGCCTTTTCCGTATGGAGAGTTTGATGACGGTTTTGACTTTGCTGCATACGGCAGAGGTGCATGCGAGGACGTTCCGGGCGTTGGCACCCGAAGCGGATCTGAACCAGCAAGTGCGCAGCGATTGGCTGGCACGGGCGCGGGATGGCATTGGCGCGGATCTGAAGGCAGAGATTGCTGCGGCAATCAGCGCGGCTGACGGCCCGGTGCTGTGCACCTGCACCACCCTTGGCCCGGCAGCAGAGGAGGCAGGCGCCATCCGCATCGACTGGCCGATGATGCAGGAAGCGGCGCGGATCGGCGGGCCGGTGCTGATGGCCTATTGCCTGGACAGCACTGTGGCCCCATCAGAAGCGCTGCTGCGGCGGGCCTTTGGCGGCTGTGATCCGCAACTGGTCCCGGTGTTTCTAGGGCAGCACTGGCCGTTGTTTGAAACGGGCGCCGGCGCGGGTTTTTCTGCTGCCATAGCAGAAAGCATTGCAATGGCGCTGAAGGATGGCGCCTTTGGCTGCGTTGTGCTGGCGCAGGCCTCGATGGCCGGGGCGGCAGCAGTGCTGCGGGCGCAGACCCAGGTGCCGGTGCTGGCCTCGCCGGAGATTGCCATGCGGGTTTTGCTGGCACAGCGCTAAAGCAGTTGCCCCCGGCCACGAGTTTTGCCCGGCCAGCCCCCAGGCCCCGCCGGTTATTCATCTGTTCTGGATCATGTTTCCAGTGCCGTATCAGCGTGGCTGTTAAGGATTGGCGGCGCAGCCAATAAGGCAGAGGCGGACGGGCGTATCCGCCCGCATGCTAAACGTTGTCTCTGCATGACCCCGCTGCCAGGCGGGAGCCCTGTTCCATATCTGCCGGAGAGCCAAGCCCCGGCGGGCGATTGCAATCGAGGGAAAGACTGCCATGAAATGCCCAAAACCGTGCAAACGGGGCGTGCGCAGGTCACGCAACACCCCTGGCCGCTGTCTTTGCGGCAGGCGCTTCGCAGTGAGTATTTAGGAGAAAGATGAAGAGGCTCTTTGTTTCACCTTTTTACAAATACTCAAAATCCAATGCCGGCAAGGGATCACGCCCGCAAGTCTTTGGGCGAGCCCATAACCACATAGGTGGTGATTGCTGTGACATAAGGAGACGTGCCCAGGATATCAGTATGGAATTTCTTGTAGCTGGGCAGATCGGCGCATTCGACGCGCAGGAGGTACTCAATGGTGCCGGTGATGTTGTGGCATTCAACCACTTCGGGCGCGGCCTGCATGGCATGTTCAAAAGCCTCCTGCGCGTCCTTGGTGTGCTCACCCAAGCCGACGCCGATATAGGTGGCAAAGCCTATCCCCAGCTTTTGCCGGTCCAGCACGGCGCGGTAACCGGTAATGACGCCGGCGCGCTCCAGCTCCTGCACCCGGCGAAGGCAGGCCGAGGGCGAAAGGCCCGCACGCTCAGCCAGTTCCAGATTGCTGATCCGGCCGTCCCGGGTGAGTTCCTGCAATATTCGCTGGTTTATCTTATCATTCTTCGCCATTGATTGTGAAATTACGCAGCAAACGCTGCAAAACGCAATTTCATTTGGCAATCACTGCGCAATCTTCTTGCCCATGACCTATGAACTTCTCTTTGCACTGGCCGGTTTTGTCTTTGGCACGGTCTTCACGCCCGGCCCGAACAACCTGATGCTGATGGCCTCGGGGGCCAATTTCGGCTTTCACCGGACGATTCCGCATTTGCTGGGAGTGGCGGTCGGCTTTCCGCTGATGATCCTGCCGGTCGGGCTGGGGGTGATGCATCTGTTTGATGCCTTCCCGGTACTGACCCCGGTGATGACGGTGATGTCAGTGGCCTATATGCTGTGGCTGGCCTGGAAGATCGCCAATGCCGCGCCGCCGCGGGAGGGGGCAGCCGAAGGCAGGCCTTTGAGTTTTGTGCAGGCCTGCGCCTTTCAATGGGTCAATCCCAAGGCCTGGGCGATGGCGCTGGGGGCAATCACGCTTTATGCGGCCAGCCGCGACCTGAGTGCCATTCTGTGGGTCTCCGGAACCTATCTGCTGATCGGCTGTTTTTCGGCCTCGACTTGGACAATGCTGGGCCAGCAGCTGCGGCGGCTGCTGACCCGGCCCGCGCAGCTGCGGGCGTTCAACTGGACCATGGCCGCGCTGCTGCTGGCGTCTCTGGCGGCAATCCTGCTGCAGGCGTAGGGCTACTTCAGCGGCAGGCAGATTTCGGTCAGCAGATCCTCAGGCGCGGTGTCGCGCGGATTGTTGAGGTAGATCTCATAGCAGGGCTGATCGGCCGGCTCTTCACCCGATTGCGGCAGCCAATTGCCGAACAGGCTGTGATAGGCGGCATGCAGGCCCGAATACGGCCCCTTGTAGGTCAGCACCGCAGTTTTGCCGCCGGGGAGGCTGACCTCCTCCATCCCTTCGGGCAGTGCTCCGCCGGTAAGCTCCGCCCCGGCAAAGCTGCGCAGATCGGCTTCGGGCACCGCGTCCGGGCTGTCGAAATAGACCCCGGTGACGGCGCCCAGCTGCGGCCAAAGCCCGCGGCTTTCGCAGATCGCGCCGAAAGCCTCAAAGCTTTTGCCGATTTCCATATAGTCGCCTTTGTGCGGCAAGCCGGCCAGGCGGCGGGCAGGGTCGGTGCGGGTGATCACGTCATACATCGGGTAACTTCCTGTTCTGAGAGTTGGGTTCGGCAGCCGGAATTGACCCGCCCGGCGGAAGGCCGCCGGGCTGCTGCCGTAGGAGACAGAGAACGCGCGGGAGAAGCTGTTCTGATTGGGGTAGCCGGCGCGGGCCGCAACCTGCGCGATCGGCATGTCCCCCTGCACCAGCCAGCCCGCGGCGCGGTGCAGCCGGATGCGGCGCACCGCATGGGCGCAGGTTTCGCCCGTCAGAGCGCGGAACACGCGATGCCAGTGAAACCGCGACATCGCCGCCACATCGGCTAGCCTGTCCAGCGACAGATCGCCATCGGTGTTGCCGTGGATATAGGCCAGAACCCGCAGGATCCGGTCTTCGTAACTGGCGGCCATAAGCGGTGCCTCCCTTGCGCTCTCTGCTCTTCCCTCAAGCCATGGCAGCAGATCACAAATCTTGCTGAGTTGCATCTTGGCGCTGCTAAGGCCATATAACGGCAAACCCGCTGAGCAGAGGCGACATGACCCAGTATCTGGAATTCGAAAAACCGCTGGCCGAAATCGAAGGCAAGGCGGAGGAACTGCGGGCGCTGGCGCGCGCGAATGAGGAAATGGACGTGGCGGATGAGGCCAAGGCGCTGGACGCCAAGGCCGCACAGCTGCTGAAAGACCTCTACAAGGAGCTGACGCCCTGGCGCAAATGCCAGGTGGCACGGCACCCCGACCGCCCCCATTGCCAGGATTACATCAAGGCGCTGTTCACCGAATACACGCCGCTGGCCGGCGACCGGAATTTTGCCGACGATCTGGCCGTGATGGGCGGTCTTGCCCGGTTCAACGACCAGCCGGTGGTGGTGATCGGCCATGAGAAAGGCAGCGACACCAAATCGCGGATTGAGCGCAACTTTGGCATGGCCCGCCCCGAGGGATACCGCAAGGCGATCCGCCTGATGGAGATGGCCGGCCGCTTCAAGCTGCCGGTGATCACTTTGGTCGACACGGCCGGCGCCTATCCCGGCAAAGGCGCCGAGGAACGCGGCCAATCGGAAGCAATTGCGCGTTCGACCGAGATGTGCCTGAAGATCGGCGTGCCGCTGATCTCGGTCATCATCGGTGAAGGCGGCTCCGGCGGTGCGGTGGCCTTAGCCTCGGCCAACCGTGTGGCGATGCTGGAGCATTCGGTTTACTCGGTGATCAGCCCTGAAGGCTGCGCCTCGATCCTGTGGAAGGATGCCGAGAAGATGCGCGAAGCGGCAGAAGCGCTGCGTTTGACTGCACAGGACCTGCAGAAGCTGGGTGTCAATGACCGGATCATCCCGGAACCGCTGGGCGGCGCGCATCGTGATGCCAAGGCGGCAATGGCCTCGGTCAGCGGCGCGATCCAGGAAATGCTGGACGAGCTGAAGGGTAAAACCGCAGACGAGCTGATCAAGGACAGGCGCCAGAAGTTCCTGGACATCGGCTCCAAAGGGCTGGCGACCTAAGGCAGCTTACCTGCGCGGATCCGGGTGATAACGCCGTCCCGGTCCGCCTGCACTTTGTCACTGAAGCCGGTCATCGCATGGCCGGCTTTGTTGTATCTGGCGCTCCACAGAGCGATATCTGCCAGTACCGGCGCCAGATCCCGGCCCTTTGGCGTGAGTGTGTAAATGTAGCTGCGGCCGTTCTGCGGATCCTTGCTTTTGCTCAGGATCCCCGCCTCTTCCAGCTGCTTCATCCGCTGCGCCAGGATGTTGGTTGAGATCCCCTCCCCGCCGTTCAGCAGCTCGCCATAGGTGCGCGCGCCCTTCACCGCCATGTCGCGGATCACCAGAAGGCTCCAGCGGTCGCCGAAGATATCAAGGGCATAGGCCACCGGGCAGCCGGACCCGTATTTGCTGTGCTTATCAGTCATGAACTCTTGGTAGTTTTTATACTTGCAAAACGCAAGCCATCATGCGAACCCTTGTTAACTTGCAAAGCGCAAGCTATTAGACCGGAACCAACATGACCCACAATCAAAACAACGCGGCCTTCCGCGACCGATCCCGGCTGTCCCGCCGCCAGCTGCTTGCAGCCTCAGCCGGGGCGGTGCTGCTGCCTTCACTTGCCAAAACACAGGAAACTGCCATGTCCCCGAAAGCCTTTGTCTATACCGAAGTCGCCATCTCGGTCCCGTTCGACCAGGTGCCGCTGCAGAAAATCAACGCCTCGATCCGGCAGCAGCCAGGGTTTCTGAACAAGACCTGGCTGTCCGGCCATGGCAATAACTCCATTGGCGGCTTTTATGCCTTTGACAGCATTGAAAACGCCCGCAGCTTTGTGACTGGCTATTTCCCGAGCGAGCCGCGCAGTTTTGGCGTCGCCCACAACACGCGGGTGTTTGACGCCGAGGCCACCGCCACGGCCAGCCGCGATATGGGTGCGGCGCATTACAACAGCGGGGCTGCGGCTCCAGGGGCGTTTGTGTACACCGAACTGCAACTGTCGGTGCCGTTTGAAGAAGCCCCCTGGCAAGCGCGCAACGCGGCGCTGAAAATGCTGCCAGGTCTGCAGAACAAGGTTTGGCTGAGCGGGCTGCAGACCCGGACTCTGGGCGGGTTCGACGCCTTTGACACGCTGGACACTGCATTGGACTTTGCGCTGAACCTGTTCCCGGAAACTGCGGCAGAACTGGGCTGCGCCTTTTACACGCGGGTCTTTGATGCCTCAATCACCGAGGCGGCCAGCCGGGCAATGAACTCACCCTACTACACCGGCAGCGGGGCCTGATCAGGCGCACCGGATCAAAAGGGCGCAGGCGGCGGAACCCCTCCCGCGCCCGCGCACCGCCGGCTGACGCCGCCGCCGCTGGCGGCCTTGGGCCCGGCCCGGTGCCATGGCACCGGGCCGGGCCCAACTGCAAGGGTCTGCCTGACAGGCAGGCCTGCGCAGGCGGGAGCCGCCCGCCGGGAGCCATCTGCGCAGGTCAGCGCTGTTCAAATCCGCAGATCGCTCACCGGCAAATGACTGGACGACTTCAGCTCCCTCAAGGACAGGCTGGACTTAATCCCCGACACCCCCGGCAGCCGACGCAGCACGGCTTCAACGAAGCGGCTGTAATCATCCAGGTCGCGCGCCACCACCTGCAGCAGAAAATCTGCGCCCCCGGTGGTATTGTGGCAGGCCAGCACATTCGGGCTGGCCTCGATGGCGCGTTGGAAGTCTGCTGTCGTGGCCGCGTCATGCTCAGTGCAGCTAAGCTGGACAAAGGCCATCACTCCGAACCCTAGCGCCCGGCGGTTCAGGACCGCCTGATACCCCTCGATCACGCCGGTCTCGCTCAGCCGTTTCAGCCGCCGCCAGCAGGGCGTTTCACTGAGCGACAGCCGTTCCGCCAGCTTGGCATTGGACAGCCTGCCATCGCGCTGAAGACAATCCAGGATACGGGCATCTATCTCGTCAATCTGTTCCACAGCGAAAGACTCCTGCTCAATAGTGGCATTTCCAGAAAGACTACGCCGGACTTTTCCAAAACTGTAGAGGCATCAGAAATGCCCTCCCCGGCAGCTGCCTGCTAAAAAGCCTTATCTCTTGCAAACGTCAAAGGAACCTGTCCCGATGAAAGCTGTGCTCTATGAACGCTTTGGTGAAGCACCTGAAGTGGTTTCACTGCCGGATCCGTCTCCGGCGCCCCACGGCGTGGTGATCAAGGTTGAGGCAACCGGCGTGTGCCGCAGCGACTGGCACGGCTGGATGGGGCATGATGCGGATATCACCCTGCCGCATGTGCCGGGCCACGAGCTGGCGGGCACGGTTGCCGCGGTTGGCAAAGATGTCAGCAAATGGCGGCGCGGCGACCGGGTCACGGTGCCGTTCGTTGGCGGCTGCGGCAGCTGCCCGGAGTGCCACGCCGGCCACCAGCAGGTCTGCCACAGCCAGTTCCAGCCCGGCTTTACCCATTGGGGATCTTTTGCCGAATATGTATCCATACATCATGCGGATTTGAACCTGGTAGCGCTGCCGGCAACCATGGGGTTTGCCACTGCCGCCAGCCTTGGCTGCCGCTTTGCCACATCCTTCCGCGCGGTGGCGGATCAAGGCCGGGTTTCAGGCGGGCAATGGGTGGCGGTGCATGGCTGCGGCGGCGTTGGGCTGTCCGCGGTGATGATCGCCACCGCACTTGGCGCCAATGTGATCGCTGTCGATATATCCGGGGAGAAGCTGGCGCTGGCCCGCAGCCTGGGCGCGGTTGCCGGGGTCGATGCCAGCACCGTCGCAGATGCGGCGGAGGCGGTGCGGGAGATCTCCCGCGGCGGAGCGCATGTGTCGCTGGACGCTCTGGGGCACCCGGACACCTGCTTCAATTCGGTCAATTGCCTGCGCAAGCGCGGCAAGCATGTGCAGGTGGGGCTGATGCTGGCGGATCACAGCACGCCGCAAGTTCCGATGGCGCGGGTGATCGCGGATGAACTGGAGATCCTTGGCAGCCACGGCATGCAGGCCCATCGCTATGGTGCAATGCTGGACATGGTGCAATCCGGCAAGCTGGCACCCGGCCGGCTGGTCGGCCAGGAAATCAGCTTGGAGCAATCGGTGGCTTCACTGATGGAAATGGACCGGTTCCAATCCGTAGGCGCCACCGTAATCACCCGGTTCTGAGGCGGCTGGGCGAGGTTTGCACAGTCTCAATGCACAGAAGACATTCAGAACTTGGCAACTTCGGTTCACGAAGACCCTCCCGCGCCCGCGCGGCACCGGCTTTGCCAGTGCCGCTGGCAGCCTTGGGCGCGGCCCGGCGCCATGGCGCCGGGCCGCGCCCAACTGTGAGGGCAATTTCCAAATTGACCCGAACAGGCGGGAGTGCCTCCGCCCCCGTACATGCCAGCAGGATTGGGAGACAGAGCTACCCGGCCAGGAGCCGCAGACCCTGGGTCACGTCAGAGCGCACTGCCAAACGCAAGCCCGGTTCATCCCCGGCCTTCAGTGCCGCAATGATCAGGCGGTGGTTTTGCGGCGGATCGGTGCGGCGCAACCGGCCGTAAAGCGCCCGCATGGTGGGGCCAAGCTGCAGCCAGACAGTCTCGGCCATTGCCAGCATGGCCGGCGCCTGGGCGCGCAGATACAGGGTGCGGTGGAACTCCAGATTGGTCCGGATATAGCCGACCGCGTCACGCTTGGTGACCATCTCGGCCACCGTTCCGTTGATCATCTGCAGCCGGTCGATCAGGGCCATATGCGCGCGCGGCAAGGCACGGCTGGACAGCTCCACCTCCAGCAGCGCACGCAGGGCCGCCAGCTCCTCAATCCGTTCATTTGTCAGTTCCGGCGTTGACACCCGCCCCGAAGAAGACAGGAACAACGCGCCCTCGGCGGCCAGCCGCCGAACAGCCTCGCGCGCAGGCGTCATTGAGACGCCGAACTCGCGGCCGATACCGCGCAGCGTCAGCGCGGCACCGGGGGTGATTTCACCATGCATGATACGGGTGCGCAAAGCGCGGTAGACGCGATCGTGGGCCGGGGCGGCAGCGTCCTGGGGAGAGCGGGCAGTCAGGTTCATCCCCTCAAGTGATCACAAATTGCGCCGCGGTCAAGCGGACAGATCCGCGCGTGTGATCACGGCCAGCGGAAACAGGCGCGGATCACGGCCCCCAGGTCCGGGGCAGCACGTCAGGGGCGGCCAGGCAGCCCTGCCAGGCTGAACCCGGTGCGCAGCCGTTGCAGCGCACTGCCGGGCCCGGCCCCGGCACCATAGGGAAAGGCGCCCGCTGCCTGATCCAGTGTCAGCCCTGCGGCCTGCAGCTGCGCGCAGGCGCTGCCAGCCTCTTCAAAGCGGCCAAGCGTGGCCAATCCCGCGCAGCGCACCGCCTGGGCCAGCTGCGCCTGGGAGTCCAGCGCCAGCGCCGCACTGGCAGTGTCAACGGCAGCCTCCTCTTGCCCCGCATCAAACAGCATCGACGCGCGCAGGCTGTGATAAAGCGCAGACGGCACCGGGTTGAGCCGCAAAGCAGTGGCATAGGCAGCCTCGGCGGCGGCACCCTGCCCCTCCACCTGCAAGAGCCAGGCCCGCAGCAGATGGCCATCTGCATCGTTCGGAAAAGAGCGCTCCAACGCCTGCGCATGGGTCAAGGCGGTGTCCGGCGCGCCGCTGAACTGCGCTGCAAGAGCGCGGATACGCAGAGTGCCCGGTGTTTCGGGCAGCCCCTCGAGCAGCCGCGCAGCCGATGCCGCGCGCTGCGGCAGGCCGGCCAGCGGGCCGGTCAGAATATCCAGGTCAAGCTCTGCCTGCAGCACAAGTGCCTCTGCCAGCCCAGGGGCGAGTTGCAAGGTCTGATGCACGGCTTGCCTGGCCTCTTGCTGGCGTCCAGCCGCCAATTCGCTGCGTGCCGCTAGCAGCTGTATCAGCGCCTGATCCGAAACCGGCGCCCCCGCAACCCTGACCACTGGCAGACTGAAGGCGCCGAGAATATCTGCCGCCACCGCAGGTGCCAGGCCGGACAGGCTGGATTGCGGGCGGGGCGGCAGGGCTGCCTGTCCGGACGGGCTGCGGATATCCAGCCGGATCCCCTGTAACGGAGCAGCAGGCAAGTGGCCGCTGACCAGGAACTCTGTTCCCAGCAGTTTCGCAGCCTGGTCCGGCGGCAGTCCGGCCGCCGCCCGGCTGCTGGCCGGGGCCACCACTGCCAGGCCGGGAACCGCGGCAAGCGCGCGGATCACCTCGCCGGTGAGCGCCTGCGCCAGTTCAGGAGATGCCGAGGCCGCCGTAAAGGGCATCACCGCAACCAGCGGCCGCGTCTGCTCCGCCCCGCTGGCCGCCTGCCCCGCCCCTTGCAGACCCGGCATGCCCGCGGCCCACCAGCCGCCGCCCGCCGCAGCCAGGACCGTAAACGCAGCCAGTGCCAGCCACACAGGCCGCCCTGCCCGCCAGCGCGGTGGCGAAGCTGCCTGGACCGCTTCCTTTGGTGCCGCCACCGGGTGCAGACTGGGCAGCGAGGTCAGCTCGTCGCCGAGCACATAGACCTGCACTGGCTCGGGAATGTTCTTGACCTCATGCAGGCCCAGGTCCTCGAACGCATAAGGAATACGGCCCCGCACCTGGCCATATGCTTCAGCCGACAGGGCCACCCCGCCAAGCGGTGCCAAAGCCTCCAGCCGGGCG
Source organism: Leisingera sp. M658 (assembly GCF_025144145.1). Classification (NCBI taxonomy): domain Bacteria; kingdom Pseudomonadati; phylum Pseudomonadota; class Alphaproteobacteria; order Rhodobacterales; family Roseobacteraceae; genus Leisingera; species Leisingera sp. M658. The sequence continues at coordinate 3,364,192 of NZ_CP083546.1, forward strand.
GCGATATTGACATCGTCGCCATAGATATCGCCCTGGGCAATCAGCACTTCACCCAGAGTGATACCGATCCGAAGCTGCAAATGCCGGTTGCGGGCGGCGGCGGCCTGGATCCCGGCTGCCGCCTCTACTGCCGAGATCACGCTGGGAAAGACCGCCAGCACCCCGTCGCCCATCAGCTTGATGATCCGGCCCTCATGGCTGCGGATCGCCGGGGCAATCAGGCTTTGCTGCTGCGCCAGAACCTGGTTCAGCGTTCCGGCCTCATCTTCGGCCATCAAGCGGCTGAAGCCGGAGACATCCAGCACAAAAATGGCGGCAAGGCGTCGTTGCGGTTTGTCTGACACGGGCAAGCCTCAAGAACCGGGGAAACTGGAAACAGGTACCTGCCAAGAGGTTAGCCCGCGCATCCGCAGGGTCAAAGCCTTGCCGCTATTCGCCGAACCGGTACCGGTGCAGGCCGGCGCCGTTTTCCCGCAGCCAGCCGCGCGGCGGCTCGTATTGGCCATAGAGGCGTTCCACCACTGCCCAGAAGGCAGACGAATGGTTCATCTCCTGCAAATGCGCCACCTCGTGGGCGGCGACATAACGCAGCACTGCGGGCGGCGCCAGGATCAGCCGCCAGGAATACATCAGCCCGCCATCGGCGGTGCAAGACCCCCAGCGCGACCGGGTATCGCGCAAGGTCAGGCGGCTGTAGCCCTTGCCCAGCCGGGCGGCATAGAAATCCGACGCCTCGGCCAGCCGGTTGCGCGCCAGCTCCTTCAGGTAACGCTGCAAGACCCGCCCCGGACTGTCCCCCGGCACCGCAATACGGCCCGCATCCAGCTGGATGCGCCGCCCTGGCGCGCGCTCAACCACCCGGTTCTGGCCATCAACCGGCAACACCGCGCCAAACCCCGCTTCCACCGCCTCGGGATGCTTTTCCAGATGCGACCGGATCCAATCCGCCTTTTCCTCGGCAAAGGCCAGTGCGGCCCGTTCCGGCAGGCTTTTGGGCAGCGTCAGTGTCACCCGCCCGTCCAGCGAGGAAATCCGCAGGCTGATCCGCCGCGCCCGCGCCGACCGCCGCAGCGTCAGCGGCACCGGCGGGTTTCCGGGCAGGTGGTGTTCGGCCATAGGCGCCCCTTTCCAGGCTTTGGCTTTGACAGTCCCCCCCTCATATGGCAAGGCACCTGAATCGTCGATACGACTCACCAGTTAATCAAGGGGATCCACATGCCCAAGGAAGAATGGGGTGTAAAGCGCATCTGCCCCACCACTGGCAAGCGCTTTTATGACCTGAACAAGAACCCGATCGTCAGCCCCTACACGGGCGAGGCCGTCGCGCTGGACACGGGCAAAACCCGGATGATCGAGGCTGATGCCGAAGATGCGGCAACCCTGAAGGCCAAAGAGAACCTCGAAGGCGATAGCCCGGTTCTGGAAGATGATGATGACGTCGATGTTGATCTGGGCGATGATGTCCTGGACGATGACGATGACGAGGACAACGTTCCGCTGGACGAGATTGCCGACATGTCGACCCCCGAGGACGATTCCTAAGGCATTTCCAGCTGCCCGGGGAAGCGCCTCGCCTTCCCTGGGCAGCCCTCCGGCAGCGCCGGAAAAAAGTTTGGAACCCGGCGCATTTTACGCTTGCAGCCTGCGCCGCCGTCCCTTAAATGACGCTCACACCGCAAGACGGACCGCACCGGAGACGGAACGGACACTGGAAAGCGGACAGGTTTGGGGCCTTAGCTCAGCTGGGAGAGCGCCTGCATGGCATGCAGGAGGTCAGGAGTTCGATCCTCCTAGGCTCCACCAAATCTTCATTGAAAAGCACTAGATAGTTCTGCCTTTCTCGTCAGAGAAGTTGCCTCTCCCCCGAGGATCCGTGTCGATAGCGGTATTTCTGTGTACTGTGACCGAGGGTCCGCAACGCGGACTAAGTGAAAATTCGCTGCAAGCTGCTTCAAAGGCGGCAAACTGCGCGTTTTGTCTGCGGCGACCCGCTGGAAGGGCGGTTTCCGGACCTTCACTGCACCTTTTGGCGGCAGTCGATAGGCCGGTTAAGCCGGTATTCAGAACAGTCAGCTGCGGAGCGCCCCGGAATTCTTATGCCTGGATTTGACCATGACGCAGCGGCCGTTGGTTTTACAGGTTTCAAGCAATACGCTCTTTTGCAAATTTCGCCAGACGGTAATCAGCCAGTGGCCTGCACCGCAAACCGCCTCGCTGGAGCAAAATGTTGCTTCCGTGCTATTGCTGGTGATTGTATTGGACTGCCAAACCCTTGCTTTGAAAGGCCCCGATGCATGGACAAGTTCAGCCTTGATGCGACTGATATTCGCATCCTCAGCGCAGTCCAGAAGCACGGCCAGCTTAGCAAAACCAAGCTGGCGGAGATCGTCAACCTGTCGCCGACCCCGTGCTGGGCCCGGCTTACGAAATTGAAGGCAGCCGGGTTCATCCGCGGCTACCACGCCGACGTTGCACTCGACCGGGTCTGTGATTTCACGCAGGTGGTCGTGACCGTCTCTCTCACACATCACCGCAAGTCTGATTTTGACCGTTTCGAGGGCCATATCCGAAAGCTGGACGAGGTCACCGAATGCATCGCCACAGGCGGTGGCATGGATTACGTCATGAAGGTCTTTACACCAAGCCTGGCAGCATTTCAGGAGTTGATGGAAACCCTGCTGGCGGCCGAACTGGGGATTGACCGCTACATGACTTACATCGTGACGCGCCACGTCAAATCTTCCCAGCCGAATCTTTCCGGGTTGGCGGCCAGGTCCGGCAATTGACCGGAAGCGTCTGAACGGTCTGCAAGCCTGTCTGACATCAGTCCGATTGGTCTGCCCAGGTCTTGTTTTTCAGTCCGCTCCCGGCCCGCCTGTGCGGGTAATCCTTCACCCAGTTCAAACAGTCCGCGGTTGATCGGACCACCGGTGCAAAGGGTGAAAGACATGACGCAATCAAACAGTTTCGGGTTCGGCACACAGATCCGCAAATCCCCCTATTTCGACGCCACCGAGCGCTGGGGCGCCAAGGGTTTCTCGGTGTACAACCACATGTACATCCCGCGCGATTTCGGCGATCCGGAGCAGAACTTCTGGAACCTAGTGAACGACGCGATCCTGTGCGATGTGGCGGTCGAGCGCCAGGTGGAGATCACCGGTCCGGATGCGGCGAAATTCGTGCAGATGCTGACCCCGCGCGACCTGTCGAAAATGGTGGTGGGCCAGTGCAAATACATCCTGATCACCAATGCCGATGGCGGCATCCTGAACGACCCGATCCTCCTGCGGCTGGCGGAGAACCACTTCTGGATCTCGCTGGCAGACAGCGACATTCTGCTGTGGGCGCAGGGCGTGGCGGTGCATTCCGGCATGGATGTCACCATCGGCGAGCCCGATGTTTCGCCGCTGCAGCTGCAGGGGCCGAAATCGGGTGAGATCATGCGCGCGCTGTTCGGCGACAGCATCATGGATCTGAAATACTACTGGCTGCGCGAGGTTAATCTGGACGGTATTCCGCTGATCGTGTCCCGCACCGGCTGGTCCAGCGAACTGGGATATGAGCTGTACCTACAGGACGGGTCGCGCGGTGATGAGCTGTGGGAAAAGATCATGGCAGCGGGGGAGCCGTTCGGACTGAAGCCCGGCCATACCTCCTCGATCCGCCGTATCGAGGGCGGCATGCTGTCTTACCACGCTGACGCCGATATCAACACCAACCCCTATGAGCTTGGGCTGGACCGTTTAGTGAACCTCGATATGGAAGCCAGCTTCATCGGCAAGGCAGCCCTGCGGGAAATCAAGGAGCAAGGCGTCAGCCGCAAGCAAGTGGGCCTGATCATCGAAGGCGCACCGTTGACCGGGCCCAACACCACCTTCTGGCCGGTCCGCAAGGATGGCACTGCCATCGGCAAGGTCACCTCTGCTGTCTATTCGCCGCGGCTGGAGCAGAACATTGCACTGGCGATGGTCTCGGCGGACGAGGCCGTGCTGGGGGCAACGGTTGAGGTCACGGCCGGCACCGGCCCGGCCCGTGCGACCATTGTGGAAACCCCCTTCTTCGATCCGAAGAAAACCCTGGCCGCAGCCTGAGCGATAATGAGGGATACCGCCATGTCCGACCTTTCAATCCAGCTGCACTGGCAGCGTGCTGAACCTGTGCTGCAAACCGGCCAGTATTCGAACGCCCACACGGTGCAGTACAACAACAGCTATGACGTCCAGGTGGACTCCGCCCCCGACTGGGGCGGAGATCCGGGCAACACCAACCCGGAACAGGCGCTGGCCTCGGCCCTGTCCAGCTGCCACATGATGACCTTCCTGGCGCTGGCGGCCAAAGCCGACTGGCCGGTGGCCACCTACCACGATTACGCCGAGGCGCATCTGGGCAAGAACCCCAAGGGCCAGATGTCGGTGACGCGCATTGATCTGCACCCGGTGGTGCGTTTTGACACCGGGTTTTCCGTCAGCACCGAGGAGCTGGAGCAGATGCAGGACCGCGCCCACCGCTATTGCTTCATCGCCAACACTCTCGCCGACAGCGTCGAGATCAACATCCGCTGAGCCCCGGAAAAGGAGATGCCCTGTGCAACAACCTGACATTCTGCTGTGCGATCTGGATGACGATGGCATCCTTCGACTGACTCTGAACGATTCCGCGCGGCGCAATACCCTGTCTGAGGCGATGCTGGCGGCGCTGGTCCAAGCTTTTGCCGATGCAGGAGAAAATTCACAGGTGCGTGTCATCATCCTGGCAGCAAACGGCCCGGCATTCTGTGCAGGGCACGATCTGAAGGAGATGACTGCCTGGCGCGCAGCCGCCGACGGCGGGCGCGCCTATTTCACCAAGGTAATGGCGATGTGCTCTGCCGCCATGCAGGCCATCGTCAACTGCCCCAAACCGGTGATCGCCGAGGTCACCGGGATAGCCACTGCGGCAGGCTGTCAGCTGGTGGCCAGCTGCGATCTGGCGATTGCTGCAGACACCGCGCAATTCAGTACGCCGGGCGTGCATATCGGCCTGTTCTGCTCGACGCCGATGGTGGCGCTGTCGCGCAATGTCTCCAGCAAACACGCGATGGAGATGCTGCTGACCGGCGATATGACCCCGGCCCGGCGGGCTGAGGAGATCGGCCTGATCAACCGCGCCGTTCCGCCCGCAGGGCTGCAGGCGGCCACGATGGAGATGGCCCGCAAGATCGCCTCCAAGTCGGTGATGACCCTGGCCACAGGCAAACGCGCCTTTTTCGCCCAGCGGGAAATGCCCCTGTCTGAGGCCTATAGCTATGCTTCCGGCGTGATGGTCGACAACATGCTGGCCCGCGACGCCGCAGAGGGCATCGGCGCCTTTCTCGAAAAACGCAGTCCCCAATGGCAGGATCAATAGGATCATGACGGACAACCCGTACAACACCGGTTTGGACCGCACCCCCGCGAACTTTCAGCCGCTAACGCCGCTGACCTTTCTGGAGCGCGCCGCCAGCGTCTTTCCTGACCGCACGGCCATCGTGCATGGTCAGCTGCACCGCAACTATGCGGAGTTCTACGCGCGGTCGCGGCGGCTGGCTTCTGCCCTGGCCAAGAACGGCATTACCCGCGGCGACACCGTGTCGGTGCTGCTGCCCAACACGCCGGCGATGCTGGAATGCCATTACGGCGTGCCGATGTGCGGTGCGGTGCTGCATTCGATCAACACAAGGCTGGATGCGGCAATCATCGCGTTCCAGCTCGACCACGCGATGTCGAAGCTGGTGATCGTCGACAGCGAATTCATGCCGCTGATGCAGCAGGCGCTGGCGCTTGCCACGGTGTCGCCTGTCCCGATCCAGTGCGACGACCCTGAATACGGCGGACCGAGGACAGACGTGGAGGCCGCCGACTACGAGGTGTTCCTGACCCGCGGCGACCCGGAGTTCGCATGGATCATGCCCGAGGACGAATGGGATGCGATCTCGATCAACTACACCTCCGGCACCACCGGCGATCCCAAGGGCGTGGTCTCGCACCACCGCGGCGCCTATCTGCTTGCGCAGGGCAACGCGCTGACCACCTCGATGCAGAAACACGCGGTCTATCTCTGGACCCTGCCGATGTTCCACTGCAACGGCTGGTGCTTTCCCTGGACACTGTCCGCCATCGCCGGCACCCATGTGTGCCTGCGTCAGGTGCGGGCTGAACCGATCTGGAACGCCCTGGCGGACGAAGGCGTGACCCATCTGTGCGGCGCGCCCATCGTGATGTCGCTGCTGATTTCAGCACCGCAGGAGGCCAAACGCGATTTTGCCCAGACAGTGCAGTTCTTCACCGCCGCCGCGCCGCCGCCCGAAAGCCTGCTGGCAGAGATGAAGGCTGCCGGCTTTGATGTGACCCATCTGTACGGGCTGACGGAAACCTACGGTCCTGCGGTGGTCAATGACTGGCATAGCAGCTGGTCAGACCTGCCGCCCGCCGAACAGGCCGCGCTGAAAGCGCGCCAGGGCGTGCGCTACCTGCCGCTGGAGCAGCTGGACGTGCTGGACCCGGAAACCATGCAGCCGGTGCCGCGCGACGGCCAGACCATGGGTGAGGTCATGTTCCGCGGCAACGTCGTGATGAAGGGCTATTTCCGCAACCCCAAGGCCACTGAGGAGGCCTTTGCCCGTGGCTGGTTCCACTCCGGCGATCTGGGTGTCATGCACCCTGACGGCTACATCCAGCTCAAGGACAGGTCGAAAGACATCATTATCTCGGGCGGCGAGAATATCTCTTCGATCGAGGTTGAGGAAGCACTGTACTGCCACCCGGCTGTTGCGGTGGCTGCCGTGGTGGCAATGCCGCACGAAAAATGGGGCGAAACCCCCTGTGCTTTTGTTGAGTTGGCCAAGGGGCAGAAGGCCGATGCGGAAAACCTGCGCAGCTGGTGCCGCGACCGTCTGGCTCCCTACAAGGTTCCTGGCAGGTTCATCTTTATGGAGGTTCCCAGAACCTCGACTGGGAAGATCCAGAAATTTGCCCTGCGTGACCAGGCAAAGGAAATCGCGCCCTGACCGGGGCGCAGCACTTCAGCCTGCGGGGTGCCCTGCCTTGGCGCTTTGCAGGCTGAAGTGCTGCTCCTGATGTCCTCAAGGCAGCTATAGGTGTTTCACAATACAGAGAAAGTCCGAAATGACGGACGGCGGTGTAGCATTGGGTAGAAGAATAAGCGGCGGTTAAGAGATGGCACTACTTCGGCCAATGGCGGCTTTACAAAGTTCCGACCCATTCATGTCTCTCGCAGCATTCGGTAATTTGGGCTCTGAGTTTGGTTTCGCCGCGCACGGCATGAACGGCTGGTCCAGAACGGGCAAATCCCGAGCCTTCAGCTCGCGACCGGGCTCTAGCCTGGCGCCGGCAGGCGGCACCAGGGCGGAGCCATCCTGTCCCGTGCTCCCTGCAGCCCAGGTGCGGCGCAACCAGTCTCTTCGAGCCAGTTTGCGCCACGGCTGCATGGTCGCCCGAAACAGGATGGCTCCGCCCTAAAGGGTAACGATCCCTTTTGCGGGATTGAGGCAAACCTTTCTGACAATAAAGGCAATTTTGGTTCCGTGCCGGGATTTCCCGCTGTTGATAATAAAGGGAAATTTTCCAGCTCAGGGGCAAGACTTTGTGACACTTGGCACTTGCTGAAAAGCACCAGATAGTTTTGCCTTTCTCGTCAGAGAAGTTGCCTCTCCCCCGAGGATCAGCGTCGATAGCGGTATTTCTGTGTACTGTGACCGAGGGTCCGCAACGCAGACAAACCGGACTTGTGCACACAAAGCTATTGCTGACGCAGCATTTGTTCGCGCGTGCAGAATGGTTGTTGTTTCGGTGCAGTGCAAGTCGCCGAAGCAGTCTTTCCAGGGTATCGATTTGGCCCGAACCCAAACCAAACTTTCGCCGCAGTCCGATCCGACAACTCAGACCGGGACAAAGCGCCATTTCGCTGCAGCCGCACGAATGTCGGCTGTGTTGGACACGTCGCTTTTTGCTACAAAGCTTAAGGACGACAGAATTGCTGTTCATGCTGAACCAATCTATATCCGACGGGAACCGATCCATAGTTGAGACGCAGCATGGTTGATGACTATCCAGAATGGGGCAAGGAAGCCGCACAATTTCTGGCAGAGAATTTGCCAAAAGCTTCAGACCGCCCAGGCTGGCACGATATGGCCTCAACGGCATATCAGGTCGGTTGTATGGCCTTGGTCAAACTAGGCTTTGCCGATGCAACGGATTGGGGTGCGATAGGCATTGTTGCAGAACTCTGACCGCTAAGGATTCACATCACGAATCCATGCGGTTAGACGGGTTAGATGAGCAAGCCCGCACCTGCCCGCTACCGCACGACGAATTGGTCCAGCTACAACGATGCGCTCAGGAAGCGCGGGTCGCTTCTGATCTGGTTGGACAAAGAGATGACCTGGCTCGCGCCGCATGAAGGGCGACCGGGGCGTCCACCAGTCTTCTCGAACTCGGCGATCCAGTTCTGCCTGTCGATCAAGGTTCTGTTCAAGTTGCCACTCCGGCAGACCGCCGGGATGGTCGCCAGCCTTTTGCACCTGTGGACTGGCCCGTTCCCGATTTCTCTACACTGTGCCGCCGGCAGAGTGAGATGGGACCGTGGCCCCAGTGGGGCCGCGTAAGCCCATAGAACGCTGGCCGTCCAGATCCCGTATCGCCGCGCCGATGGTCCGCTGAACCTGCGTCCCCTCTCGGGACATTGCTATGCAATGCCCTGCCGGGCAACGGACAGCACCGGGATCAAGTTCCTTGGCGATGGTGAGTGGCAGGCCCGCAAGCACGGCGTTCAGGGGCGACGCCAATCGCTGCCCGGCAGTTGATTGCAGAGCAATCAATGAGAGGGGCGCAAGGTGCATCTTGCGATGGATGCTGCCACGTCTGACATCCGTGCTGTCCCTTGTCCGGCAGGCGATTTGCAAAGCAAATCTGACGAGAGGGAATTCACCCCCAGCCGCGACGGCCCCTCTCGTGGTTATGCTGCGCAAACCACTGCCGGGCAGTGGACAGCCCGGTCCTGCCGGAACTGCGCGACCAGAGTCCGAAGGACGAAGAGATCGGCAGCGTGACTGCAGACGGGGCCTATGACACGCGCCGTTGCCACTCCGCCATCATCAAGCGTGACGCCGTCCCGATTATCCCTATCCGCAAGAATGGTCGGCCGTGGAAAGAAGACTGCCCGGCGGCACAGGTCAGAAACGAAACCTTGCGCGCCACCCGGCACTACGGCCGGGCCTTCTGGAAACGCTGGACAGGATACCACGCCCGGAGCCGGGTCGAGGCAAAGATGCGCTGCTTGAAGGCATTCGGCGAACGCATCGCCGCAAGAGACCCTGGTAGCCAAACCGCCGAAATCCACATCCGCATCGCCCTCATCAATCGCTTCAATGCACTCGGCACCGCCGAGATCGTCCGCGTCGCCTAAGTTCAGAGGGGAAAGGGGTAGTCAGGCCTCAAGAGGGAGTTTTGCAACAACGCCGTCCGCAACGCGGACATTGCCGCCGTTGCCCTTCCATGTATTTGCTAACGCAGCATCCGCTCCCCGGAGCGGTAGGTTGATCGCTGCGTTGCAGCGGATGTCGCCCAAGCAGTCATTGAAAGCCAGTTTGAGACGTGAGATTCAAACTGCACTTTCGCTAGCAGCCAGGATCGATTATCGATGGAGCGAGACTTTCTCGCCATTCGGGTCGAAAAAAGTGAACGGCAGCTTAGCGCACTTAGATGCCTACTTGCGTCGCTGCGCCCCGCCGTTTGTTTTAGAGTTTCTGCACAAGTCGCGTCGGGAGCGGATCGCGTGTGGTCTGGTCCAACTCGGAAGCTTGGTGCAACAGGCCATTGCCGACGGTCGATGCCTTTGACTATTTTGGGCTCGCTTTATGAGCGCAAATTGCCTCTGCAAACTACCGGCGGGCCGGCAAGGAAGTGCTCCCGTCGCTGGCCGCTGCAGAGTAACCTTCGAATCGCTGCGGGCCGCGCAGTTTGACCAGATGGGGATGACATGGATTCAAAACAGCTTATTGCCTGCCCTGTCTGCGACGTGCTGCACCGCGATCAGTATGTGGCGGCGCACACGGTGGCCAGATGCGCCCGCTGCGGCACAGTGCTGGCAGCCCCCAGAACCGGCGCCATGACCCGGATCGCGATGCTGTCGCTGACCGCATTGATCCTGCTGGCCGCCGCAGCCGGCTTCCCCTTTCTGGAGCTGAAGGCCCAGGGCCTGACGCACCGGGCCTCGGTGCTGGATGCGGTGATGGCGTTTTCGCGCGGACCGATAGCGCCCTTGTCGCTGGCCACCGGCTTCTTGATCGTGCTGCTGCCTGCTGCGCGCTACAGCGCGCTGATCTACACCTTGGCGCCGATGGCTCTGGGCTGGCGCCCTGCGCCGCGGGCCGCCGCTGTCTACCGCTGGGCGGAGAAGCTGAAACCCTGGGCGATGGCCGAGATATTCATCATCGGCGTGGCGGTGGCCCTTGTCAAAGTCTCCGGCCTGGCGCAGGTCGGGCTGGGGCCTGCGTTCTGGGCCTTTGCAGCACTCCTGGTGGTGACAATCCTGACCGACAACTCGATTTGCAGGCTGACCGTATGGAAAACACTGAAAACGCGCAGCGTTTCCTGACCGCGGCTGCGGCCGGGCTGGCCGGCTGCCGCGCCTGCGGCACGGCGAACCCAGATGGTGCTCGGTCCTGCACCTGCTGCGGCAGCACCCTGGGCCCTGCGGGGCCGGCCAGCCTCCAGCGGGTCTGGGCCTGGCTGGCGGCGGGGCTGATCGCCTATGTCCCCGCCAACCTGTACCCGATGCTGCGCACCACCACCTTTGGCCGCAGCTCTGAGAACACGCTGATCGGCGGCATAGCCGAACTGTTCAGCCATGGCGCCTATGGGGTTGCCTTCATCGTGTTCTTTGCCAGCATCGTAATCCCGGTCGCTAAATTCCTGGCCATCGCTTATCTTGCGGTCTCGGTCCGCAGGTCCGCAGCCCTTGGCAGTCATGGCCGGCTGGTGCTCTATGAGATTGTCGAATTCATCGGGCGGTGGTCGATGATCGATGTCTTTGTCGTGGCGATCCTGACCGCCCTGGTTCAGCTGGATTTTGCTGCTGCCGTCACGCCGGGGATTGCAGCGGTCAGTTTTGCATTGTCAGTTGCCTTCACCATGCTGGCAGCCCAAAGTTTCGATCCGCGGCTGATCTGGAAAGCGGAAAAGCGAGAACATGAATGAGCACGCCTGAACCCGCCCCGATGACCCTCTCTGCGCAGCGCCTCTCGCCCTGGCGAAACCTTTCTTTGGTCTGGCTGGTGCCGCTGGCAGCACTGGCAGTTTCGCTCGGGGTCGCCTGGAAGGCCTATTCCGACCGGGGCGTGCTGATCAGCATCACATTTGATAACGCCTCCGGCATTGCCGCCAATGAAACGACGGTTCGCTACCGCGACGTGGTGATCGGTCAGGTCGAAGAGGTGGGGTTTGCCGAGGACCTGAGCAAGGTTTCAGTCTGGGCCCGCATCGACAAAGAGATTGCCCCCTATCTGGATCAGGATGCCGCCTTTTGGGTGGTGCGTCCCGAAGTGAGCGCGCGGGGCATCTCGGGCCTTAGCACCGTATTGTCCGGAGTGTACATCGGAGGCGCCTGGGATCAGGATCAGGGCAGTGCCGAAATCAGCTTTGAAGGCGCTGACCGGCCGCCGCTTGTGCAGCCGGGCCGTGGCGGGCGGCAGATCACATTGCGCACCAACGACGGACGGATGATCTCAGAAGGCGCACCGGTGCTATTCCGCGGTATTGAAGTCGGCCGGCTGGAACGCCCGCGCCTGACGGTCAGCGGCAACAGTATCGTTGTCGATGCCTTTATCGAGGCCCCGCATGACCGGCGGATCAATTCCGCGACGCGTTTTTGGGACAGTTCCGGCTTCTCAGTTTCTATTGGCGCCAGCGGGCTGTCGCTTGATGTGGACAGCATTGCTTCGCTGGTGGCCGGCGGGATCGAGTTTGACACCGTGTTCGATGGCGGCCGCCCGGTCAGTTCCGGCGCCGTATTCGACATTCACCCCGACGAAGCCGCAGCCCGCCGCACAGCCTTTGCCCGCTCGCTGACAGGCGGGGTCGCCGTTTCAGTTGCCTTCGGCGAGTCGGTCGCGGGCCTGACCAGCGGCGCCGCGGTCAGGCTTGGCGGCGTCAAGGTCGGCGAGGTCAGCAGTCTGAATGCCGCCATTCAGAGCAGCAATGACGAGGCGGAGGTGCGGCTGATTGCCAAACTGCTGCTTGAACCGTCGCTGATGGGCCTGCCGCCCGGGGCGGGAGAGGCTGAAGTGCTGGATTTTCTGGAACACGCGGCAGCAGGCGGGCTGCGGGCCCGGCTGGCTGCTGCCGGGCTGTTCAGCTCTGAGCTGATTGTTGAACTGGTCACCTTGGAAAAGGCTGAGCCTGCACTGTTCAATCGCGATGCGGAACCCTTCCCCGAACTGCCCAGTGCGCCCTCCGACCTGCCCGATTTCACAGCAACCGCAGAAGGCGCATTGGAGCGTATCAGCGAGCTGCCGGTCGAAGAACTGATGGCGCAGGCAATCGCCACTCTGGCCAGCATCGAAGCCCTGGCTTCCGCTGACAGCACCCGCCAGGCTCCTGTGGCGGCGGTGGCACTGCTGGAGGATACCCGGGCGCTGGTCGCGGATCCAGAGACCCGCGCGCTGCCCGGCGAGTTGCGTGCAGCAGTGGCTGACCTTCGCACAATTCTGTCTGAGTTGCAGCAAGGCAGAGCGGTGGCCAATCTGACAGCAGCACTGGAGCAGGGCGGCCGGGCCGCTTCCAGCCTCGCTGCAGCATCGGACGAGTTGCCCGCGCTCGTCAGCGATTTCCGCTCCCTGGCGGCCAAAGCTAATGCACTGGAAGCCGAAGAGCTTATCCGCTCTGCCAGCCAGCTGATGAAGAGCGCTGACAACATGATCGATTCCGAGGGCGCCCGCTCGCTGCCCCCGACCCTGACCAGTGCGCTGGATGAATTGCGCCTTACCCTGTCGGAGCTTCGCAGTGGCGGGCTAGTAAGCAACGCCAATGCCACAATGGCCTCTGCCCGCGGCGCTGCCGATGCTGTGGCCGCCGCAGCTGAAGGGCTGCCGGCCCTCTCAGTCCGGCTGGAAAGGCTGGCCGCACAATCTGAGGCCTTGATCACAGCCTATGGCGCCCGCTCGACCTTCAACTCCGAAACGCTGGATGCCCTGCGGGAGTTCAAATCAGCCGCACGCTCGGTCTCCCAGCTTGCCCGTAAGATTGAACGTCACCCGAATTCTCTTCTGTTTGGAAAGTAAGATGATAAAAGCCCTGTCTTTGATGCTGCCCCTGACTGTGTTGGCGGCATGCGCTCCGGCCAATGATGCCCGGTATCTGATCTCTGCGGTCCCAGGCAAAAAAATAGCCAACCTGCGCTCCCGTACGGTTGAGGTGCGGTTGGTCTCACTCCCGTCCTATGCCGCCGCGTCCGACATTGTCGCCGAAGGCGAAGGCGGCGCGCTGTTTGCGCTTAGCGGCGCACAATGGGCTGATGACCCGGCCCGCGGCATAGCCGCCGCCCTGGCCCGCGGGCTCACTGAACGGACTGGCGCCTCTGCTGCAATAGAACCCTGGCCGCTGAACACCGGCCCGGACGCGCGTCTGGATGTGCGAGTGGACCAGGCCTACGCGCGCGCCGACGGAGTTTTCGAACTGACAGGCCAGTTCGCGGTTTCCTCGCCCGAAGGCACGGTGCGGGAATTTGTGAAGCGTTTCGACATCCGGACGCCGGTCAGCGGTCAAGGGCCATCCGCAACCGCAGATGCGCTCGCCAAGGCCCTGGCAGAGCTCGCCCGGCAGATTTCGTTGGCAATGTAACAGCCTCCTGCGCGCAGGTCATATGGAGGCCACTTCAGCGATCTGCAAAGGTTGCACTACTAAGCCGTGTTGACAAAAGGGATTCACATCGGGTGGCGGTCGTGTTTCAAGCTGGCATCTACGATGGAGACTAGCTTGGCACAAAACCTGCTGTCGGACGAGGAATGGGCCTTCTTTGAATGGTCATCCTGGCAACCCGCGCCCCGAACGGGCGCAAACCTATCAATCACCGTCTTGTTCTCGATGGAATTTTCTGGATTGCTCGAACTGGCACCCCTTGGCGTGATCTGCCCGAGAAGTTCGGCAAGTGGTCTAGCGTCTCCCGTCAGTTCCGGCGCTGGACCTTGCCCACAGGCCGCATCCATAGGCGAGTGACAGCATCACGCGCGCCTTCAGGCAGGGGGCCATGGCGAGGATGCGCCTGACCTCGTTGCGGCTCAGCACAACGGGAACCTTCACGGGCTTCTTGAGGTGGAACACTTCGGCCGCCAGGTCATGCCGGCGCAGGGTGACCCGGAACAGGAACTTCAGCCCGGTCATGGTCTGGTTGCGGGTGCAGATACTCGTCCCGCTCTCGATCAGATGCAGTTGGAAATGCTTCACGTCATCCGGTGAAGCTGTCTCCGGAGATCGCCCGAGCCAGGAGGCAAACCGCTTGCAGGCCCGCAGGTGGCTGGTCTGCGACGCCGGTCCGAGATTGCGTGCCGACATATCCGCGATCATGCGCGCGCGGAGGGGTGCCGCCGGTGCAGGGTGCTGATTGGTCATGGGAAAACCCTCTGTCAACCGAGGCAAAATCACCTCGGCCAACAGCACACACCCGACCTCGAAAACCGCGAAACGAATACCGCTTCAGGCCGACACCGGCCAAGCAGAGCCCCCTATCGCGGAGCGATTTAGTGCTCGCGCAGATAGCGTCCTTTGCAAAGTCTGCGGATCTGGCGGCATGGCGAGCGATCCATGCCGCATGCGCACGAGGGAGAGCTGACCTTCGCCGCAGGCGCAGCCGCCGACCACCTTCGAACTGCGGGGATGTAGGACAGTTTGAGCATTCGCTGCGCCAGTGTCTGCAATGGCTTTAAAATGGAGGTGGCCGCATTCTCACCGGGCTGGATTTCACGATAGATGTATTTGTCGTCGCCATCCGGCTGAATGTTTCCAGCAGCGAGTCCAGTTCGCCAATCTCTTTCAACAAGATACGAACCACGAAACCATCCTCCCCAGTAACCTTGTCGCATTGTACGATCCTGTCGGTCTCCTGAATTTGCACTTCCAGCACATGGCGCTTGCCGGGGAGTGGCCGAAACCTCACTACGGCTTCGAGTGAGAAACCCAACGCGGCTGGAGCAATCTCAACCGCGAAGCTCTGAATTACACCTGTGTCCTGAAGCCGTTTCACGCGATCGCGGATGGTTGGCGCCGAGACCCCCGCCTCGGTGGCGAGGTCTTTCCAACTGACGCGCGCGTCACGCGCCAGAGCGGTCAAAATGCAGCGGTCAAGATCGTCCAGAGGGCTTCTCATAAAAATCTAACTAGCGCATTCAGCCTCATAAAGCACTATCCTTCTAGCGACAGACTTTTCTTAATGAAAGTACGGGCGGCCGGTTGAATGGTAGATTTTCTGCAATCTGACCTCATCAGCAGGAGACACCATGAACTGGGCACTTTGGATATCGTTCGCAACCTTATCGGCCGTGAATATCGTGACACCGGGACCGGCAAATCTGAACACGGTGCGCCGAGCCGTGCAATTGGGCGGCAAACGTGTCTTGCCAACAATTTTTGGCAACGCCCTCGGCCTTGCCGTTGGCGGGGCCATTTGTGCGGCAGGGATCGCGTCCTTTGTGATAGCCTCGGGCCTTTTGTGGTCACTCTTTCGCTGGTTGGGCGTTACCTATCTTGCCTGGCTTGGCCTCAAGCTGATCTTTAGAAAAGAAAGGTTGTCCCTGACGGCACAGGCAGAGGCGCCTGTGGGCGCCAAGGCGCTGTTCTCTGAGGCATTCCTGCTTGCCGCGTCCAACCCCAAGGCGCTGCTCTTCTATATGGCGCTGTTCCCGCAAATCCTCGAGGCGGAGCGCGGTCTAGCGCCGCAGGCGGGTATCTTGATCCTGACCTATTGCAGCCTGTCCATCCTGTCTCTCAGCACCTATTCCGCGTTGGCCCATGTTCTGCGCACCCGGTTTATGACCCAGGCGAGATACGACAGGTTTCGGCAGGTTTCGGGCGTCGTTCTGTTGGGTTTTGCGGCCAAGCTTCTCACCGACTTGAGTTAGGCTCTGGCCTCATTGAGTTTCAAAGCCAGTAGATAACGAGGGCTGCAAGCGCGATTGCTGACAGGAAGACTTTTGGGCATCTGTCGTATCGTGTTGCAACCCGCCGCCAGTCCTTCAGCCTGCCGAACATAATCTCAATGCGGTTGCGCCGCTTGTACCGGCGCTTGTCGTATCTGATGGCTTTCTTGCGCTGCTTTCGACCGGGGATGCAGGCGCGTATCCCTTTGTCTTTCAACGCTTCTCTAAACCAATCGGCATCATACCCGCGATCTCCGAGAAGCCATTGGACGTCAGGCAGGCCACTTAGCAGCGCCTTTGCACCGGTGTAATCACTGACCTGTCCGGCGGTCACGAACAGGTTCAGTGGACGCCCCTGGCTGTCACAGATTGCGTGCAGCTTAGTGTTCATGCCGCCCTTAGTGCGCCCGATCAGGCGCCCACGCCCCCCTTTTTAACCCCAAGACTGGAGGCCGTACGGTGTGCTTTCAGGTAAGTTGCGTCCATTGCCCGGCAGGGCATCACGAGGTGATGTCCCGAGAGGGGATCATCACGGTCTTTTCCTCACCGTGATCAGCAGCCAGACCGGCCATCATCTGGGCAAAGATGCCTTTGTCGCTCCACCGCTTCCAACGGTTGTACAAAGTCTTGTGCGGGCCGTAATCTTTGGGAGCATCACGCCAGCGCAAGCCATTGCGATTGATGAAGATAATTCCGCTCAGAACACGCCGGTCATCAACACGCGGCTTACCGTGGGACTTCGGAAAATAAGGCTCAAGACGGGCCATCTGCGCGTCCGTCTGCCAGAAAAGATCAGACATATCACCGCTCATTTTTCGAACCGTGAATCACACCACCCACCGGAAATCAATGGGTCCTGACCCTAGGTGTTTAGTCCCGGTGTGTGGTGGGTTGGATCGACACTGAATCGTTCTGGCTCTGAAGTCCAGATTTTGCAGATGTATTCGAACGGCGTGAGGCCGTTCAGCGTCTTCAATCGGCGTGCGTAATTGTACGCTGCGATGAAGTCGGTGATGTGCGTTTCAAGCTGAGAATGCGTGTCGTAGTGGTAGCGCTTGACCGTCGCTTCTTTGATTGTCCGGTTCATGCGCTCGACCTGGCCGTTCGTCCAGGGGTGGTTCACCTTTGTCAGGCGGTGGTCGATCTCATTCTCGCGGCAGACGCGGTCAAAGATGTGCTGGAACGCCGATGTGTCCTGCTTGCGATTGGTAAACTGGATGCCGTTGTCGGTGAGAACCGTATGGACCCTGTAAGGCACCGCCGCGATCAAATTGCGCAAGAACTGGGCAGAGATCATCTTGCCTGCTTTCTCGTGCAGTTCGACATAGGCAAACTTCGACGTGCGATCTATTGCGACAAACAACCTGGTTTTGCCCTCGCCGGTGCGAACTTCCGCGAGGTCGAGATGAAAGTACCCAATAGGATAACGCTTAAACTTCTTCTTCGGCTTGTCACCTTCAACCTCAGGCAAACGGCTGATGCCATGCCGCTGCAGGCAGCGATGCAACGACGAGCGGGTCAGATGCGGGATGGTCGGCTGCAGTGCGTAGAGGCAGTCATCCAGCGGCAATAGCGTGTGGCGTCGAAAGGCGACGATGACGGCTTCTTCTTCGATGCTGAGAACCGTGGAATGAGCCTGCTTCGGTCCCATCGCGGCGTCTTGAACGCTGTCGCGCTTGCGCCACTTGGCGACTGTCTTGACGTTGATGCCCAGTTCCCGGCTCAGCGCCGCGTTCGAAGCTTTCGATCGCTGTATGAGAGCTCGGACGGCGTGCGTGGTCTTGGCGCTCCCGTGAAGAATTTGCCCCATAATGCACCCTTGTGATGGTCACAGATCAGTAGACCACCACACACCGGGACTAAACACCTGGTGCTGGACAAGTGAGCCATTGAAGGCGCCATTGGTTCGAGCCCAATGGCAAACGGCCAGCACAGTTCCCGCTGGCAGGCAATCATGCCGATCTCTGCGAAGATCGGCTGTTCGGCGCACAGGCTGAATGAGTGGGTGAAGAAGGCGGAAATCGACAGCGGCAAGCGGGCGGGTGTTCCAACTGATGCCGCCGGCAGTGCGGGTCGTTCGCGCAGCGGTCAAATGATCCGGGGGATCATTTGACCGCCCAAACGAAGGCGCTTGAGCGGGAGAACCGCGAGCTGCGCCAGGTGAACGAGATTCTCCGCAAGGCATCGGCGTTGACCTTGTCACCCGGACCAGTGGCGTTCCTACGGTCAGCTTTGCGATGGCGGAGCTCGGCCGCCGGTTGAAGGGATGGTGTCATTCATCCGCTGCCCGGCAGCGCATGCCAGCATGCGCGAGAGGGGACATGCATCGCGGTGAGCATGGGGTCGAGCCGATCTGCATTCGCCATTGTCCTCGGACCAATGGCGGACAAAAGCTCGCTCCGGGGCAAGCCGCACAAAACCACGGTGCCCGGCAAAAAGGCCCCGTGCCCGCTCTCGCACATGCTGCGCATGTGCTGCCGGGCAGTGGATGGACAAGGTAAACCGGCAATTCCGTGTCCCCGCGCCCAACATGCTCTGGGTCAGCGATTTCACCTATGTTGCCACCTGGAAAGGGTTCGCCTATGTCGCCGCTCGCCATTGGGCTCGAACCAATGGCGCCTTCAATGGCTCGCTTATCGATGCCTATGCCCGCAAGATCGTTGGCCCGCTCTCGGCAGATTTGGCTTTGCCAAATCGCCTGCCGGTCAATGGGTCGTGTCAGCACCTCGGCGCATGCCGGGTTCGTTCTCCCCTCTCGGCAGCATGCTTCGCATGCGCATGCCGGGCAATGGATGCTCTGGAGCAGGCTGTTCACGAGCGGCGGCCGGCAAAGGCGATGGGGCTTGTTCATCACTCCGGCCGCCGTTCTCGGCGATGCTGGCATCGCCTGTCACGCAGTGGGTCAGCCAATACCTTCGATCAAATACACAGAGCGGTTGGGAGAAACTGGTATCGAGCCCTCTGCGGGCAGCGTCGGAGACAGCTATGAGTTCAAGCAGATCCGCGCAGCGGATCAAATGATCCGGGGGATCATTTGAAGGCGCAGAACGCCCTGGCCGAGACGATCAACGGTTTGTTCAAAGCCGAGCTCATTCACCGCCGCGGCCCTTGGCGCAACTTCGAAGACGTGGAATACGCAACGCTCGGATGGGTGGATTGGTTCAACAACCGCCGCCTGCTTGAACCCATTGGGAACATCCCGCCGGCAGAAGCAGAGGCCAATTTCTACGCCGCTCTGGAAACTGAGGACATTGCCGCGTAACTAACTGAAATCAGTCTCCGGCAAACCCGGTGCGGTTCATGGTCTTAACCGCGACATTCTCGATTTGTCGATGATGATTTCACGTTGGGGGCCGATCCCTGAGGAAGCGTGGGCTATCGCCGAAGGTGCCTACGGAGACACCGCGTGCAAAGCGTACGGTGAAGCAATCGCACGCATCCGCGACACTGGCTGGCAACAAAAATGCATGACCGACATGAGTATGGAGCCTGATCTTGAAGGTGAGATACTTGCCCTTCATGGCGGCCCCTTGGACAAGGAAACGTGATGAATTCTTGAGTGCATCATTGCATTCGTGGCTAAGTTCGTCCCATTGCCTATCTTCAAGCAAATTGAGGTTCGCTTCGAGTTGGCGTGGACGGCAGGTTCGCGTCTGCGGCCAAGGTGTGCAAACCGCCCTCACTTCGGGACGGCTCTAGTGCTGCGGCTGCACCAGTCATGTCCGCTTGGGGCTGCCTGCCGTCATTCACACCTGGTGCGGCGAATGCCCAGTCAGAGCCCATTGTACCGATTGCTGCGTCTTGTTTGAACTATCGCGAAGCTCGCAATACTGACGTTGGCCATGGCAAGATTGGCCCTTTGCGGTCACTCACTGGTTTCCCTGGGTGCCGCTGTGCAGCCCTCCGTTGGAGGCTTTCGCTGCAGTCGCGAAACTGTTTGCAGCGTGACCTCATGCTTAGCCAATGAAAGTGAATTACACACTCATGGTTGACTAAAATGCAACATAGCCTTTGAACGGCCGACTGCCGCCATTCAACTAGTTTTCGCAAAGCGGTGAGTCAGCGCGCAGCGAGAGCCCTTAGCTGGATGATTGGAAACAAGCGTGGTGCCGCAAAACTGTATCAGGAGCATGCAGAGCCGGGTTGCTCAAAATATTGGCAATCATCAAACCTCGAAAGTGATCTGACCGCCGCAGATTGTCAGTGCCGCCCGTGCCAAGCTGAGCTGGTCCGCCCGCTGCGCCGCAAGATCGCGGTCCATGACAACCACATCTGCCATCATGCCCGCACGCAGCTTGCCCTTGCGGTGCTCGTTGAACTCGGCCCAAGCACCGTCACAGGTATAGGCCGCCAGGGCATCGCGCAGGCTGTGGCTTTGTTCTTGCCAACTGCCCGGCAGCGGCTGGCGCGACACCGCGCCCTGGATGGTGGGCATCACATCCACAGGAACAACCGGCCAGTCAGTTGAGAAAATGACCTTGGCGCCGCTTTCGCGCAGCGTCCGTGACGGAAACGCGGTTGGGATCTGGTGGCCGTGCAGCAAGGGTTCAAGCTCCGGGATCGCTTCGGGGCATGTATGCGGCGCATGGAGGGGCTGCATGGACGCAATGACGCCAAGCTCCCGGAACCGGGGGATATCATCGGCGCTGATGGTTTCGATATGTTCTATCCTGTGGCGGCTGTCGCGGGCGCCATTGGCACGCCGGGCGGCCTCAAACGCATCCAGGGTCCGCCGCACGCCCGCATCGCCGCAGGCGTGAACAGAGATCTGCAGCCCCATGGCATCGGCGCGGATGCAGGCCTCGTTGAAATGCGCCTCGGCAAACAGCGGTGCGCCACAGTCATCAGTCCCCGGATAGGGCTGGAGCATGAAGGCGGTCCTGTTCTCGATCACCCCGTCGATAAACATCTTGACCCGGGCCGACCAAAGATGGCTGCTGGCGTAGGTCCGGCGCATGTATGCCGCTTCTTCCAGCCGTTCCAGCGGGTCGGTGTGTTTGAGGTGCAGCGGCACTTCGGTCCGGCACAGCAGTTTGCCCTCCGCCTCCAGTTCCGAGAGCAGCTCCAGCTGATAGAGATTGCCATCCATGTTGTGCAGACCAGTGATCCCGAAGGACGCGCAGTGTTTCAATCCCTGTTCAAGCACTGCCTTGTCGATCGCGCGCTGTGCCGGTGTTGGCGCCGGCACCGGATCGGCGCCGGTCAGGGACCCTTCCATATCGCGCCCGCCCAGTGGTGTGAATTTCATCACCGGAGCCATGGCGGCCGCCTCGCGCAGTTCGCCTGTAGCGGTGCCATCCGGTCCCATGACGATTTCCGAGCCTTCGTCCACTTCCCGGCCCTTCAGAATCCCCGCCAATTCCAGTGCCGAGGTGTTCGCCCAGGCGGTGTGGCCGTCCGGCGCCAGGCAGGCAAACGGACGGTCCGGCAGAACGGCATCCAGATCATGGCGGGTCAGCGGCCGGTCCCCCATCGCGTGATAGCTGGCCGCATAAGCATAAAGCAGAACGTCATCCGGCCGCTGTGCCGCATAGGAGCGGATCGCTTGGGTCAGGGCGTCCAGCCCAGTGATGCCGGTCAGGTCAAGATATTCCAGTTCTGCTGCGCCCTGAAACAGGTGGACATGGCTGTCGATGAACCCGGGCAGGACCGTATTGCCCTGGGCGTCAAACACCTGGGCCGACCCGGCGATGGCCCGGATTTCGGCATTCGTCCCCACCGCGGTGATGAGGCCGCCCTTGATCGCCAGGGCCTCGGCATCAGGGCCGTTGAAGGTTAGAACTTTGCCGTTCAGGATTACCAGGTCGGTCATTGCTGCCTCTCATTTTGCAAGAATAGCCGGGCCGGGAGAGGTGTTTTCTCCCGGAGGCTTCAGTTTGGGTGTTAAAGGGGTGCGCTTGGCGGGGCGCTGCTACAGAGCTGGCCGCCGCGCGGCCTGATCCAGCCAGGGCATCTTCTCTTGCAAAACCGAGGCCACATGGAACGCCCTTGGATCATCAAAGGCACGCGCCACAATCTGCACCCCAACCGGCCGCCCATTGGCGCCAAGCCCGGCAGGCACGGCCAGCGCCGGCAGGCGCGACAGCATGTTGAACGGAGCCAGGGTGTTCAGGTCGTATTCGCTGTCAAAGTCGCGATCGCCGATGGTGATGCGGTCCCAAGGCTTTTGCTCGGCAAACATTTCGTAGCTGGCAAAGGCAGGGCAGATGAAGGCGTAGTAATCGTTTTCCATCATCGGACCGAACCGGCTGTAGATGTCCGCGGCAACATCGAATGAGGTCAGAAACCCGTCCGCTGTGGTCTTGGCGGCGCATTCGGCAAAGTACTTGGTATAGTCGCAGACCAGATCCGGGTGCGCCTCCACTTCACGGATCAGCGCGGCGCCCATCAGGTGGTTCAGGTAGCTGGCGCAGCCGTCGCGCACTTCCTGCCCCCAGCCCAGCTTCACCTCCTCGATGATCGCCCCGGCATCCGACAACGCATCAAGCACCTTATAGGTCTGATCGGCGACGTCCTTGGTCACCACTTCGTTGCTGATATCCAGGCTGTAGCCGATACGCTTGCCCTTGAGGCTGCCGTATTCAAACGGGATCGTCATTTTTTCCCGCACGGTGGCAACGTCCTGCGGGTGGTGGCCCGAGATGACATTCTGCATCAGCGCGCAGTCAGCTACCGTGCGGGCCATCGCACCGACGTGGCAGTAAGGATCCAGGTTGAACGGCACCGCATCCGGCACACGGCCATAGGGCGGCTTGAAGCCGACGACCCCGCACATCGCCGCCGGGCCGCGAATGGAACCGCCGATGTCCGACCCGGTTGCCAGCGTGGTGGTGCCTGCTGCCAGCGCCGCCCCGGCCCCGCCCGAAGAGCCAGAGGGGGTATATGCCGGATCCCACGGGTTGCGGGTCACGCCGTGCAGGCGGGTTTCGGTGGTCCAAGCGCTGCAGAATTCAGGCGTGGCCGAGCGCGCGTGGAAAATCGCGCCCGCGTCGCGCAGCCGCTGTGCTACCGGGTGGGTTTGATCGGCAATGTGGTCCTTGTAGATCAGCGACCCTTGCGTGTTGCGCTGTCCTTTGACGTCCATCTCGTCCTTGATAGCAACCGTGACCCCCTCTAGCGGGCGGGCATCACCGGGGCGGTTTGTGTAGACCTCCTCGGCGGCCCGGGCGGCATCCATCGCCTCATCAACGAATGTTTCGGTGAAGGCGTTGATCACCGGCTCGACAGCTTCAGCGCGGGCAAGTTGCGCCTTCAGAACATCCACAGGGGAAAGCTCACCGGATTTGAACAGCGCAATCTGCCGGGTCGCCGGCAGGTAGCACAGATCGAGATCGGACATGGCAAGGGTTTCATTCAACGGCATGGAGTTTTCTCTCGTTGCTAGGTGTCTGTTGTTCGGGCAAGGCGTGATGCGATGCTGCGATCAGCCTGCGGGTGTAATCATGCGTGGCGTCGGCAAAGAGCCGGGCGGTGGGTCCGGTTTCGACCAGTTCGCCTTTCAGCATCACAATCATGCGGTCGGCGGCATGTCGCACGACGCTCATGTTGTGGGTGATCAGCAGGATCGACAGGCCCATCTGCTCCTGCAGGGTGTTCAGAAGGTTCACCACCTCGCCCTGGACCGAGACGTCCAGCCCCGCGGTCGGCTCATCCGCGACAACCAGCGAGGGCGACAGCGCCAAGGCACGCGCCACGCCCGCGCGGCGCGCCTGGCCTCCGGACAGCTCATGCGGGAACCGGTCGGCATAGGCCTCACCCAGTCCGGCCTGGGTCAGCAACTCAATGGCGCGCGTACGCGTTGCCTCCGCCCGGCGGCCATGCACAATCAGCGGTTCGACCACCTGCTCTGCGATCGTCACCCGCGGAGACAGCGAACCGGCGGGGTCCTGAAACATCATCGCAACCTGCTCGCGTGCTTTGCCCCAGCCTGCGGCATCCGCTGTGGTCAGCTCGCTGCCGTTGAGGCGGATACTGCCCGCATCCGGGCGGACCAGCCCCATGATACTGCGCGCAACCGTGGTCTTACCCGAGCCGCTCTCGCCGATCAGCGCCAGCGTTTCGCCGCTGCGGATATCAAAGCTGACTTTGCGGACCGCCGGGATCTCATCACGCCAACCACCCAATGAGGGCGGCAGCAGGCCCCTGCGGGTGAAGGTCACCGACAGGTCTTCGACACGCAAGACAGGTGCGGCGCTGATATCTATCCGTCCGGGCGGCCCATCAACGATCTGTACAGGCTGCTCCAGCGCCTCGCTCATTGTCGGGAGTCTGCGGGTTGGCGTTTCGATCTGCGCCGGATCGCAGCGCAGCAGCGCCTTGGTGTAGCTATCCTGCGGGTCAGCGAAGACATCCTGCACCGGGCCGGCCTCGCGGATCTCGCCGGATTTCATCACCAGCACCTCGTCACAAAGCGACGCCACAACACCCAGATGATGGGTCACAAAGACAATGGCGCAGCCGGTCTCGCCTTGCAGGCGCTGCAGCAATTCAAGGATCTCCACCTCCAGCGTCGGATCCAGCGCGGTGGTGGGCTCATCCGCCAGCACCAGATCCGGCCCCAGCATCAGCGCCATAGCGATGGAGACCCGCTGGCGCTGGCCGCCGGACAGTTCATGCGGGTACATGGTCATCCGCGATGCGGGGTCCGGCAGGCTGACCCAATCCAGCGCGTCTATGGCGCGCTGCCATTTCTCACGCTTGGACCAAGGCTCGCGGTACAGAAGATCGATCATCTGCTGGCCGATGGTCAGACCCGGTGCCAGCGAGGTCATCGGGTCCTGCGAGATGTATGAAATCCGGGTGCCGCGCAGCGCCTGCATCCGGTCCGGCGGCTGGCGCAGCAGATCCATACCGTCGAACCAGACTTCGCCCGAATTCAGCGTGGCGGCATCCGGCAGCAGCCGGGTCAGCGCCCACAGCAAGGTGGATTTGCCGGAACCGCTTTCACCGACGATGCCCAGGGTGCGGCCCTTCTGCAGCGTGAAAGACACCCATTTCACCGCCTGAATGGGACCAAAGCGCACGGCGAGGTCGTCAACTTTCAGAAGCATATCCGCCATGGTTCAGCCCTTTCCGCCAAGTTTCGGGTCAAAGGCATCGCGCAGCGCTTCGCCCAGGAAGGTGAAACCAAGGGTCGCCAGCACCAAGGGGATCCCCCCCGCCACCACCAGCCAGGGCGTGTGGCCGACAAAATCAAACCCGTCCTGCAGCATCAAACCCCAGCTTGAGGCGGGCGGCTTTACACCCACGCCAAGGAAGCTGAGGCCCGCCTCGGCGGCGATGAAGGTGGGAATATCCATTGAGGCGACGATCAGAACCGGGCCGATCACATTGGGCAGGATGTGGCGAACCACGATACGGACGCGTCCGGCGCCCATAGCGCGCAGCGCTTCAACATATTCGGCATTGGCCTGCGCCATGACCGAAGCCCGCATGATCCGCCCGTAATAGGGCACTGATGTTGCGACCAGCAGGCCGACCAGCACAACCATACCGCCGCCAAAGATCGGCCCGATGGCCAGCGCCAGGATGATCACCGGATAGGCGCGTACAGTGTCAAACCCCAGGGTCAGCACATAGTCCAGCCAGCGCGGCCCCATCGCCGCCATCATGCCTAGAATGCCACCCAGGATGACCGACAGCGCGGTGGAAATCAGCGCCACGCTCAGCGCGATCCGCCCGCCATAGATCGCCCGGGACAGCACATCGCGGCCCAGCTGATCCGTGCCCAGCCAATGCGCCGCACTTGGCCCCTGCAGCTTGGAGGGGATGTCCATGGCATTGGGGCCGTAAGGCGCAATCCAAGGGGCCAGCAGCGCCGACAGGATCAGCAGCAGCGCCAGCAGCAGCCCCAACATACCCATCGGATCGCGGGCCAGATTGGTGAACCCGCCGGGGCGCACCGGTTTGATGACGGGTTGAATATCAGCCGCAGTCATTGCTCTTGGCCCTCCTTGAAACGGGGATCGATGATGGCGTTGAGGATGTCCGCGGCGGTGGTGGCGGCGATCAGCAGCGCGCTGGAGGCCAGCACCGCACCAAGTGTCACCGGGTAGTTGCGCAGGATCACCGCGTCATACATCAGCTTGCCGATGCCGGGCCGGGCAAAGACGATCTCGGCAAAGACCGCGCTGCCCAGCATGTAGCCGACCCCGACCCCCAGCACGGTAATGGTCGGTGCCACCGCCACCCGCAGCGCATAGCGGGAGATGATGCGCGGTTCGGTCAGGCCAAAAGAGCGGGCGTTGCGGATGTAATTTGCCGACAGCACCTCGATCATCGAGGCGCGTACCAGCCGCGCCAGGTAGCCGACCCAGCCGATGCCAACTGCGACGGCTGGCATGATCAGGTGGTGCAGCGTAGAACCAAAGCCGCCTTCGCCCGCGCCGATGGCAGGCAGCCAGCCCAGCCGGGCGGAAAACAGCAGCATGCCGTAGATTGCAATGATCACCGAAGGCACCGCGATGACGCTGACCGACAGCAATCCGATCAGCCGGTCAAACAGCCCGTTGCGGCGCACCGCCGCCAGGCAGCCCAGCGGGATGCCCAGGCCTGCTGCCAGCAGCATGGCTGCCGTGATCAGCTGCACAGTATGCGGAAGATGCGCCATCAGCACTTCGCTGACAGGGCGGCGGCTGCGCAGATCGGTGCCCAGATCGCCCTGGGCCACTGACCCCAGATACTTCACGATCTGCACTGGCATTGGCTGATCCAGCCCCAGCCGCTCGGCAAACTCGGCCTTGATGGCTGGCGTCGCCCGTGGGCCCAGCATCGCGCTGGCAGGATCGCCAGGGGCCAGTTGCACCAGCACATACAGCGTCGAGACTGCCAGGATCAGCACGGTCACCCCAAGACAGGTGCGGCGGAGAATAAAGCCAAGCATTTCGGTGTTTCCTCAGAAGAAAAATCCGGGCGGGGCTGTAGGCCGCCGCCCGGCAGGAGGGAGGTCAGTTTGCGGTCTTCTTGAAGCCGGCAAAGACTGGACGGCCGTCGGGCAAGGTGGCCGGCACGATCTTGTCGTTCCACAGGATGGTCAGGGGTTCGTTGGTCAGGAACAGGAAGTTGCCGGATTTCTCCATCATCTCCTGCATCTGTGTGTAAAGCCGGCCGCGTTCTGCGTCATCGGTGCTGCGGCGCGCCCTTTCGACCAGGGCGTCATAGTCCGGGTTGCTCAACCCTTCCCAGTTCCAGACGCCGACCTGATCGGAGGTGAAATACTGCATCGTGTAGATGCCGTCGGGATTGCCGGTCCAGGATTTCACATGCAGCTGCAGGTCGGCAGCACGCGTTTCATCGACACTCCAGAAGCTGCCTTCATCCTGCCCGTTCAGCTCGACGGTCAGACCGATCTCAGCCAGGTTGGCCTGGACAATCTGGGCAATGGTGGCACGGTTGGCCGTATTCACGAAGTCAAGCCGCAAGACAGTTCCTTCGGCCCCCGCCTCGGCGATCAGCGCCCGGGCGCCGTCCATGTCCCGCTGGATTGGTAGCACGTCGCGGTGGCCCAGAAGCCCCGGGGCGACCATACCGGTTGCCTGTTCGGCCCGCCCGTTCGAGACCGCAGCCAGAATGGCGGGCACATCCACCGCTTTCTGGATGGCCTGGCGCACCCGGATGTCCGACAGACTCTCGTAGGTTTCCGAAATGCCCAACCAAAGCGGATCCAGCGATGTACGCAATTCGGTATTACCGGCGCTTGTTGACCAGCTGTCGTACTCTAGCGCTGAGGCTGCGTAGGTAAAATCGATCTCGCCTGCATCAAAAGCCACCCGGGCGGCGTTGTCATCAGCAATGGCTATGATCGCGACCTCTTCAAAATCTGCCGCCTTGCCTGTCCAGGCCGGATCCTTTTCCAACATGAAGGCCTGGCCGGGTTCATGAGACTTGAACCTGTAGGGGCCAGCGGTTGCAACCGGGGTTGCCTCGAAATACCCGTCCGAAGCCTCCGCCGCAGCCTTGGAAATAATCGCGCCCGAAGTGTAGGATAGCGTCGCCGACCAGAACGCCGGGGACGGTGCGCTCAGGTGAATGACCCCGGTGTACTTGCCGGTTACTTCGACATCCTCCAGCAGCGTGAACTCGGTCGCGACACCGGATTCCAAGCCTTGATCCAAGTGCCGTTCAAAAGAGTATTCTACATCTTCCGCGGTCAGCTCCCCATAGCCGCCGGACCACATGATGCCGGGTTTCAGCTCAAAGGCGATGTGCTGCGGATCGGACAGATCTACGGATTTCGCGGCATCCAGTTCGGCCTTCCAACTATCCCC
This sequence comes from Leisingera sp. M658, assembly GCF_025144145.1. Classification (NCBI taxonomy): domain Bacteria; kingdom Pseudomonadati; phylum Pseudomonadota; class Alphaproteobacteria; order Rhodobacterales; family Roseobacteraceae; genus Leisingera; species Leisingera sp. M658. The sequence continues at coordinate 3,392,623 of NZ_CP083546.1, forward strand.
CGGCACATGTTTCGCCAGCCGCGGATAGAGGTTGTCGATCAGAAGCTGTTCCGAGCTGGAACCCCAGTAGGCCGGATCCAGGTAGCCCGGATCGGCAGCGACCGCGATGCGAAGGGTGTCAGCAGCACCTGCGCCTGCTGCGGCGGTCCAGATGGCGGCTGCCACGCTTGTGCCTATCGAAACCTGCCGGGCCGGCTTTGTCGGAATTCTGGTCATCTTCCTCTCCATCTGTTGGCATCTTTTCCAACAGTCTAGAGGGCGCGCGACCTGCAAAGCACGCACCGTTAGGCCCCCAAAATTAGGCTGGACGCAGCTATAGTGCATAAAGTAGCGTAAACACATGCCCGAAACTAATCTCTCCGCCAATCTCAGGATGCTGTGCAGCTACGGGCGTTCTGTCTCGGAGGTCTGCCGCCGAATCGGCATCAATCGGCAGCAATTCAACAAATACCTCACCGGTCAGACTGCCCCGTCGCTCGCCACGCTGCGCCGGGTCTGCGACTTTTTCGGGGTGGATGAGGCCGAGATCCTGCAGGAAAAGAAGGCCTTTGCCAAACTGGTCCGGCTGCGGCCGCCGGTTCTGGCCCGGTCGGATGATCCGCTTTCGGAGCAGATGGAAAAGGTGATCCGCCGCGACCGCCGCAATGCCGGCCTGCTGGAGCGCCACGCAGGTTACTATAATATTTATATGAGCCCCGACCCGTCCAAAAACTATCTCTTGAAGAGCATTGGACGGATTTTTGGCAGCGGGCACGACTGGTTCTCCAAGGAGCTGGAGCGCTATGAGGATGACGAATTCGCCATCCCCTCGACACTCAAACACTCTGGCCTGGTGTTCGAAGCGCACAACCGGATCTTCATAACCAGCCGCGAGCAGGGGCAAGGAAACGGCATGTGGACCACTGCCCTGATTGCCTCGGATTATGAAGATCCCTCGTTTCTTCCCGGTCTTCTCCAAGGGATCGAACCGGAAGGCGGGCACATGCTCTATGGCACCCGTGTGGTATGGGAGTACTTGGGAAAATCACCGGATTTGCGGGCAATCTTGCAACGCTGCGGGGCCTATAAAAGCGATCATTCCGAGGTACCCGAGTTTGTGCGCAACTCCATCTTTTCAACGGAAGGCACTGACACGGCCACTTTGACGGCTGCTTTTTAGACGCAGCGAAACGCGCCCCCCGGCAACCGCCGGAGCGGATACAAAAGAACAAGATTTCTATCAAATGATGGCCGCCACGCAAGCCTTTCATGCGAATTTTCCCGGCCAATCGTTCAACATCCAGCGCCTGCTTTAATGATCTGTTTCTGCCCTTCTTGCAGCTGTGGCAAATTTCCGATTTCCTGAAGGTTTTCCGATGCGGGCCAGGGTGCAACTTTGCTGTTGGACACGTCGGCGGCCCGCGTTGACAAACCTCGGAAGGAGGAAGCCGCGGGCCCCGGGCGCTGTCTATGGGGAAAGCGTGCTGCGGGTGATTGCGAGGGTGGGGTCTGGCCAGCGACCGGGCAGGACGTGTCGATCGCTGGAGGTCGCTCGGACGACTGGGGGCGTGGGTTTCGGATGCCGGCGGAACAGTTGATTGCATTTTCCTGAGCAAAGCGCGGCGACGAGCAGGCCAGGAGCGGTCCAGCCTGCGGGCGGCAGCTGGTGAGTTTCGCGCGTTTGAGACGGGCGTTGCGTCATGCGGCCTGCTCCCGGGGAGGTGCTCGAGATGGCGGCTTCTGACCGCTATTGAGGACGGCATGTACACCGCCTCGATGAAGGACAAGATGTCTGAGCTGGAGGGTGAGAAGGCCCGCCTGGCGGCGGTCATCGCGGACAACCCGGAACCCCCTGCCCTGCGGCTGCATCCGCGCCTGTCGGCGCGGTACCGGGAGCTGATCGAGGATCTTGCTGGCGCTCTGAATGCACCGGAAGTGAGGCGGGAGGCGACGGCGTCGCTGCGGGCGCTGATTTCGGAGGTGCGGATGGTTCCCGACAGTGCTGCGCCGGGCGGCCATCAGCTTGAACTTGTTGGGGAATTGGCGGGGATCATGCCTTTGGGTCGGCCTGAATCGAAAAAGCCCCCGCTGTTTGCGGAGGCTTGGTCGTAAACGTTGGTTGCGGGAGCAGGATTTGAACCTGCGACCTTCAGGTTATGAGCCTGACGAGCTACCTGGCTGCTCCATCCCGCGTCAGGTTTTTTTGAGACCGTATTGAGAGATATTTGGATTTTACTAGGTTTGGCGGTGACCTACTCTCCCAGGGCTTGAGCCCAAGTACCATCGGCGCGACAGTGCTTAACTTCCGGGTTCGGGAAGGGACCGGGTGTTTCACTTGTGCTGTAGCCACCAAACCGAGAAAAATCCAAATACCGAAGGCATTTGGATTTTTCTCGTGTGGCGGTCGGCAGCGTATTTACGAAGTAAATGCGCGAGAGACCGCACCTGAGTTATGTCACGGGGACATTACCAAATGCGTTCGGCTGCAATCAACGTTGTCCAAGCGTTTGTATTATGGGATGTGTTTGCTTGTTTGGTTTTTCCGTAACACTGTCTGTTACTGGATCAAATCAAGCCTATCGGGCGATTAGTACCGGTCAACTGAATGCATTGCTGCACTTACATCTCCGGCCTATCGGCGTGGTGGTCTTCCACGGCCCTCAGGGATACCTTGTTTTGAGGGGGGCTTCCCGCTTAGATGCCTTCAGCGGTTATCCTGTCCGAACATAGCTACCCTGCACTGCTGCTGGCGCAACAACAGGTCCACCAGTGGTTCGTTCACCCCGGTCCTCTCGTACTAGGGGCAACTCCTCTCAAGTATCCTACACCCACGGCAGATAGGGACCGAACTGTCTCACGACGTTCTAAACCCAGCTCACGTACCTCTTTAAACGGCGAACAGCCGTACCCTTGGGACCTGCTCCAGCCCCAGGATGAGATGAGCCGACATCGAGGTGCCAAACACTGCCGTCGATATGGACTCTTGGGCAGTATCAGCCTGTTATCCCCGGCGTACCTTTTATCCGTTGAGCGATGGCCCTTCCACTCGGGACCACCGGATCACTATGGCCGACTTTCGTCTCTGCTCGACTTGTCAGTCTCGCAGTCAGGCTGGCTTCTGCCATTGCACTCAACGAGCGATTTCCGACCGCTCTGAGCCAACCTTCGCGCGCCTCCGTTACTCTTTAGGAGGCGACCGCCCCAGTCAAACTACCCGCCACGCAGGGTCCCGGATCCGGATAACGGACCGCGGTTAGATATCAAGAGTGCGAAGGGTGGTATCTCAAGGGAGGCTCCACCGCGACTTGCGTCACGGTTTCGATGCCTACCACCTATCCTGCACATCACAATCCTGATACCAGTGCGAAGCTGTAGTAAAGGTGCACGGGGTCTTTCCGTCTAACCGCGGGAAGCCTGCATCTTGACAGGCAATTCAATTTCGCTGAGTCGATGTTGGAGACAGCGGGGAAGTCGTTACGCCATTCGTGCAGGTCGGAACTTACCCGACAAGGAATTTCGCTACCTTAGGACCGTTATAGTTACGGCCGCCGTTTACCTGGGCTTCAATTCGGAGCTCTCACCCCTCCTTTTAACCTTCAGGCACCGGGCAGGCGTCAGACCCTATACGTCGTCTTGCGACTTCGCAGAGCCCTGTGTTTTTAATAAACAGTCGCCACCCCCTGGTTTGTGCCCCCGGATTCCACTTGCGTAGGACCCGGGCCTCCTTCTCGCGAACTTACGGAGGTATTTTGCCGAGTTCCTTCAACATCGTTCTCTCAAGCGCCTTGGTATTCTCTACCTGTCCACCTGTGTCGGTTTAGGGTACGGTCTGATGGAGGGCTATTTCCAGGGACTGATCAGCAGCCCATTCAATCCGATAAGGATGAACTACCTTCACAATCCGTCACATCCTCCTGGCCCACGAATATTAACGTGGTTCCCATCGCCTACGCCTTTCGGCCTCGGCTTAGGGGCCGGCTTACCCTGCTCAGATTAGCTTTAAGCAGGAACCCTTGGACTTTCGGCGAGAGTGTCTCTCACACTCTTTGTCGCTACTCATGTCATCATTCTCACTAGTGATCTCTCCACGGGATCCCTCACAGGCCCGCTTCATCGAAAGCTCCTTGCGTCCAATTCTTCCCGCAGGAAGATAAGGACGCATGGAACTATGTCACACTACGCTCTGCTACCATGCACTATGTGCATCCTCGGCTTCGGCTCATGGCTTGAGCCCCGTTACATCTTCGCCGCAAGACATCTTGATTAGACCAGTGAGCTGTTACGCTATCTTTAAAGGATGGCTGCTTCTAAGCCAACCTCCTGGTTGTTTTGGACGTCTCACCTGCTTTCCCACTTAGCCATGAATTGGGGGCCTTAGCCGGAGGTCAGGGTTGTTTCCCTCTCCACGACGGACGTTAGCATCCGCCGTGTGTCTGCCATCTAGTACTCCCGGGTATTCGGAGTTTGGTTAGGATCAGTAAGCCTGTGGGGCCCCATTACCCATCCAGTGCTCTACCCCCCGGGGTATTCGGATGACGCTCTACCTAAATAGATTTCGCAGAGAACCAGCTATCTCCGAGTTTGATTGGCCTTTCACCCCTAGGCACAGCTCATCCCGATCCTTTTCAACGGATGTGGGTTCGGTCCTCCAGTGCGTGTTACCGCACCTTCAACCTGGCCATGCCTAGATCACTCGGTTTCGGGTCTGATCCCACAAACTCATTCGCCCTATTAAGACTCGCTTTCGCTGCGCCTACACCTAACGGTTTAAGCTTGCTTGTGAGACCAAGTCGATGACCCATTATACAAAAGGTACGCTGTCAGCCCTCAAGGGGCCTCCAACTGATTGTAGGCGTTCGGTTTCAGGTACTGTTTCACTCCCCTCGCCGGGGTGCTTTTCACCTTTCCCTCACGGTACTGGTTCGCTATCGGTCAGTAAGGAGTACTTAGCCTTCGGAGGTGGTCCTCCGATCTTCAGACAGAATTTCACGTGTTCCGCCCTACTTAATACGTCCCTCAGAGCTTAGAATACGGGGCTGTCACCCGCTATGGCCATGCTTCCCAACATGTTCTTCTCACTCATCAGGCTCGGCTGGTCCGCGTTCGCTCGCCGCTACTAACGGAGTCTCTATTGATGTCCTTTCCTCCGGGTACTTAGATGTTTCAGTTCCCCGGGTTTGCTCTTATAAACCTATGTATTCAGTCTATAAGTACCTGGTTAAGCCCATTATAAGCAGCCATCCGGAATGAACCGGCGGCTATTATAACAAACTTTCAGGTGGGTTCCCCCATTCAGAGATCTTGGGATCAAAGCCTATTCCCGGCTCCCCCAAGCTTATCGCAGGGTATCACGTCTTTCATCGCCTCTTACTGCCAAGGCATCCACCAAACGCCCTTCTCGCGCTTGATTTGATCCAGAAAAAGAGAGTGTTCTAAAACACGCTCAGCTGCGGAAGCTGGTAAGAAACCGCAGCATGTTTTCCTGAACCAAAAAGCAAACTATCCCGCTCCCGGCCACAATTGCGACCAGGAACTTATTGCATGATCATGCGATCATGCGGGTTCAAATCCTTGCGGATATTGAACCGGGTTAGTGTACTTGACTTGGACAACACTGTCTTTTCAATCAGGCAGACTTCAGAACGTCTGAGGAAACATGACGTATTCTGAAGCTCGCATCCCGTCCCGAAGGGCGGTCAGCACCTGACTGAGGTCAATCCCACACTCGGGCGACCAACAGTCTTGTTGATTGTATCTCTCTTTACGATGTCAATTTCCGTCCGATTGGACGGTTAAACACTGCACAGTGCTTAACGGTCAAATCGTATTGCCACTTCCAGGGAAGTGGTGGGTCGAGGAGGACTTGAACCTCCGACCTCACGCTTATCAGGCGTGCGCTCTAACCACCTGAGCTACCGACCCGGTTTTCGTTTTGCTTCAGCAAAACAAAATCAGTGGGCGGCAGGGTATTGCGAAGCAATGCCCGGGAGCAGCACCCGGCAGTTATGTCACCAAGATCCTGCAAGACCCGGCTGCCGCCGAATGTGGTTCAAGGTGCCAATGCTTGGTGGAGCCTAGGAGGATCGAACTCCTGACCTCCTGAATGCAAATCAGGCGCTCTCCCAGCTGAGCTAAGGCCCCTTGCTGAACCCTGGCAGCGCCAGGATCCGATATGACTGAAGAGATATGAGGACGGTCCGGTCCAAGAAACATCTTGCGACATTTCCGATGCGGGCAGCTTTGTTTGCTGCCCATGCTAAGTGTTCCACGAGATCAGCACGCTGATCTGGCCAGGAACATCCTTAGAAAGGAGGTGATCCAGCCGCAGGTTCCCCTACGGCTACCTTGTTACGACTTCACCCCAGTCGCTGAGCTCACCGTGGTCCGCTGCCCCCTCCGAAGAGGTTGGCGCACGGCCTTCGGGTAAACCCAACTCCCATGGTGTGACGGGCGGTGTGTACAAGGCCCGGGAACGTATTCACCGCGTCATGCTGTTACGCGATTACTAGCGATTCCGACTTCATGGGGTCGAGTTGCAGACCCCAATCCGAACTGAGACAGTTTTTTGGGATTAACCCATTGTCACTGCCATTGTAGCACGTGTGTAGCCCAACCCGTAAGGGCCATGAGGACTTGACGTCATCCACACCTTCCTCCCGCTTATCACGGGCAGTTTCCCTAGAGTGCCCAGCCGAACTGCTGGCAACTAAGGATGTGGGTTGCGCTCGTTGCCGGACTTAACCGAACATCTCACGACACGAGCTGACGACAGCCATGCAGCACCTGTCACCTGGTCTCTTACGAGAAAGCTGAATCTCTCCAGCGGTCCAGGGATGTCAAGGGTTGGTAAGGTTCTGCGCGTTGCTTCGAATTAAACCACATGCTCCACCGCTTGTGCGGGCCCCCGTCAATTCCTTTGAGTTTTAATCTTGCGACCGTACTCCCCAGGCGGAATGCTTAATCCGTTAGGTGTGTCACCGAATAGCATGCTACCCGACGACTGGCATTCATCGTTTACGGTGTGGACTACCAGGGTATCTAATCCTGTTTGCTCCCCACACTTTCGCACCTCAGCGTCAGTATCGAGCCAGTGAGCCGCCTTCGCCACTGGTGTTCCTCCGAATATCTACGAATTTCACCTCTACACTCGGAATTCCACTCACCTCTCTCGAACTCAAGACCAGGAGTTTAAGAGGCAGTTCCAGGGTTGAGCCCTGGGATTTCACCCCTTACTTTCTGGTCCGCCTACGCGCGCTTTACGCCCAGTAATTCCGAACAACGCTAACCCCCTCCGTATTACCGCGGCTGCTGGCACGGAGTTAGCCGGGGTTTCTTTACCAGATACTGTCATTATCATCTCTGGCGAAAGAGCTTTACGACCCTAAGGCCTTCATCACTCACGCGGCATGGCTGGATCAGGCTTGCGCCCATTGTCCAAGATTCCCCACTGCTGCCTCCCGTAGGAGTCTGGGCCGTGTCTCAGTCCCAGTGTTGCTGATCATCCTCTAAAACCAGCTATAGATCGTAGACTTGGTAGGCCGTTACCCCACCAACTATCTAATCTAACGCGGGCCGATCCTTCTCCGATAAATCTTTCCCCCGAAGGGCGTATAAGGTATTACTCACCGTTTCCAGTGGCTATTCCTTAGAGAAGGGCACGTTCCCACGCGTTACTAACCCGTCCGCCGCTCCCTCCGAAGAGAGCGCTCGACTTGCATGTGTTAGGCCTGCCGCCAGCGTTCGTTCTGAGCCAGGATCAAACTCTCAAGTTGAAAAGCTGTTGCCAGCTTATCCTTGACGTTCGAACCTCTGCACATCACTGGTTGCTTTAACAAAACACTCAAACACGGGGGTTTGACGCGCCTTGCGATCCGACCCGGCTAGGAACCGGAACTGCAACCAATTATTCTCTGTCTGTTGTGCTTGGTTTCAAAAGAAACCGAAGCCGAACAAGACAGTGAAGCTGACACTCAATCATCGGAAGCGAACTTCCTAAGAGCGTTGATATACAGACGTTGATCCATCGAAACGAACCAAACCGCCCACATATCTCTTCAGTTATCCATCAATGTCAAAGAGCAACACTCAGAGGCCAAAAACAAGACCGATGCGCCAGTATTCCCCAGCGCGCCCGCCTGTCAGATCTATCAAAGTGCCCCAGTCTCTCCTGAGCGTCCAGCCGTCTCTCCGGCCCGTCTCCCTGTCTCTCCAGGCGTCCCGGCGTCTCTCCGCCGCGTTTCCCGTCCCGTCCTGCGTTCCCGCCGTCCCGTCCGGTGTGTCTCAGCAGCATCTCGTCGCTGCCGGTGAAGGGGGTTCTAAGGTTAGACCAACAAACCCGCAAGCCCTTTTTTGACGTTTGCATGACATTTTGCAAAACGATCGTAAAATTCTTTCTTTTCCAGCAACTTACGCGACAAAAAAATATGTCGAGCTTGCTGTTTTCCGGCAATCGGCCGGGCGTAGGCGCGACAAGCGCGATGGCTTGAGGATCACCTTCCGCTAGATGTTGGGGTTTCGAACCAAGGGCACACAAGAGGGGCAGAGTTCCGCGAGTCGCATCCGGCAGTTTCCCCTCGAGTCAGGCATCCGATTCCATGGTTTTTTCCCGAAAATCCCTAAAACCGCCCTAGCGCCAGGCGATCCTCCCGGCTGAGGCACCAGATTACACCTCGCCAGCAGTGATTAGCCCCTGCGCCCGGTGAATTGACGGATCATGATCCCGCCTTCCGTCAGGCTGGTGCGGACCGATTGGGCCAGCTGCACCGCTTCCGCCGTATCCCCATGCAGGCAGATGGTATCGATTGAGGCGGGAATGCGCTTGCCGCTTTCGGTGATGATGGCGCCCTCTTCCACCATTTGCAGAATGCGCGGGCCAGCCAGGGCCGGGTCATGAATGACAGCGCCCGGCAAAGACCGGTCGACCAGCGTGCCGTCATCATTATAGGCACGGTCGGCAAAGATCTCACCGCACCAGTTGCAGCCAAGGCCGCGCACCGCCTCTTCCATGGCCGTGGCCGCCAGTACCATGATGATGATGTCCGGATCCACTTCCAGCGCCGACTCGTAGCAGGCCCGCGCCATTGCGTGATCGGTGCAGGCCATATTGGACAGCGCCCCGTGCAGTTTCAGGTGGCGCACTTGGGTTCCGGCCGCCCGTGCCATGCCCTGCGCCGCGCCCAGCTGGTAGCGGATCATATTGGCCAGTGTGCCATGCGGCACATGCATCTTGCGCCGCCCGAAGCCCTGCAAGTCCAGGAACCCGGGATGGGCGCCGATCCCGACGCCGTTGTCATGCGCCAGCGCCATGGTCCGGGCCATCACATCCGGATCGCCCGCATGAAAGCCGCAGGCAATATTGGCCGAGGAGACGATGTCCAGCAGCGCCGCGTCATCCCCCATGGTCCAGGGGCCGAAGCTTTCACCCATGTCGGCGTTCAGGTCGACGGTCTTGGTCATGCGGTCTCTCCTGTTGCAAAAGGGTCCGCCTCCGCAGAGACCGCCCCGCTGATCAATTGATAGGATAACAGGTCCCGGAGCGCAGCCGGATCGCGTACCAGCGGGCGGCAAGCTGCGGGCAGCCCCTTTAAAACCGTCTCAAACCTGGCCTGAATTTCCAGAGCCTGTTCCAGGCCGGTCCAGCAGAAGCGGAGCGCAGCGCCATCCTGCGCCTGCGCCACCTTGGGGAGATCGCATGGCAGAACGGTGCCGATCCGCGGGTAACCGCCAGTTGTCTGGCATTCGCGCAGAAGCACGAAGGGCTTGCCATCGCCGGTCATCTGCACATCCCCCGGCAGGATCACTTCGGACAGGATATTGAGCTGGCCGTCAGCGGCAAAGCCTTCCCCGTCCGAGACCATTTCCACCCCCATCCGGTTGGCACGGCTGCCGCGCCGGAAAACCGTGGCCGCAAACCGGGCACGGACCGGCTCTGGAAACAGGCCGCTTTGGAAACTTTCGACAATACGCAATTCACCGCCCTGAAAACGGTCCTCGGCGGCCAGTACCAGACCTGTTTCATTATTCCGGTCTGAACCGGCAGGCAGCAGGTCTCCGGCTTCGGCCGCCCGCCCCAGCCCCGCCATCAGATGCACAGCGCGGGAGCCAAGCAGCGGCTCCGTGGCAATGCCGCCGCCTAGATGCAGGTATCCATAGACGCCGCGGCGGGCGGCACCGATTGACAGGCGCTGGCCCGCCTCCATCCGGTGCGACGCATTCCAGGCCAGCGGTTCACCCTCCAGCACTGCCGTCATCGGCGCGCCGGTCAGGGCAATGCGCAGGGGGCCGGTTGCTTCGAACTCGCCGCCCATGCCCCCCATTTCCAAGGCTGCCAATCCGGAATCCTGCCGCAGCAGCGCAGCCCCCTCGGCCAATGCCAGCGGGTCCGCAGCGCCGCCTTGGGACACCCCCTGCCCCAGCAAACCGGGCCGCCCCATATCCTGGACCGAAGCTGCCGGTCCGATCCGCAGTATCTTGAGACCGCTCATGCTGCGATCTCCGCGACGATGGCGCCGCCAAGCAGCGGGTCATCCTTGCAGTGTTTCAGGAAGTCCGGTTTGGAGACCGGCTCAAACTGCATCTCATCACCCGGGCGCAGAACAAAAGGCTGCGCTGCCCCCGGCTGGAACAGGGTCAGCCCGGTTTGGCCGACATGACGCCAGCCGGTCGGCGCCGGATTGGAGAACAAGACGAACTGGCTGATCGCCTGCACCAGTGCGCCGCTCGGCACCATCGGTGTCAGCTCCGTCTGCCGCGGCAGGTTCCATTCCGGCCCCAAAGACCCAAGGTAGGGCTGGCCGGGGGCAAAGCCGATGGTCAGCACCCGCACCCGGGCGGCACCCAGGCTTTCGATGGCCTGTGTCTCGCTCAGACCCGCGGCATCGGCTGCTTCTCCCAGCTGGGGTGCCAGATCGGTGCCATATACTGTGGGCACCCGCCAGAACCGGCGCCCGGGCGGCAGCGGCGCCTGCAGCCAGTTTTGGGTCGTCAGAAGGGTCTGCAAAGCCGCCTCCAGCGCCTCATGCCGCAGATCAGCAGGGTCGAAACGGACAAAGACCGAAGCCAAAGAGGCCATGGTCTCTACAACCCCTTTCAGCGGCAGCGCTTCCACCGCACTGCCAAAAGCCAGCGCGGCGCGGTTCGAGGCTTCGCTAAGGCTGCTGTCAAAGCTCACCAGCATACCGTTCTGCCCGGCCCGCCGGACCAGCGGATAGGCTGGCGCCACCTGGCTGTTCATGTTTTCACCCCGTCATTTTTGCGCGCAAGCGTTGCGGTGCAGACGGAGAGTGTCAACATGTCAATTCATAGACAACCTTGCCGCAGCCACAGGCAAGAACGGCAAGTCGGCTTCAGAAATCATCCCACCCTTGCGCCGCAGGCAGCGTCTCTGCATCAAAACCGCCGGCGTCGTTTGCCGCCGGGGATGCTGCCGGGGATGTTGCCGCCGGGCGCTGAAAAGCCACCACATCCGCAACCGGGGCGGGGGCCGGGTTGCCTGCGGACCTGAACTTGGACACTTCGCGGGTCAGCTGGCTGGCGTCTGCGGACAGCAACTGGCTGGCGGCCGAGGTTTCCTCAACCATCGCCGCATTCTGCTGGGTCACCTGATCCAGCTGTGAAACACCAAGGTTGATCTCGCTCAGCGACGTTGCCTGTTCCTTGGCGCCAGTGGCAATCCCGCTGATGTGGGTGGAAATATGACCCACACTGTCAATGATCTGCTTAAGCTCAATTCCGGTTCTGCCAACCAGGTCCACACCGCTGGCCACCTGCTGTTTGCTTTGACCGATAAGCTGCTTGATCTCGCCGGCCGCCCCAGCGGACCGCTGCGCCAGCGCCCGCACTTCTGAGGCAACAACCGCAAAGCCACGGCCTGCCTCCCCCGCCCGGGCGGCCTCAACCCCGGCATTCAGCGCCAGCAAGTTGGTCTGAAAGGCAATATCGTCGATCATCCCGATGATTTTGGCGATTTCCTCAGAGGAGCTCTCAATCTGCGACATCGCCGCCACAGCGTCCGAGACAACCTGACCGCTGCGTTCCGCGGCAGTCTGGGCCTCGCTGACGATGCCCTCCACCTTCTCTGCGCCCTCCGCCGAGGAATGCACCGTGCCGGTCAGCTCCTCAATGGCCGCTGCGGTTTCCTCCAGCGTTGCAGCCTGGCTCTCGGTACGCTGAGACAGGTCGCTGGCGGATTTGGATATCTCATCCGCTGTGCGTCCGACAGCTTCGGATACTTGCGTCACCGCGCCCATCGCTGTGCCAAGCTGCTCCGCCGAGCGGTTGAACGCCTCGCCCAGCGCGGCAATATCCGCCTGATCGGACAGTTTGACCCGGAAGCCCAGATCCCCCTGGCTCATCGCGTCCAGCCCCTTGGCGATTTCCTGCAGCCCAAGACGGCGCACCGTTACATCAGTGGCCACTTTGACCACCCTTTCCACTGTGCCATCCGCGTTTTCAACCGGAGCATAGGTCGCCTGGATCCAAATAGTGGCGCCGTCCTTGGTCACCCGCGGGAACTGATCGGTGAACACACGGCCAGCGGCCAGGTCTTTCCAGAATGATTTATACTCCGCACCCGCGGCAATTTCAGGCGCCACAAACATCGAATGATGCCGGCCCGCGATTTCTTCCAGCCGGTATCCCAATGCAGCAAGAAAATTGCCGTTTGCGGTCAGAATTGTGCCGTCCGGTTTAAATTGAATTGTCGCCTGGGTGCGATCGACCATACCGGCAATAATCCTGGCACCGCTGTCCTGCTCTGCGGGCCTGGACGCTTTGAATTTGAAAAACAATGAATTTCTCCGCGCGTTCCTGATTCTCGATGGCTCGCGCCGAAAGTACAGTGAAACCAACAGAAAATTCTTAACGTCCCTGGATACATGCGCTTAGGTGTTCAGCCCCGGCATCTGGCGGATCGGATCCTTTATGAACCTGTTTGGATCTGAATGGCATTGTTGCAGAACTCGCTCTTGAGGCCTGGCTCCCCCTTTCCCCTCCGAACTTAGGCGACGCGGATAATCTCAGCGGTGCCGAGTGCGTTGAAGCGGTTGATGAGTGCGATGCGGATATGGATCTCGGCGGTTTGGCGGACGGGGTCTCTTGCGGCAATGCGCTCGCCGAATGCCTTTAAGCAGCGCATCTTTGCCTCGATCCGGCTTCGGACGTGGTATCCTGTCCAGCGCTTCCAGAATGGCTGCCCGGCAGTTGATTGCAGAGCAATCAATGAGAGGGGCGCAAGGTTCATCTTGCGATGGACGCTGCCACGTCTGACATCCGTGCCGTCGAATTCACCCCCAGCCGCGACGGCCCCTCTCGTGGTTATGCTGCGCAAACCACTGCCGGGCAGTGGACAGCCCGGTCTTACCGGACTTGTTGGGTCAGTTCCCCGAGGACGAAGACATCGGCACCGTGATCGCCGATGGTGCCTATGACACGCGACGCTGCCATGCCGCGATCCTCGAACGCGACGCGGCCCCGATCATCCCGATCCGCAAGAATGGCCGGTTGTGGAAAGAAGATTGTCCGGCTGCGCAGGTCAGAAACGAAACTCTGCGAGCCACCCGACACTACGGTCGAGCCTTGGCGCCGCCCCTGAACGCCGTGCTTGCGGGCCTGCCACTCATCATCGCCAAGGAACTTGATCCCGGTGCTGTCCACAAGCAGGTTCAGCGGCCCATCGGCGCGGCGATATGGGATCTGGACGGCCAGCGTTCTATGGGCTTACGCGGCCCCACTGGGGCCACGGTCCCATCTCACTCTGCCGGCGGCACAGCGTAGAGAAATCCGGAACGGGCCAGTCCAGAATCGTGTCTTCTTCATCGGAAGCTCCTCGTTCACCCTGCCGAGAAAATTCTACTTCCGCCCCCCCTTAAGATCGGGGGGGGATTTCCCAGGCACCGGAACTGGCGCTTGCCGAAATTTCAGAAATGGCATGGTTGAGCCGGGCGCAGCGGGTGTGTCCGCTGCGGGCCGGGTCAGAAGAATGCTGGAATGCTTGGCTTAGGACTTCGGTAACGGGGACGTCCCAGTCAAGCGGTTTAGGTAGGCAAATTGATCCGCCAAAGCGGTCTCACCGGCCTATTGTAGCCCGTCCTGCTTTCTGCCGCGGCTTTCGGTTGAGGTCTTTCGGGTACCAGCTCCGGATCGGTATGAGCTGGTGCTTTCTTAGATCCGAAAAACTGGCGGAAGCCGCCCTGGGTGCACGTCGCCAGGTGCCATCCAAGAGTGATCGGGCGCAACAGAGCGTGCCCTGCACGGCTCCTTACCTGGAGCAGGCGCATTCAATCAACTCGTGCGATCCTCTTCCCTTGAGCTCGACCATGCCTTTTGACTTGCCATCGAAAGCATCTTGCAAGTTTCGCCATACGGCCTCGCTCACAAGTACCGTTCCCGGATCGGCATGATCGACAATGCGGGCGGCGATGTTCACCGTATCTCCCCAGATATCGAAGGCGTAATTCTTCTGGCCGATAACTCCGCCGACCAGCGGCCCCATATGAATGCCGATTCGGATCTCCCAGCCAGAGGGGTGTTCCGCGACGGCGTCAATCATCTCCAGGCCCGTTCGAACGCTGGCCTTTGCAGGACTTTCGACATGGTGCAATAGCCCGGCAGTTGCCATGAAGGCATCCCCGATTGTCTTAATCTTTTCCAGCCCGTTCCGGGTCGCGATGTCCTCGAAGGCGCAGACCAGATCCTGAAGATGGGATACCACGGTTTCCGCCGAGTTGTTGTTGCAATAGGTCGTGAAACCCACGATGTCGCAGAACAGAACCGCCACGTCTTCGAACTGGCGCGGTCTAACGGAGTTTGTGGATTTCAGTTCGTGCACCGCGGCGGCTGGCAGGGTCGCATGCAGCAGATCGTCGGCGCGCTTTTTTTCAACCTCGATTTGCTTCATATAGCCCGCCTCCTGATCCCTGAGGCGTTTCTTTTCAAGGCTGGCATGAATGCGCGCACGCAGGATCGCGGTGTTGAACGGTTTCGGGAGATAGTCTTCGGCACCTGCTTCGATACAACGCACGACGCTTTCAATTTGATCGACTGCGGAAATCATTATGACTGGTATCGAGCGCAGGCGCATGTCGGATTTCATACGCTCCAGCGTTTCGTACCCGTTGAGAACCGGCATCATGATGTCGAGCAGCACGAGGTCGTAAGGTTGCCTGCCGAGCAGATCGAGCGCCTCCTGGCCGTTCTCTGCCACATCGACATTCTCATGGCCCTCGCGTTTCAACCGCCGCAGGAGCGTATAGCGGTTGTCTTCGTTGTCATCGACAACGAGAAGGGCTGGCCCGTCCGAGGTCAAGAGGCCTGCCTCGCCTGCAGCAGGGAGTCGATCTTGCCGAGCAGGCGCGGCATATCGACGGGCTTGGTGTCGAAATCGTCACACCCGGCATCATGTGCTTTTGCGCGATCCTCGGCCATAGCATGCGCGGTCAGCGCGATGATCGGGATTTCCGACGTGGCAGAATTCGATTTGATCCGGCGGATCGCTTCCCAGCCATCAAGTACAGGCAAGCCCAAGTCCATGATGATCAGACCCGGCTTTTCCGATTGTGACATGTCCACGCCCTGTTTGCCATCGGGTGCCACGACAACTTCGTATCCTTTCCGGGCCAGCCGTTTGGTCAGCATGTAGACATTGTCTTCGTTGTCTTCGACATAAAGGATTTTCACCATTCCCACTTCAACTCCTTACCTGCGGTCAATGCTCCTCACCCGGCCCCGGTTGCCGGCCATGCTCTGCAAGAGCTTCGATCCGGCTGCAAAGCGCCTTCATATCGACCGGCTTCGAAAAGAAATCCGAACATCCGGCCTCGATTGCGCGCCTGCAATCCTCGGGCATCGCATAGGACGACACAGCGATCACCGGAATATTGCGGGTCGCTGCAGATGCCTTCAGCCGGCGGGTGGCTTCCCAACCATCGACAATGGGAAGATCGAGATCCATCAGAATGACCGACGGGTTGCTCGTGCCCGCCACCGCCAGACCGGCCGCGCCGTCGCGGGCGATCAGGATCTCGAAACCTCGTTTGCCCAGCCGGCGTGTGAACAGGAAAATGTTGTCTTCGTTGTCTTCAATGTAAAGCACCCGGATCATCCCACGGCCTCCTGCGAAGGTTGGGGGGTGTTCTCTGCAATGATCTCGCGGATCGTGGCCAGGAGCTCGCTCCGCCCAGTATCTGTCTTCTGCACGATCTGCGTGACGCCGCCATTTAGCCGCCGATGATCTTCCGGCGTTAAGTTCGCCGCCGTAAGAACGACGATCGTGACCCTGCCGTATTCGTGGCGCTGGCGAAGCGCTTCAAGAAACTGGAAGCCATCCATCTCCGGCATCAGCAGGTCAAGCATTATCAGGTCGGGCTGACATCCATCCAGACGCTCGATCCCGACATTGCCGTTCTCCGCCTCTGTGACGTCCCAACCACTCTTGGAGAAGATGCCTCGCAACACATCGCGCACATCGGGATCATCCTCGACCACCAGGACCTCAGGCGTCCGGTCCTGCGGATGGTATTTTGAAAGCAATGCCTTCATCTTCTCCCGGTCAATCGGCTTCGTCATGTATTCCGATGCGCCCAGAGCAAAACCGCGATCGGGCTCTTCGGTCATGGTTGCCATGATGACGGGAATTGCGGCGGTCTCCGTGTCTGACTTGATCTCCTTGAGAAACTCCCAGCCATCCAACTCCGGCATCACGACATCGAGTGTGATTGCAGAAGGCTTCATTCTGCGCGCAAGCTCTAGTCCTTCCCTGCCATCGACGGCGGTCACGACATCGTAGCCCTGTTTCGCCAACATGACGCGCATCAGTTCACGGGATGCCCTGTCATCATCGACCACCAGGATTCGAGGGTTATCACGCCGAGCTGAATTGATCGGCAGCGCCGGCGGGCGTTCTGGTAGGGGCGAAGCGTCGTCTTCACCCGAACTGGCAATCGCAATGCGCGGCAGGCGAAAGGTGAACGTCGCACCCTCGCCAAGCGCGCTTTGCACTTCGATGTCGCCGCCCATCATCCGCGCCAGGCGCCTGCTGATTGCCAGGCCCAGGCCCGTGCCGCCGAAGCGGCGTGTGGTCGAGCTGTCGGCTTGGCTGAATTCTTCAAACAACCGGTCAATCTGTTCTGCACTCAGCCCGATGCCCGTATCTGTAATCGCAATCGAAACCGCCGATCCGAGATCGTCCGGCACTTCCCGGGCCATCAGCACGACCTGCCCCTTTTCAGTAAACTTGCAGGCATTGCTCAGCAGATTGAGAATGATCTGACGCATCCGTGTCTGGTCGGCCGAGATCGCCCCGAGATCATCCGGGCAATCAACGGTCAGCTCATTGCCGTTCTTTTCTGCCATCGGACGCACAGTTGTTGTCGCATCGTGGATCAGGCTCGGCAAGTCGAAGCTCTCGATATGCATCTCGAACTTGCCAGCCTCAATCTTCGATAGGTCTAGAATTTCGTTTATCAGGTTCAGCAGGTGCTTTCCGGCGCGCGAGATACGTTCCAGCGGCTCAATGAAATCTTCCTGTCCGAATTCCTCGGCATCTTCCATAAGCATTTCGGTAATACCGATCACCGCATTGAGCGGAGTCCGCAACTCGTGGCTCATATTGGCAAGGAACTGGCTTTTCGCGCGGTTCGCTTCTTCGGCTTCCTGTTCGCGTTCTTTGAGTTCGGTTATGTCGGTGTATACGGCAACGGTGCTGTCGTCGTCGGTTTTCCGCTCGCTGACGCGAATCCAGCGGCCGTCCGCACGCTCCTGGAGATGCGTGTCACCCGGGTTCCTGTGCTGCGCGATGCGCTCCGCGATCCAGTCCTCCGGTGCGTCGAGCGCATCCTTGATAAGACCTTTTTCAGCTGCGCTATGGATGATTTCATCGAACGAGGCACCAGCGACCACGATGTCTTCGATTCCGTGATAGAGGAGCTCACGATACCGGCGGTTGCAAACGATCAGGCGATCATCAGGGCCGTACAAAGAAAACCCGTCGGAGATGCTTTCGATGGCGTGAGAAAGCTGCATTTGGGCTCGTTTTGCTGCAAGGGTTGCTTCGGCCAGTTCACGGGTCCGCTCCTCGACACGCTGTTCCAATTCGTCGCGAGCCTTGCGGAGCGCCGCCTCGTCCGCCTGCTGGCGTTTCTGCATTTCGTTGAATGCCGCGACGACGACGCCGATCTCGTCACGGCTGATCCAGTCCACCGGAACGCGCTCTCCCCCGCCGCGCGCGCTGTTGATCGAACTCAAGAGCCGTTCGAGCGGGATGCCGATTGTGCGTCGGTTCGCGATCAGGGTGCTGAAAATGATGGCTCCGAGAAGAAGCGCTCCCAAGATTCCGGCTGTCGTCAGCCTCTGCCGGGCAGCGGCGAGAATCTGGGCGTCGGTCAGCGCGATGGCCAGGCGCCCAATGACCTCTCTACTATCATCATACACATAGACGATTTCCTTTTCTGCAAAGAACTGCTCCTGTTCGAGACCTTCTACCTTTCCAGTCCAAGCAACCAATATGTCCTGATCATCATAGACCGCTGCACCCGAGATATCCGGATCAATGGCAAGGGCTTTAAGGATAAGCTTGATTTGCTCGTCGGCAACGTTCCACATCGATTCCGCAACCACGGCACTTTGGATCGCGACCAGTTTTTCGAGCTTGTCATTGAGCCGGTCTTCGGCTTCGCGCTGCGCATTGAATTCAAAAAGCCCAAAAACAAAAATGGTCGAAATAAGAACCAGCGGCGTCACTACCGCCAGGAATTTTGCTCGAAGCGACCTAAAATAAAATTTCCTCGGCTTTTGATCCATCAAAGACACTCTGTACGCAACAAGCTAGGTTTGCTTTGGTCCGTCAACACGCACCCTCGAGAACCATCTCGACATAACGGGGATTTACGTGCCGGGCGAAATCGTCGACTACATTGCGAATTTTGCCTTGTTCCCGCAGGAATTCGGCGGTGAAGCTTAGCGCCTGGGCGACCCTTCCCTCGGTGCCGCCACCAAGCCAGCGCGCTGAAGCTTGTTCCCTGAGCGTCGGAAAATCGTAGAGGTCCAGAACCACGGGCACGTTTTCAGGATCACCTCCAGCCAAGCTGACGATCGCGGCGACCTGATCCGATCCCGAAGTCCAGGCCGAAGGATTGGCATTGTAATCTGCATCCGCAGCCGCAACGGTCTTGATCAAATTACACATGAAGTTTGGGTTCTGGGCAGCGAATGTCCTGTCGACGACCATAGCATCGAACGTGGCCTTCCCCCAGCTCGACAGAACGCCAGAGGTAATCAGCACTTTCCCGGACTTCTTGATTTCGCTCAATGCCGGATCCCAGATAAAGGCGGCGTCGATCTCGCCAAGTTGCCACGCCTCCGTAATCTCCTGCGGCTGCATGTTACGAATGACGACATCCTTCTGCGCAATGCCGAATTGCTCGAGAGCAAAGAGAAAGTGGAAATGTGTGGTCGAGGCGAAAGGCACACCGATAGTTTTGCCCGCCAGATCCCGCGGCGCGATTATGCCGGCTCCGTCCCGAACAACCAGCGCCTCGGCCGCGGCTATATCTTCCAGAATCCAGACCACCTCTATGTCCAAGCCCCGGCTAATACCGGCGGCGATCGGACTCGACCCGGATTGCGCGATCTGAACCTTGCCCAAGATCATCGAATTGATGACCTTTGCGCCGGATTCGAACTTGCACCAAGTCACGGGCTGGCCAACAGCCTGCTCGATTTCGCCGCTCACGATCGCCGTCTTCCAAGGATTGTACATCAGCTGGTAGCCGATCGTGACATCGTCCAGCGCACTCGCCCCGCGCCCGCTGAACAGGACGGAGCAAAAAAGGGCCAATATCACTAACCGGACGGCTTTCATGTCACGCCCGCAAAGTCACTGTCCCGGTGCGGAGCTGCCGTCGTCATTGCGAAAACGCTGTCGCGAAGTAATTCTCTGCGATCTCGTCAGCATTGACCTGGGCAAGTCCCGCATTGAATTTTTCAAGCATCGCACGGCCGTCCCCATCGTCGCGGAAACACAAATACAGCGTCTTGTCTTCCAGTGGGGTGGCGTTGAATTGCAGGTCTTTCCGGTTTGAATTCAGGCTTGGCTCCGTCGCTTTCAGGTATTCCAGCACGAACTTGTCTATGACAGCGGCATCAATGCGCTTGCGCACCAGTTTTTTCAGGTTCGTGAGATCATCGTTTGACGGGACAGCCAGAATCCAGCCTGTTCCCACTTTCTGGTCGAATTCGTCGGTATTCGCGTAGCCGAGGACCGTTCCGATCTTCAGCTGCTGTTCGCCGATAGAATCTAGGGTGTCCCACGAAATCGGCGCACCCGCATGTTCGGCAAATCCCAAAGGGCCATTGCCAATCGGATCGGACGCGATGAAACCTTTCTGGTGGCGGCAATGATACCCAGGAAAGTAAGCAATGACCCCATCCTTGCCGTCCTTTGCCATGTCGATCGCGCGTTTCCATGGGCGATAGGCGACGTCTATATTGAACCCTGCCTTTTCAAAAGCCACGCGCACAACTTCTGTCGTCGCTCCGCCGCTGGGCAGATCGCTGCCTGTGTAAGGCGGCCAATCCAGTGTCGAGATGCGGGCAATCTGATCCTGCGCCAGAACTGGCGGCGCGCATGAGAGGGCAAAGAGCACCGCCACCGCACGAATTATCCGAGGCATTGCAATCAACATAAAAAATCCCCCCAAATCATTGCGGCAATTGCAGACCCAATGACGCACCCATTACCTTACGTCATTACAGCCCATATCGCTGCTTGATAGCAAGGTATTTTGGTGTCGTCTTGAACTCGGTCAGGGCTTCCGAAAACCGATTTGAAAGTGCCTCGTGCCCTGGTTTCCGACTGAAAAAAAGATATCCGGGTGTTTCGGCGAGGCTTGGTAAGAGCGGCCGAACCTGGTCTTCGATGCCCAAGCGCCTGGCATCGGCAAGAAATGGTAGGGTCGTATCCAGAACCGTTTCGACCCGCCCAAGCGTCAGGAGCTTGATCATGCTTTCTCGTCCTGTGGCTTCGACGCGCGTCATGCCGGCCCTTTCAAGGCCATCGTCGATGCCTCCGTAGCTATAACCTTTGACAAGCGCGAAGGTTTTTCCGGTGAGCGCCTCGGGGTCGGAAATAGTCAGGCCGGAATCCATGCGCACGAAAAGCGTTGCATCATAATTCAGCAACGGCTCGTCCGGATAATGGCTGAAGTCCTCACGCTCGTCGGTTTTAGTGCCGCAAAGGCCGGCGTCTACTCGCTGGGTCTTGACGAATTTGAGCACGCGGGTCCACGGCATCCGGACGAATTCCACTTCCGCACCCATGTGCCTGATCGCGCCGGCGGCGATTTCGACGCACGGCCCTTTGGGTTGCCCATCGATCCAGACGTAGTAGGGTGTGTAGTCCTTGTCCTCCACTGCCACGAAAATCGTCTCGGCAAAGGCAAGTACAGGAAAAGCTATTCCTATGGCCACGATTGTCGCGGCAATTCTAAGCCTGCGCATCCTTTCCTCCACTCCGTTTCGGTAGTCCAGCTGCCAGGTTGCGCCGTCGGCAATTGGCGCCTATCCGGCGACAGCACCACTCCCCAAACCCGCATCGAACCCGTCTGAGCATGTGTCCGCCGTCATCCCCACGCGGCCGAACGCTACCCGTGCGACAGGCGTCCTCCGGATCGCTGTGCGGAATGCTACAACCGAATGGCACGCAGGTCGAGTAGTGCAGAATTGGTACGCGACCTTGGGATCATGGAGCGGCGGAACACTCGGGGCAATCGACCATGCCGGCGCTTGATTTTTCATCACCCTCTGATCTGCCTGGAAAACATGCTGCAGGCGTACCGGTTCGCGGAGGAATACCGCAACGCGTTCAACGATGCCGCAGCGGGCGCATGCCATGACCGTCAGAAAGCCGAACACTCCCTCAAGAAGGTGTAAAGCCGGATCGCCAACATCCTGACCGCAATCGAGGACGGCAAGTACACGACATCAATGAAGGACAAGATGTCTGATCTGGAGGGAGAGAAGGCCCGCCTGGAGGCGGTCATCGCGGACAATCCCGAGCCCCCAGCCCGGAGCGGACATAGAGATGCGGCGACCGCCGCAGTTGTTGCCCGTGCGAAATACCCCGGCCCTCCCGCCGAGAGCTGCCATCCATTCGCCCTAGCTCACCACGTCCCATGCTGCGGGCAGCACCTGAGGCACCGAAGCAAAGGCAGCGCCCTTTGCAAAGTGCAAAACGAAGCCCCAATCGCAGTCTTACGCACTGCGCCCGTATAAGGCCCGTCCAGGTCAGCGGTCATCGCCGCTACATTTTTTTGCGCAAAACCACCGGGATGTTCTTGCGGCAGAACGCAATTATAACTGACGCTGCAGAACTTTCAGGCAACCGTCCGGGCGACTTCGTCAACGAACCAGCGCATCGCCGGATTGAATTGCCCGCGCTCGTGCCAAAGCAGGTAATATGGAAACTGCGCTCCCGATCTGAACGGTACAGAGACGACGCTGGAGAAAGCCGAGAGTTGCTCACCCAATCGCGATGGAACGGCTGCGACGGCATCGCTGTTTGCCACATGAAACGGCATAGCGGTGAAGAAAGGCACGGAAAGCATCGCTGGCGCCTCATCGCGTTCGATGCGCATGACGGTGTCGGCGCGCAGACGGTCTACAGTCGGGTAACTGAACTCGATCTGCCGGTAAGGTGCGATATCCGGTGGATCAAGGAAGCCTTTCCGGTTTGCCAGCTCAAGCAAAGGATGACCTTTGCGCATGAGCAGAACATAGCTGTCTGTGAACAGCTTCTTGACGATCAGATCGCCCTTCACTCTCAGCCCAGCATAGAAGACGAAATCGATTTCACCTTCCAATATCATTGAAAAACTGTTCGGCACCAAGGGCGTTACATTGGCCTGGATATGCGGCGCGGTTTTTGCCAGCCGGTCCATAAGCGGCCCGATCACACAGGCTGCTGCATAGTCGGTGGCTGCAATCCGAAAACAGTGGCGGGAGTTTTCCGGGCTGAAATGCGGCGGCTGAAAAACAGCCTCGATTGAATTGATGGCATCAAGCACCGGCCCTTGCAGGGACAACGCGTGATCCGTCAGCTGATACCCTGCCTGGGTTCGGATCAGCAGCGGATCGCCAGTCAGATCGCGAATACGCGCAAGAATGCGGCTGGCGGCCGGCTGGCTGATTTCAAGCAGTTCCGCCGAGCGCGTCACGCTGCCGGTTTGCAACAAAAGCCTTAGGAACCGCAGAACGCGAAAATCCATCGAGGCCAGATCTGTATCCATTTTCTGCATGATGGTTATGCTAATGCCGTCATTTCGATTATGTCAATCCAAGCGCATTTAACCTTCATCGAAGTTACCCCTGATGAGGAAGATCCCATGAAAAAAGCCCTTTTGATCGTTGCTGCCGGCACCTTGGCTTTTGGTGCCAGTGCCGCATATGCCGATGTCTCGACCGAAACCCAGGACCTGAATGGCGACGGCGTTGTCACCTTCGAGGAATTCGTGGACAGCCACGCCGCGGGTATTGCGCGCACGCAGGCCTTCCTCGACCGCCACAGAGGTATTTTCGATGCCGCCGACACCAATGGTGACGGCGTTGTTGACCAGAGCGAAAGCCAGGGCGGAGCCACAGGCAAGGTCAAAGCTAAAAACACCAAAAAGTCCTGAGCCAGAAAACTGGCGAAACTCCCGCCCCAATCAATCTCTAAGGATCGACCATGTTCAAACCCGCACTCGTTTCCGCTGCGCTGCTTGTTGCCGCTGTGGCAGCCTCAGATCCTGCTAATGCCGCAGACCAGGACACAAGCTGGACCGCAGAACTCAGCTCAATCAACGACGTAACCGGGAAAAGCTATGAATACGCGGTGTCCGGGTATCGCATCCGCATGGACTTTATCGCCCCGGACCGCATTCGATGGACCCGCGTTGAGGCTCCGGATGGCACTGCAGGCACTTCGGGTGAGGAAGAGATCGTGCATACCGATTTACGCCCAGGCGTCTTTGTGATTGCCTTCACCGAGGCCGATGGAAACGTGGTGGATGTCTTCGACATTCAGCGCAACCGGCTGTTTGTCAATTACATCACAAATGATGGAACGCGCTTTCACAGTGAGACTGTGATCGAAGACGTGTCTCAATGACCCGAAGGAAGACTGAAAATGGATGTAACCCGCAGAATGTTTGCCGGGCTGATAACGGGCTCGGCAGTTGCCGCAAGTCTTCCTGCTGCGGCGCAAACGACCGCTTCACCGATGTATGAGGTCCGCGATGTGACCTTTCCCAGCAGTGCCGAGACACTGGCCGGGAAGCTCTTCATGCCTCCCGGCGAGGGACCTTTTCCAGCTGTGGCGGTGGTTGGCCCGGTGGCCTTTGTGAAAGAGCAGTCACCGGTGCAATACGCCACGCGCTTGGCCCGCCAGGGGCTGGCCGTGCTGATTTTTGATCCGCGCTATCATGGTGCCAGCTCGGGTGAGCCGCGCCGCTTTGAATCCGGCGAGGCAAAGATAGAAGATATCGGCGCCGCCCTGACATTCCTGTCCGCGCAGGACGGCGTGGCACAGGACAAGCTTGGTGTTTTGGGCATCTGCCAGGGGGTGAACTGGGCGATAGAAGCCGCGGTTCGTGACCGCCGCGTGTCAGCGCTTGGGATCGTGGCCGGCCACTATCTGACCCCCGCCACGGCAACACTCTATTTGGGGGACGACCAAGCGATTGCTGCACGTATGGAGCGTGCCGCCGAAGCGCGGGCTGTCTACGAAAAAAGCGGCGAGATCCGCTATATTCCGATCATCGGATCGGACGAGGCCTTGCTGACCGCTGAACTCATAGCGCAGTGGTACGCGCCTTGGGACAACCGCGCCCCTTGGTTTGCCTATCGGGGCGGGTGGGAGAACCGCATCACCGCGATGAGCGAAGAAGTCATCTGGGGCTGGAAGATCAATGAAACGGTTACCAGGCTTCAAACGCCTGTACTGATGGTGCATGGCGACAAGGCTGCATCAGGTCCCATGATCCCCCGTCAGCTGTTCGATACGATTCCAGCGGCAGACAAGGCGCTTCATTGGATCAAAGGCGCAAACCAGCTGCAATTCTATGAAGACCCGCTGGTCATAGATGCCGCCCTGACCCCGCTTGCTGCGCACTTCAAGAAAGGGCAATGAACCGGCACTATTGAGAAAGGCGAACAAAACCGGGCTTTGATGCGCTTCACACCAAGAAACGCGTTCCGCCCGGCACAATCTAGCCGCCGCGAATTGGCGCTTTGTGCGGCACTGTGTGAGTTCACCGGCTCCAGAACCTCGCGGTCGCAGCGAACGGCAGAAACGGCGGGCTGCGCCGCAGCACAAAACCTCGGCTGGTTGCGCCAAACGGCCGCGTTTGCAAAGGGCGCTTCCTGCGCACAGCGAACGCGGAGCGGTGCCCATGCTGCGCCTGCAGCGAATGGCTGCAAGGTCCCGCAGACTGTGAGTTTGATCATCTCCAGATTTTGCTCACGCGGCGAATGACCGGAAAGCGGGCTGCGCCTGCAGCAACGTGAAGCTAGGGCGAAGGTCCGGAAAGGGCCGGTCGTCAAATGTACAGTTCCTTGAGGAGGCTCTTGTGTTCAGACCGTCAGCCAATCTGACTTTCGAAACCTGACCGGCCCCGATAGGCTTGCTGCTGACGGTCACGGAACTAATTCTGCAGCCGGGTATGATCCAAGTTTCTAAATGAACCGTATCCGATTTATGGTGACAGTAATTCTGGACAGACTTCCCGGCAGAAAAATTCTGCAGGTGGTATCCCCAAGGGGCACAGCAGCATTGTCAAACGGCAAAGCCTTTTCTCAGCTGACCATCTGGCTGCTTGCGGTACGCGATCAGCGGGACCGAGAGGCTTTCGGCGAGATGTTCGACCATCTGGCTCCGAGGCTGAAAGGGTTTGTCATGCGCACCGGGGCGAGCTCTGCGCTGGCTGAGGAAATCGTGCAGGATGTCATGCTAACCATCTGGCGCAAGGCATCACAGTTCGATCCGCATAAGGCACAGGCCTCGGCTTGGATTTATCAGATTGCCCGCAACCGCCATATCGACATTGTCCGGAAGGAGCACCGCCCGGTTCCTGATGAGCTGAGCGCGGATCCCGGACTGGAGCCGGACGCCAGCCAGATCCTGGGGCTGGAGCAGGAAGCCGAACAGCTGAAGCTGGCGATCCAGCAGTTGCAGCCGGATCAGAAAGAGATGATCGAAAAGGCCTATATCGGCGAACTGACCCATCAGGAAATCAGCAGCCAGACCGGCCTGCCGCTTGGTACAGTAAAGTCGCGCATCCGCCTTGGATTGGGGCGTCTGCGCAAAGAACTAAAAGGATTGCGCTGAAATGCCTGCAATCACCCATCATATCCCCGACGCGATGATCGCCGCCTACGCTGCGGGCAGCCTGCCACATGCCTTTGCCATGGTGGTGGCCAGCCACCTGTCCTATTGCCGCGACTGCCAGGCCGCGCTTGGCGCCCATCAAAGCGGCGGCGGTGCCCTGCTGGAAACAGCGCAAAGCGAAGAGCTCTCGCCCGGAATGAAGGCCAGCGTTATGGCGATGCTGGATGAGCCCGCGATGCCGGAGCCTGTTTTTGACGCCAAGGGGATTTACCCGGGTCCGGTGATGCAGGTCCTGAAGGGCGGCGCGCCGCGCTGGCGGACCCTGGGCATGGGTGTCAAGCAGAACATCCTGTACGAGGGCGACGGCGGTACGGCCCGGCTGCTGTATATTCCGGCGGGTCAGGCGGTGCCCGATCACAGTCACAATGGCCTGGAGCTGACTCTGGTGCTGCAAGGCAGTTTCAGCGACAAGACGGGCCGGTTTGGCGTCGGCGATGTCGAGATCGGCAATGAAGATTTGGAGCATACGCCTGTGGCGGATGCCGGCGATCCCTGCATATGCCTGGCGGCCACTGATGCACCTCTCCGGTTCAACGCGTTTATGCCGCGCCTGCTGCAGCCGCTGTTCAGGATTTGAAGCCGGCCTTACCTGCCGCGGTAAACCAACCCGTCGGGCAGCATGTGCAACAGCTTGATCATCCAGGAAAACGGGCGTGGAAAATCGGTCCGGAAGCGGCTCGATTTCAACGCCGCCACAACACGCTGCGCTGCCCGCTCCGGAGACATCATCTGCGGCATGGCAAAGCTGTTCTTGTCCGTCAGCCGGGTTTTGATAAATCCCGGGTTGATAATGCGGACCGTTACGCCGGACCCTTTCAGGTCATGCCGCATGGTTTCAGCCAGGCTGGTCAGCGCGGCCTTGCTTGCGCCATAACCAATGGCGGCGGGCAGGCCGCGGTACCCGGCCAGCGATCCGATCAAGGTGATTTCGCCACGGTCTGCTTTGACGAACTCTGGCAGCACCTGTCCCAGAACCCTGACAGCACCATTGTAGTTCACGTCATTCATCCTCAGGACGGCCCCGGTGTCCCAGTCCTGGGTGCGCATCGGCTCATAGGCACCTGCATTGTAGATGACCGCATCCACGGTTCCCGCAAGCCGCGCTGCACGGGTGACTGACTCCACATCCGTGACATCCATTCGCAGCGGCTTTGCCTGGGTCAGCTC
Source organism: Leisingera sp. M658 (assembly GCF_025144145.1). Taxonomy (NCBI): domain Bacteria; kingdom Pseudomonadati; phylum Pseudomonadota; class Alphaproteobacteria; order Rhodobacterales; family Roseobacteraceae; genus Leisingera; species Leisingera sp. M658. The sequence goes on from NZ_CP083546.1 coordinate 3,420,185, forward strand.
GCCGGCCAGAACCTCCAGCGCGTTGCCAGATCGGGCTGACAGGATCAGCCGGGCACCCTCCCGGTCCAGCTGCCGCGCGATCTCGCGCCCTAGCCCGTGGCTTGCGCCCACCAGCCAGACAGCCTTACCATGAAAGCTGTTCATGCCCCGCGACCAGAATAGGTGGAGCTGTCGGACACGAGCGGTTCAGGCGGAGCGGGTTTTCTCAGGAACGGCGCCCGTTTGGCCCAAAGCTTCAACGCCTGCCAGTAGATCAGCGCCACCACCCGCACCGCCCCCAAGGGCCTGCGCAGGGCGGCTCCGGCCAGTGAGGCCGTTGAGGCCGGGCGGCGCAAACCGTTCAGCGTTGCCAGCACGCCCTGGGCACCGTTCCTGTAGGAAATCCGGATGTTAAAGGCACGGTCCGTCATCCCGAAATGAAACTGGTAGCTGCCGGCAACCTGCTGAAACGGGGACACATGCATCAGCTTTTCAGCGCCGATCACCTCGTCCTGGCGGATTGGCCGGTAGTCCGGGTGCGCTGCAAAGTAGCAATGGCGGTGGCCGAAGGTATTGTTCACCTCGGCGATGAAGGCTCTTGGTGTTCCGTCCCTGACAGCGATCCAGAAGCTTACCGGGTTGAAATGAAACCACAGAAAGCTCGGCTGGGTCAGCAGCAGCAGTTGTGCACCTTCAATTGGAAAGCCGCGCTGCTGCAATTGATCACGAAACCAGGCAACACCGCTGCCTGCACCACGCGGGCCGCCGTGATGGCGGTCATGAATGGAGAACAGATTGAACCGGTTGCGCGACAGCAAGGGCGGAGCGCCCTTGGTCATATCGGTCAGAATATAGTCCACACCGTAGCGGAAGGCGTTTTTCAAACCGCCCCTGCGGGCGTGGAAGGTCTGGGCAGGCACATGCTCAATCATACAGATCTTACGCGCGCGTAGCCGCTTCGGATCACGTCACGCGAAAATTTTCCTTCCGCAGTGATCCGTCCCCCGGTGCGGCGCGTAACAGCTTCAAACAACAGGAAGGAAAGCTGCCTATGCTGGATCAGACGCAGGGCCCGCGGCGCAAGATCGCGATTGTCGGAGGCGGCATCTCCGGCCTGTCCGCAGCCTACTACTTGTCTGCCAAACATGACGTTACCCTGTTTGAGGCTGCCCCCCGTCTTGGCGGCCATGCCCGCACCGTTCTCGCGGGCAGGAATGGGGACCAGCCTGTCGACACCGGCTTTATCGTCTTCAACTATGCAACCTATCCCTATCTCACCCGGCTGTTCCGCGAGCTGGACGTGCCAGTAATGAAAAGCGAGATGAGCTTTTGCGCCAGCATCGACGACGGACGGCTGGAGTACGGGCTGAACAACCTTCGTATGCTCACTGCGCAGAAACGCAATCTGTTCCGGCCGCAATTCCATGGAATGGTCGCTGATATCATCCGCTTCGGAAAACGGGCAGAGGCGGCGGCAACAGACGACGAAAAGACCATTGGCGAACTGGTCGAGGAACTGGGTCTGGGCAGCTGGTTCCGCAACAACTACCTGATGCCGATGTGCGGGGCGATCTGGTCCACGCCAGTCAACGATGTGGATGCCTTTCCGGCAAAATCGCTGGTGCAGTTCTTCCGCAACCACGCGCTGCTGGTCGGCACCGGCAAGCACCAGTGGTGGACGGTCAAAGGCGGCAGCATCGAATATGTCCGCCGCCTGGAGGCCGCGCTGATTGCCCGCGGGTGCCGGATCCGGACCGGCACGCCCGTCCGCAAAGCTGCCCGCCACGGCGAGGGCGTTACGCTGCACATGGATCGGCAAGAACCATGCGCCTTTGACGAGGTGATCTTTGCCTGCCACTCGGATCAGGCGCTGGCCATTCTGGGTAGTGACGCAACCCCCGCCGAAGCTTCGGCACTCGGCGCAATCCGCTACCAGCCGAACACGGCAGTGCTGCATTGCGATGAGGGGCAGATGCCCCGGCGGCGCACCTGCTGGTCCAGCTGGGCCTACCGCAGCCAGGCCGGTGGCGTCGGGGTGACCTACTGGATGAACCGGCTGCAGAACATTCCCGACAGCGATCTGCTCTTTGTGACGCTGAATCCGTCCCGCCCCATTCCGGCAGCCAAGATCTATGACCAGGTGGAGTTTTCCCACCCGGTCTTTGACCGCGCGGCGCTGCGGGCGCAGCGGCAGATCCGGGCAATGCAGGGGCAGAACCGCACCTGGTTTGCCGGTGCCTATAACCGGCACGGTTTTCACGAAGACGGCATCGCCAGCGCCATGCGGATTGTCCGCATGATGAATTCTCCCACCGCATTCCAGGCAAAAGGAACAGAACATGGCATTCACAGACAAAGCCCTGCAGTCAGAATTCCTCTCAGCCTGCGCGCGTCTGCGTGAAGGGCGGCTGACGCTGGGCACGCCGGACGGCGCGCGCTATGAATTCGGCGACCGGGGGCCTGAGGCGGAAATGCAGATTCATGACTGGGCCGCGATTTCTGCCATGGCCGCGCACGGCCAGGTTGGTCTGGGTGAGGCCTACGTGCAGGGCCTATGGGACACTCCGTCTGTCGAAGGGCTGATGCGGCTCGCCATGCAAAACCGCGACCACCTCGGCAGCTATGATCAGGCCAGCCCGTTGAACCGGGCAAAGTTCCGTATCGCCGACGCTCTGCTGCGCGCAAACTCCAAGCGCGGCGCCCGCAAAAACATCCGCGCCCATTACGATGTGGGCAATGAGTTCTACCAGCTTTGGCTGGACGATGGCATGACCTATTCCTCCGGCCTGTTCAGCCCGGGCTGCGAAGACCTGGCCAAGGCGCAGGCCCGCAAGAACGACCGTATTTTGTCGCGGCTTGGCGAGGGGCAGCGGTTACTGGAGATTGGCTGCGGCTGGGGTGGCTTTGCCGAACAGGCCAGCGCCGAGGGCCGCGAGGTGACCGGGGTCACCATCTCACGCAACCAGCACAGCTATGCGGAAAGCCGCCTGGACGGGCACGCCGACATTCAGTTGTGCGACTACCGCGACATCGAAGGCAAGTTCGAAAACATCGTCTCGATCGAGATGGTCGAAGCGGTGGGCGAACGGTATTGGCCCAGCTATTTTGCCAAACTCAAAAGCAATCTGGCAGAGGGCGGCCGGGTGCTGCTGCAAGCCATCACTGTGCGCGATGATTTCTTCCAAACCTACCGCAGTTCCTCGGACTACATCCGCCAGTATGTGTTTCCGGGCGGCATGCTGCTGTCCGATCAGGTGATTGCACATCAGGCAAGCACGGCCGGGCTGCAGGTCCGCGACAGCTTTGCCTTCGGTCAGGACTACGGAAAGACCTGCCGCATCTGGGCACAGCGCCTTGCGGATCAGAAGCGCCGCATCAAGGATTTGGGCTATGGCGAGGCCTTCTTCCGCAACTGGCAGTACTACCTTGAGATCTGCGCAGCGTCTTTTGCCATTGGCCACACCAATGTGGTGCAGGTGGAGCTGGCCCATGCTTAGACCGTTTGCCCTCCTGTGCCTTTTGGCGCTGCCTGCAGCTGGGACAGCCAGCCAGCTGCAAACCCTCCTGCCGGGCGTCAAGGAGCGCGCCACCGCAACCTTCCGCCTGCTGGGCCTGCCGGTCTATCAGGCCAGGCTGTTCACCAGGGATGCGGCACCGCTGGACTGGTCGCAGGATTTCGGGATCGAGCTGACCTATCAGCGCCGTATCAGCCAAGCCGATCTGACAAGGGCGACCCTGCGCGAGATGCGCCGCATGGACAATCCGGTGCCGCCGGAAGCCAAGCTTGCCACCTGCTTCCAAAGCGTTGCGCCCGGGGACCGCTACCTGGCCGTCAGCCGTGGGCCGGACCAGGTCGACTTCCTGCACAATGGCCGCAAGACCTGCAGTCTGCGGCAGCGGGGCATCAAACGGCATTTCATGTCGATCTTTCTGGGGGGAAACTCCCGTTCTGCCAGCTTCACACGCGGCCTCCTGGGGTGAAAGTGCTTTACCCCCGCGTCAGCCTTTATGCGATGATGCTCGCCTCGGCAGGCATTCCGCTTTACATCCACCTGCCGCAGTTCGCGTCGGTGGAACTGGGGATCGGGTTGGGTACGCTTGGCGCTATCCTGCTGGGTATCCGCCTGGTTGATCTGGTTCAGGACCCGCTGATCGGCTGGATGGCCGACCGCTGGCCCCGCGCCCAGCTCGGCCTTGCGACGCTGGCGGCCGGAGGGCTGGCGGCCGGTTTCCCCTTGCTGTTCTCGCTGGCTCCGGGGCCGCAAGCCGCGGTCCGGCTGGTTCTGATCCTCATTGTCCTGTTCACTGCCTATAGCCTGGGCATGATCCTGCTCTATGGCCGCAGCGCAACGCTAGCCAAACACCCCGAGCCCCGCGAACTGCTGACCCTCGCAGCCTTTCGCGAAGCCGGATTGCTGGCAGGTGTCATTCTCGCAGCTATCGCACCTGCGGCTCTAGTCGCCCTTGGGGCCGCGGGCCAGGGCTATGGCGCCTTTGGTACGGCCCTTGGCCTGTTTGCACTGCTGACCGCTGTGCTGACCCGCCCCATCTGGACCCGCCCGGCACGCACCGGACAGCACCTGTCCGTGCGGTCGCTGGCCAGCGCCGGGGCCGTCAGGCTGCTGGCCCTGGCAGTGCTAAACAGCCTGCCGGTTGCACTGACCTCCACCTTGTTCCTTTTCTTTGCCGGGGACCGGCTTGAGCTTGCAGAATATGCAGGCGCGCTGCTGGTGCTGTTCTTCCTCTGCGCGGGCCTCAGCGTGCCGCTGTGGACACGCCTCAGCCAGCGGACCAGCCCCAAGCAAACCCTGCTGATTGCCATGCCGCTGGCAATCGCAAGCTTTGCCGGTGCGGCTTTTCTCGGCGCGGGCAGCCTGCCGGGGTTTGCGCTGATCTGCGCGGCCTCCGGTGCTGCGCTGGGGGCTGACATGGTTCTGCTGCCTGCCATGTTCAGCATTGCTCTCACCAAGGCCGGCCTCAACGCCGCCGCCGCCTTTGGCATCTGGTCCTTTGCCGGCAAGCTGGCCCTGGCGTTGGCTGCAGCACTCGCGCTGCCGCTGCTGGAACAGCAGGGCTTCCGCCCCGGAGGCCCGAACACTGCCCAGGCGCTGGGTGCTCTGACCCTGGCCTACGCTGTGCTGCCCTGCGTTTTGAAAACCGCTGCTTTTGCCTTTGCCTTCACGCTTCCATCGGAGAAACCCGCGTCATGAAACTGCTCACTGCCCTGCTGCTGATCGCGCTTGTTGCAATGATTGCCAAAACCTACCTGCTAAGCTTCCGGTTCCAGTCGCCGGAAGACTATGCTGGAACCGGGCCCGAGTTTGTCCTGACCAAGCATCTGTCCGGCGAGATCCTCTCCGAAGGGCTGATCTTTGGCCCCAATGGCAAGATGGCCAACAGTTTCACCGCCATAATGGTAGGGGAATGGGAAGGCAGCTCCGGCACATTGTCCGAAGAGTTCACCTACTCCAATGGCGTGACACAAAGCCGGAAATGGTATCTGACACTTGGCCCGGACAACACGTTTACCGCCACCGCCGATGATCTGGTTGGAGAAGCAAGGGGCGTCGTTTCCGGTGCCACAGTGCAGCTGAACTATACGATCAAACTGCCCGAAAGCGCCGGCGGCCATGTGCTGCAGGCCACCGACTGGATGTATCTCACAGAAAGCGGCGTCATCCTCAACAAGTCAGAGATGCGCAAGTTCGGCCTGAAAGCAGCAGAGCTTGTGGCCAACATGCGGCCTGCGCAATGAGATGGACTTTTGGGCAAGGCTCTTAAGCCACTTGGCGGCAGGCCTATCTCAGCCTAGTTGCTGTGTCCATATCAGCCAGCAGGGTAACACATTACCATCCAATCCCCAAGTTGTTCGTTTCGCCTGTTCAGCAGTTACTGACCGCTACACGCCCATTGCGGGTACAAAATTCTCTGCGCGACCGGAAAACTCAAGGGGCGAAGGGATTCATTCTGCAGCCAGATGGCGGAACACAATAATTCTTTCGCTATTCTCAGTCATAAGGGAAGCACTGCTGCCGCAAGTGCAAGCCGATGGTGGGGAGCCTGATGCACCGCGCCGGGATGGTGCCTTTCCCATCTGTGGATCAAACTGGCTACTATCATGATGAGTGACCAGCAGGATCAATAGAGGTTTGCCGAAGTGTGTTTTGCTTGTGCCGGAGCGGGCAGAACCTCATGCAAGTCTTTCCAGCCTGGCAGCCTCGCCTGGCTGCCACGATAAATACTCAACCGAAGCATGCGGCCCCTGTCTTCACAGATTGGAGGCGCTGTTTTCGCAAATGTAGCGAACGGCCAGAAGGTCCCGGCACCACCGTAATGCGTTCCTTTGCGTTGCTGCACAATGTGTCTGACGTCAGCACCTTTGGGACAGATTTGAGGATTTGAACACCAGAGTGGTTCTGGTTCATCGTAGCTTTCAAGGAGCGCAGATGAATAAGAAGCCCGGAACATCGAAGGACAGCGCTGACAAGCTTGTCAAAAACATCCGCCGCAAAACCCGCCAGACCTATTCTGCGGAAGAGAAGATCCGCATTGTTTTGTCAGGTCTGCGTGGCGAGGAAAGCATTTCGGCGCTGAGCCGCCGCGAGGGCATCTCTGAAAGCCTGTATTACAGTTGGTCGAAAGAATTCCTGGAAGCCGGGAAACGGCGGCTTTCTGGTGCGATATCCGGGTGATGGAAGAGACCGCCTTCATGGGGGTCTACTGCCGCCGCTGGGGCATTCCGCTGATCGATGGAGGTACCGTTCGCCTGCCGCGGCTGGTTGGGGAAGGCCGCGCCATGGACCTGATCCTCACCGGCCGCCGTGTAGATGCGGAAGAGGCCCTGCGAATTGGCCTGTGTGAATACGTGGTGCCCGAAGGCGGTGCGCGCGCAAAAGCCGAAGCCCTGGCCCAGGACATCGCCCGCTTTCCCCAAAGCTGCATGCGCGCGGATCGCCGTTCTGTAATGGCGCAACACGGGTTGCCTTTGCGTGACGCGCTTCGACAGGAATGGCGTGGCAGCAAGGACGAGGTGACGAAAGGTGTCGAAGGCGCGACCCGTTTTGCCAGCGGCAAAGGACGGGGCGGAGATTTCCGCGATGTATGACCTGAACCTCAAAACGTCCTACGTCCCGGCCCAGCCTGACATGGACGTACGCGAGATAACCGTCGGAGCGATGCTGCGCGAGATTGCCGATGCGCGGCCAGATTCCGAGGCCCTGACGGAGATCCGGCAGGATGGGTCGCCTGGACGGAACTGGTCATATGGCGAACTGCTGGCAGAGGCTGAGAAATTGGCGCGGGCTCTCACGACCCGTTTCGGTCCGGGGGAACGCGTCGTCGTCTGGTCCCCCAACAGCCCGGAATGGGTGCTAATGGAATATGCCTGCGCCTTGGCCGGGCTGGTACTGGTGACCGCAAACCCGGTCTTTCAAGCCCGCGAACTGGAGTATGTCCTGAAGCAATCCGGCGCGGTTGCCTTGTTTCTGGTGGAGGAGTTTCGCGGCAATCCAATGCGCAGTATCGGGGCGGACGTTGCTGCTGGCATCCCGGCTGTGCGGGAGATCACTGACATGGAGAGCCCGGCCCTATTTGACTTTGGATCCCGCCCTGTCTCTATGCCACAGGTTGCTCCGGGCGACGCCGCAATGATCCAGTACACCAGCGGAACCACCAGTTTCCCAAAAGGGGCCGTGCTCAGCCATCGCGGACTGGTCAACAATGCACGTTTCTACGCCACCCGGTGCGGAGCGACCGAAAAAACATCCTGGGTCAATGTCATGCCGATGTTCCATACGTCTGGCTGTGGAATGGTCACGCTGGGATGCCTTCAGGCAGGCTGCCGTATGGTATTGATCAGCTTGTTCGACCCGGAAGTGGTTCTGGATCAGCTTGAAGCGTGCCGCGCTGACATCATCCTTGGCGTACCGACCATGGTGGTGGCTCTTCTGGACGCACAGGAACTAAGCCCGCGAGACCTGTCCGCGCTGAAGGTGGTCAGTTGCGGTGGCTCTATGGTTGCACCAGAACTGGTCCGCCGGGTGCAAATCCTGATGGGGGCCGGGTTCTCGACACTCTATGGGCAAACCGAACACTGCCCGGTGATCACCCAGCACCACCTGTCTGATAGCATTGAAGACATTTGCAACACAGCAGGCCGACCGGTTGTGCAGACCGAGGTCTCGATCCGCAGTGTCGATGATAACAGTGCAGTCGCCATAGGGGAGATCGGAGAAATCTGCGCCCGCGGCCCCTGCGTCATGCTGGAATACAACGACAATCCCGAAGCCACATCCGAGACGGTCGATTCGGATGGCTGGCTGCATACCGGTGATCTGGGCCGGATGGACGCGCGCGGGTATGTGAGCGTCACTGGCCGTGTCAAAGAGATGATCATCCGGGGCGGCGAAAACCACTTCCCTGCAGAGATCGAGAACTGTCTGCTGGAGCACCCTGAAGTTGCCGAGGTTGCAGTCGTCGGCTTGCCGGATCCTAAATGGGGTGAGCTGACCGGCGCGTTCATCCGCAGCAGCAAACCGCTCGCAAAGGCAGAACTTCACACACATTGCCGCGCAAACATGTCACCGCAGAAAACACCGAATGTCTGGGTGCAGGTGGATGAGTTTCCCCTGACCGGTTCCGGCAAGATCCAGAAATTTTTTCTCCGCGACCGCTTTGCTGCTGGAGATTTCCATGAACTCTGACCGAAAGGGAACGCCATGAACATCATGACAAAACACTACATCAGTGGACATTGGGTTGCCTCGGTTGACGGGCGCGAGATGGCCGTGGAGAACCCCTCGACCGAGGAACGGATCGCCACAATCTCGCTGGGCGGTCCTGCTGATACCGACGCAGCCGTTGCAGCGGCCAAGTCTGCCTTTCCGGCCTGGGCGGCGACTGAGCCCCAGGAGCGTATCGCCGCGTTGGAACGGCTGATGGAAGCCTACAAAGGGCGCGCGAAGGAAATGGCGCAGGCGATCAGCCAGGAGATGGGCGCACCCATTGCATTGGCAAGTACGGCACAGGTGGGCGCCGGCGCCGGGTATCTCAAGAACACCATCCGTGCAGCCAAGTCGTTTGCTTTCGAGCACCCCTTGGGAGATCACGCACCGGGTGACATGATCTTCCATGAACCGGTCGGGGTCTGCGCTCTGATCACACCTTGGAACTGGCCGATGAACCAAGTGATGCTCAAGGTCGCGCCTGCATTGGCGGCGGGTTGCACGATGGTTTTGAAGCCCGCCGAGCAGGCACCGCTCAGCGCCGTGCTGCTGGCCGAAATGATTGACGAGGCAGGTTTCCCACCGGGTGTATTCAATCTTGTCAATGGCAACGGCGCAGGTGTGGGCAGCGCTCTCACCGCACATCCGGACGTGGATATGGTCAGCTTCACGGGCTCGACCCGTGCGGGTGTAGCGATCAGCAAATCCGCGGCAGACACTGTCAAACGCGTCAGCCTTGAGCTGGGCGGCAAAGGCGCCAACATCATCTTTGCTGATGCAGACAAAAAAGCAGTCGCGCGCGGTGTGGGCCATTGCTTCAACAATTCCGGCCAGTCCTGCAACGCACCAACCCGGATGCTTGTGGAACGCTCCATCTATGATCAGGCTGTCGAAACTGCGCGTGCCGTTGCGGAGAAGACCGAGATCGGTCCGGCGGACGTTGAAGGCCGGCAAATTGGCCCAGTTGTCTCCGATACGCAATTCAACAAGATTCAGTACCTGATCAAACGCGGGTTCGATGAAAGAGCGACGCTGGTTGCTGGCGGATTGGGGCGGCCCGAAGGGCTGGAGCGTGGTTACTTTGTCAGGCCCACCGTCTTCGCGGATGTTACACCGGACATGACGCTTTGGAAGGAGGAAGTCTTTGGCCCGGTTCTGGTCATGGCTCCGTTTGATACCGAAGAAGAGGCCATCGCATTGGCCAACGACACGCCCTATGGCCTGACCAATTATGTTTAGACCGCTGATAAGCTCCACGCACGCCGGGTGGCGCGGCAACTCCGCTCCGGTATGGTCGAAATGAACGGAAAATTCGGCGCCGCCGGATCCCCCTTTGGCGGAATGAAACAGTCCGGAATTGGCCGTGAAGGCGGCGTCTGGGGATTGGAGGAGTTCCTTGAAGTCAAAGCCGTCAGCGATTGGCAGTGAACATGACCAAAGTTCTGTATGAAAAAGACGGCCGCATTGGGCGGATCACCTTGAACCGCCCTGAAGTGATGAACGCGATTGACGATGATCTGCCGCGCGAACTTGCCGCCGCTGTAGGGCGGGCAGACGCAGACCCAGGCATTCATGTGATGGTATTGGCCGGAGCGGGCAAGGCGTTTTGCTCAGGCTATGATCTGGCGCACTACGCCGAAGGCAACGGCCCCAACAAGGTGGTGCAGGAGATGCCCTGGGATCCGATGGGCGTTGTTGCAAAACTCCCTCTTGAGGCCTGACTACCCCTTTCCCCTCTGAACTTAGGCGACGCGGACGATCTCGGCGGTGCCGAGTGCATTGAAGCGATTGATGAGGGCGATGCGGATGTGGATTTCAGCGGTTTGGCTACCAGGGTCTCTTGCGGCGATGCGTTCGCCGAATGCCTTCAAGCAGCGCATCTTTGCCTCGACCCGGCTCCGGGCGTGGTATCCTGTCCAGCGTTTCCAGAAGGCCCGGCCGTAGTGCCGGGTGGCGCGCAAGGTTTCGTTTCTGACCTGTGCCGCCGGGCAGTTTTCTTTCCACGGCTGGCCATTCTTGCGGATAGGGATAATCGGGACGGCCCACGCTTGATGATGGCGGAGTGGCAACGGCGCGTGTCATAGGCCCCGTCTGCAGTCACGCTGCCGATCTCTTCGTCCTTCGGACTCTGGTCGCGCAGTTCCGGCAGGACCGGGCTGTCCACTGCCCGGCAGTGGTTTGCGCAGCATAACCACGAGAGGGGCCGTCGCGGCTGGGGGTGAATTCCCTCTCGTCAGATTTGCTTTGCAAATCGCCTGCCGGACAAGGGACAGCACGGATGTCAGACGTGGCAGCATCCATCGCAAGATGCACCTTGCGCCCCTCTCATTGATTGCTCTGCAATCAACTGCCGGGCAGCGATTGGCGTCGCCCCTGAACGCCGTGCTTGCGGGCCTGCCACTCACCATCGCCAAGGAACTTGATCCCGGTGCTGTCCGTTGCCCGGCAGGGCATTGCATAGCAATGTCCCGAGAGGGGACGCAGGTTCAGCGGACCATCGGCGCGGCGATACGGGATCTGGACGGCCAGCGTTCTATGGGCTTACGCGGCCCCACTGGGGCCACGGTCCCATCTCACTCTGCCGGCGGCACAGTGTAGAGAAATCGGGAACGGGCCAGTCCAACCCCGCCAGGTGCAAAAGGCTGGCGACCATCCCGGCGGTCTGCCGGAGTGGCAACTTGAACAGAACCTTGATCGACAGGCAGAACTGGATCGCCGAGTTCGAGAAGACTGGTGGACGCCCCGGTCGCCCTTCATGCGGCGCGAGCCAGGTCATCTCTTTGTCCAACCGGATCAGAAGCGACCCGCGCTTCCTGAGCGCATCGTTGTAGCTGGACCAATTCGTCGTGCGGTAGCGGGCAGGTGCGGGCTTGCTCATCTAACCCGTCTAACCGCATGGATTCGTGATGTGAATCCTTAGCGGTCAGAGTTCTGCAACAATGCCGATCCGATGCAGGACTTCCAGTTCATGTGGGCGAATACTCAGAACTTCATGTCGCTGTTCCGGGCGATGAAGCCGGTCGTGTGCAAGGTCCATGGCTTCGCCGTCGCTGGCGGGTCGGATATTGCGCTTTGCGCAGATCTGACAGTCATGGGAGATACCGCTCAGATCGGTTACATGCCAACCCGGGGCTGGGGATGCCCGACCACAGCAATGTGAGTGCATCGGCTGGGCCCGGAGAAGGCGAAGCGGATGATGTTCACAGGTGATAAAATCTCTGGCGTCGAGGCCACCGAGATGGGGCTGATACTGAAATCGGTCCCGGATGATCAATTGGATGATGCTGTCGAGGCCTTAGCCGGGCGTATGGCAACTGTACCGATCAACCAGCTGGCCATGCAGAAGATGGTGATCAATTCCGCCGTCGAGGAAAGGATCAACCAGACTCAACGTCTGGCAACTGTATTCGACGGCATTACGCGCCATTCCCCGGAGTGTATGAACTTCAAGGCCCGTGTCGAAAAGGTCGGCTGGAAACAAGCGGTAGAGGAAAGGGATCAGGGTTCGTTCGACTGGACGGGAAACCAGCCATTTGATTCCGACGATTGAGATGTACACCTTCAGGTCGAAGGTGCTATCATAGTTGTTCTGTCGCAAATGCAGACCCTAATAGCAAACGAAAAGAAAGCCAGCTTTCACCCCGGTGCGCGTTAATATGAGGTCGCGAAGCGGCACGAAGCTATCATTCGGTTCCGACAATCTACCGTACACCTTGAGAAGTGAATGAAATCCAACATATGTAGCCGGCACTTTGCATCGCTACGACTTGCTATACCAGTGCGTACCAGATTCGCGTAGGCGAAGGTTGAAACAAATGACGCTTGAGGTTTTGAACGGTTGTGAGAGGATTATTACTAATCCATGGAAGGTTAACTGTGTCCATCAATAAATTTCAAATGAGGGTTTGACCCAAGCTTCGACAAATTGGTTCTATTGGCGTCTATGTACTCTTCAGCCGAACTGGCCGAAGGAAACACCATCGCAGAATTAACAAAAAAGGTGCACCCATCCCCATCCCTCCCCAAAAGATGAAACTTTGGGTCGTCAAATTCAATCGCCCACTTTTCATCTTGAAACACGCTGGTCGGTCCGTTTCCATTTTCTATAAAACGATCAGACGAAAGGGGGTGCGCCTCTACCTTTGTCAGGAACTGATCCGAAATTAAGTGAGCATACGTTAGCGGGTTTTTTGACCGCGGCAACTGACCCTTTGATATGGAAACCTCTATCTTTGGAAGCAAATTTACTAAAACACCTGTCCCAATGGCAGCCATGAGCGCTTCCTCCAAACCTTTCAGTGAGTACATGACCGCACCAGAACCTAGCGCTACCTTGGTATCGATATCCCAATGTAACCTCGCCTCCATAGACGCGAGCGACATAGGGAAACTACTATTCTCGAAACAATTCATCAGATCAGAAATTGCGTCTTTAAGATTGTCGAGCTCTAGTTTAAAAGAAAGAACGCTGTCAGAGGACGATTGAATTTTCAAAAATAATTTTGAAAGATGTAGTCGCAGCGCCTTTCGCTCCTGTGCGCATTTATTCTTAAACTCCACGAGATCCAATAGCTGAACTCCGACAGCTGGCACAGGGATGGCGTCATGCAACCTGACCAAAAGGGAACGACCGACATTCAACTTTCGATGTTGATAAAAAGGGTCGGCAATTGCCCAGCAACCAGGTGACTTCTTGTCAAGCGCGAAAAATGTTTGCACTTGATTTTCCCACTCCAGATCGGAGGTTTCATAAATTTCAGATCTTTGAACATCGTGATTGCGCCTATTCTTGAAAGGGTGCCTTTCGAGAGGGCGGTCCTCAAAAAAATCAAATACGTTGTTCCTCTGGGGCGTTGACAGTAGCTGGTCATGGCAATAATCAATAAGATCAAAGTCCTGAGGTAGCTTCGACACTTTGTTTGGCCTGGGTATTGCAGCTTTATCCCAAAAGAAAAGATGAGCCATGACACCGTTAATGTTGTACTTAGTACCCATTGAAACTAAACGGTTCTGGCCCGTTTTCTTGTAGCTCGGAGGTAGAACTACCCCCGTCCACTCTTCGATATCGGAATTGTCGTAACAGATTATTGAATGATGATATTTTCGCTTTTTCCCACCGCTATGGGTGCTCAGACTGCGACCGGTCGCTCTTTGCCGACTTCTTTCGGTACTCATGTCAGTGCCTCTAGATGAAAATTCCTAAAGTATTTTCTTAGCCTTTTTTGTACTAACTTCTTGATTGCGGTCAAGGATAACTGGTTGAATCTTGTTTTGAAACAAACTCGAACCTGACATTCATGCAAGCCGCAGCACCAGTTAATATGGGCTCGACCCGTTTGTCCGCTAGGTGGGCGCTAAAAGCCCTAATCGGACACTGATTACCAGGCAGGCCCTCGCATCCGCAGAAGGCCGAGCGGCTCTAACCAGGCCTTGATGGCAGGCGCAGAGAAGGTCCGGATAGGGGCCACTTTGTCTTCTGGCTCTTCGTAAAGGCTGACGATCAGCCTCCAACGTGGCTCCAACTATTGCTCAAAGGTCGAAGCCATATCTAAGAAAATCGTAGTAGGCGTGCAGTTTACGAAAAAAGCTTTTGTAGGGATCCTTGTCTAATTGATCGACGTGATTGCATAGAAAATCTCGAAGCACCTCCAAATCAACCTGATCTCGTGGTTGATGTGGAATCATAATTGTAACCTTTTCTGGGTTCGTTTTCTCAATAATTTCTGCAGTGGAAAGACCGGCGAAATCTCTTTCATACTGAGCTTTGTAGCTTGGTATCGAGAAGCCCCGCTCAACGCTGCGGATTGCTATTGTCTTCGCATCTTCAAAATCCGATTCTTCCAGCGCCTTTTTTGAATCCACTCCGGCAGCGCGCAGGTAACGAAACGCGGGGATATACTTGTTTGGCAACTTCCTGAAGGCGGGATAGACGATGTTAAGGAGATCTCTTGCATCATACTCGGAATCATTTTTGATAACATCTGCAAATATATCGTCAACTGTAATACCCTTGTACCCCAGCTTCGAAAGGGTTTCCGCCTGCACCTGTTCGTCGCTTGCGAGCTGTGCTTTGTGGGCTTCCGCAACACCGACACCCACTACGAACTCCACGTCATCCTTATCCTGAATCTCGTCAATATCCACCACAGACATTTTTTCTTCAGGATTGGCGGACTTAACCAGTTCGTACATTTGTTCTTTCGGAAAACGAAGTACACGAGCGGGTACTTGGCGCTTTACGGTGTCTATCGCCGAATAAACTTCCTGAAAATCGTCAGTACTTACAAGAGTGTAGTTTATGTTTGCATCACCCAGCGTCATCACGCCTTGCCCGATTGTACTATCTTTGCCTCTGGCTCGGATGACGAAGATTAGGTTTTCCTGTAGTTTTTCCAGGCGTTCTGGCCCCAGGCACCGAGAAATATCTGAGATAATCGCCTGAATGTGCGGGTCTGTTATCGAGTACCCGATGAAAACTATGGGGGTGCTCGACAAAGATCGTGATTAGCTTCGCAGCAAGATAAGGATTGCGCTCTCTAAATCTGCTATAGTCCTGTTCAGTCAGTACAAGGCTTTCTGGGTCAGAGGAGCAGCCGTGTATTTTGTATATTTCAGCAATTGATTGCGGGTTGGCGAAAAGTAATGGTTCCTGTCCAACGAATGAGCGGTAGTCAGGAAACAGTTCTTCAAGCAGCAGGTCCCAGTTCGTCGTAATAATACCATCGACGTGAAGGCCTTTCAGTGCAGCCAGCTCGGCTTCGAGTCCTTCGGTACCAGCTTGCTTCAGATCAATTTGAGTTAGGTACGTCGCGATTTCGAGCTTCAAAGCCGAAGACTCTGTTCTCAGTGCGTCCTTGTGTTTCTCTCGGCTTTCCGCAAAGCGATCATCCCCCCACCACAACTCATTGAAATCTTGTGCCATCAATGAAGCGGCGCGCGGAAGGTCACCGTTAGCCTTTGTAGAGTAATAGCCAAAATCACGGATCCCATCACAAAATCGCTGCAACAGTTCCGCCCAACTCTCCAGGCCTACGTAGCGTCGCGAGAATCCTGACCCAACAAACAGGAATGGGCCGGCTCCTCGGCCATCCAGTACTTTGGCGAGGCTATCAGCCATAGGTGTGAGCGTCATCGATACTATCTTTCTATTACTGCCGCTCATGCATCTTAGAGTTTACCTTACACATTGAAAACAGTTGGCCGAACACATTGAAAACAGTTGGCCGAGGGTTCACTGGTCGGCTGTAAGTGATGCCGCGACGAGGCATCTTGCGATATGATTTTGTGTGCGGCCCCGCCGGTGCATTGCTACCTTCTACGTTTTGTTGCCGTTCCTGTTCGGCGCAGCGAAGGTCGGCAGTCGGCCCTGTCACTATCGGGAGAGGCTTGTTTTTCGCCGACTTCTCGCACCTGCAGCGAACGGCCGCAAAGTCCCGCATCCCGTTCGTTCGATGATGGTTAGCGGCTGCACGTGCGGCGAAGGTCTGTTCCTGCCATCGCTCATGCAGCATGGGATCGCCGCCTGACTGCCAGACCCCGAGACTATGCAAAGGTCACTAACTGCGCATCGCGCCCCCTGAAGCGGTCCGCAGCATTGGCAGTAGCTCGCCGGGTTCGGTGAGTTGACGCTTTTGGTGAGATGGCCCGAAAATTTTGCACCGGCAGCATCCTTGCCGCGTCGCACCAAGTCTATGACCGCTTCGGGCTGCCTGCTGTCTTGGAGCAGGCTGATGTGAAACTCTATCTTTTCACTGTTGCAGAAAGCGGCGGCTGCCCCCATCGCCGTGCATGAAGCTACCTGGCCCCCGAATATGCAGGCACAGCAAAACGAAGGAGCCTGTTCTCTGTTTCCGTAATGCATTCGGCCTCTGCCACAATGTTCCAACCCAGATATAGAAAAGGCGCCCGCTGGGCGCCCTATATGTAGATCCTGGTGAGAACTCGTGCCGAAACGGTGGGAACTCGTGGAAGATTTACACACATCTTCAGTGTGTCCAGGGACCGCGGCGGTTGGTGGCGAAGTTGTCGCCATAGCCGCCCGGGCGGATGTTGGGCTTGCGTTCCTTGGGCTCGACCACCTGCGCTTCGATGCCGTGGTCCTTGGCATATTCCAGTGCCGCCTCCTTGCTCTCGAACCGCAATTTGACCTGGCTCTGCGTGTCGCCGGAGGAGGTCCAGCCCATCAGCGGATCCACTTCACGGGCCGAGGCAGGCGCGTATTCCAGCACCCATTTCCGCGTCTTGGCCATGCCCGAGGTCATGGCATTGCGTGCCGGCCGGTAAATCCGCGCTTGCATGGGCTGTCTCCCGCTTCGAGTCTTCGTCCAGCGCTTTTATGCGCCGGATACGGCTCTGCGGCAAGGTGCCAATTGCACAGCATTAAAGCGGCTTTGCTGCCGTGCCACAGGCCGCCCGCGCCAGCCCGCCCAGATGGGAGTGCCGCGCGCAAAGGAATTCCATCAGCCGGGCCGGGTACCCCTCCGGCGGCGCCTCCCGTACCGATGCCCGCGCCATGACCGCAGCCCTCCACACCGCCATATGCGAGGCCTCCGGCATCAGCCCGAAATCCCCAATGGCCTCAAATGTCTCAAAATACCGGAAGATGGTGCCCCAGACGCCATCCACCAGACGGAAGGTTTCTCCGGCAAAGAAAGGCCCCGCCACCTCCGGCGCAATCCGCTCAAGCCGGGTGCGCAGATCTCTGGCAGCCGCGGCAAATGCGGCCTCATCCGGTGCGCCATACAGTTTGCCGATGGCCGCCAGCGTCTCGGAGCCGAATGCGATCCAGGCCCGATGCCGCGCCCGCTCCAGCGGATCAGCGGGATGCAGGCTGCCCGGCGTGGTCTCATCCAGGTATTCGGCAATCACCTGGCTTTCAAACAACACCCGCCCGCCGGTTTCCAGCACCGGAACCCGGCCCAGCGGCGACAGCGATCGGAACCATTCGGGCTTGTCCGCCAGATCGATATAGGTGCGCCGGTGCGGGATGGCTTTTTCACTCAGCACAATCACCGCGCGTTGCACATAGGGGCACAGGTGGTGGCTGATCAGATGCAAGTCAGTCATGGGACCTCCATTTAAATGCAATTGCATGTATACCAGATGAGCAGCCCACTCTTGCATGTCAATGCATATGCATTTAAATTCCC
This sequence comes from Leisingera sp. M658, assembly GCF_025144145.1. Taxonomy (NCBI): domain Bacteria; kingdom Pseudomonadati; phylum Pseudomonadota; class Alphaproteobacteria; order Rhodobacterales; family Roseobacteraceae; genus Leisingera; species Leisingera sp. M658. The sequence goes on from NZ_CP083546.1 coordinate 3,438,036, forward strand.
TGCATGGAAACACCTGACCCGTTCGGCATCTGGCTGCCGCTGGCCCGCGCCCATAAATCCATCCTCGCCACAGTGGAGGCTGCACTGAAACAGGCGGGCCTGCCGGGCCTCGACTGGTACGATCTGCTGTGGGAGCTTGAGTGCGCCGGCGCCGCCGGTCTGCGCCCCATTGAGCTGCAGGAAAAACTGCTGCTGCCGCAATACGGCGTCTCGCGCCTGGCGGAGCGGCTGGCCAAGGCAGGCCTGCTGCAGCGCCAGACCTGCGACGGCGACGGGCGCGGCCAGACATTGGTGATCACGCCGGACGGCGCCGCCATGCGCGCCCGCATCTGGGCGGTTTACGCCGATGCCATGCAGCAGGCCGTCCTCCCCCATTTCAGCCCAGGCGAAGCACGGCGGCTGGCGGAACTGCTCGGCAAATTCCATCGTCCTGTGCGCAGCTGACAAAAACAGGCGGCATTCCGGCGAAACCCCGCCCTGCCCCCTTGCACAAGAACAAAAACAGACCAAAATCAGCGCCAGCCGCCAACGGAGTCGCCTGATGCCCTATGCCCATTCCGACAAGACCATGCCGATGATGACCCAGCGGGCACCGCAGCAGCGGCCCAAGCTGGAAGGCGGCAAGCGGTTTGTGATGCATACCCCGTTTCAGCCCGCCGGCGACCAGCCCACTGCGATCCGCGAACTGTCCGAGGGCGTGCTTGAGGGCGAGCGCAACCAGGTGCTGCTGGGCGCCACCGGCACCGGCAAGACCTTCACCATGGCCAAGGTGATCGAGGAGACCCAGCGTCCTGCCATCATCCTCGCCCCGAACAAAACCCTCGCCGCGCAATTGTATGGCGAATTCAAAGGCTTCTTCCCGGAAAACTCGGTCGAATACTTCGTCTCCTTCTACGACTATTACCAGCCCGAAGCCTATGTTCCGCGCTCGGACACGTACATCGAGAAGGAAAGCCAGATTAACGAGCAGATCGACCGGATGCGCCACTCTGCCACCCGCGCCCTGCTTGAACGCGACGACGTGATTATCATCGCGTCGGTATCCTGTATCTACGGCATCGGCTCGGTTGAGACCTACTCGGCGATGACCCAGGACCTCAAAGCCGGGGAAATCTACGACCAGCGCCAGATCATGGCCGATCTGGTTGCCCAGCAGTACAAGCGCAACGACCAGGCGTTTCAGCGCGGCTCTTTCCGGGTCCGCGGCGACACGCTGGAAATCTTCCCCGCCCACCTGGAAGACCGCGCGTGGAAGTTGTCCTTCTTTGGCGAGGAGCTGGAGCAGATCACCGAATTCGACCCGCTGACGGGTGAAAAGACCGGCAGCTTCGAGCAGATCCGCGTCTATGCGAACTCCCACTATGTGACGCCGAAACCAACCCTCAATCAGGCCGTGATCTCAATCAAGAACGAGTTGAAGATGCGGCTGGAAAACCTGCTCGGCGAGGGTAAGCTGCTGGAGGCCCAGCGGCTGGAACAGCGCTGCAACTTCGATATCGAAATGCTGGAGGCGACCGGCCACTGCAACGGGATCGAGAACTATTCCCGCTATCTGACGGGCCGCGCACCGGGTGAGCCGCCCCCCACCCTATTTGAATTCATCCCCGACAATGCCATTGTTTTTGCCGACGAAAGCCACGTCTCGGTGCCGCAGATCGGCGGCATGTACAAGGGCGACCACCGGCGCAAGATGACATTGGCCGAACACGGCTTCCGCCTGCCGTCGTGCATGGACAACCGCCCGCTGAAGTTTGAGGAATGGGACGCCATGCGCCCGCAATCGGTGTTTGTCTCTGCCACGCCGTCCAAATGGGAACTGGAACAATCCAGCGGCGTCTTTGCCGAACAGGTGATCCGCCCCACCGGCCTCTTGGATCCGCAGGTCGAAATCCGCCCCGTCGATATGCAGGTTGATGATCTGCTGGACGAGGTGCGCCGCGTCACCGCCGATGGGTGCCGCACGCTTGTGACCACGCTGACCAAACGCATGGCCGAGGATCTGACCGAATACCTGCACGAACAGGGCATCAAGGTCCGCTATATGCATTCCGACATCGACACGCTGGAACGCATTGAAATCCTGCGTGATTTGCGCCTTGGTGCCTTTGACGTGCTGATCGGCATCAACCTGCTGCGCGAAGGCCTCGACATCCCCGAATGCGGGCTGGTCGCCATTCTGGACGCCGACAAGGAAGGCTTCCTGCGTTCCGAAACCTCCCTCATCCAGACCATCGGCCGCGCCGCCCGCAACGCCGAGGGCCGCGTTATCATGTACGCCGACCGCATCACCGGATCGATGGAGCGCGCCCTGGGGGAAACCGACCGCCGCCGCGACAAGCAGATCGCCTATAACACCGAGCATGGCATCACCCCGGAAACGGTCAGGAAAAACGTCGAGGACGTTCTGGCCGGGCTTTATGCCGGCGACACCGACATGAACCGCGTCACCGCGCAGATCGACAAGCCGATGCACGGCGCCAACCTGGAGGCGCATCTGAACGGGCTGCGCGACCAGATGCGCAAGGCCGCCGAGAACCTCGAGTTCGAAGAAGCCGCCCGCCTGCGCGACGAGGTCAAACGGCTGGAGGCAGTGGATCTGGCGATCTCCGACGACCCGCTGGCGCGGCAATCTGCGGTGGAGGCAGCGTCTGATGCTGCGGTAAAATCGCGGGGGCGGTCAACCGCGGGCAAGGCTGGGACAAGGGCGTACCGGGGCAAGTCGCAGAAGAAATTTTCTTGACCATGTTGTTAGGCAAGTCAGCGCGATTGCGCTTTGCTTTGAAAGGAACCAGTGACGATATTCTCTTCTCGTCGCACTGGACTGCTTTCAGAAACAAGGATGACATTTACTTGTCAGAAAGCTCCGCCGGAGGTCTTCACAAAGTCAGCCTGCATGCAAGCGGCATCTGCAGGTACGCGATCACGAGTAATTTGGCGTCTCACAGTCCGCCAATGCCCTCCACTGATCGCGTTATCTCAAAATGGCGAAAAGGAGATTTTCGAGGAATCGAACACACCCATGTTATGTCACTAAAGTTCGTTCCGATTACTAGATGCGTTCCTCACGCTCGTTCCACCCAAAAGAAAATCCATTTTTTACCGGCACCGCCAGTCTCAGGCTGCACCGAGGTTTCAGTTTTTGCGTCAGAAACGAACCCTAACGAATGGGACACTTTCTATTGGCCGCGAAGAAACATACTAGGTACATGGCATCTAAGCGACGGCAGTTACATTTGCTTCCGCGCACGCACTGCGCGTTTTCCTGAAAGCAAGAAACTCGAATTAGCAGAACTCGCTAATTCGACGAAGTTGACAAAAATGGTAGCCGGGGAAAGAGACCCTAGTCTCATGACCGCAGGGCTGTATAGCTGCCTCATCTCTGAAGCGAACGCGAACTTTTGCACTTTGTATTCACTTGAGGGCCTACCAAGCTTTTTCATGGGCAAAACAGCGGATTGGTCCACGAAAACCGGGCATATCTTTAAGCCCTAGCAGTGGGTTGACAGAGCAATCGCAAACCAATTCCCCAAGCACGACTAGTAAATGAGAGTTGGCATCTAGCACTAAGCAACCTCTTGTAAAATTTAGTGCCCCCAACGCCCGATCCCGAGGGTGGGCGTTCGCGCCCGCCGTCACGCCGAAGGCGTGCCACCCACAGTCGGCGCACCTTTGGTGCGACTGGGCGGGTCGGGCGCGATGCACGGCTGCGCTGTGCAATTGGCTCCGCAAAACCACAAAAAATATATTAACACACTATTAATAAACAAAGTTTCGCAGCGAAACCCCTTTTCATTTACCCCCCCCGCGCTCCCCTCTGCCAAAACCGGACCCGAATATTTCTGCCCCCTGCGGTGTTCTCAGGGACACCCGCAAAAGGGCACCCGCGATGCATATGCTCAAGTACCTCCTGCTGGCCCTCTGCCTTAATCACCGCCCGTTACACCTGATACGGTTTGCCGCCGCGCTCTTGCCCGTCTCACCCCTTGGGGAGCGGACCGGAGGGCATCAGAACCCTGCGCGCGCCCCGGCTTTCCGCTCCTGTTTTCTGCGCCACTTGCGGCCAACAAAAAGGGCGGCCAATTGGCCGCCCCGTTCGTGCATATCACCGCACAAACTTCTTGTGCTTCAGGCGCTTGGGCTCCAGCGCGTCGGCTCCCAGACGGCGCTTCTTGTCTTCCTCGTAGTCCTCGAAGTTGCCTTCGAACCACTCCACATGCGCGTCGCCTTCAAACGCCAGCATATGGGTGCAGATCCGGTCGAGGAAGAAACGGTCGTGTGAGATCACCACAGCGCAGCCGGCGAAATCGACCAGTGCGTCTTCCAGTGCCCGCAGGGTTTCCACGTCCAGGTCGTTGGTCGGCTCGTCAAGCAGCAGCACGTTGCCGCCCTCTTTCAGCAGCCGCGCCATATGGACCCGGTTGCGTTCACCGCCCGACAGCAGGTTCAGCGGTTTCTGCTGATCGCCGCCTTTGAAATTGAACGAGGAGCAATAGGCGCGGGAATTGACCTGCGCATCGCCCAGTTCGATGATTTCAGAGCCGCCGGAAATCGCTTCCCAGACGGTTTCATTGTCTTTCAGGTCATCGCGCGACTGATCGACATAGGACAGCTTCACGGTGTCGCCATAGGTGACGGTGCCCGCGTCGGGCTGCTCCTGGCCGGTCAGCATGCGGAACAGGGTGGATTTACCGGCGCCGTTGGGGCCGATCACGCCGACAATGCCGCCAGGCGGCAGATCAAAGGACAGGCCTTCAACCAGCTGCTTGTCGCCGTAGTGTTTGGAGATGCCTTCGACGTCGATCACCTTGGACCCCAGACGCGGGCCGTTGGGAATGACGATCTGGGCGCGGGTCAGCTTTTCACGCTCGGACTGGCCGGCCAGATCGTTATAGGCGTTAATCCGTGCCTTGGATTTGGCTTGGCGCGCCTTGGCGCCCTGACGCATCCATTCCAACTCGCGCTCCAGCGTCTTCTGCTTGGATTTGTCTTCGCGCGCTTCCTGCTGCAGGCGCTTGGCCTTTTGCTCCAGCCATGCAGAGTAGTTGCCTTCGTAGGGAATGCCGCGGCCGCGGTCCAGCTCCAGGATCCAGCTGGTGATATCGTCCAGGAAATAGCGGTCGTGAGTGACGCAGAGGATGGTGCCCTTGTAGTCGATCAGGTGCTGCTGCAGCCAGGCGATGGTCTCGGCGTCCAGGTGGTTGGTCGGCTCATCGAGCAGCAGCATTTCCGGCGCTTCCAGCAACAGCTTGCACAGGGCTACACGGCGGCGTTCACCGCCCGACAGGTTGGCAATTTCGGCATCATCCGGCGGGCAGCGCAGCGCCTCCATCGAGATGTCGATCTGGCTGTCCAGATCCCAGAGGTTTTCCGCGTCAATGCTGTCTTGCAGCGTGGTCATCTCTTCCATCAGCTCGTCGGTGTAGTTCTCGGCCATTTCGACCGCGATCTGGTTGAAACGGTCGACCTTGTCCTTCTTGGCCTTGACGCCCAGCATGACATTTTCACGCACAGTCAGGCTCTCATCCAGCTTCGGCTCCTGCGGCAGATAGCCGACTTTGGCGCCCTCAGCCGCCCAGGCCTCGCCGGTGAAATCGGTATCAAGACCGGCCATGATTTTCATCAGGGTGGATTTACCGGCGCCATTGACGCCGACCACACCGATTTTCACGCCGGGCAGGAAGGACAGGTGAATGTTTTCAAAGCATTTCTTGCCACCGGGGTAGGTCTTGGAGACACCCTGCATGTGGTAGACGTACTGATAGGCGGCCATGTGACTGCTCCATGATGGGGGAATTCTAGCTGGCTGGTGTGATAACGGATGGGCGGCGGCGGGGCAATGCGGGATAAATGCGGGATACAAGCGGTGCGTAATCCGGCGGCTGAACCGGTGGCGGCGGCTGCCCTCTTGCCCGACTCACCCCTCCTGCCCCACACTGGCGGGCACCGGAAACTTCGGGGCGCCCCGGCTTGCCGCTGGCTGCGCCCAGACCTGATGATGCCGCCCTTTCCAGGATCGCAAACCCACCGGCGGCATCCCAGACCTGCGCCACAGCGGCCGGGGGGCCTTTCCTAACACAGGAGGACCCTTTGATGATCGCCTCACGCCTGAAACATCATCTGGAGGCACAAGGCCTGCCGTTCGGCACGGTCCGCCATCCCTATACCGCCACGTCCGCCGAATGCGCCGAAAGCGCCCATGTGCCGGGGGACCATCTGGCAAAATCGGTGCTTATCCACATGGAGGAAGGCCCGGTGCTTGCCGTGGTGCCCTCCAACCAGACGGTTGATCTGCACGCGCTGCAATCGATGATGGACCGCCGCCTTGGCCTGGCGCCGGAATATGAGCTGAACCAGGTCTTTGACGATTGCGACCCTGGCGCTGCCCCCTGCGTGGGCCAGGCCTATCATGTGCCGACGATCATTGACGACAGCCTCAGCGGCCTGGACAAAGTCTGGTTCGAGGCCGGCGACCACAAGACATTGGTGGAAATGAAGGGGGATGATTTCGACACTCTGATGAAGGATGCCAAACACGGATCTTTCTGCATCGTGCATTAGCGCCTGCGACAATGGCTTGCCGCCCCCGCGTCACCGGGGCGGCGCCTGATGCGGGTCAGAAATCGAACAGATCTTCCAGAAAGTTCTTCTTTTTCTTCTTATAAGGCTTCTTGCCGTAGCGCGGATCATAATCGCCGCCCCGCTCGTCATAGCGCTGCTGCTGCTGCTGCGGTGAGGCCTGCGCTGGCTGTGCCGATCGCTCGATGATCTTGTCCAATTCGCCCCGGTCCAGCCACACACCGCGGCATTTCGGGCAATAATCAATCTCCACCCCGGCGCGGTCGCTCATGACCAGCTGGGTTCCGTCAATCGGGCACTGCATCTGCGTCTCCTTGCACAACTCCAGCGACTCAGGTGGGCAGCGCCGCAGCCCGGCACAAGACAACAGTGCCGTAAATTCGCGATATTTGCAGAATTCCGCCCATTCACACGGGGCTGACCCGTGGTAAGCTGGCCAAAAATCACAGCAAAAACCGCGGAGGCACACTTGAGCAGCAAAACCATTCAGGCCGGAGTCCTGACCCTGATCCTCGCCAGTACACCCGCCTTTGGCGGCGAAGGCGGCGGCGGCGGTGGCGGCAGCCGGGACAGCGGCGCAAGCAGCGGCGGCGGCGGCCAGCGCAGCGGGCTGAGCTCGCGGGCGACAAAAACCGTTGTCACGACGCTGACGCGCGGTTTTGACCGCTGCGGGACATTGCCCAAGGTCTACAAATACGACTGCTACCGCCACACCTATAAACTGGCGGTTCAGCAGCTGGGCGGCAACCATGCCTATGCCGAAGCAACCAAAGCGCTGGTCCTGGTGCAGGACACGCTGACCCAGGCGGTCAACAGCAATCTGGACCCGGCGCAAAAGCCCAAGCGCAAGGGGTTGAATCTGTACCGTGCGGTAATACCGGCTGCTGTGCCGCAGATCAAACGGCAGACCGAACGGGCGATGCAGCAGGCCGAAACCATCCTGCTGCGCTCGCCTGCGGACAAGCAGGTGCATTACGCCCGCATCGCCGAAGCGGTGAATTCCAACAAGGTTCTGCTGCGCTCAGCCATGCTGCCGGGGGCGGTGATCCGGCTGGCCTGGAGGCTGCTTAAGGCGGCGGTGCCGGTCTGACCGGGGCGGTGTCAGCGCACCACATGCACTGCACATGCAGCGTGGCGCACCACATGGCCGGAGGTCGACCCCCACAACAGATCCTGCATTGACGGGCGGTGCGATGCAAGAATGATCAGATCCGGCTGGTTCTGCTCGGCCCAGTCCAGAATGGTGCGGCCGGAATGGCCCTCAACCAGTTCTCCGCGGGCATTGGGCAGGGTCTTGGCCAGCCCGTCCAGTTCTGCCTGCAGCGCGCTGCGGGTGCCGTCCATGAAATCTGCCGGAATGTAGGAAATCGCATAGGCCGGAACCTGTTCGATCACATGCAGCAGCGTCACGTTGGCCCCCGGGGCGGACAGCAGCCGCGCCACTTTCAGCGGCCCGGTCACATCCCGCTCGGGATCAAATGAAATCGGCACCAGGACATTGTGATACATAGCAAACCTCCATCGGTTGATGTTCCCGTCAATGATAGCCCTGCCGGTGGCATCCTGCCATGACCGGGGTCAAGGCAGGCGCCGTTTTGGGTGGGATTGGAAGACGCTAGGTGCCGAACACCTCGGCCACGTCATACATCACCGGCTCAAAACTGCGGCACAGTTCGTTGATCTTGCGGTTGCGCTCGCGCATTTCGGGACTGCGCAGCATTGCCATGAAATCCTCGCGGCGGCGCCATTGCGAGTAATTGGCGATACGGGTCTGCGCGTCATTCACATGCAGACCGGCCGCAACAAAGCCCGGCTGTTTCGAGATGAAGTCCGCATAGGCGTCCTGCAGCGCCTCCAAAAGGTCCTGGCAGGTCCCAGGCGTCATCTCAAATGTGGTGATAACGGTTTGGATATCAGCGGTTTTTGCTATTTTCGGCATTGGCCCCTCCGTTGAATTCCCCCAGCCTACGCCCGTTCGCGCATGAAGCGCACCACCTTTTTTGAGACGCCAATCATTTCGTGTAAAGTAAAAATTTAACACAACCTTAATCATAAACCGAAACTCTTACCGCAGTGTTCTGAGGGTTTTGGGATGAAACCTGTCTGTGCCGTTTGTCTTGCAATGACGCTGGCCCAGCCGGTGGCTGGCGGTGCATGGCTGGAGAAGCCAGGCAGGGGGTTTGCGTCTGCCAGCGCCACCTACCGGAAAACCGGGGATGAAGGCGCCCAAGAGACAAGCTATTATGGCGCATTTGGCGTTACCTCCAAGCTCACCCTTGGTATTGACCTGAACCAAAGCTCGGCTGGCTCCGGCCACGCGTTGATGTTTGCCCGATTGCCGCTACGCGCCGGCCCCCGTTTCCGGCTGGCGGTTGAGACAGGGGTCGGCGGCAATCATTATCAGGGTCTTTGGCAAATGATGCAAAAGACAACCCTGTCTTACGGGCGCAGTTTCGAGACCGGCCAAAGCACCGGCTGGCTGGCGGTCGATGCCGCGTACGAGCTGCGCAACAGCGGATTTGATGCGGCCTGGAAACTGGACGCCACCATCGGTCTGAATCGGCCCGGAAAAGTCGCACCAATGCTGCAGGTCGAGACATCCAAGCCGGGCGGCGGCCGGTTTTCCTATGCGCTGACCCCGGCCCTGCGCTATCCGCTGGATGGCAGCCGCGAGCTGATCCTGGGGCTGGAATACCGCAACACAGGCCGGCGCAGCCTTGGTCTGGAGCTGGGGGTGTGGCAAAAGTTCTGAAGCCTGTCACTGAAGCCAGAGAAACAGATGCCCGACCCGGTCCGCCCCGCAGATGACGATGCCCGCGCCATGGGTCAAAGCCTGATGGCAAGCGCCCGCTTTGCCGCCCTTGGCGTGCTGCTGGACGATGGCAGCCCGCTGGTCACACGGGTGGCTTTCGGACTGGATCCGCAAGGGGGTCCTGTCAGCCTGATCTCCGGCCTGGCGCTGCACACGGCTGCGCTGCGTCAGCGCCCGGCCTGCTCGCTGCTGGTGGGCGAGCCGGGGAACAAAGGCGATCCGCTTGCCCATCCGCGGCTGAGCCTGATGTGCCAAGCGTGTTTTGTCAGCCGCCAGGACCCGCAGCATGAGGTACTGGCCGCGCATTACCTGCGCCGCCAGCCCAAGGCCAAACTGTATCTGCAACTGGCTGATTTCACCTTTGTGCGGTTTGCCGTGACGGGGGCGCATCTGAATGGCGGCTTTGGCAAGGCCTTCCGCCTTGCCAAAGCCGATCTGCAACCGCCTGGCAGCACTGGCTAGCTGTCCATCCGCATGATCACCTGAACCTCGCCCTTGACCGCTTCGCCCCAGCGCAGCCGGATCTCGTCGTTGTCCGGCCCTTGCTCCGCTTCGGTATACGGCACAATGTAGCGGGTGCTGTTGCCGCCGCTCTTAAGCGCGCCCAGCGGCACCACGCTGTCGACATAGCGGGCAAACCCCTGGAACGGCAGCAACCCCTCAGCCCGCACCGGCCAGGAGGTTGAGGCCGAGGATTGATCATGCCGCACCCGCAGCGGATTGGCGGTTTGGGCGGTGACATTGTGATACATGTTGCCGCTGAAATCGACGTTTTTAGACCGGCTGAAATCCAGATCCGAAAAACTGGTATCCACGCGCTCCGCCCGGTCAATGCTGCCCTGAAGCGAGCGGAATTTATTGCCGGTGACAGAAAGCCCGTTCAGAAAATGGCCGCTGCCGTAGGGTTTGACGACGATGTAGCTGAACCACGGCGCGACATCGCCGGACAGGAACACATTGGCACTCACTGACAAGGCGCTGAACGAAAACCCGCCGGTGAAATCAGGTGTTGCGTCCCGCTCATTGGTCCATTCAATAAAGCAATTGTCGATGTAGTTGTCCGACACGGTTGAGGTGCAGTTGTTGGAGGCCAGCACCAGACCTGCTGTGCGCACGCCGTTGGCGATGCTGTCGCCCTGAAAGAAGTGATTTCCGGTTACCGTATTGTTGCCGCCCGCCAGCAGCGCGAAATGGCGGAACCTTGTGGCCCGGTTGCTGCGCAGCTTGGCGTCGTTGGAATTGACGTTAAGGCCGATGCTGACCCGGTCTGGAACGTCCAGCGGGTCCTCAGCTGACAGGAACTGGCAATTGTCGACCAGAATACCCTGGCAGCCGGTTCCGGCCGAAGTAATGCCTCGGTCTTTAGGGCGTGAAAAGAAACAGCTGTCGAACGAATTCACCGACCCGGCCGGCGCCAGCCGCACTGCGCTGCAGCGGGAATTGCACTGGAATTCGATGCCTTCCATGCCAAACTTGCTGAGCGAACTGAAGCCGCTGAAATCCACCAGGTATTTGAAGTCGCGGAAGGTGAACGTCTGGGTGCCTTCGGCATCATAAAGCGCTGCGCTGAGGGTCAGCTCTCCGGCGCCGGTGTTTTTGGATTTCACATAAATCTCGCGGCCCACTCCGGCGCCTTCGACCAGCGAGCCAACCGCGATATTCGCGATGTTCGCAACATTGGTCAGCTTCTTGGAGTCCGAGGCACTGTAGGTTGCCTGCGAGGTCACCGTACCGGTGTCCCAGGCCGCATTGCTGGCGGCCTCCAATTGGCCGTTGCGGATCACCCGGCGGGTCGCATAAGAGCTTTTGTTCGGGACTGCCGCTTGCATGTCGATCGGCCCGGTGACGGTGATCTTGCGGCCCTTCAGATCCAGGGATTCGTGATCTGCGTTGTTGATCAGCGCCTGAAACGCCTTTTTGAACCCCAGCTCCTCATTGCCGAAGGCGGCGGCATAGGCAGGGAAATCGAAATTCTTTGTCAGCAACAGCATCTGACTGTCCGGCATGGAAACGGTGCCTTCGAACACGGCCTGGTGGTTCAGCGAAACGGTGCTGCTCAGGCGGAAATCCCCTGCGGGCACCAGGATACGCCGCCCGTCTGCTGCCGCGTCCGCCGCTTCAAAGGCCGCCGTGCAATCAAAGCTGCCATTGCCCACCGCGCCATAATCAGTGACGTCCACCAAGCTTAGCATATCCCGCACAAAGGCACTGGTGATGTCAGTGATCTCGATGTCGTCAATCCGCACCACACCGCCATTGGCGCCGGTCAGGTCGAGGCCGAAATGGCCGTAGGCCGCACTGCGCCCCCAGGGCATGTCCACGCCGCCGCGGCTGCCGCTGCCGACAATGCCGGTGACCTCCGCCACCTGGCCATAGGCGGTCAACGAAACCTGCGGCGCAGCCTCAGTCACGCCGCCGATATGGCTGCCGCCGCTGGCACCGGCCCAGCCTGCAACGCGGACCGCAGGCAGCGCGCCGCTCACTGCTTTGACACGGATCTTGATCTGCAGATAGCAGCCCGGTTGCAGCGGCGTCTGACCGATGAAGCGCAGCTTCTGGGTGTTCTCAGTCTTCTGCATCTCCAGGCAGCCGCCGAAATCAGCGTCCGCCGCCACAAAGACTGCATTGGCGGCGCCGTCATAGGTGTCTGATCCGGGGGTGCCGTCGCCGCTGGACCAGACGTCCAGACCACCCGCAAATGCTGGCGGCATCAGCTGCAAACCTTCGGTGATTGCCTTGTTCATGAGAATTCCTTTTCCTGCTGAGCATGTCGCGTTCAGGGAAAAGGATTTACAGATGCCGCGTTAAATTCCGCCCAGCGGTGCGTGCGCAGGCCTGGGCTCAGGCGCCTTCAGCGTGCCCGTTCAATAACTGTACCGCGTTGATTTTCCAACCACTTTCAAGATTAACCATTTGGTAATCCAAAAGGTGCACGCGGCCCTTTGTGTCAGTGATCATCACCCGCTGCCAATGGCTGCCTGCCACCTCGCGCAAGTCCAGATAGCGCACTTCGGCAGGCCGCCAGACCATCGGGTAGCCCTGGCGCACCATCTCGGCAAAGTGGTCCGGAGTGCCGAAAATGCGCCGGATCAACGGCGAAGCGTAGGAGAAGGCGGTTTCGGTATCATTGTTCAAGAAGGCAGAAATCTGAGAGCCGATCACGGCTGTGACCGGCTCCCTTTGAGCTATTGCCGGGAAGGCCAGAAGAAAAACACTTACCCCCGCAAACAGAACACTGCGCATCTGTCCCTCCCGGTCCGTTTGACTCCAGTTAGGGCAATGTGACGTGACGTCAAAAAGTTTTTTTTGATGGAGCTGACGCACAGGGCGGAACAAGGCCGCAGGCCGCCGCGCAGGGCTGAAAATGAAAAGGGCGCGGAAACCCGCGCCCTTGCTGATCGCTATTGCGCGAAAGTTTACGCCAGCTCGCCCGCCAGCGCCTGCTCGATCAGCGCGACGGTGTCCGCGACGCCGTAAAGCGCGATAAAGCCGCCGAAACGGGGGCCTTGGGAGGCACCCAGCAGCACCTCGTAGATCGCCGAGAACCAGGCGCGCAGCGGCTCAAAGCCGTGGATCTTGCCGATAGCAAAGACCACGGACTGCAGGAATTCCTCGTCCGCGAAATCGGCTTCGGGCAGCGGGTCGTCATTGCCGGCCAGCTCGTTCTTTTTGGCAATCGCCGCCAGCGCCGCCTCGGGCGATTTCAGCGCGTCTGCCAGATCCTGCAGCGCTGCGCGCTCCTGATCGGTGGGCAGGCGGAACACTTTGGAGGGTTTCACAAAGTCGTTGAAATAGGCCACGGCAAAACCCGCCGCCTGATCCATCGCCGGGTTGCTTTCCGGGGTCGCGTCGGGCGCGTACTTGTTGATGAAGCCCCACATCGTTGCCTTGTCCTCGGCGCTGGAGGCCGAAGCGAGGTTCAGCAGCATCGAGAACGGCACCACCATATCCGACTGCGGCACGTCACCGCCATGGATGTGCCAGACCGGGTTGTTCAGCTGGCCCTTCAGGTCCTGGGTGTGATAGGCGCGCAGCTGCTGGTGGTATTCGTCCACCGCCTTGGGGATCACGTCGAAATGCATCCGCTTGGCGGTTTTCGGCTTCAGATACATGAAGTACGCGAGGCTTTCAGTCGAGGCATAGGTCAGCCACTCATCAATCGAAATGCCGTTGCCGGACGTCTTGGAAATCTTCTGGCCGTTGGCATCCAGGAACAATTCATATGTGAAATGCTCCGGTGCGCGGTGGCCCAGCACCCGGCAGATGCCATCATAGATCGGCGTATTGGTGGAATGGTCCTTGCCGTACATTTCAAAATCGACTTCCAGCGCCGCCCAGCGGGCGCCGAAATCCGGCTTCCACTGCAGCTTCACATTGCCGCCGGTCACCGGCAGGGTCCATTCCTTGCCGTCTTCGTCGTCAAAGGTGACGGTGTAGGTCTCGGCGCAGACCTTTTTCATCGGCACGTACAGGACGCGGCCGGTTTCCGGGTGGATCGGCAGGAAGATCGAGTAGGTCTGGCGGCGCTCCTCGCGCAGGGACTTCAGCATGATCGCCATCACGTCGTCGTATTTGTCGACAGCACGTTTCAGCACCTCGTCGAACTGGCCGGATTTGTAGAATTCCTGCGCCGAATAAAACTCATACTCGAACCCGAAGGTATCAAGGAAGCGGCGCAGCATGGCGTTGTTGTGGTGGCCGAAACTCTCGTGGGTGCCAAAGGGATCCGGCACCGAGGTCAGCGGCTTTTGCAGATGCTCTTGCAGACTGTCAGCATTGGGCACATTGCCCGGCACCTTGCGCATCCCGTCCAGATCATCAGAGAAGCAGATCAGCTTGGCCGGGATATCCGAAATCAGTTCAAACGCGGTCTTGATCATGGTGGTGCGGGCGACCTCGCCGAAGGTGCCGATATGCGGCAGGCCCGAGGGGCCATAGCCGGTCTCGAACAGAACATAGCCCTTTTCCGGCGCGCCCTTGGCGTAACGTTTGAGAACCCGGCGGGCCTCTTCAAACGGCCAGGCTTTGCTCTTGAGAGCTTCTTCGCGCACATCAGACATTTGTGTTCTCCATCGGCGGCGTCGTTTCCGGTTTTCCAGGGGCCGCAAGATAAGTGCGGATGCCCCATGCATCCAGCCCTTTCCTCTATTGTGCTGATGCAGCATGAGTCAATAATCACTGGCCCGCCGAGACTGTCTTTTGCCGCAGCAGAGAGGATAAAACACCGCGCAGGCACAGCCTGTTGTTGAACCTCGCCGCCGGCCTACCTATCGTGGCCGGATCAATATTGCGCAAAGAAGGATTCCGTCCATGAGTGAGCAAACCCCGCACCCGATGTCCCCGCAGGACTGTCTGGTGGCGCTGATGGTGGCGGTTTCTGCCTCGGACGAGAACATCCGCACCGCCGAGCTGGTAAAGATCCAGTCCGCGGTCAACATGCTGCCGGTGTTCGCCGACTACGACATCGACCGGGTTACACGGGTTTCGCAGACAGTTCTGGACCTGTTTGAACAGGAAGACGGTCTGGCGGCGCTGTTCGGCCTCATTCGCGGCGATCTGCCGGAGCGGCTGTTTGAAACCGCTTATGCGCTGTCCTGCGATGTAGCGGCTGCGGACGGGATCCTGGGCGAGACCGAACTCGAGTTCCTGGCGGAGGTCCGCTATGAGCTGAACATCGACCGGCTGCATGCCGCGGCCATCGAACGCGGCGCACGGGCGCGGCACATGGTCTGAACGGTGGAAGGGGGCGCTGCCCCCGGCCTTGCGGCCTCCCCCGGGATATTTTCAGCAAGAAGAAGATCCCGGGGGAGGCCGGCGTGGCAGAAATTGCTGCCACTTTGCGGTTTTCCGGACTTTCCGCCTGCGAAGTATAAGCAGCCAAGCGCGGGCGCGGCTGGCTGCGCAGGGTCCTGCGGTATCAGCCTGTCCGCCTGGCCGCTGCGATCAAAGTGCCCAAGCTTTGCTTTTGCTGCCCTTGGGCACCGAAGTTTGCTGGATCAAGCCACGTCTGATAAGCGGATTCAAGCATGGGCCATTCGCCATCCAGCACTGAATGCCATGCGGTATCGCGGTTGCGGCCCTTATAGACAATGGCCTGGCGGAACAAACCATCATAGGTGAAACCGAAACGCTCTGCCGCGCGGCAGGACGGCGCATTCAGGGCGTCGCATTTCCATTCATAGCGGCGGTATCCCAGATCGTTGAACACCCGCGCCATCATCAGACACATCGCCTCGGTCGCCGCCCGCGTCTGCTGCAGCGGCGGGGCAAAAGTGATGCCGCCAACCTCAATCACGCCATGGGCAGGCTGAATGCGCATATAGCTGGCAATACCTTCGGCCTTGCCGCTGACGCCATTGATGACCGCGAAGTAGGGCTGCGCGTCCATGCCGCTGACTGTCTGGACCCAGGCGTGCAGATCCTTCTCTGCCGCAAACGGGCCATAAGGCACATAGGTCCAGATTGCATCGGTTCGGTCCTGCCGGAAAGCCGCGAACAGATCCACGGTGTGGCGGTCCGCGTTCAATGGCTCAACCCGGCAGTATTGCCCAGCCATGCCGGTGTGGCCGGGGTGCCGGGCCCCGCACCAATCCGGCAGCGGCGCGCCGATAGGCTGGCCATGTTCGTTGAAGTATCTGATCATGGCGGCATCCTTTTCTAAGCAGTTCCGCGGCGGCTTGCACCACCGCCCTGCGCAGGTTTGGCATGCCCCCGGACCGGAAAAAACGTCCAGATATTGGCAATATGCCCAGACCAATCCCGCCTGTCCCGGGCCCGGGTCAGCTGCCGTAGACCGCGCCCCATCGTTCGATCAGTTGTTGTTGCAGCTTCTTGGCGCGGCGGTTCCAGCCGCGCGCGCCCTTGGGGCGTTCGCGCTGTGCGCGGGGGATGCGGGCACGCGTTTTCTGGTCAGCAGTGAAAATGGCAAAGGCCAGTTCCGTCCCGTCCGCAGCGGTCATGAAACCGCCCAGGCCCGAGACAAAGTTCAGCGTGCCGGTCTTGGCCGCGACCTTGATCGGATGTCCCTTGACGATACCGCCCTTGGCATCGCGCATCCGGAAAGGTTTCAGAAGCGGTTTGAGCCGGCCTGCCCTGTAGGCCGCAACCAATGCACCGGTCAGATCCCCCGGCGTCATCCGCGACGCCTCGCCAAGGCCGGAATGATCCACCAGCCTGGTGCCGGACATGCCGTATTTTCCGGCTGCCCAGCGGTTCATTTCGGCGGCGGAGGCCTTGAGCGAAGCAGGCCGGCTGCCGCGTGCGGCGGTGGCGGACATGCCGATCATCTCGGCCATCAGGTTGTTGGAGTATTTCAGCATCGCCTTGAGCATTACATCCAGCGGCGGGCTGTGATGCCGGGCCAGCAGTTGCGACTGGGGCAGGGATTTGGCGGATTTTGCCTTGTCCAGCTTGATCCCGTTTGCCCGCGCCAAGGTGCGGAACACATCGCCGGCATAGGCCGCAGGGTTGCGGACCGGCAGCCAGCGCGATCCGCCCTTGCCCAGCGCCTTGCCGGCGACAGTCCAGTGATCGACGCCCGCTTTTTCGGCATAGGTATAGACCGGCCCCGAGCGCGAGGCGATTTTCATCTGCGCATTGACCACTTCGGGACGGTATTTCTCGGTCCTTGCATCCATGGTGATCGCCCAGCCGCCGCCGGACGCGCGTTTCCATTCGAAATGCACCCGGTTGAAGTTCAGCGCGATGCCGGACACGGCGGGGGAATAGCCGACATGGTCGGGCTGGCCCGGGTCGATGGTTTTGACCGCGGGAAGCGCGCCGTCCCAAACCAGGAATCTGCCCCGCACTTCGCGCACACCGGCGTTTTTCAATGCCTTGGCCAGCAGCGCCAAATGATCAGTATTGAGCATAGGGTCGCCGCCGCCGGCCAGGATCAGATCACCCTTGACGATGCCGCCCGCGACACCGCCGGTCGCCAGTATGCGGGTCTCGAACCGGTGGTCCGCGCCCAGCACATCCAACGCATACAGCGCGGTAAGCGCCTTGGCGACGCTGGCAGGCGGCAGGGCTTCGGCCTGGCCCGAGGATTCCAGCAGCTTGCCGGTTTTCACATCGGCCACCGCACAGACCGCCTGGCCCGGCAGATTGGCCCGCGCCAATAGCGCCTTGAGCCCGTCCGCTCCGGCCGCGAGAGAGCTGACACGGCGCGCCACGGGCCGCAGCGACACCGCCGGCGCATTGGCCAGCGCTGAGGAGCCCGCCAAAGCGGCAAGCCCGGAAAGGAGGAATGTCCGGCGTGAAGTCATGTTATTCATTTTTAGTGTCAGGACCTGCTCTTCTTCAATCCCGTTTCCACGGCAATCCGCCGCAGCATCCGGGGTTTTTCCCGGTGGGAAGTCCTGCTACCGCTGGCAGCATGTTGCAAGCAGTCATCCTTATGTTCGTGGCCATGTCAATGATCCCTGCGGGCGATCTGTGCGGGAAGCTGCTGACGGGCGGCGGGCTGGCCACACCGGCGTTTGTCGCCTGGTCGCGGTTTGCCATCGGCACCGCGCTGATCCTGCCGTTTGTGCCGCGCCGGGCCTATGCGCTGCTGGGCGATTGGCGGCTGTGGCTGCGGGCCGGACTGCTGACCGGCGGCATCTTTTCGATCCAGCTGGCGCTGGCGACCGAGCCGCTGGCCAATGTCTTTGCCGCCTTCTTTGTCGGTCCGGTAATCAGCTATGTGCTGTCGGTCCTGCTTTTGCGGGAACAGGCGACATTGTTGCGCAGCCTGCTGATGGGGCTGGGGTTCATCGGCGTGCTGATGGTGGTGCGGCCTGGCCTGGGAGGCTCCATCAACCTGCTGTGGGCGGTGCTGGCGGGATGTTTCTATGGCGGTTTCCTGACCAGTTCGCGCTGGCTGGCGCATTTGGGGTCGCCGTTGGAGCTGAGCCTGACCCAGCTGCTGCTTTCCGCCATCCTGTTGCTGCCCTTGGGCCTCGGCAGCCTGCCGGAGTTTTCGCCCTCGACCGCCGCACTGACGGTGGGCAGCGCGGCGTTTTCAATGACGGGCAATCTCTTGCTGCTGTTTGCCTATGGCCGGGTGCAGGCGGTGAAACTGGCGCCAATGGTCTACTTCCAGCTGGTCGCCGCTGTCAGCCTCGGATGGGCGGTGTTCAGCCAGCTGCCTGATGCCTGGACCTGGGCCGGGCTGGCTGTGGTGCTGTCTGCCGGTCTGGCCTCAGCTGTGCTCCGCCGCTGACCATTCGCCGCGGGCCCGGATTTCGGTTGAGCTGACATCCACCATCGGAACGTTGACAAAACACCAGGCCGGAGCCGCGGCCCGCGCCAGCAAATGGCTCTGGCAGCCTTTCAGCATCGCATGGCGGGCAAAGCGCGCTGCGGGGGAAAACCGCGCCGAGATCCGGTCGTTCGGCCGTGCCAGCACACCCACCGGCACAGTGTCCAGGATCTGCTGCCAGTCTTTCCAGCGATGGAAATGGGTCAGATTGTCGGCCCCCATCAGCCAGACAAAGCGCACGCCCGGATGGCGGCGGCGCAGGTGGCGCAGGGTCTGGGCGGTGTAGCGGGTGCCGAGATCCGCCTCGATGCCGCTGATGTGGATGCGCGGGTGCTGGATCAGGCCTTGAGACGCTGCAATCCGCCGCTGCAGGGCGGCCGGCTGGCGCGCTTTCAATGGGTTGCCCGGGGACACCAGCCAGAACAGGTGATCCAGTCCGAACCGCCGCAGTGCCGCATGGGAAATCGCCGCATGGCCGCGGTGCGGCGGATCAAAGGACCCTCCCAGAAGCCCGACGCTTTGGCCCGGGCGGATATGCGGCAGCTTGCAAACCATAACAGCCTTGATGCACATAATTTCCCGGGGAGATCAATCGGGTGAGGCACCACGGCTCTGATGATGCGGCGGCGCTTTACAGCCCGCGACCCCGCAACTGCCGCGGATCAAATGCTCTCTCGAACCGGTGGCCTTCGCAGTCTCACTCATTGCATCGTTGCTGGCTGCGGCGCGGGATATCCAGATTGCCGGACGCCGAGGGTGGCAAACCAAATCGGCAAAAGTTCAAGCGCGGCCCGATCGGCAGAAGCAAAGAGCAGCTTAGTTTGCGCTCAAAACTGTCCCAGCATCGGAGAACAGCCCAGTCCTCTTAGCCATCGGCCTGGCTGCAACTGTTACTTATTGGTCATGTGTCCTGAGCCTAAGGAACGGCCAGCAAACAGCCTGTTCGCAAGCGGCAACTTAAAGTTGCGCATCTATTGCTGAAATATCCAAAAGGTGTAATCTGGTAAAAAACCGGCCCGTATGCAGCGCGCAGCAGGGAATACCAGCGATCAGTAAGCAGGCTTTGGACCGCTTGCGCAGCAGCAGAAAGCTCCAAGGATGACATTTTCCAGACAAATGGACGCCTCCCAGCCACTCCGGGGCAATCGCATCCGGTACCTGACCCGCGGCACCGCAGCCCTGCTCGTTGGCGCCGGTTTTATTTTCGACCTGCTGACGCCGCTTGGGATTGCGGGCGGCCTTATCTACGTGACCGTTGTCCTGTGCGCTCTTTGGGATGACAACCTGAACACGGCTTACAAGTATGCCGCAGCTACCACTGTGCTAACGATTCTTGGCTATCTGCTGTTCCCGCGTATCGGGGTCAATGAATGGATCGTCCTGACCAACCGGGCGCTAACTGTATTGGCGCTTTGGGCCCTTGCCTTCATCGTTCGCCAACAGAAAGCTGCCCAGATTTCGCTGGAGCGTAAAAAGACTGAGCTTGCTGCCATTCAGGACAACACTGTCGAAGGGATGATAACCATCAGCACCGAAGGGACCATCCTGAGCTATAATCACGCCTGCAGGAAAATCTTCGGCTATGCCGCCGAAGACGCGATTGGCCGGAATATCAAATTTCTGATGCCGGAACACTACCGCTCTGAACATGATGGCTATCTCAGCAACTACCTTCGGACCCGGCAGAAGAAAATCATTGGCACGATCCGGGAGGTTCAGGGACAACGCAAAGACGGCAGTATCTTCCCGCTCGATTTGTCTGTCAGCGAAGTCCGGGTCGGCGGCCACCATCTGTTCAGCGGTATCGTCCGCGACATTTCCGAACAGAAGCGCGCTGAGGCGGAGCGGGAACAGTTCATCAGTGATCTGTCCCGTTCGAACCAGGATCTGGACGATTTCGCCTATGTGGCATCCCATGATCTGCGGGCGCCTTTGCGGGTTATCGGAAACGCCTCCAGCTGGCTGGAGGAGGATCTCGCCGACACCTTGGACGATGAGAGCCGGGAAAACCTGCAGCTTATCCGGTCCCGGGTTTCAAGGATGGAACAACTGCTGGACGACCTGCACGAATATTCCCGGGCCGGGCGCAGTACGGACGCCAGATACCAACAGTTGATGCCGGGTTCCGATCTGATGGAAGAGGTGCTTTTGCTGATTGATCAGCCAAAGGGGGTCACCATCAATACCGACCCCGGATTCGCCGCCATCCAGCTTCCCAACATGCCGTTAAAGCAAATTTTGGCCAACCTGATCTCCAATGCGATCAAACACAACGAAACCAGCACAGGCGTGGTTGACGTGCTGCTGGAAGACGACGGCGGCATGTATGCCATTACGGTCGCCGATGACGGTCCCGGTATTGATCCGCAGTTTCACGAGCAGATTTTCAAGATGTTTCAGACCCTGAAGTCGCGCGACGTGGTCGAAGGCAGCGGTATCGGCCTGGCGATCGTCAAGAAACACGTGGAAAATGCGGGCGGCAGAATATCTTTGCAGTCTTCGCCGGGCGAAGGCTGCGCATTCCGGTTCACCTGGCCCAAGACGGCCCGCCCTAGTCAAGGATAAGAAAAGTATGAAGAGATTTAATAGCGGCGGGCAAACCTCCCATAAGGATTTGAACATCCTTCTGGTAGATGACGACCACGGGGACGCCAAGGCCGTTCAGCGGGCATTCAAGAAAGTCAAAATCGCAAATGAGATCACCCGCGCGATCGACGGGCTTGAGGCGCTGGATTACCTCCGCGGGACGGGTGGCAAGGACAAGATCCAACAGCCCTATGTGTTGCTGGTTGATATCAAGATGCCGCGGATGAGCGGCATCGAGCTGGTCCAGGAATTGCGCGCAGATCCTGAACTCAGCAGGTCAGTGGTATTCTTCCTGACGACCTCAAGCCACGAACAGGACATCGAAGCTGCCTATGATTTGAATGCAGCAGGCTATATCGTGAAAGAAACAGCAGGGCGTGATTTTCTGCAACTTGTCGATATGGTTGACCGCTATTGGCGGATTGTCGAATTCCCTATCCCCGGCACCTGACCCGCAGCACTGTTGCGGCACTGCGTCTGAAAATCACCGGCAGCCATGCAAAAAACGCCGCACTTCCGGGCCGGTTTCAACGCGATGGCAAGGTGCCGTCATATCTTGACACTGAGGGGTAAAGGATAGCTGTCTTGTGCCTGAGACAGATTGCAGAAATTCCATTCACATCCCCGAGAGCAGGAGGTGCAGCAGATTATGCCCCGCTTTGAGATCAGTCCGGAAAACCCGGCCGGGCCGGAAGCGTCAGCCCTGATCCGGCGGCATCTTTCGCAAATGGCGGCACAATCGCCGGAAGAAAGCTGCCACGCGCTGGATACAAGCGGCCTTGAAGGCCCTGAGGTACAGTTCTTTCTGCTGCGCCAGGGCGGCAAACCGGTTGCCATGGGGGCGCTGAAACTGCTGGACGGCGGCGCACGCGAACTGAAGTCCATGCACACGGTGTCCGAGGCCCGCGGCAGCGGAGCAGGACGCGCAATGCTGGAATTCCTGCTGCAGCTTTCCCGCAAAGAAGAGGCCACAAGCCTCTTTCTGGAGACTGGCTCCACCGATGATTTTCTGCCTTCGCGCAGACTGTATGAATCCCTTGGTTTTAAGCAATGCGCGCCCTTTGGGGATTACGCAGCGGACCCTTGGTCAGTATTCATGCACCTGGACTTGCGCGCAGCGGCTTGACCCTTGGCACCCGCCTGTCATAACTGGCGCCAAGCGGTCCCTTAGCTCAACTGGATAGAGCAGCTGACTTCTAATCAGCAGGTTGAGGGTTCGAGTCCTTCAGGGATCGCCATTTCCTTTAGTGCCAATTAGGCATAACCTTGCACACTTTGGGGGTTTTGATGCACACCCTGTGTCAAGTGGAAAGTGCCAAGTGAAGTTGAGAGTAGTAAAAGGCTCAGATAGAAAACGCTTTCGCTCCTCGACCGACCCCAGGGGACCAGCAGGCAAATGTCAGCTCATGAGCGTGTTCAGGACGGGTGCAACCTCCTTTAGGAGGTAGATCGGTGCGATAGCCACACCATTCAGCCGGAAAGCTTCAATCCCGTGAGCTGCAAAAGCCGCCAGAATCGTGTTCCGGTGAAGCCCGGTCTCCTTCACTAACACCGTCGGCGTGGTGAACTTGTCATGGAAAGCAGCGATGTCCGCACCGGACATCCGCCACTGGGAGCGTTTTGTCACCGGGTGCAGAACCTCCATCGCAGGTGTATGGCCACTTTCGATCAACGCTTGGAACGCCCCCTTCTCCCGCACTCCGATTGAGCGGGCAAAGGCAGTTGCGTTCACCTTCCCTTCCATGGCCGCCATTTTCTGCTCGCGGGGGCGAAGTAACTCCGACTGATCAACTTCGGCAACGTTGACGACGAGTCCGTGATAACCAAACGTTTCAGCGCGCTTGCCGACCCTCAATCTGCCGTCCCTGATCGCAGCGATAATCTGGCCGACAGAAAGGCTCACTCGCTTGTGAACATGCTGGATCGTTTCCCATCCTGGCGTACCAGCTTCTAACAAAATAGCTTTTCGCTCCAAATCCTCGAGCAGGTGCAGCCCATCAGACACTCGCCAGGGATACTTGATCGTTGCAACTTTCGTCCTGGGCGCCAGAACGCCGTCAGCTTCTAGAGATTTGAGTTCGACTAGCGTCGCGCCCATAGCTTTGCGCATCGCAATCGGCCCGACCAAAGTCGGGATCTCCTCCAGAAGGGGTCTGTATCTCTTTGCGTCGAAGGTCTTGCGAGCATCAGCGCGCGTCTCATCAGGAGGGAACGCTCCAGCCTCAGTCAGGAAGCCGTTGAGGACCGACTTGCCAACCCCGGTTTCCCTGCTTGCCGAGGCAAGCGAATGGAGGCGTCGTTCAGGCACGGTTTGACCGAGAACCTCATCTCCCGCCTCGACCGGCCAGATCCTCAACAAATGCCGCCGTACAATATGGCGAAACCCATCGAAGCTATCATCGCTGCAATAGAGGCGACCTAGAGCCTCGAGCAGCATAGGAAATGCCTGTTTTGACCCAAAGTACCCCCCATCCCCCGCCTGCAAAATGCGATCGAGAGCACACGTGATTGCCTCAGGCCCTCTCGATGCGGCATCAAAGCCTTTGGCCTTCGCAGCACGGTCGTCAGTTTCAAGTTCCTGAGCACGAAGGAGTTCCTTGCCAAGCAACGCACAGCAGGTCATGGCGGCAAACAAAGGCTGAGTTTCCAGCCACGTTTTGTCCTCACCTTGCGACAGGCGCCGATCAAGCCAGACGTCACAGGCGGACGGCTCAATCAGATCGCTGTCAAAATTGCCCGCCAGAAGGTTTGGCAGGATCTCAGCCAATCTGGCACCGGCATCATCACGATTTACAGGCCGCGAGCATTCCCATAGTGGCATCAGAGGATGGCGGTGCCGCAAGCACACATCAACGCCGCTGCACAGCCAGTCTCCCGCCATGGCCATGTGCCTCAGCGGAGAGGCTTGTTTTTCTGCCGCCTAACGCAGGCAAAGAGGGCAGCCGCGGATGACAGGGTTGCGTTTGGCGCGGGAGACAAAAACTTCTCCGCGATTTTTCATGCGTACGTCCCCGACTGGCTCACCTGTCCATGACAGCATGGTGGCCAGCTGATCGGGCGCCAAGCCGGATCGGGTGGCAAAATGTCAATCGCCTCCCGATCCTGGTTCAAGATCCGCTTAAAACTAAAGCCAAGATCAAGGGCAAATCCGGTGGCGTCGGTACCATTGATCGCAGCCATGCGCGAAAAGAAGGAGGGAAGAGTCTCCCGCTCCGAAGGCTCGACCGCCAAGGGTAACGTTTCTATCAACGGGGTACTCCGTCTCATTCTTGCATAACTTTAGGGCAAGATCGCTTATGCAAGCGCGAGTGTCCAACCCGTGAGGCCCCAGGATAGATTCAGGACGGTGTCGATCCCGCTTTTGGTTGCGAGTGAGCTATTAGGTAAGTTCGAGACCATGGCCCCGGCTGTGTGAAAAATTGATAAACTTGCAACCGCAGGTTTGGTGCAGGCATTTACAAGCGGCGAAACCGCCCCTCTCGTGACATTGCTGCGCAATGCACTGCCGGGCAGTGATCGAGAGCATGTTCGGCAGGCTCAAGGACTGGAGACGCATCGCAACCCGCTACGGCAGATGTCCGAAGGTGTTCCTGTCAGCAATCGCTCTTGCCGCCCTCGTCATCTACTGGCTTTGAAACTCAAGGAGTCCAGAGCCTAGGGGCAAACCGGGGGACTTCAGGCAGCTTCGGTCCCTGGCACCTGCATATCGGCATCTTTGATGCTGCTGCGCCATGATTTCAGTGAAAGACAGGCTCAGGTTGCCTGATCGACGTGTCTGTCGGCAGAGTTTCTGGGTCCAAAGGCATCCTAAACTGAGAGAGGCTTTGGCTCGTCTGGTTGGTTTGGTTATGCGGCGCGTTGTCTGTGGTGCAGGGTGCATGTCGGCGGCAATGCCAAGGACGTCTGCAAGGAACTGAAAGCCAAAACCTTTACCGTCGGCAACAACATCTATGTGATGAAGTCTGCATTCGCCAAGGATACCGACCTGCTGGCGCATGTGCTGCAGAAGGGCAAGGGCAAGATGCCCAAGGCCAAGGACGGCGTGGCGCTGACCTCAAAGTAGGCCTGTACCATCCTTTCGCGCGGTGCTGCTCAGCCTATTGACACATTTTAAACCTTTTTTAAGCAAAATTGCCCGCAAGATAGTCTTGAGAGACACTGGGGCGGTCAGGCTAGATTGCTCCCGGAGAAGGAGTTGCCATGGTTTGGGCTGGACTGTTCGCAGGTATGATCACCGGAATGTGCGCCACGGCGTTTGGTTTTTTTGTGGCCGCGCTGCCGCTGTGGCTGAGCCTGCTGCTGTATCCGGCAGCCGGGCTGGGCGCGACCGTGCTGGTGATCGCGGGGCTTTCCCTGCGCTGCTGGCTGCAGTCGCAGCCGGTCTTCGGGCAAGCCTACGGCAACCGCGCCTAGCCGCGCAGCCAGCTGACGATCTGGCCTTGCCGCATCGCGCCGGCCTGGCGCTTTTTCTCCTTGCCGCGCTCAAAGGCGACCAG
This sequence comes from Leisingera sp. M658, assembly GCF_025144145.1. Classification (NCBI taxonomy): domain Bacteria; kingdom Pseudomonadati; phylum Pseudomonadota; class Alphaproteobacteria; order Rhodobacterales; family Roseobacteraceae; genus Leisingera; species Leisingera sp. M658. Next base: position 3,463,750 of record NZ_CP083546.1, read on the forward strand.
GGCCGGGATGCCGCGGATGCGGTAGCGCGCACCGGTGGACGGGTGGTCCTGGGTGTTCAGCTTGACCAGCCGCGCCTTGCTGCCCAGTGCCTTGGCGGCCTTGGCAAATTCCGGCGCCATCATCCGGCAGGGCCCGCACCAGGGCGCCCAGAAATCCACCAGCAGCGGCAAATCGTCATTCTGCGCCGCCTTCTGCAATGTGGCCGGATCCACATCCACCGGCTTGCCCGGCAGCAACGCCGCGCCGCAGCTGCCGCAATTGGGGCCTTTGCCCAGCTTGTCCTCCGGCACCCGGTTCAGCTGGGCACAGGCCAGGCAGGTCAGGGTCTTGGCGCCCATGATGGTTCCTCCGCTTCAATCCTGCCCTGATACAGACATCGGCTGCCAGGCCGCAAGAGACACCGCCGGAGCTTCACAAACCTGTAATCAGCACTGGAAGCCGCAGGCCGCCGCTTCAATATCAAAGGCATGCAACAGATACTCCGCCTCCTGCCGCCGCTTGCGGCCGTTCTGGCAGCCGCCGAACTGGCGCATTTTATGAATCTGACCGCAGGCCTGGGGGCACATCCCTGGTGGGCGGGCAAGGTGATCTGGCTGGGCGCCCTGCCCGGCCTTGTTCTGGCCCTTGCCGTCCGGCTGCTGCATCCCCCGCGCTGGCTGGCAGCCGTGGGGTTCGCGGTCTTCTGTGCCGCGGCCTTTGCCATCGCGGCAGCAGGTAAGGCGCAATTCGCCGCGTCTTATGCCGAGGACCTGCTGGCCGGGAAATTCTGGTACTTTGGCTGGATTGCCGTCTGCACCCTGGCTGCTGCTACGCTTGCAACACTTGCCGGCCCGTCTGCGGAAACCCGTTGACCCAGCGCATTCCGCGCCGGAAGATGATTAGACGACACAACAGACATCCGGAGATTTAGCCATGATTTCACGCCGGAAAATTCTGAGCACCGGTACTGCGGCCGCCGCAGCAACCTTGCTTCCGCTGCCTGCGCTGGCCCGCAAAAAGGACCCCGCTCCCTTTGATCCCACCCCGCAGGAGGTCCGGATCCGCAAAGATTTTGCCCCGGGGCAGATCCTGGTGCTGCCGCGCTCCTACTACCTGTACTTTGTCACCGACAAACGCAAGGCGATGCGCTATGGCGTTGGCGTCGGCAAGGCTGGTCTTGAGTTCACCGGCACAGCGGTGATTGAACGCAAAAAGGTCTGGCCCACCTGGCGCCCGACCGACGAGATGATCGAACGCGATCCGCGGGCCTATGCCAAGTTTGTCGACAATGAATACATTCAGCCCGGCGGGCCGGAAAATCCGCTGGGTGCGCGGGCCCTTTATCTGTTTCAAAACGGCATCGACACCTACTTCCGCATCCATGGCACCAACCAGCCGCAGACCATCGGGCACTCGGTTTCCAACGGCTGCATCCGGATGATGAACGAGCACGTTACGGATCTGTATCAGCGGGTTCCGCTCGGCACGGTTGTGACAGTGCTTTAGGCACGGTTCTGCCGGAGACTCCGCGTCACTTTGGATTTTTTCTTGCGCCAGGGGTGATTCCTACTCAATTCTGTCACCGCAACGTCACGCGAGTATCATCACTGTTGCCTTACCGGCGCGGTCATGACCTTTGCAGGCCGTTGCCGTTCTGCCGCATGAAGCGGGCAGAGAATTGAGACGACTTAGGAGAATACGACGATGGCGACTGGCACCGTCAAATGGTTCAACACCACCAAAGGCTACGGCTTTATTGCACCCGATGATGGCGGCAAGGACATTTTTGTCCACATTTCCGCAGTTGAGCGATCAGGGCTGACCGGCCTGGCCGACAATCAGAAAGTGACTTACGAACTGCAGGCTGGCCGCGACGGCCGCGAGTCCGCGGTTGATATCGCACTGGCCTCCTGATCCGAACTTCCGATCACGCCTGAGAGCTTTCAAACAGCCCTGCCCGCCGGGGCTGTTTTCAATGTTGAATCGCCGTGACCAGCTGCAGGGCTGCCGGTCCGATCGCAGCCACGTTCAACGCAACGCCCCGGGCATTCGGGTGGATGCCGTCATCCTGCAAATAGGCCTGCGCCGCTGCCGGGTCGCCGCCCACCGCTGCTGCAATGCCCGCAAAGGCATCCGGGTGCAGCACCGCATCGAATTCGGCAGCCAAGTCCGGGTATATCGCATCAAAGGCGGTCTTGTAGTCCAGCCCGTAATTGCCCGGCGCCTTCATGCCGATCAGCAAGGTTTCAATACCCAAGGTTTCGGCTTCCTGCAGGATGAGGGCCAGATTGGCTCGCGCCGCCGCTGGCGCCAGGCCGCGCAGCAGGTCGTTGCCGCCCAAAAGCACGATCAACCCGTCGGGATTGTCCGACAGCGTCCATTCCGCCCGCTCTGCCCCGCCGGCGGTGGTGTCGCCGGACACACCGGCATTCTGCAGCACCACTTCGGCGCCGTTTTCATTCAGCCAGTGCTCCAGCTGCGGCACCAGACCCTGGTCCTGCGGCAGCCCGTAACCCTGCACCAGACTGTCGCCCAATGCCGTGATCCGCAGCGGCTCAGCCCAGGCGGCGTTTGAAAAAAGCAGCAAACTCAACAGCGCCAGTATCTTGTGCATCGCCGCAAACACTCCATATCCGATAGGTGGATCCAACAGGCAGGCCCGATGACCAACGATAACAGCCCCGTTCTGCATCTCTTAGATGCGTCTTTGACCCTGAATAGCAATACCGGTCCGGTAGAGATTTTGCACGGCATATCGCTCGATGTGCGGCGGGGGGAGACGTTGGGGCTGGTGGGGCCGTCCGGGTCCGGCAAGTCCTCGCTTTTGATGCTGATGGGCGGGCTGGAGCAGGCCACCGGCGGCACGATCACCGCACTTGGCCAGGATCTGACGGCAATGGACGAGGACGCGCTGGCACGTTTCCGGCGCAACAACATGGGGGTGGTGTTCCAGAGCTTTCACCTGATCCCAACCATGACCGCTCTGGAAAATGTCGCCACGCCGCTGGAGCTGGCAGGCCACAAGGATGCCTTTGACCGTGCCCAGGCGGAACTGGAAGCGGTTGGCCTTGGCCATCGTGCCGGCCATTTCCCGGCGCAAATGTCGGGCGGTGAGCAGCAGCGCGTGGCCTTGGCGCGCGCCCTGGCGCCGCGGCCTGCGATCCTGTTGGCGGATGAACCCACCGGCAATCTGGATGAGGCCAACGGCGAGGCGGTAATGGATCTGCTGTTCGGTCTGCGCGACCGCTACGGCGCGACGCTGGTGATGGTCACCCATGCGCCGGAACTGGCGGCCCGCTGCGACCGGGTCGTCCGCTTGCGCGACGGGCGGGTGGATGACGCCGCCGCGCGCGAGGCCGCGGAATGAATGCTGCCGCCTTCCGCCTCGCCTGGCGTTTTGCCCTGCGCGAGCTGCGCGGAGGCCTGAAGGGGTTCCGCATTTTTCTGGCCTGTCTGGCGCTGGGAGTCGGGGTGATTGCTGCCATCGGTTCGATCCGGGCGTCGATCGAAACCGGGCTGTCGCGTGAAGGCGCGACCATTCTGGGCGGCGACGCCGAGCTGAACTTCACCTACCGCTTTGCCAATGAGGACGAGCGCGCCTGGGTGGAGAGAAACGCAGTGCGCTATTCCGAAATTGCCGAGTTCCGCTCGATGGCGACGGTGGGCGAGGAGCGCGGGCTGACCCAAGTGAAGGCGGTGGACGGGCTGTATCCGTTGAAGGGAGCGATGCAGCTTTTGCCACCGATCCCCTTGGAGTCCGCTTTGGCAGGCCCAAAGGGCCTGCCGGGCGGCGTTATGGACCGGGTACTGGCGGACTGGCTGGGATTGCAGCCGGGCGATACGTTCCGGCTGGGTACGCAGGATTTCACGCTGACAGCACTGATCGCACTGGAACCGGATGCCGCGGCCTCGGGCTTTGAACTGGGTCCGCGCACTATGGTGCGGACAGCGGATCTGGCGGACTCCGGACTGTTGGAGCCGGGCACGCTGTTTGATACCAAATACCGGATGCAGCTGCCTGCGGGCAGCGACCTGACCGCACTGCAGGCCGAGGCCGAAGGCCTGTTTGAAACCACCGGGATGCGCTGGCGCGATGCCAGGAACGGCGCGCCGGGGATATCCTCATTTGTGGAACGTCTCGGCGGGTTTCTGGTGCTGGTGGGCCTGTCCGGACTGGCAGTAGGCGGGGTTGGCGTTTCCGCCGCCGTGCGGGCCTATCTGGCGACCAAAACCGCCACCATCGCCACCCTGCGCACGCTGGGGGCGGAGCGGCAGACGATTTTCCTGACCTACTTTCTGCAGATCGGCGCGCTAACGCTGATCGGGGTGGGTATTGGCCTGGTTTTGGGCGGGTTGGGACCCATGCTGCTGGGGCCGCTGATTGCTGCACAGCTGCCGTTCCCGGCGGTGTTCTCGATCTATCCGTCCGCACTGGCCGAGGCCGCAATATACGGCGTGCTGACCGCCTTCATCTTTGCCCTATGGCCGCTGGCCCGGGCCGAGCGCATCCGCGCCGCCTCGCTGTTCCGGGACGCTTTTGCCAGCCAAACGCGGCTGCCTGCACCGCGATATCTGCTGGCGACCGCGCTGGCATTGGGGGCACTGGTGGGGCTGGCTGCCTGGTTCAGCGGCTCGGCGCAGCTGACGCTGTGGACAGCGGGCGGGCTGATGGGCGCGCTGATGGTGCTGCTGGTTGCGGCGCTTGGCATCGGTTTTCTCGCCCGCCGCGGTTCCGGTGCGTCGCGGGGGCGGCCTGCCCTTCGATGGGCGTTGTCGTCCATCGGAAGCGCCCGTGACGGCGCGGTGCCTGCGGTGCTGGCACTGGGTCTTGGCCTGACAGTACTGGCTGCCATCGGCCAGATCGACGGCAACATGCGCCGCGCTATTGCGGGCAACCTGCCGGATGTGGCGCCCAGTTATTTCTTTGTTGATATCCAGCGCAGCCAAATGCCCGGGTTCCTGGAGCGGGTCGAGAATGACCAGGCTGTGACCCGGGTAGAGAACGCGCCGATGCTGCGCGGGGTTCTGACCCGGATCAACGGCCAGGCGGCCACGGAAGTTGCCGGTGATCACTGGGTGGTACGCGGCGACCGCGGCATCACCTATGCCGCGGCCCGGCCTGAGGCGACGGAGGTGACTGCCGGCAAATGGTGGCCGGAGGATTATACCGGCGAACCGCAGATCAGCTTTGCCGCAGAAGAGGCGGAAGAACTGGGACTGTCCTTGGGCGACACGCTGACGCTGAACATTCTGGGCCGCGACATCACCGGCACCATCACCAGTTTCCGCAATGTGGATTTCTCCACCGCCGGCATGGGGTTTGTGATGGTGCTGAACGAGGCCGCACTGGCCGGCGCGCCGCATAGTTTCATCGCAACCGTCTATGCCGAAGAGCAGGCCGAGGCCGCAATCCTGCGCGATCTGGCCCGTGAGATGCCGAACATCACCGCGATCCGGATGCGCGACGCGATCGACCGGGTGTCGGACATCCTGCGCCAGCTGGCCGCCGCCACCGCCTATGGCGCCGCAGCAACGCTGCTGACCGGGTTTCTGGTGCTGCTGGGCACGGCGGCAGCTGGAGAGCCCGCGCGCCGGTATGAGGCGGCACTGCTGAAAACCCTGGGCGCGCCGCGCAAACAGATCCTGCTGAGCTTTGCCCTGCGATCCGCCTTGCTGGGCGCCGCCGCCGGGCTGGTGGCGCTGGCGGCGGGCATTGCCGGAGCCTGGGCGATCAATGCCTATGTGTTCGAGACCAGCTATGCGGTGATCTGGCCGAATGCGCTGATGGTGATTTCAGGCGGGGTGCTGACCACGCTGCTGGCCGGACTGGCCTTTGCCCTGCGCCCGCTGGCCGCCAAGCCCGCCCGCATCCTGCGCGCAAGGGAATAAATGGCGCTGCGGCGGCCTTAGCGGGCGCCGCAGGAGACCGGCTGCAAAATGCGCAACAGGTCGTGGTTGTCGCACACCAATGCCTCCAGCGTGATGTCATCAAGCGAAGTATAAAACGCCTGTGCCGCATCTGCCAGCGCCACCTTGAGACGGCAGGCATCGGTCAGCGGGCAGGTATTGTCCGCGTCGGCAAAGCACTCCACCATCGGCAGGCCGCCTTCGACATCGCGAAACACGTCGCCGATCCGGATTTCCAATGCGGGCTTACCCAGGTTCATACCGCCATTGCGCCCCCGCTGGGTCGCCAGATAGCCAAGCTGGCTCAGCTGGTTGATCACCTGCGCCAGATGGTTTTCCGAGATATTGCAGCATTCGGCAATCTCGGCCTTGGTCACCAGACGGTCTTTGTGCGCGGCGCAATACATCAGCAGCCGCACGGCAATGTTGGTCCTTTTGGTAATGCGCATGGGTCGCTCCCGCAGCTATGGTGCATCGCTTATTGCACAGGCCGCCAAAAAGCGGTTTGACATACATCAATAACCGGAAACACGAACGATAGGCAGAGCGGATGACAGGCCCTTATTTCTTTGGCTACGGCAGCCTGGTGAACACGGCAACGCATGACTATGGCGGCGCCCGGCCTGCCCGGCTGCGGGGGTGGCGCCGCGCCTGGGTGCATACTGGCCTGCGCGAGGTGGCGTTCCTGTCGGCGGTCCCTTGCGCGGACAGCGTGATTGACGGGCTGATCGCCGAGGTGCCCGGGGCCGACTGGGCTGCGCTGGATGAACGGGAATTTGCCTATGAACGGCTGCCCGCATCAGACAGGGTCCAGCATAGCCTGGGCGGGGCGCCGGAGATTTCCGTCTATGCCGTGGCAGCGGAACAGCAAAACGGCGCCACGGATAAGCATCCCATCCTGCTCAGCTATCTGGATGTGGTGCTGCAGGGCTATTTGCAGGTCTTTGGCGAGGCAGGATTGCACGGCTTTGCTGCCACCACCGATGGCTGGGACGCCCCGGTTCTGAACGACCGCGCCGCGCCGCGCTATCCGCGCCACCAGCCGGTTTCAGCAGCCGAGCGCAAATTGTTTGATGAACTGATCGACAGTACAGGTGCCCGCCGGATAGACTCAGGATCATGATAGAAAAAGCGCTGCTGCACCTCGGCCGGATTGCACGGCAGCTCTGGTTCAGGGTTGTGCTGATTTCCCTGTTTTCCTTGCTGGCCCTGCTGCTCGCACCGCTGGCAAAACCGCTGCTGCCGGACAGCCTGAGCGCAGATTTCGGGCGCGAGGCGGTGCTGCCGGTGCTGACGATCCTGGCGTCGGGCATGCTGGCGGTCACCACCTTTTCGCTCAACGTCATGGTCAGCGCCTACCGCACCGCGGCGTCAATGGCGACGCCGCGGGTCTACCGGCTGCTGCTGGAAGACACCGTCACCCACCGGGTTCTGGCAACCTTTGTGGGCGGCTTCATCTATTCGCTGAGCGCGGTGATCCTGTTCCGGGCCCGCTATTATACGCCTGAAGGCGCGCTGGTGGTGTTCGGTCTGACGATCATCGTGGTGATCCTGATCGTCGGCGCCATCCTGCGCTGGATAGACCATCTGTCGAGCCTGGGCAGCATGGATCACACCCTGCGGCTGATCGAAAACCGCACCCGCGCCAGCCTGCGCGCGCGGATGGAAAAACCCTGTCTGGGCGGGCTGTGCGCACGTGCAGAGGCCAAACCCGGCGACGCCGTTGATATCCCCGCCGCCAAGAGCGGTTTTGTCCGCTTTGCCGGGCTGACCCGGTTGAACGATCTGGCTGAGGAAGCCGGCACGCAGATCACCCTGGCACGCGCGCCCGGCGAGTACATTCTGCGCGGCCAGCCGGTGGCCTGGGCTACCGCCGGGGATAATGACTTCTGCAAGGCGGCTTCAGCTGCGATCGACATCGGCGATGTACGCAGCTTTGATCAGGACCCGTCATTCGGCCTGTCGCTGCTGGCCGAGACCGCGCAAAAGGCACTGTCGCCCGGTGTCAATGATCCCGGCACCGCGGTTGAAGTCATGGGCCGGCTGGAACGGTTGCTGTGGGAGAACACGCCGGCGGATGAGACCAGTGACGCCCGCGAGGCTGCCTACCCCAATGTCTGCATCCCGCCGGTCACCGCACAGCATCTGCTGGCCTGCGCCTTTCCCCCGATTGCCCGCTGCGGCAGTGATGCCCCATCAGTCATGCGCTGGATGGGAAAATCCCTAGACGCGCTTGGCGAGCATCCGAACCCGGATATGGCCAAAGCCGCCAGGGAAATGTGCCGGGAACTGAAGGATGGCAGCTGGGGCTGAGCGGCCTGTGATTGGCAAAAGGGTGTGCACCCGCCTGTTCCGGCGCATGAAATATGCGCTGTGCACAGTTGGGCATGGCACCGCTCCCCATGGGGAGCGGTGCAGCGCCGCGCCTCCGCGCGGCGCTGGGCCCAACCGGCGGCACGGCATCTTTGATGCCGGTCCGGCGGGCGGGAGCCCCCGATAGCAAATAGGCGGCACCTTGAAGCGCCGCCTATTTTTTAGTTCCGGCGAACCTCAATCAGCCGCGGGCGCGGACCGTTTCCATCAGCGCCAGAAGCGCCGACATGTCCGGGCCGCGCTCCATGCCGGTGACCGCCTTGCGCAGCGGCATGAACAGACCTTTGCCCTTGCGGCCTGTTGCCTCTTTCACAGCGGTGGTCCAGGTCTTCCAGCTTTCACTGTCATACGGGCCTTCCGGCAGCAGCGCCATCGCTTCGGCGATGAACTCCTTGTCCTCGTCGGCTATCAACGGCTCGGCACCATCGCGGCACAGCTCCCACCAGCCCGCCAGATCCTTCAGCGTGGTGATGTTTTCCTTGGCCACATCCCAGAAGGCCGCCTGTTTCGCGGCAGGCACGCCCAGTGCGTCTACATGGCTTTGCACCGCCTCCAGCGGCAGCGACTGCAGGTGGCGGGCGGTCAGCGGATAGAGATCCTCGACATCGAATTTGGTAGGGGCTGCCCCAAAGCGGTTGATGTCGAAGCCATCGATCAGCTCGGCCAATTCCGAACGCAGCTCCACCGGGTCGGAAGAGCCCAACCGCGCCATCAAGGACAGCAGCGCCATCGGCTGCACGCCCGCTTCGCGCAGGTCGCGCAGGGCAAGCGTACCGAGACGCTTGGACAGCGCCTCGCCCTGCGGGCCGGTCAGCAGCGAATGGTGCGCAAAGGACGGTACGGTACCGCCCAGCGCTTCGATGATCTGGATCTGGGTGGCAGTGTTGGTCACATGGTCCGAGCCGCGCACCACATTGGTCACGCCCATTTCGGTGTCGTCCACAACCGAGGCCAGCGTGTAGAGGAACTGACCGTCGCCGCGGATCAGCACCGGGTCCGAGACCGAAGCCGCGTCAATGGAGATATCGCCGAGGATGCCGTCGGTCCATTCAATGCGCTGGTGATCCAGCTTGAAGCGCCAGACGCCATCGCCACGCTCGGCGCGCAGGGCCGCTTTTTCGTCCTCTGACAATGCCAGCGCAGCGCGGTCATAAACCGGCGGTTTGCCCATGTTCAGCTGTTTCTTGCGCTTCAGGTCCAGCTCGACCGGAGTCTCGAACGCCTCGTAGAAACGGCCGATCTCGCGCAGTTTGTCCGCAGCTGCGACATAGCGGTCGAGACGCTCGGACTGGCGCTCCACCTTGTCCCAGGTCAGGCCCAGCCATTCCAGGTCCTGCTTGATGGCATCGACGTATTCTTCCTTGGACCGCTCAGGGTCGGTGTCGTCGATGCGCAGGATGAAAGTGCCGCCAGCCTTGCGGGCGATCAGGTAGTTCATCAGCGCGGTGCGCAGGTTGCCGACGTGGATATAGCCGGTCGGCGACGGGGCAAAACGGGTGGTGGTCATCACGGTTCTCCTGTTGCCGATGCCTTGTCACATGGGCGGCGGATTGTCCAGTTTCAGCAGGGTTAACGCGCCTCGCGGCGCGTGCCTCCGGCGGGGATATTTGGGGCAAGAGGAAAGCGCGGGTCAGCTTGGCTGCACCGGCCAGATTGCGTTGAGGTCTTTCAGGCCGGTGCGGATCAGTTCAGCCAGGACTTCCAGATCGATATCGGCCAGCTTGCTCACATAAAGGCAGCTTCTGCCCAGCTTGTGTTTGCCCAGGCGCGCCAGGATAGCGCCGTAGTCCTGATAGCCCGGCATGATGTAGATCGAATGGCGCCTTGCGTGGCGAGAAGCCGGTGGCAAGAAAGTCTCCTTCGCGTCCCGTTGCATAGCGGTAGTGGTAGCGCCCGTAACCGATGATGGAAGGGCCCCACATCTGCGGCGTGAAAGCGGTGGATTGGCGGAACAGGGCATCCAGCTCTTGCGCTTCCACCGCCTTGCGCTCTGGTTCAACCGTGGCAAGGAAATCTGCAACGCTGGCTCCGGTCGGGACGGTTTTGTTCTGGCTCATGGCGGGGGCCTCCTGCCCGCATCTTAACCCGCATCACGGGATTGTTTACAGCCCTCTGCCGCCGCGGCGCTAGGATGCGGGCAGTCCAATGCAACTTGGAGGTTCCCTGATGACTGTTTCCCTGTCCCGCCGTGCAGCCCTGGCCGGTGCCGCCGCCCTGCCCCTTGCCGCTACCGCAACACCGCTTCTGGCCGGCGCCCACGGCGGCCGCGCCGAAGTACCCATTGCCCATACATTCAAGCTGGGCGAGAAGCCGGTCACCACGCTGCTGGATGCCTCATCCTTGCGTGACGGACCGAAACCGCTGTTTGGCGCGGCGGCCAGCGATGCGGAGTTTGCCGAAGTTTCTGCTGAGAACTTCGTCTCAGCAGAAACACTGCAATTCTACTTCACGCCTACGCTGGTGGATACCGGGGCAGAGCTGGTGCTGTTTGATACCGGGCTTGGCGCAGGCGGTATTGCCAAGGCGCTGGCCGCAGCCGGAGTCACCCCGGACCAGATCAATGTGGTTGTGATCACCCATATGCACCCGGACCACATAGGCGGGCTGATGACAGACGGTACGCCCACCTTTGCCAATGCCCGCTATATCATGGGATCTGCCGAGTATAATTTCTGGTCCCAGATGGAGGCAGGCAACCGGGTTGGTGATCTGGTAGCCAGCAATGTGACGCCGCTGGCAGAGAAAACCACATTCATTGACGACGGCGCCAGCGTGGCGCCGGGGATCACTGCGATGGCAAGCTTTGGCCACACGCCGGGGCATATGGGCTTCATGCTGGAAAGCGGCAACCGGCAGCTGTTGCTGACGGCGGATCTGGCCAATCATTATGTCTACAGCTTTGCCCGGCCCGACTGGGCGTTCAGTTTTGATGCCGATGCAGAGGCCGCCAGCGCGTCGCGCCGGCGGGTGCTGGGGATGCTGGCTGCCGACAAGGTGCCGATGATCGGATATCACATGCCCTTCCCCGCCGCCGGTTTTGTCGAGACACGCGGCGAGGGCTTTCGCTATGTGCCGGTCAGTTATCAGCTGATGGGCTGAGCGGCCCGGTTCAATAGCCGGTTTGCGGCCCGTATCTGCTGCCGTCCGTAAACCGCGACAGGCGGAAGGCGTGCGGATCCACCACGGGGGCGTCGCCGGTCACCAGATCGGCGGCCAGTTTGCCTGCCGCCGGTCCAATGCCAAAGCCGTGGCCGGAGAAGCCGGTGGCAACAAACAGCCCCGGCAGCCCGTCGGCCTGCGAGATCACCGGGATCGCATCCGGAGTGACATCGATCAGCCCGCCCCAGCTTTGCACCACATCGGCGCCTTGCAGCACTGGGAATGCCTTTTGCGCCGTTGACCAGCCGCTTTTCAGCGCCTTTTGCGACGGCGCAGGGTCCAGCACCCGGCACAATTCAAACGGGGTGGTCTGGTTCGGCTGCCAGCGGCGGGCCTGCGCCGCCTCCTCGCGCCAGCGGTCTGACAGGCGAAATTGCAGCGCACGCCATTCCTGGCGGTAGCTGGGCAGGAATTTCCAACCCAGCCGGAAACTGTCGGGCACGATATCGACAATGTTTTCATGAGCATCGGCCACGGTGTAGCCGCCGTCCGCGCGCTTGCGCAGGCCAAGGCTGGCGGCACGGATGGCTGTTTCCGGCCCGCCTTGCACCGGCGAAGTGCGCAGGACCGAGTTCAGAACCTTAAGCTGCGGCAGGTTGATACCGGCATTGCCCAGGAACAGCCGCGACCAGGCACCGCCTGCCACCACCACGGTGGAACAGGCAACGCGTCCGCGTTCGGTCATCACGCCGCTGATGCGGCCTGCAGCGGTTTCAACGCTGCGCACGGCACATTCGGTCATCACCTTGGCACCTGCCGCCTGCGCTGCGGTGGCGATGGCATGGGTGGCCAATTGCGGCTCCGCCCGCCCGTCTATCGGCGTCAGCAGCGCGCTGCGGGTCTTGGTCTGATGGCCCGGCATCAGCTGCTCGATCTGGTCACTGCGGATCATACGGGCGTTCTGCCCCCAGTTGTCAAGATTGCGCAGCCAGCGCTCCAGCTGTGCCTCGCGCATGGCGGTTTCCGCAGTGTAGAGGATGCCGGAGCAGGTAAAGCCGGTTTCCTTGCCGGTGCGTTCGGCCAGCCCTTCCCAGAGCCTGAGCGCCTCGGCCATCAGCGGAATTTCGCGGGGATCGCGGCAGGACATCCGCACCCACCCCCAGTTGCGCGAGCTTTGCTCTGCTGCAATCTGGCCTTTTTCGCACAACAGCACGGAATGTCCGCGTTCAGCCAGTTCCAAAGCCGTCGCTGCGCCAATGATACCACCGCCGATCACAACGGCGTCAACGGCCTTGGGCAAGGCCAGATCGGATTGAAAGTGAGGCAGCTTTGGTCCGGGCATGAGGGCATCTATGCCCGCAGCTGCCCCCTCGGTCCAGCGTACAGGCCGCACAGCGTGCGCCGCTTTTCTGCATTGTGATTTTTCCGCCGCATATCAGGGCGTTATCACTGCGGAAAGCCAGATAGGCAGGAGGCAAGAAAGCGTAGAAACACTGTGCCTTCAATAGGTTACCGCGACCCTCAGGACGGGTCGCGCCAGCGATTCACGATCGGATAGCGCCGGTCCAGCCAGAACGCGCTTGGGGTCAGGCGGGCGCCGGGCGCGGACTGGAAGCGTTTGTATTCGCTGATGTAAACCAGATGCTCGACCCGTTTGGCCACATCCCGGTCGAAACCGGCGGCAACACAATCTGCGATTGAACCATCCTGGTCGACCAGGATATCCAGAATCGCGTCCAGCTCAGGGTAGTCCGGCAGGCTGTCGCTGTCCTTCTGATCCTCGCGCAGCTCGGCACTGGGCGGCTTGTCGATCACATTGGGACGGATCACTTCGCCTTCCGGCCCCTTCATCCAGGGACGGTGATTGGCGTTGCGCCAGCGGCAGGTCTCAAACACCCGTGTCTTATACATGTCCTTGATCGGATTATAGCCGCCGTTCATGTCGCCGTAGATGGTGGCATAGCCCACCGCGACTTCGGATTTGTTGCCGGTGGTCAGCAGCATCTCGCCAAACTTGTTGGACATCGCCATCAGCAGCAGCCCGCGCAGGCGGGACTGGATGTTTTCTTCGGTCAGGCCCGGCTCCATCCCCGCAAACAGCGGCGCCAGCGTTTTGGTGATCGCGGCGCGGCCTTCGGAGATCGGCACATAGTCGTAATGAACGCCCAGCGCCTTGGCGACAGCCTCGGCATCCTCCAGCGATTCCCGGCTGGTATATTCCGAAGGCAGCATCACGCAGCGAACATTCTCAGCACCCAGCGCGTCCACCGCAATCGCCGCGACAATCGCCGAGTCGACACCGCCGGACAGCCCCAGCAGCACCTTCTTGAAGCCGGTCTTGCCCATGTAGTCGCGCAAGGATTCGACCATCACCCGGTAGTCCTGTTCCCACGCGTCCGGCAGATGCGCCTTATCGCCCTCCACCGCGCGCCAGCCGTCTTCGGTGCGCTCCAGATCAAGATGGGCATAAGCCTCGTCAAACACCGGCATCTGCAGCGCCAGGGCGCCGCCCGGGTTCAGCACAAATGAGCCGCCGTCAAACACCTGATCGTCCTGGCCGCCGACCATGTTGAGGTAGATCACCGGCAGGTGGGTTTCGACCGCGCGCGCCACCATGTGGTTGAAGCGCACCTCCATCTTGTTGCGGAAATAAGGCGAGCCGTTGGGGATCAGCAGAAACTCGGCACCGGTTTCGGCCAGGGTTTCCGCGACATCCTCGTGCCAGCCATCCTCGCAGATGGGGGAGCCGATACGGGTGTTGCCGACCGCATAGGGGCCGCCCAAGGGGCCGGCATCAAAAATCCGCACCTCGTCGAACACAGTTTCATTGGGCAGGTGATGCTTGAGGCTGCGCGACGCGATCTTGCCGCCCTTGAGGATCAGGTAAGCGTTGTACAGCCGCCCTCCCTCGATCCAGGGGCCGCCGATTGCCAGCGCGGGACCATCGGCACAGTCTGCCGCCAGCTTTTCAACTTCGGCTATGGCAGCCGTGTGAAAGGCCGGTTTCATCACCAGATCCTGGGTGTTGTAGCCGGTGATGAACATTTCCGGCAGCGCCACCAGATCGGCGCCGGCGGTGCGGCCCTCCTCCCAGGCGGCTTTGGCCTTGGCGGCATTGCCTGTCAGGTCGCCCACCGTGGGGTTCAGCTGCGCCAGTGTCACGCGGAAACGGTCTGCCATGCTGCTTTGGCCCTTTGTAAATGTCCTCCCCCAGCCATTTACCAGATTGACCGCCAAGGAAAAGACCGCAGGGTAAAAGACATTGCGGCCCCGCCTGCGGTAGCTTAGTTTCCGGGCGAGCAACCCAATATGGCAGCAGCACCGTAATTCCTGGGCAGGCAGAGGTTTCAATGACCCGTTTCGGCACCGCATTCACGCTTTCCGCACTTCTGGCACTGGCCGCACCGGCGCTGGCCCAGGAGAGTGACGTCATAACCACCCAGGACGAAATCGGCGGTGTCTACCAAGGCACCTTTAGGGGCGGGCTGCAGCATGGCACCGGCACCTACAAGCTGCCAAGCGGTTATGAATACACCGGTGAATGGGTCGATGGTGAAGTGCGCGGCCAAGGCGTGGCACGTTTTCCGGACGGCTCGGTCTATGAGGGCGGGTTTGCGCAAGGCAAGCCGCACGGGCTGGGCAAACTGACCCGCGCCGACGGCAGCACCTATGAGGGCGGCTGGCAGGATGGGCAAATCCATGGCGACGGCACCTCGGTCTATGCCAGCGGCGTGCGGTATCACGGCAGCTTTGCCGATGGTAAGCGGCACGGCAAGGGCGCAATGTCTTCCCCTGACGGCTATTCTTATGATGGCGATTGGGTTGCCGGCCGCCAGCAAGGCCAGGCCAGGATCACCTACGGCGAGGGCACTGTTTACGCGGGCGCTGTAGCTGACGGCCAGTTGCAGGGCCAGGGCAAGCTGGAGACCTCGGACGGGCTGGTCTACGAGGGCGAATGGGCCGCAAGCCAAATGCATGGCACCGGCCGCCTGATGCAGCCCAACGGCGATATCTATGAAGGCGAGCTGCAAAACGGCCGCCGCCATGGCACCGGCAAGCAGACCTATGCCAACGGCGACGTCTACGCCGGTGACTTTCTGGACGATCAGCGCCACGGCATGGGCACTTTCACCGAAAAAGACGGCTACACCTATACCGGCGAATGGGTGAAGGGACAGATCGAAGGCAAAGGCAAGGCGGTCTATCCGGACGGATCGGTTTATGAGGGTGACTTCCGGGACGACCTTGCTGAGGGTCAGGGCAAGATCACCTATCCCGACGGCTCCACCTACCAAGGCGCTTGGATGGCTGGCGTGATCGAGGGCAAAGGCACCGCGACCTACCCCAACGGCATCACCTATGCCGGGGACTTCCAGAATGCTAAGAACCACGGCCAGGGTGTCATGACCTATGCCGACGGTTACCGGTACGAGGGCGGCTGGCAGAACGGGCAGCGCCATGGCGACGCCAAGGTGACCTATGCCGACGGCTCGGTCTATACCGGTGCGTTTGCGGACAGCCAGCGGCACGGTCAGGGCAAGATCGAAATGCCCGACGGCTTCATCTACGAGGGCAGCTGGCAAGAGGGTAAGATCTTTGGCGACGGTGTCGCGACCTATGCCAATGGCGACGTCTATGAGGGCAGTTTTGTCAACGGCAAGCGGCAGGGGCCGGGCACGATGAAATACGCCAGCGGCCAGCAGGCGGACGGCACCTGGGAAAACGGCGCGCTGATGAGCCGCGAGGCCGGGGACGCCGCGCAGACCGAGTAAGCCAGGCGGGATTTCCAGACCGGAATTCAGGCGCGCCGGAGTGGCGCGCCTTTGCCATTTCAGCCGATACGGATGCGGCTCAGGTGATCGGGCATTGCCACGCCTTCCAGATTGGCAGGGTCCGGCTGCGGCGGCTTCAGCTCCAGTGCCATCGGCACCACCCCGGCCCAGATCGGCAGCGCGTAATCCTCCTCGTCGTCCTTGGGCGGGCCAGAGCGGATCTTGGCGGCGCCTTCCTTGATCGGCATGCGCAGCAGGGCTGTTGCTTTCAGCTCCTGGCCAGTCATCGGGCGCAGCGCGTCCCAGCGGCCGGGAAAGATGTGGTCCACCATCGTTTTCAGGCTGGCCGCCTTGGCGTCTTCATCCGTCACCTTCTCAGCCACGCCGAACAGCATGGCGGAGCGGAAGTTGACCGAATGGTGAAAGGCCGAACGCGCCAGCACGTAGCCATCCATGCAGGTGACGGTCAGGCAGACCTCAGCCCCTTCCATCGCGCGGATTGCCCGGCTGGCTGCGGAACCGTGCCAATAGACGTGATCGCCCTCGCGCCATTGCAGCGTCGGCAGAACCGATGTGCTGCCATTGATTTGATAGCCGATATGGCCTAGCGGCATGGCATCCAGCACCTGATACACGGCTTCGCGGTCGTATAACCCGCGTTCATGCGCGCGGCGCAGGCGGCTGCGTTCGGATTTCAGGGCGGTTTCCACTTCGGACTGGCACATCGGCTGATCTCTTGTTCCTGATTGTCTTTTCACGACAGCTATGCGCAAATTGGCCTATGATTAAGCTCCAGTTCCTTGCAAAATGAGCAGTCCACTATGATTGATCTGTCCGGCATGCTCTCCGGTACAAAGGCTGAACCGCTGTATCAGCAGATCGTCACGGCACTGCGCGGGCGGATCAGTGAAGGCAGCCTGGCGATCGGCACCCGGCTGCCTTCATCGCGGGCGCTGGCGCAGGATCTGGGGGTGGCACGCTCCACTGTGGTGACGGCCTATGATCAATTGGTGGCCGAAGGTTTCGCCGAACCCCGGCGCGGCGCGGGGATCTTTGTTTGCGATGTCGCCCCGATCCGCCCGCCGGCGGCCCCCTCCCGGTCCCTTCGCGCAACGACAGCGCCAGCTCCGGGGATGCTGCTGCCCGGCGTGCCGGATCCGGCGGTGTTTCCGGCGCGGCCCTGGGCGCGCTGTGTTTCACGTGTGGCAAGGATGGATCCGCTAAGCCTCAGCCACCAGGAAGATGCTTTTGGCGATCCAGAGTTGCGTCGCGAGATTGCTGCATATGCTGCCCGCTGGCGCGGGATCGACTGCAGCGCCGAACAGGTTCTGGTCACCAGCGGCGCCCGCGAAGCGCTGGAGCTGACAATGGATTTCCTGGTCGGCGGCGAGGACATCGCATTGGAGGCACCCGGTTTTACCCCGACGCAGCGGTTTGCCCTGTCGCGCGGCTGGGAGGTGCACTGGCTGCGGGCCGGGGAACGCGGCGCGGCAGTGCCGCCGCAGATGGCCAAGGTCACATTGCTGACCCCGTCGCATCAGTTTCCCCTCGGTGGCACCCTGCCCGTCCCGCAGCGGCAGGCCTTTCTGCAAGCGGCCAAGGACCGGGACGGCTGGATCATCGAAGATGATTTCGACAGTGAGTTCCGCTATTCCGGGCAGCCGGTTCCCGCCATGGCCGCGCTCGACCGCGAGGGGCGCTGCATCTATGCGGGCACATTTTCCAAAACATTCTCCCACGCACTGCGTCTGGGATATGCAATCCTGCCGCCCGCGCTGGTGCCAGAGTTCCGCGCCCAGTTTATCCACCCCAGTGCAGGCGCCGCGATCACCGCGCAGCGGCCCCTGGCTGAGTTCATGGCCTCGGGGCAGTACGACCGCCACATCCGCCGCGCCCGCAGGCTATATGCCGAACGTTACTATGCGGCGGCGGAGGCTCTGTCAGCATGGCCAGAGGATTTGGGCTCCTTCCAGCGCCACAATGCCGGGATGCAGATCGCCTTTCATCTGGCCGGCAAGCGATGCGACACGCAGATCTGCCGCGATGCTGCCGAAGCGGGATTCGCCGTCCGGCCTTTGTCCCCGCATGATCCAGCCAAACGGTCACAGGGGCTGCTGATCGGATTTTGCCAAAGCTGCGCCGATGTGCTGCCCGGCCAAATCGGAACGCTGCGCCGGATCGTAGAGCAAAGCTGAAATTCTCTGCCTATGGGCTTTTCATTTACCATTGCCTCTGTATAAATCCCTGCATGACCATTTGCGCAGATATCCCCTTTGCCGACGCCGCGTCCCGCGGTGCCGCTCTGCGCGCCCTACTGATCCTAGCCCGCCTCTGAGCGTGCCCTTCCGGCGCGCCCGCTCAGAGGATTGCCGCACGCGCGCCATCAAAGGCTTATGATGCCCCAAAGGGCTTAGGACAGAGACAAGAGATACCGACATGACCAACAATTCCCCGACTGCCGGCGCAAATTCCGGCGACAAATCCCGTGTTGTCATTTTCGACACAACCCTGCGCGACGGCGAGCAAAGCCCCGGCGCCACCATGACCCATGACGAGAAGCTGGAGATTGCCGGGCTTCTGGACGATATGGGCGTCGACATCATCGAGGCCGGCTTTCCGATTGCTTCCGAAGGCGACTTCCGCGCGGTGTCCGAGATTGCGGAACGCTCGAAGAACTCGGTGATCTGCGGTCTGGCCCGCGCCAGCTTTAAGGATATCGACCGCTGCGCCGAAGCGGTGCGCAAGGCTGCGCAGCCGCGCATCCACACCTTTATCGGCACCTCGGCCCTGCACCGCGCCATTCCAAACCTGACCATGGACGAGATGGCCGAAAAGATCCATGAAACGGTCACCCATGCCCGCAACCTGGTGGACAACGTGCAGTGGTCGCCGATGGATGCGACCCGGACCGAGTGGGATTACCTGTGCCGGGTGATCGAAATCGCGATCAAGGCGGGTGCGACCACCATCAACATCCCCGACACTGTAGGCTATACCGCGCCTGCGGAAAGCGCCGATCTGATCAAGCGCCTGATCGAGACGGTGCCGGGTGCTGACGAGGTGGTCTTTGCCACCCATTGCCACAACGACCTTGGCATGGCGACCGCCAACGCACTGGCCGCGGTTGCGGGCGGAGCGCGGCAGATCGAATGCACCATCAACGGCCTTGGCGAACGGGCCGGCAACACCGCGCTGGAAGAGGTGGTGATGGCGCTGAAGACACGCAATGACATCATGCCCTGGCACACCGGCATCGACACCACCAAGATCATGCATATCTCGCGCCGGGTCTCGACTGTGTCCGGCTTTGTGGTGCAGCCGAACAAGGCGATTGTCGGCAAGAACGCCTTTGCGCATGAGTCCGGCATCCACCAGGACGGGATGCTGAAGAACCGCGAAAACTTTGAAATCATGCGGCCCGAGGATGTGGGCCTCTCCGGCACCTCGCTGCCGCTTGGCAAACATTCCGGCCGCGCCGCGCTGCGTGATAAGCTGGAGCACCTTGGCTATGAGGTTGGTGACAACCAGCTGAAGGATGTATTTGTCCGCTTCAAGGAACTGGCCGACCGCAAAAAGGAAGTGTTTGACGACGACCTCATCGCGCTGATGCGCACTGGTGTGGACGCCGAGAACGACTACCTTAAAGTGGTCTCGATGAAAGTGGTCTGCGGCACCGGAGGCCCGGCGGAAGCCACCCTCGAGATGGAGATCGACGGCAAGGACGTCACCGAGACGGCTGAGGGCGACGGCCCGGTTGATGCTACCTTCAAGGCGATCCGCATGATCCACCCGAACTCTGCCCGTCTGCAGCTGTATCAGGTGCATGCCGTGACCGAAGGCACCGATGCGCAGGCAACTGTGTCGGTGCGGCTGGAGGAAGACGGCATCATCGCCACCGGCGAAAGCGCCAATACAGATACGGTGGTGGCGTCTGCCAAGGCCTATGTGAACGCGCTGAACCGCCTGATCGTGCGCCGCGGCCGGGTTGGCGAAGGCGCTGACACCCGCGAGATTTCCTACAAAGATCTGGCTTGATCCAAGGCTGGACAGACAGGACAAACAGAGGGCGCCCGCTGCGGCGCCCTTTCTTGTTCAATGCGAAATCTCTGGCAGAACGGGGCAGCCGGTACGCGGTTACTTGCGGGAAACGCCCTTGAACAGCGCCGACAGCCGGGCGGTTTCGTCTTCGATCCCAAAGGGGGCGTTGACCACAAACATGCCGCTGCCGATCATCCGGTGCCCGTCCCGGACCGGTGGGAAAGCCACTTCATGCCGCAATGCGCCCGGCAGGGCCTGTGCCTCCAGCGCATTGAGCATCTGCTTGTGCGGGCCATCCTTGAGGATCGGATACCACAGCGCGATGATACCCACATTCCACTTCTTGTGCAGCTGGCCGATGATGCCGGGGATGCGGGCATAATCGGTTTTGATTTCGTAACTCGGGTCGATCAGCATGAGGCCGCGGCGGGGTGTTGGCGGCACCAGCGACATGGCCAGCTCAAACCCGTCCTGCTGATGCACCTTGGCCTTCCAGGGCCTCAGCGCGGCGCGCAGGGCGGCATGTTCCTGCGGGTGCAGTTCGGCAAAATGCATTGCGTCGCCCGGGCGCAGCAAAGAGGCCGCAACCAGCGGCGACCCAGGATAGGCAGTCCCGCCATGCCGGTTCCGGGTTTCTGTCAGAGCATGGTGCAGCGGGTGGTCTGCTGCCAGGCCCTGGTCCGCCAGAATGCGGGTGATGCCCTGCTCTGCCTCGCCGGTCTTGACCGCCTCAGCCGCGTCCAGCTGATAGAGGCCCCGGCCCGCATGGGTCTCAATATAGCTGAGCGGTTTGTCCTTGCGGGTGAGGTAGGCCAGCATCCAGGCAAGCAATGCGTGCTTCTGGACATCGGCCAGGTTCCCGGCATGGTATATGTGCTGATAAGAGAGCATAGGCCCCCTCTAGCGGCAATTACCGCAGGGCGGAAGGGGCAGCGGACGCAGGATAAACGGAATCTCAACCCCGATGGGGCAGACTGCAGTCAGTCGAGATACCGCAGAATGCAGGTCCCTATGCCCCTCAGAACGAGCGCCGTTGCCCTCTTCCTTACAATTCTGGCTATGCTGCTGTGCGCCGCGGCGGCAGTAAGCGCGCAGGGGTATTCGCTGGTTGGCAACCAGTTCTTCCTGCACAAAGCCTCTGCCCCGCAGCCCGGCGCAGCGCCGGGTCCGGCGCCTCAGGCGCTGGCCAGCATTTTACCCGACACTCTGCCTGGTGCAGATCCCGGGCGCGGCGCGGTCTCGCTTGATCCCGGTGCCGCCAGCCTGTTCCGCGGCCGCAGCGGCGGCAGCCTGTTCGCCCCGCTCCTCAGCGCGCCGCCCAGCGTAAGCCGCCTGCTGTCGCTGATCGCCAGCGCCGAGGCGGGCAAGGCAAATTATGATGCCGTGCAGCACGGCGCCAAACGCAAGCCGCCGAAGAAACCCACGCAGATGACCGTTGCCGAGATCAACGCCTGGATCAAAGCAACGCCGGGACAGCCCCATGCCATCGGGCGCTACCAGCTGATCCCCGCAACATTCCGGCGGCTGGTCAAGCATCAGGGCGTGAAACCGCAGGCCCGCTTCTCGCCCGAGCTGCAGGATCAGCTGGCGCATCAGCTGATCGAAGAAGCCGGCTACAGCGCTTTCCTGCAGGCCGAGATGCCGCGCAAGACCTTCATGCTGAACCTGGCCAAGATCTGGGCCGGGCTGCCGACCTCCAGCGGCAAATCCTATTATGAGGGTTATGCCGGTAACAGCGCCAGCCTGACCTGGTCGCATTTTGACGCTGAAATGAAGCGGATTTTCTCCAGCTGACCTGATCCCGCTGCTGCCGGTTCAGGCGGGGTTCTGCGCCCGTTCTGGCCTGACCGCTTGGACGGGGCCTGTTATGACGCCGTGGACTTGGCGGAAAGGCGCTGTTTCACCATAATACGCCCTTTCGCGGCATCGCACTGGCGCTTATAAGGTTGGTGCTGGCGGCTCCTCCGGGAGTCGCCTAAGGTACAATGGCAGCACTCACAGGATCCCTTCTATATGGCGCTTTTCGGAAACTTGGGCGGCCTGTTCTCCTCGGACATGGCCATCGACCTCGGCACTGCGAACACGCTGGTTTACGTCAAGGGCCGCGGTGTCATTCTTTCCGAACCGTCGGTAGTGGCCTATCACGTCAAGGATGGCGTCAAGAAGGTGCTGGCGGTGGGCGAAGACGCTAAGCTGATGCTGGGCCGCACCCCCGGCTCGATCGAGGCGATCCGGCCGATGCGCGAAGGCGTGATTGCCGATTTCGACACCGCCGAAGAAATGATCAAGCATTTCATCCGCAAGGTGCATAAGCGGTCGACATTCTCCAAGCCGAAAATCATCGTCTGCGTGCCGCATGGCGCCACCCCGGTTGAAAAACGCGCGATCCGCCAATCGGTGCTGTCCGCCGGTGCCCGCCGCGCCGGGCTGATTGCCGAACCGATTGCCGCCGCCATCGGCGCCGGCATGCCGATCACCGACCCCACCGGCAACATGGTTGTCGATATCGGCGGCGGCACCACCGAGGTGGCGGTTCTGTCGCTGGGCGACATCGTCTATGCGCGTTCTGTCCGGGTTGGCGGCGACCGTATGGACGAGGCGATCATCAGCTACCTGCGCCGCCAGCAGAACCTGCTGGTCGGTGAAGCCACTGCGGAACGCATCAAGACTTCCATCGGTACCGCCCGGATGCCCGACGACGGCCGCGGCCAGTCGATGCAGATCCGCGGCCGCGACCTGCTGAACGGCGTGCCGAAGGAAATCGAGATTTCCCAGGCCCAAGTGGCCGAGGCGCTGGCCGAACCGGTGCAGCAGATCTGCGAGGCGGTGATGACCGCGCTGGAAACCACCCCGCCGGATTTGGCCGCCGACATCGTCGACCGCGGCGTGATGCTGACCGGCGGCGGCGCGCTGCTAGGTGATCTGGATCTGGCATTGCGCGAACAGACCGGCCTGGCCGTATCCATCGCCGACGAAAGCCTCAACTGCGTGGCGCTGGGGACCGGCAAGGCGCTGGAATACGAAAAGCAGCTGGCCCACGCCATCGACTACGACAGCTAAACGCCCCTGACCGCCTGTATGGCGCCAGCTGACAACGGGCTGGAGGGGCGGCTGGAAGGAGAGACGTGGCAAAGGACAAGTCACAGCGCGACGATTATGCAACCCCGCTGCGGCGTCTGCTGACAGCGGTTTTGTGCCTGTGTCTGGCTGCTGTGTTCATCGTCTGGCGGATCGACAGCCCGCGCGTGGAACGATTTCGCGCCCAGGTGGCTGACCGGGTAGTGCCCAGCATGGATTGGGCCATGGTGCCGGTCACCGCCGCCGTCAATCTGGTGCGCGACTTCCAAAGCTATCAGCGGCTGGCCGAGCAAAACCGGGAGCTGCGCAGCGAGCTGCGGCAGATGCGTGCCTGGAAAGAGGCGGCGCTGCAGCTGGAACAGGAAAACGCCCGCCTGCTGGACTTCAACAACGTGCGGCTGGACCCGCAGCTGACCTATATCACCGGGGTGGTGATGGCCGACAGCGGTTCACCCTTCCGGCAATCGGTGCTGCTGAATGTGGGCAGCCGCGACGGGGTGCATGACGGCTGGGCCGCGATGGACGGGATCGGGCTGGTGGGCCGGATTTCCGGCACCGGGCGCGACACAGCGCGGGTGATCCTGCTGACCGATGCCGCCAGCGCAGTTCCGGCCACCATCCAGCCCTCCGGCCAGACCTCGCTGGTCACCGGTGACAACAGCGCCGCGCCAGTACTGAGCTTTCTGGAAAATCCCGACCTTGTGCGGCCCGGTGACCGGGTGATCTCCTCCGGTGACGGATCAGTGTTTCCAGCGGGCCTGCTGATCGGCCAGGTGGCCAAGGACCGCTCGGGCCGGATGCGGGTGCGGCTGTCCGCCGATTACAGCCGGCTGGAGTTTCTGCGGGTGCTGCGCCACCACGGCACCGAGGTGATCCAGGATCCCGGCGGGCTGGTCGGAGCAGCCCCGGGGGATCCGGTTCCGCAGCCGCGTCCCGAAGGGCTGGGTGGCGGCAGCGCCGAAGGCACGGCTGAGGCCGGCAATGGCTAATACCTCGCCCGCCCGGATCTGGGCTATGCGCGCAGCCTTTCCGGCACTGGCGCTGCTGATCATGTTTTTTCACCTGCTGCCGTTGAACACCGAGCCGAGGTTCTGGGCGCCGCCGGATTTCCTGCTGCTGCTGGCAATCACCTGGTCGCTGCGGCGGCCCGATTTTGTGCCTGCGCTGTCGATTGCGCTGGTCATGCTGCTGGCCGATCTGCTGTTTCATCGCCCGCCTGGATTGCTGGCGCTGCTGACGGTGCTGGCCTGCGAATTTCTAAAGGCGCGTGCAGCCCCGCACCGGGAAAGCACCTTCGTCAGCGAATGGCTGGCAGCCGGCGTGACCCTGATCGGGATGGCCGTTTTGAACCGGCTGATTCTTGTGGTGTTTGGCGTGGCGCAAGCGCCGCTTAGCCTGACTGTGATCCAGATTGTGATGACCATCGCCGCCTATCCGCTGGCAGTTTGGGTCAGCCAGGCTATTCTGGGTGTGCGTAAATTGTCCCCTTCCGAAGCCGAAACCCTGATGAGCCGCCGATGAAACGCAATTCCAAGGATCTGGACGTCTCTCATGGCAAGATGACCCGGCGGGCACTGCTGCTGGGCGGGCTGCAGGTGGCCTTTGCCGGCGGGCTGGCAGCAAGGATGCGTTTTCTGCAGGTGGATCAAGCGGATGAATTCCGCCTGCTGGCCGAGGAAAACCGGATCAACATCCGCCTGCTGCCGCCTGCCCGCGGGCAGATCTTCGACCGCAACGGATTGATCATCGCGCAGAACTCCCCCTCCTACCGGATTACCGTGGTGCCCGAGGATGCCGGCGATGTGGAGGCGGTGATTGATAAGCTGTCGAGCCTGCTGCCGCTGGACCCGGAAGACCTGGAGCGCGCCCGCACCGAGATGCGACGGTCGCCGCCATTCCTGCCGATCACCCTGGCCGACCGGATCGGCTGGGAGGATATCTCCAAAGTGGCGGTGAACGCCCCCGCCCTGCCGGGTGTAACCCCCGAGGTCGGCCTGACGCGGATTTATCCGCAGCTTGGTGATTTCGCGCATGTAGTGGGCTATGTCGGGCCGGTGTCCGACTATGACCTGAGCAAGATGGAAGACCCCGAGCCGGTGCTGCTGATCCCGCGCTTCCAGATCGGCAAGGTTGGATTTGAGGCCAAGCGCGAGGATGTGCTGCGCGGCAAGGCCGGCGCCAAGCGGGTCGAAGTGAACGCCACCGGCCGGGTGATGCGTGAACTGGACCGGCGCGAGGGCATATCCGGTGCAGACATGCAGCTGACTACTGACGCGGAGCTGCAAAACTACGTGCAGGCCCGGCTGGGCCGGGAAAGCGCCGCAGCTGTGGTGATTGACTGCGAAGACGGCGATATCCGCGCGATCTGCTCTTCCCCCAGTTTCGACCCCAATCTGTTTGTGCGGGGCATCTCGGTCGCTGACTACCGGATGCTGACCGAGGACAACTACCGGCCTCTGTCCAACAAGACAGTGCAGGGCACCTACCCGCCGGGTTCCACCTTCAAGATGATCACCGCGCTAGCAGCGTTGGAACAGGGTGTGATCGGGCCGGATGAAACCGTCTGGTGCCCGGGCCATCTGAAAGTTGCCGGCCGCCGCTTTCATTGCTGGAAACGGGCAGGCCACGGGCATGTGGATCTCAACACTTCGCTGAAACGGTCCTGCGATGTTTATTACTACGACGTGGCGATCAAGACCGGGATCGACAATATCTCGGCGATGGCCAACAAATTCGGGCTGGGCATCAGGCACGATTTGCCGATGTCGGCTGTGGCCCAGGGGATTACGCCGACCAAGGAATGGAAAGCGCGTTCCTATGGCAAGGACTGGCTGATCGGCGACACCGCCAACTCCTCAATCGGCCAGGGTTTCACGCTTGCCTCGCCGTTACAGCTGGCGGTGATGACCGCTCGTATCGCCACCGGTCGCAGCGTGACGCCGCGGCTGCTGAAATCGCTCGACGGGGTGGAACTGCCCAGCGGAGCGGGCGAGCCCTTGGATGTCAGCGAAAACAGCCTGCGCATGGTGCGGCGCGGCATGTATTCGGTCAGCAACGACCGCCGGGGCACCGGCTACCGCTCCCGCATCATCGCTGACAACATACGGATGGCCGGCAAAAGCGGCACCAGCCAGGTGCGCAACATCACCGCCGCCGAACGGGCCGCAGGGGTGATCCGCAATGAGGATCTGCCCTGGGACCGGCGCGACCATGCGCTGTACGTCTGTTTTGCCCCCTATGACAAGCCGAAATACGCGGTGGCCGTGGTGGTTGAACATGGCGGCGGCGGCTCCAGAGCTGCGGCGCCGATTGCCCGCGACGTGCTGCTGCAGGCGCTTTACGATGGCACCCCGCCGCTGGAGGCCTACCCCAAGGGGGACCGAAGCCGGATCAAGGCGCAGCAGGAACGGCTGGAGCGCGAACGCGTCAAGCGCCCCTTGGGCAGCAGGAGCAGCAAGGCATGAGCTATCTGGAGTATCACGCCAAATCGACACCCTCCGGCCTGCGCAAAATACTGTATCTTAACTGGGGGCTGACCCTGCTGCTGATCACAGTGTCCAGCGTCGGCTTTCTGATGCTCTATTCGGTGGCCGGCGGCTCGTTCAGCCCCTGGGTCGAACCGCAGGTCAAACGCTTTGCCCTGGGCCTGGGCGTCATGTTTGTGGTGGCAATGATCCCGATCTGGTTCTGGCGCAATGTGTCGGTGCTGGCCTACCTGGGATCCCTGGCGCTGCTGGTCGCGGTGGAGCTGTTCGGCACCGTGGGCATGGGCGCACAGCGCTGGATCGACATCGGTTTCATGCGGCTGCAACCCTCCGAGGTGACCAAGATCGCGCTGGTCATGCTGCTGGCGGCCTATTACGACTGGCTGCCGCCCGAGAAGACCTCGCGTCCCTTGTGGGTGCTGCTGCCAGTGTTCCTGATCCTGCTGCCAACGGCACTGGTGCTGAAACAGCCGGACCTTGGCACCTCGATCCTGCTGATGGCCGCCGGCGGCGGGGTGATGTTCCTGGCCGGTGTTCACTGGGCTTATTTCGTGGCGGTGATCGCAGCCGGCGTGGGGCTGGTCAGCGCGGTATTTCAAAGCCGCGGCACCGACTGGCAGTTGTTGAAGGACTACCAGTTCCGCCGCATCGACACTTTTATGGACCCCTCGCAGGATCCATTAGGCGCGGGCTATCACATCACCCAGTCGCAGATTGCGCTGGGATCCGGCGGCTGGTCCGGACGGGGCTTCATGCAGGGCACGCAATCGCGGCTGAACTTCCTGCCGGAGAAACACACCGACTTCATCTTCACCACCCTGGCGGAAGAGTTCGGCTTCATCGGCGGCGTTACCCTGCTGTTCATTTACATGCTGATCATCCTGTTCTGCATTGCTTCGGCGATTGCCGCCAAAGACCGGTTTTCTTCGCTGGTGATCCTGGGCATTGCCATCACCTTTTTCCTGTTCTTTGCCGTCAACATGTCGATGGTGATGGGGCTGGCACCAGTGGTCGGCGTGCCGCTGCCGATGGTCTCATACGGCGGTTCGGCAATGCTTGTGCTGCTCGGGGCCTTCGGCATTGTGCAAAGCGCCCATATCCACCGCCCGCGCCAATCCTCGCGCTGAAGATCAGGGAGTTTCCATGACCGCCAATGTCCTGTTTGCCGGCCGCACCGATGCCTGGCCCGCTTACCAGCCGCTGCTGAACGCGGAATTCGCCCGTTTGGGCCTGGATGCCGAACTGCGCAATGACTTCGCCCCGGAAGAGGTGGATTACATCGTCTTTGCGCCCAGCGGACCCATCAGCGACTTCACCCGCTTTGATCGCTTAAAGGCCGTGCTGAGCCTTTGGGCGGGTGTGGAAAAGGTCGTGCCCGCCGTGCCTGCCTCCGTGCCGCTCACGCGGATGGTGGATAGCGGGCTGGAGCAGGGCATGACCGAATGGGTGGTTGGCCACACTCTGCGCTATCACCTTGGAATGGATGCGCATATCCTTGGGCAAAACGGGCAATGGGAACCAAAGGCGCCGCCGCTGGCCAAGGACCGCCATGTGACCGTACTGGGTCTGGGCGCCCTTGGGACTGCTTCGGCCAGAGCGCTGTCAGCCCTGGGATTTCAGGTGTCAGGCTGGAGCCGGTCGCAAAAAGAAATCGAAGGCGTCACCTGCCACGCCGGGCCCAAGGGTATGAAGGACGCGCTGGCGCAAGCGGAAATTGTGATCCTGCTGCTGCCCGACACACCCGCCACCGAAAACACGCTGAATGCGGAGACGCTTGGCTGGCTGCCCAAGGGGGCAAAGATCATTAACCCCGGCCGCGGACCGCTGATAGATGATGACGCCCTGCTGGCAGCACTCGGCAGCGGCCGGATCGGGCATGCAACTCTGGATGTGTTCCGCGTTGAGCCGCTGCCGCCGGAGCATCCCTTTTGGGCGCACCCCAATGTGACAGTGACTCCGCATATTGCCTCGGAAACCCGCGAAAGCACAGCTGCCGAAGTGATCGCCGGGAACATCCGCCGCGCCGAGGCTGGAGAGCCGCTGCTGCATTTGGTGGACCGCAGCCTCGGTTATTAGGAAGGGGCTTTGCCCCCTGCGCCAGACGGCGCATTCCCCCAGAGTATTTTCGACCAGAAAGAAGCCCGAGGTCTATCGCTTCTTTCTGGTCCTAAATACCCATTTCAGGGGCATCGCACTGCGCAATGCCGGCTATTGTGCGGTCAAGCCGCGGCCTTGCAGCAGCGCTTCCACACCGGGCAACCGCCCGCGGAACGCCGTGTAAAGCTCAGCCGGGTCAACCGAACCGCCAGTGGATAGAATATGCGCCTCCAACGCCTTGGCGCGTTCGGCATCAAAGGCACCGCCTGCTTCCTCAAAGGCTGCAAAGGCGTCGGCATCCATCACCTCAGACCACATGTAGCTGTAATAGCCCGAGGAATAGCCGTCTCCGGCAAAGACATGGGCGAAATGCGGGGTGGCGTGACGCATGATGATCGCCCGCGGCATCCCGAGTTCTGCGAGCACTTCAGCTTGCTTTGCCATAGGGTCGGAAGGCGCAGGACCGTCGTGAAAGGCCAGATCCACCAGGGCGGAGGCGACATATTCCACCGTCTGGAACCCCATGTCGAAGTTGGCGGCACCCAGCACCTTCTCCAGCATGTCCTGCGGCATCGGTTCGCCGGTTTCCGCGTGGGTGGCAAATTCCTGCAGCACCTCCGGCACTTCCAGCCAGTGTTCATACAGCTGGCTCGGCAGTTCGACAAAATCACGCGCGACCGAGGTGCCCGAGATGCTTTCATAGGTCACATCCGACAGCATTTGATGCAGCGCGTGGCCGAATTCGTGAAACAGGGTGCGGGCGTCGTCCCAGGACAGCAGCGCCGGGTCGCCCTTGGCGAAGTTGCAGACGTTGATCACCACCGGCGCCTGTACCTGCGGGAATTTCGCCTGCTGGCGCATTGCCGAACACCAGGCGCCCGAGCGTTTGGAGCCGCGGGCAAAATAGTCGCCGATGAAGACCGCCACATGGGCACCGTTCCGGGTCACCGTCCAAGCGCGGCAATCCGGGTGGTAGAGCGGCACGTCCAGCGGTGCGAACTCCAACCCGAACAGGCGGTTTGCGCAGGCAAAGCCGGCCTCGATCATCCGGTCAAGCTGCAGGTAAGGTTTCAGCGCCGCTTCATCCAGATCGTGCTCGGCCTTGCGGCGCTTCCCGGCGTAGTAGCGCCAGTCCCAGGGTTCCAGGTCACCGTTGATGCCGTCCGCCTGCATCATCGCGGTCAGGACCTTGGCGTCTTCATCGGCGCGGGACTTGGCCGGGCCCCAGACATCCATCAGCAAGCCGCGTACCGCGTCCGGCGTCTTGGCCATTTCAGTTTCCAGTTTGTAGGCAGCGAAATTCTTATACCCCAATAGCCGGGCACGCTCCTCGCGCAGCTGCAGAGTTTCCGCTGCAATGGCGCGGTTGTCGGTTTCGCCGCCGCCCGCACCGCGGGCTGCCCAGGCGTTAAAGGCTGTTTCGCGCAGATCCCGGCGCGGGGAGAACTGCAGGAACGGCGTGATCAGGGACCGCGACAGGGTCACCACCGGGCCGTCCTTGCCCATTTCCTGCCCCGCCGCACGGGCCGCGCTGATCACGAAGTCCGGCAGGCCTTCCAGATCCTCTTCGGTCAGTTCCATGAACCAGCTGCGCTCATCAGCCAGCAAGTTCTGAGTGAACTCAGTGCCAAGTGTCGCCAACCGCCCCTTGATCTGCTGCATCCGCGTATCCGCCTCGCCTTCCAGCGCCGCGCCGCCACGGACAAAGCCGCGGTGGGTCAGCATCAGGACGCGCTGCTGCTCCTGCGTCAGATCCAGCACATCGCGCTGATCCCAGACCGCCTTGACCCGTGCATACAGCGCCTTGTTGGCGGTGATCGCCGAGAAATGCGCGGCAAGTTTGGGCGAGAACACCCGCTGCAGCTCCTCGCGCTTGGGGTTGCTGTCGGCGCCTGCCACAGTAAAGAACACACCCAGCACCTGCTCCAACTCACGGCAAGGAGTTTCCAGCGCCTCGATCACATTGGCAAACCCAGGCGCCTCGCTGCTGTTTGCGATGGTGTCGATCTGTGCGGTGTGCGCCGCAAGTGCTTGCTCCAGCGCAGGCGCAAAATCGTCGTCTGAGATGCTGTTGAACGGGGCAATTTCAAACGGCGTGTCCCAGCGGGACAGAAGCGGATTGGACATATACGGGTCTCCTTTGCCGGGAACGCTAACGGGAAAGCCGTGGAGCTGCAATTAGGCTTGCAAATGACTGGGCGCACCAGTCCGGAATTTGCGGAACGTCAGCTGGATCCGATGGCCAAAGGCAACTCTGCAAAGGCATTCAATCCACTGCGATCCACGCCGGTGAAGCGCCGGATCCGGCGACAAGTGCTTTGGCACCACCGCTGCATATGTCCCCGGTGTTTGTCACCGGTAATGCCGCAGGGTTATCAGTTCAGGACCTTGGAGGCGGTCGCTGGTGGCCGGGAGGGAGATGGCGGGCTGATGGAAAGCTCAGTCCGTCCCGACCCGGCGCAAGAGGCAGAATACCGCACCTATGCAGACGGCGGCATTTTCCGCCTGCCGGCCGGACTGGAGGACGCCGAAGACCTGATCGCCGATCGGAACCGGGGGCTCTGACCTTGTGGCACGGGCGGGTCAGCCGCTCGCGCCATCACCTTTGGTCAACGCTGCTGGCACGATGCGGATCGGAACATCCGCGATATTGGCCGCCCGGGCGATGCGCCACTCGAAACGGCCCATTCTGCCATCGGTATCGATCAATACCACCACCGGCTCCTTACCGGTGATCTCTGCCGCAAACAACGCCTGCTGGATGCTGTCCAGGCTGCTGCGCTTATCGAGGCCGAACTCGATGACCCGGTTACTGTTTTCGCAATCTGTGCGGATCGATGCCGCGCCGCCTGGATAGGTGAACTTATGCACTGTCTCCGGCTGGCCGCCGAACAGGGCGCCGCAGAGCAGCGAAATGAAATAGGCTTCGTTCACAGGGAGGTCTCGTCAGGAGTGCCCGGCGCTGCCGCAGACCGGGCAATCTTGCCGCCTGGCCATGCGGATCTTGCGGGTTTCGCCATAGAGCCCGTCATAGATCAGCATCTCACCTTGCAGAACCGCACCGGCACCGGTGATCTGCTTAACCGCCTCGACTGCCATCATTGACCCGACAACACCGGGCAGCGGGCCGATCACCCCGGCCTCCGAGCAGCTGGGGGCAAGACCGGGCGCCGGTGCCTCGGGGAAAATGCACTGGTAGCAGGGTCCGCCTTTGGCCGGGTGAAAAACGCTCAGCTGGCCTTCCCATTGCGACAGCGCACCAGAGATCAGCGGCTTGCCCAGCGCCACGGCAGTGCGGTTGGCGAGATAACGGGTTTCGAAATTGTCGGTGCCGTCAAGGATCAGATCATACTCTGCAAACAGCTCCTCCGCGGCCTCCAAGGTCAGGCGCCGGTTATAAGGGCGCACGTCGACATAAGGGTTCTGCGCCTGCATCGCGGCCTGGGCTGAAAACACCTTGGGCTTGCCGATGTCTGCGTCGCGATGGATCACCTGTCGCTGCAGGTTGGCATTATCGACCACGTCATCGTCGATCACCCCGATTGTGCCCGCGCCGGCGGCAGCCAGATACTGCAGCGCAGGCGCGCCCAGCCCGCCGGCACCGATCACCAGTACCTTGGCCTGCTTCAGCTTCTTTTGTCCCGCCCCGCCCAGTTCCCGCAGGACAATATGGCGGGCATAGCGGTCAAGCTCGCTTTCGGTAAAGGTACTGACAGGCTGACTCATGTTCGTTTCCTGAGGCTGGGCGCGGGTCTTCAGGGCGGCCACGATACGCGCATAGATACCAGCCACAATGGCAAAACCGCCCAAGAGCAGCCAAGGCGCTGCCGAGCCCCCGGTGCCCTCCCGCAAACCGTGCCCGTCCGGCAGGGTCAGCTGCACCGCCAGTACAGCCGCAAACAGCACTGCCAGCAAACCTAAACGCAGATTGCGCGGCAGGCCAAGGAACCGCCCGCCCCACCAGATCAGCGCTGCCAGGATCAGAATGCGCAGCATCAGCCGCGCCCGGTCGAACCAAAGCCGCCATCGCCGCGGGTGGTGCCGGAGAGTGCTTCCGCACGCTCAAACCGGGCTTGAAGCACCGGCGCCACAACCATCTGCGCGATGCGTTCGCCATGGCGGATTTCAAAGGCTTCCTGTCCTGCATTCAAGAGAATCACCCCTAGCGGCCCGCGGTAGTCACTGTCGATTGTGCCGGGCGTGTTGGGCAGAGTGATCCCGTGCTTCAGAGCCAGGCCCGAGCGCGGGCGGATCTGTACCTCGTAGCCTGCGGGAATTTCGATGCGCAGCCCGGTTTGCACCAGTGCCCGCGCGCCCGGTTCAAGCGTCAGCGTGCCCCCGCCCGGCAGGTTAGCGCGCAGATCCGCTCCCGCAGCGCCAGTTGTCTCATATGCCGGCAGCGGCACATCCCGGTCCGCGCCTTCGTCGTGGATCACACGGATTGTTACCATCCCCGTCCCCTGCTTCATCTTTGTTCAAATACTCAAATTCACCCGGCCAGCGCCGCAGCGATCCGCGCAGCCAGTTTGCGGGCGACGTCATCCTTACCCATGCGCGGCCACTCCTCGGCGCCGTCATCAGAGATCAGGACCACTGCGTTTTCGCTGCCGCCCATGATGCCGGTTGCGGGAGAGACATCATTTGCAACGATCCAGTCGCAGCCCTTGCGCTTGCGCTTGGCGGTGGCGTTTTCCACCACGTCGTTGGTCTCGGCGGCAAAGCCAACCACCAGTTTGGGACGGCCCTTTGCCATCCGTGCAACTGTTTTCAGAATGTCGGGGTTTTCTGCAAATTCCAGCACCGGCAGCCCGTCCTTGGACTTCTTCAACTTGCGGTCCGAGGCGCTGGCGACCCGCCAGTCCGCCACCGCCGCGGCAAAGACCCCGGCATCAACAGGCAGTGCCGCTTGCACAGCCGCCTCCATTTCGCGCGCAGTTTCCACCGGCACAATCTGCACGCCCTCAGGCGGGCGCACCGCTGCCGGGCCCGTGATAAACACCACTTCCGCGCCAGATTCGCGCAGAGCACGGGCCACCGCTGCCCCTTGCGCCCCGGAGGAGCGGTTGGCGATATAGCGCACCGGATCAATCGGCTCATGCGTCGGGCCAGAGGTCACCAGGATGCGTCTGCCCTTTAAAGGTCCATCCGCAAGCCGGGCGGTGATGGCAGTCAGAACCTCATCCGGTTCCGCCATCCGGCCCGGCCCGAATTCGCCGCAGGCCATGCTGCCCTCATTGGGGCCAACGAAGGAGACGCCGTCCGCTTTCAGGGTTTCGAGATTGCGCTGTGTCGCCGGATGCTCCCACATCCGCACATTCATCGCAGGTGCCAGCATCACCGGGGTGTCAGTGGCCAGCAGCAGGGTCGAGGCAAGATCATTGGCGTGGCCCTGCGCCATCTTGGCCATCAGATCTGCCGTGGCCGGCGCCACCACCAGAAGGTCGGCGCTGCGCGACAGCTGGATATGACCCATCTCGGCCTCGGACGTCAGATCGAACAGCTCCTGGTGCACGGGGGTTCCGGCGAGTGCCGAGACCGACAGGGGCGTTACAAATTCCGCGCCGGACCTGGTCAGAACCGGGGTCACCCGCGCGCCTTTGTCCTGCAAGCGGCGGATCAGCTCCAGCGACTTATAGGCCGCGATGCCGCCGCTGATTATCAGGAGAATATGTCTGCCAGCCAGCATTTGTCCGCCCTTGTCCCGTTTCCCGCGACCTTACTGCGCTGCGGCGAAAGTGTGAAACGGTTTTCCCAGCGGGAGGCGGCCTAAGCCAAAGCAAAGGCTCCCGCCCCCGCGCGGCACGGGCCTGCGGGCCCCGCCCCTGGCGGTGTTGGGCCGGGCGCCGTGCTGCGCACGGCGCGGTACCGTTTCCAATCAGACCGGCCCTTAACTGAAGGGCAACGCTCAGCCGCCATTTTGGAAGGCTAGGCAGGGATCCGGGCGGCTGACAGCAGCGGCGTTCAGCACCAGATCGAAGACCCCATTGATCCCGCCCCCCTCGGACTGGCCCAGGCTGCGGATCTGCACCCCCGGACGGGCCTTGGTCAAGTAGACAGCCAGCCCGCGGTCGGTGCGGGCATGGCCATTGCCGGTGATCACGGCCACGGGACCGCCAGTTTCCGCAAGCGCGGTATCCGCGGCCTCTGCCAGGGCGGCGTCCCGCAGACGCTGGAAGTCCACCAGGACAGGCAGCATCTCAACCGGCATCGCATTACAGTGATTCGCCTGCTGATCCGCCTCGCGCGCGGCCTGCTCTGCCTCCGGCAACGGCTGATCAAGACCAAAACGGGCCGCGTCTTCAGCCCCGAAATAGGCCGACACGCCGATTTCCAAAGCCTTTGCAGCCTTTGCCCGCGGCACCTGTGCGCCATACTGGCGGGCATTGGCAGCAGCTGCGAACACCGGTGCGTAAAGGCTGAAGTCCGGCCAGCCGGAATTCAGCCAATCCAGTTGCCGGGCCGTCAGTTGTGCATTCGCCAGCGTTTCAGGATCCAGTACGGCTGCCTGCTCTGGAGTGATCATCTCCCAGACCACCGCCTTGGGCTGCAGCTTAGCCAGCAGAATTGCCTGCTGCTGGTGATGCACTGGATTGTCATGCACCTCGCCGAGAACCACTACGTCGGCGCCGCTCAGCAATCGGGCTGCCGCGTACACCGCATCCGCCCGGGCGCCGGACAGGCTAAGCGCCGCCAGACAGGCGGCGCTTAGCATTACTTTCAGGAAGTTGATCTGCTTTCTCATGAAAGCAGTCTGTGCACCTCGCGCGACTGGCCTTCAAGGCATTTACGCATTTTCTGGAACGCCCCGGCCTCCAGCTGCCGGACCCGTTCCTTGGACAGCCCCAGTTCGGTGCCCAGGCTTTCCAGAGTACGCGGGCGTTCGCGCAGCTTGCGTTCCGTGATGATAAAGCGTTCACGGTCATTCAGCGCCTGCAGCGCCCCCACCAGCCATTTGCGCAGCTGGCGGCGGTCGTGCCGTTCTTGAACCAGCTCATCCGCCTGTGACGTGTCATCTTCCAGAGCGTCGATCCATTCGCGGCCCTCTTCATCGGTGGACTGCACCGCGTTGAGCGAAAAGTCGGCACCGGACAGGCGCCCCTCCATCATCTCAACATCGCGCAGCGGCACCCCGATTTCAGTCGCAATCTTCTGATGCAGCTGATGCCGGTCCAACCGCGCGCCGGACGCACGCGCCTCGCGCTCCAGTTGTGCCTGCACCCGGCGCATGTTGAAAAACAGCGATTTCTGCGACGAGGTGGAGCCAGTGCGCACCATTGACCAGTTGCGCATGACGTAGTCCTGGATCGACGCCTTGATCCACCAGACCGCATAAGTCGAGAAGCGCACCCCCCGGTCCGGATCGAATTTGTCGGCGGCCTTCATAAGGCCCAGCCCGGCCTCCTGTATCAGATCGTTCATCGGCGCCCCGTACCGCTTGAACTTGGACGCCATGGAAATCGCCAGACGCATATAGGCATTGATGAGCCGGTGCAGCGACTTCACATCGCGGTCATCGCGCCACGCGTAGGCCAGACGCCGTTCGGTTTCGGCGTCCAAAAGTTCTGCCTTCATTGCCTGCCGCGGCAATGGGTTTTCGATTGTGGAATCTAGTGCCATTTTATTTCCCCCCGGAAACTAATTAACAAACTACCGACGCCTGGGGACGCGCATGGAACAAAGTTGAGCCCGGGTCTTCTGCAGGCCGGCAGTATCAGTGCACTGGATACGACTCTTGGCACATCCACGGGCCAAAAATGGAAAAGCAAAATGGTTTTTTGGCCCCTGTGCAGACTTTCCCGGCCTTAATAAGTGGAACCCCGGGATACTGCGGTCTCTTGTCTTAACCGGGCCCTGCGTTTACCCACAGGAACGGCTTCGTTCTTACAGGTTAGCAAAAAATGCCTGCAAATGTAACTTTTATTCTGGGCGGGGCGGCCTCTGGAAAGTCGGCCTTTGCCGAACAGCTCTGCATAAACACCGAAAAAGACAGGGTTTACTGGGCAACTGCACAAATTTTTGACAGTGAAATGCGCGAAAAAGTGTCCCGCCACCTCGAACAAAGAGGGCAGGGCTGGACCACTGTTGAGGAACCAGAAACAGCCAGCCGGGTTCTGGATGCGCTGACTGCCGGGCAAATCTGCCTGATGGACTGTGCAACCATGTGGCTGACCAACCATCTGCTGGCCGGGCATGATTTGGCGTTTGCACAAGAGGACCTGCTGGCCGCAATCGGCCGCTGCCGCGCGGATCTGGTGATCGTCTCCAACGAAACCGGTCTTGGCATCGTGCCTGAGAACAAGCTGGCCCGCCGCTTCCGCGAAGCGCAGGGACGGCTTAATATCGCACTGGCAGCGCGTGCAGAGACTGTTGTGCAAGTGACCGCCGGGCTGCCGCTGGTCCTGAAGGGGGCGTTATGACAAGCCGGCTGTTCCTGGTGCGGCACGGGCCGACACACGCAAAATGCATGGTGGGCTGGTCAGATCTGCCCGCTGACCTGTCTGACACCGCCGCGCTGAAACGCCTGTCCGATTACCTGCCTGCGGACGCGCTGATCGTGTCGTCCGACCTGTTGCGCGCAGTGGAGACCGCCAGCGCGATCCAAGGCAGCCGTCAGCGCCTGCCGCATATCGAAGCGCTGCGCGAGATCCATTTCGGCGCCTGGGAGCTAAGAACCTGGGCCGAGGTGGACGCCGAGGACCCGGAGCGGATCCGGGCCTATTGGGAGACGCCGGGTGATGTAACACCGCCGGGCGGCGAGAGCTGGAATGAGGTCCGCAACCGGGTGAACGCGGCAATTGACGGGCTGATCACCGCGAATCAGGGCTGCGACTTGATCGTCGTGGGACATTTCGGCCAAATCCTGACCCAGATACAGCGGGCGGCATTACTGACATCAGAAGAGGCTTTCAGCCACCGGATCGACAACCTGTCGGTAAGTGAAATCGTTCTGGGACCTGAGGGCTGGCAGACAGGTGCAATCAATCACCGCCCGTGATGAACCCTATCATAAACATTCCATTTCTAAACTGAATGCAGCGCGCTAGCCTTTGCGCATGGCTTATGAAATCTATATCGGCGACCGCATGTTCTCCAGCTGGTCATTGCGCGGCTGGCTCATGCTCGAAAAATTTTCCCTTCCCCATACGGTGCATCTGGTGGGGCTGTACTCAGGAACCATGGCGCAAGAGATGGCGCATCTGGCCCCGGCACGGCTGGTGCCCGCGCTGCGCACGCCTGAGGGCACGGTTGTTGGCGAAAGCCTGGCGATAGCCGAGACGCTGGCCGAACAGAACCCGGACGCCGGGCTTTGGCCCGCGGACCCGGCACAGCGTGCCGCTGCGCGCTGGCTGGCGGCAGAAATGGTTGCGGGCTTTAGCGCGCTGCGCAGTGAATGCCCGATGCAGCTGGCACATATCTACGAAGGGTTTGAGACCTCTGGCGCGGTTAAGGCGGATCTGGACCGGATCGAAACGCTGTTTGCCCATGCGCGCCAGGTGTCCGGCCAGGCAGCGGGCTGTCTGTTCGCAGAGTATTCGCTGGCGGATGCGTTCTATACCCCGGTTGCCGCACGCATCATCGGTTACGGACTGCCGGTTTCTGCCGCCACGCGCGCCTATTGCAAGCTGCTGCTGTCCGACCCGGCAGTACTGCGCTGGCAAGAGCAGGCGCATGAGGTCAGCTATGACCCGGAACCCTATGCGCGGGATCTGCCGCGGCGGCCATGGTCATTGGACTGAACCGGCGGCCAGCGCGAATTCTGCGTGAATTCGCCGGGCGGCACCGCTGGCGTTAACACTTCGGAAACCACGATCACCAAGCATTTCTCCCTGAACCAGAAGGGGCGGGGAGAAATGACGGCACGGTCGTACACAGTTGCCTTTCAAGGGGTTGAGGCCCGGCTGGTCGAGGTGCAATGCGCAGTTGCCCCCGGCCTGCCAGCGTTCTCGGTGGTCGGATTGCCGGACAAAGCCGTCTCCGAGGCCCGCGAGCGGGTGCGGGCGGCCTTTGCTTCGATGTCGATCGCCCTGCCCTCCCGCCGGATCACCATAAACCTGTCACCCGCAGATCTGCCTAAGGAAGGCAGTCATTTCGACCTGCCGATTGCGCTGGCCCTGCTGGCGGCAATCGGCATCATCCCAGCGGAAAAGGCCGAGGAAACCATAGCCCTGGGCGAGTTGTCGCTGGACGGCCAGCTGATGCCTGTCGCGGGCGCCCTGCCCGCAGCCGTCACCGCAGCAGAAGAAGGGCGCATGCTGCTCTGCCCGGAACTGTCCGGACCCGAGGCCGCCTGGGTCGATGCGGCACAGGTCATCGGTGCGGCCACACTGACCGAGGTGGTCCAGCATTTCACCGGCCAACGGCGAATTGAGCCATCCATGCCCGGTGAAGCCCTCAGCGGGCTTGGCGGCAAGGACCTGCGCGACGTCAAAGGCCAGGAACAGGCCAAACGCGCGCTGGAGATTGCTGCCGCCGGACGCCACCACATGCTGCTGATCGGCCCGCCCGGATCCGGCAAATCGATGCTGGCGGCACGGCTGCCCTCGATCCTGCCGCCGCTGTCACCGGCTGAGGCGTTGGAAACCTCGATGATCCATTCCTTATGCGGGCTGATTGATGCGGGCGGCATCAGCCGCGCCCGCCCTTTCCGCGAACCGCATCACACTGCCTCCATGGCGGCAATTGCCGGTGGCGGGCGGCGGGCGCAGCCGGGGGAAATCAGCCTGGCGCACAATGGCGTGCTGTTTCTGGATGAACTGCCGGAGTTCGGCCGCCCGGTGCTGGAAACCCTGCGCCAGCCGCTTGAATCCGGAGAGGTGATGGTGGCGCGCGCCAATGCCCATGTGAAGTACCCCAGCCGTTTTATGCTGATCGCTGCGGCCAACCCCTGCAAATGCGGATATCTGGCTGATGCCAACCGCGCCTGTTCGCGGGCACCATTGTGCGGTGCGGATTATCTGGGGCGCATTTCAGGGCCGCTGCTGGACCGGTTCGACCTGCATCTGGACGTGCCGCCGGTGGATGTGTCCGACCTGGAGCTGCCGCCCTGCGCCGAAGGCTCGGCACAGGTGGCGCAAAGGGTCGCGGTCGCCCGGGAAACGCAGACAGAACGGTTCCGCGGCCATCCCGGCCTGCGCCAGAACGCGGATGCCGAAGGCACTGTGCTGGAAGATATTGCCGCGCCGGATGCCGAAAGCCGTGATCTTTTGCTGCGGGCCGCCGAACGGTTTGGCCTCAGCGCCCGCGGCTACCACCGGATTCTGCGCGTTGCCCGCACCATTGCCGATCTGGCCTGCGAAGACCGGGTGCAACGCCGGCATTTCGCCGAAGCGCTGAGCTTCAGGCTGCCCTCAGCCCGCTGAGCCGCCGTCGAAGGCGGATATGGCGAAGGCCGCAGCTTCGTCCAGTGCTGCCTGACCCTCGGGCAGCTGACCCGCCATAAATTGCCAGACATGCGGCACATCGCGCCACAGGCTGAGCCGCACAGCGCCGCCTGCCTGCTCCAGACGCTGCACCATACGCTGCGCATCTGACAGCAACACCTCGGTATCCCCGGCCTGTATCAGCACCGGCGGCGGGTTTGGGAAGTCAGCGAACAACGGAGAGGCGCGGGCATCCGCAGGGTCTGCACCCGCGAGATACTGATCAACGGCTTCCTTCATCCGCCCTGCCGGGATGATCACATCCCTGAATCGATTGACCTCAATACTTGCCCCGCTCAGCGTCAGATCGCACCAGGGGGAAAAGGCCACAAGGCCGGCGGGGCGTTCCCCCTCCCCCAGCAGCGCGGCGAGCAAGGCCAACGCCAGCCCGCCGCCGGCACTGTCGCCTGCCAGCAGGATATCGCCAGCCTCATAGCCCGTGCTTCGCAGGTATTGCCAGGCTGCCAGCGCATCTTCAAACGCCGCCGGGAAAGGCGCATCCTGCAGCAGCCGGTAACCGGGCACCGCAATTTCCATCCCGGCAGCCAGGGACAGACGCGACAGCATCCCCTGATAGGCACGGGCACTGCCTGCCAGATAGGCGCCGCCATGCAGGAACAGAATGATCTGCTTGCGGCGCGTCCGGCCCACTGAAATCAGGTTCAGCGGCACCGGCGCGGGCCGCGGCAGCAGCCGGGTAAAGGGCAGCGCCGGATACAGACGCGGCGCCATGATCTCAAACACCTGCCGCGCCAGCTCCGGGCTGCTGGTATGCTGCAGCACCGGCTTCATGCCATAGCGCATCCACGCGTTCAGGGCCCGGCGCTGCCAGCTCATCAGCTGATCTTGGCTTCGATCGCCTGCCAGACCTTTTCCGCGATGTTCACGCCGTCAAAGCGCTCCAGCTCCTGAATACCGGTCGGTGAGGTCACGTTGATTTCGGTCAGGTAGTCGCCGATCACGTCGATGCCGACAAAGACCTGCCCCTTTTCGCGCAGCAGCGGGCCGATGGCGGCGCAGATCTCCAGATCACGCTCGCTCAGCCCGATTTTCTCGGGGCGGCCGCCCACATGCATGTTCGAGCGGGTCTCGCCCGCTGCAGGAACACGGTTGATGGCCCCCACCGGTTCGCCGTCGACCAGAATCACCCGCTTGTCACCATTGCTGACGTCGGGCAGGAACTTCTGAACGATCAGCGGCTCGCGGCTGAAGCCGGTGAACAGCTCATGCAGCGAAGTCAAGTTGCGGTCATTGGCATCCAGCCGGAACACGCCGGC
The DNA here is from genome assembly GCF_025144145.1 of Leisingera sp. M658. Lineage (NCBI taxonomy): Bacteria > Pseudomonadati > Pseudomonadota > Alphaproteobacteria > Rhodobacterales > Roseobacteraceae > Leisingera > Leisingera sp. M658. The sequence continues at coordinate 3,505,276 of NZ_CP083546.1, forward strand.
ACCGCCGTTGCCATAGAGCGGTTTCAGGATCACATCGCCATGCTTTTCCTTGAACGCCTTGATGGTCTGCAGATCGCGGGCGATCGTGGTCGGCGGCGTCAGCTCCGGGAAATTCAGCACCAGCAGCTTTTCCGGATAGTTGCGCACCCAGAACGGATCATTCACCACCAGCGCCTGGCCCTTCAGCATGTCCAGCAAGTGGGTCGAGGTGATGTAATGCATGTCAAACGGCGGGTCCTGGCGCAGCCAGATCACATCAAACTCCGCCAGATCCGCCTCGCGCTCCGGGCCAAGCACCGCCGGAGCATCTGCCACCCGCTGCACGGTCATGTCATGGCCACGAGCGGTGATGCGGCCCTCCTGATAGGCCAGCTGGTCGGGGGCGTAGTAGAACAGATCGTGCCCGCGCGCCTGTGCCTCTTCGGCCAGGCGGAAGCTGCTGTCCGCGTTGATGTCCACGCCCATGACCGGGTCCATCTGAAAGGCGATTTTCATGGCAGTATCCCTTGTAAACTGGCCAGATACATGGCCCACCGCGCCCCGGGGTTCAATGGGGCGGCAGCGGATCAGCCCAGGCCGATGGCGTTTTCGATGATCTCAACCGCGCCGGTGCCGTCCACCAGTGCGGCGTCGAACCGGGCAGGTGTCAGCTGTCCTTGCGGCTCGTTTTCCAGATATTGCCCGGCGCTGGCATAGATGCGCTCCACTTGCCGCGGCGTAATCCGAAGGGCCGCAGCGGCACTGGTAGAGCTGTGCTTCACTTCCACAAACACCAGTTCCTCGGGGCCGCGCAGGATCAGGTCGATCTCACCGCCCGGCCCGCGCCAGCGGCGTTCCGCAACGGTGTAGCCGCGGTTTTCATAATGGCGCGCAACAATCTCTTCCGCCGCCTCTCCCGCCAGATGGGCGCGGGCACCACGATACTGTCGGATGCGGGACACGGCCTAATTTTCCTTCGCCAGTTGCAACGCCAGCTGATAGATCTTGCGGCGCGGCAGCCCGTGCATTTCGGCAACAATGCCGGCGGCGTCCTTGACCGAATTATCCTTTAAAGCTGCCTGCAGGTCGCTTTCCAGATCGCCCTCGCTCACGTCGGCTTCCTGCGCGCGGTCCACCAGCAGCACGATCTCGCCCTTGACCGGGCGTTCCTCCAGCCCTGCAGCCAGATCAGCCAGCGGCGCACGGCGCACTTCTTCGAATTTCTTGGTCAGCTCCCGGCACATTGCAGCAGGACGGTTGCCCAGCACCGCCGCCATATCCGTAGCCGAGGCCGCAACACGTTTCGGGGATTCATAAAAGATCAGCGTGCCGGGGATCTCCCGCAGCTCTTCCAGCCGCTTACGCCGGGCACCCGACGCATTGGGCAGAAAGCCTGCGAAAAAAAACGCATCCGTGGGCAGCCCGGCCAGCGTCAGCGCCGTGGCCGCCGCCGAGGCGCCTGGCGCGCAGGTGACGGTATGGCCTGCCTCTGCCGCCGCCCGGCTGAGGTCAAAGCCAGGATCGGCAATCAGCGGCATTCCGGCCTCGGAGGCATAGGCAACCGATTTGCCCTCCGCCACCGCCTCCAGCAGTTTGGCACGCGCAGCGGCACCGCTGTGGTCGTGGTAAGCAATGATCCGCCGTCCGCCCAGGGGCACACCGTGAATCTCCATCAGCTTACGCAGTGAGCGTGTATCCTCAGCCGCAAGCACATCCGCCGAGGCCAGCACATCCAGCGCACGCAGGGTAATGTCGCGGGCCGTGCCAATGGGCGTGGCAACAAAGTAAAGCCCTGGGGCCAATATGACATTCTGGTGATTCAACGCTGGACCCGCCTTTTTGGTCGTTTATGATCCGCCCTTAAACCCACACGGCGCAGCGCGCCGGGAGAACGGAGTTTCAAGTCCATTATGTTTGCTGTTTTCAAACGCGCCCGCAAGGCGGCACTGACAGCTGCCGCGGCAGTTTCCGCCATTGCCCTGACTGCCTGTGACCCGGTTTCTCTTGGCAGCGGCCCGACAATCAACACCTCCAAGCCGGTGCCGGTGGCGCTGCTGGTGCCGCGCGGCTCAGCGCAGCAGGGCGACAGCGTGCTGGCGCAAAGCCTGGAAAACGCGGCCCGCATGGCGATTGCCGACCTGCAAGGCGTGCAGATTGATCTGCGGGTTTATGACACGGCGGGCAGCCCCGAAGTGGCCTCGGGTGCGGCGCAGCAGGCGCTGAAGGACGGCGCCCGTATCATTCTAGGCCCGGTATACGCCGAAGCCGCCAATGCGGCAGGCATTGCAGCACGGCAGCGCGGCGTCAACGTGCTGGCCTTCTCGAACAACCCTGCGATTGCCGGCGGCAATGTCTTTATCCTGGGGCCGACGTTTGACAATACTGCCCGCAGGCTGACCGGTTTTGCATCCCGCAACGGCAAACGGAACATTCTGATTGTCGGCGGCAACGATGCTGCCGGGATTGCCGGGCGCACCGCCATTCAGCGCGCCGCAAGCCAGACCGGTGCCAATATCGCTGGCAGTGTCGGTTATGAGCTGTCCCAGCAGGGCGTAATCAACGCCATTCCTGCCATCCGCAATGAATCGCACCAAGCGGATGCAGTATTCCTGACTTCGACCACAGCCGGCGCGCTGCCGCTGCTGGCGCAACTGCTGCCCGAAGCCGGTGTGGACCCGGCAGAAAAGCAGTATATCGGCCTGACCCGCTGGGATATTCCGGCCCAGACCCTGGCCCTGCCCGGCGTGCAGGGCGGCTGGTTTGCGATGCCCGACCAGGGCAAGGTGCAGCAATTCAGCGCCCGCTACCAGGCAAGCTATGGCGGATCGCCGCATTCGATCGGCAGCCTGGCCTATGACGGGATTGCCGCAATCGGCGCGCTGGTGGCTGCTGGAAAATCCGACGCTCTGACCGGCACGGCGCTGACCCAAGGGGCCGGTTTCCAGGGGGCCGGCGGCATCTTCCGGCTGTTGCCTGACGGCACCAACGACCGCGGCCTGGCGGTTGCCACCATCCAAGAACAGAAGGTCGTGATCATTGACCCTGCCCCAAGCAGCTTCACCGGCGCCGGGTTCTGAACCCGCTGCCGGCCCCGCGCAGCCCGCCGCCAACGGCTTTCCCGAACCGCAAGGTCCGCTGATCTGCGATCCTGCGGACATCTTTGATGCCGCAGCGGTCCGGGCCCGGATCATCGCCTTGGCAGAAGACGACACTCCTGCGGCCCTGCGCGCGGAATCGGTGAAGATTCTGAAAGAAGCAAACAAGGCCGGACGCGCAGCGATCGCCGAAGCCTTCGCCGCAGCCCCCTTTGCGGCGCGGGACTTGACCCGCTCTTACACCTTCCTGACCGACGGTCTGGTGACCACGGCGCTGTATGTCGCGGGCGAATTGCTTCATCCGCTGGCCAACCCGACCCGCGGCGAACGCATCGCGGTTATCGCGGTTGGCGGCTATGGCCGGGGCGAAATGGCCCCTGCCTCGGATGTCGATCTGCTGTTTTTGACACCCTACAAGATCACCGCCTGGGCCGAGAGCGTGATCGAATCCATGCTCTATATCCTGTGGGATCTGCGGTTGAAGGTCGGTCATTCCAGCCGCACCATCAAGGACTGCATCCGGCTGGGCGGCGAGGATTACACCATCCGCACCGCAATGCTGGAGCAGCGTTTCCTGGCCGGCCACGCGCCGCTGGCCAAGGAGCTGGAAAAGCGGCTGAAGGCGGAGCTGTTTTCCCAGGACGCGCCGGACTTCATCGAAGCGAAACTGGCCGAGCGAGACGCCCGCCACCTGAAGCAGGGCCAGCGGTACATGGTTGAGCCTAACGTGAAAGAGGGCAAAGGGGGCTTGCGCGACCTGCAATCGCTGTTCTGGATCGCCAAATACCTTTACCAGGTGCAGGACGCCGAAGACCTGGTGCCGCTGGGCCTGTTCCGCCCGGCAGAGCTGGAGCGGTTTGCCAAGGCCGCGACGTTCCTCTGGGCGGTGCGCGCGCATCTGCACCTTGCCACCGGCCGCGCCACTGAGCAGCTGACATTTGACCTGCAGGTCGAGGTTGCCACCCGCATGGGGTACCAGGACAAGGCCGGACGCCGCGGCGTGGAAATCTTCATGCAGGAGTATTTCCGCCATGCCACACGGGTCGGCGACCTGACCCGGATTTTCCTGACCAAACTGGAAGCCAGTCAGCAAAAAGGCGCGCCGCTGCTGGAACGCATCTTCCGCCGCCGCCCGCGAATCAAGCCCGGCTATAAGGTGGTGCACAACCGGCTGGATGTGCTGGACCCGGACGCTTTTCTGGCCGACCGGGTGAACCTGCTGCGGATTTTCGAAGAAGCCCTGCGCACCGGCATGCTGATCCATCCGGACGCCATGCGGCTGGTCACCGCCAATCTGCGGCTAATTGATGACGGCATGCGCAACGACAAAGAAGCCCGGCGCATCTTTCTGGACCTTTTGCTGAAACACGGCAATTCCGAACGCGCGCTGCGGCGGATGAACGAACTTGGCGTGCTGTCGGCCTTCCTGCCCGAGTTTGAGCCGATCGTGGCGATGATGCAGTTCAACATGTATCACTCCTATACGGTGGACGAGCATACCATTCAGGTGATCTCCAACTTTGCCGCCATCGAACGCGGCGAGCTGGAGGATGAGCTGCCGCTTTCTTCCTCGATCCTGCGCAAGGGGCTGAACCGCAAGGTGCTGATGGTCGCCATGCTGCTGCATGACATCGGCAAGGGGCGCGAGCAGGACCATTCGATCCTTGGTGCGCAGATCGCCCGCAAGGTGGCGCCGCGGCTGGGGCTGAAGCCATCCGAATGCGAGACCGTGGAATGGCTGGTGCGCTATCACCTGCTAATGTCCGACATGGCGCAGAAACGCGACATTGCCGACCCCCGCACAGTGCGTGACTTCGCCAAGGCGGTGCAAACGGTCAAGCGGCTGGACCTGCTGCTGCTGCTGACCGTCTGCGACATTCGCGGCGTTGGTCCGAACACCTGGAACAACTGGAAAGCGGCCCTGCTGCGGGCGCTTTACGGCCAGACCCGTGCAGCGCTTGAGGGCGGCATGGAGGCGCTGAACCGCGAACACCGCGGTGCGTCGGCCAAGAAGGCCCTGCGCGAGGCGTTGCAGGACTGGTCCAAAGCCGACCTCAAAACCGAAACCGCCCGGCACTATCCGCCGTACTGGCACGGGCTGCACATCACCGCGCATGTGGATTTCGCCGAGATGCTGCGCGACTATATCGCCAAGGGCGACGCGGGCGAGGTGATGATCCGGCTCTATCCGGACGTGGACCGTGACGCGACCCGCGCTTGTTTCGTAATGGAAGATCACCCCGGCATCTTTGCCCGCATCGCCGGCGCACTGGCGCTGGTCGGGGCCAATGTGGTGGATGCGCGCTCCTATACGACCAAGGACGGATATGTAACCGACGCCTTCTGGATCCAGGACAGCGAAGGCCACCCGTTCGACCCGATCCGCCTGCACCGGCTTAAGCAGATGATTGAAAAGACCCTGAAGGGCGAGGTGATCACCCGCGACGCGCTGAAATCCCGTGACAAGATCAAGAAACGGGAGCGCGCCTTCAAGGTCCCGACCCATATCACCTTTGATAACGACGGCTCGGAAATCTACACCATCATCGAGGTCGACACCCGCGACCGGCCCGGTCTGCTTTATGATCTGGCCCGGGCGCTGGCGGCCGCCAATGTCTATATTGCTAACGCTGTCATCGCGACCTATGGCGAGCAGGTGGTGGACGCCTTTTATGTCAAAGACATGTTCGGCCTGAAATACTATGCAGAATCCAAACAGCGGACTCTGGAGAAGAAACTGCGCGAGGCCATCACTGCAGGCGCAAAACGGGCGGATGTATGAAACCGATCAAACTGCTTTCGGGCTTCCTGACCGTTGGGTTCTGGACGCTGGCCAGCCGCGTGCTAGGGTTCGCCCGCGAGATCCTGATTGCCGCCTTCATCGGCCCCGGTCCGGTACTGGATGCCTTTATCGTGGCCTTCCGCCTGCCCAATATGTTCCGCCGCTTCTTTGCCGAAGGCGCTTTCAACGCCGCCTTTGTGCCTGCCTTTTCCAAGCGGTATGAGGCCGGAGAGGACGCCAGAACTTATGCCCAGCAGGCCTTCAACCTGCTTGCCGCTGCGGTGCTGGCGCTGGTAGGTCTCGGCATGGTGTTCATGCCGGGGCTGGTCTGGCTGACGGCCGGCGGTTTTGTCGGCGATGCGCGGTTCGATATGGCAGTGGGGTACGGTTATGTCGTCTTTCCCTACATCCTGTTCATGTCGCTGGCCGCATTGTTTTCCGGGGTTCTGAACGCCACCGGCCGCTTTGCCGCCGCCGCCGCGGCACCGGTGCTCCTCAACATATTTGCCTGTGCAGCGATGACAGCCGGCGCTCTCATGGGCGGCGATGTTGTCCTGTGGCTGGTCTGGACCATCCCGGTGGCAGGCGTCGCGCAGCTGGCGCTTGTCTGGGTCGCCGCCGCCCGTGCTGGTATAACCTTGCGGCCCGGTCTGCCCCGTTGGAACACCGAAATGCGCAGCCTGATGCGTGTTGCCGTGCCCGCTGCTCTGGCCATGGGAGTCACCCAGATCAATCTGGTGGTCGGGCAATACGTTGCCTCTGACATCGAAAAGGCGGCCAGCTGGCTGTTCATCGCCGACCGGCTGTATCAACTGCCCCTGGGCGTTGTCGGCATCGCCGTCGGCATCGTGCTGCTGCCTGCCCTGTCGCGCCGCCTGCGGGCCGGGGACAGCGCCGGGTCTCAGGACGCCCTGTCCCGCGCCGGGGAATTCTCGCTGCTGCTGGCCGTGCCTTCCGCCGTTGCCTTCATCACCGTGCCGCTGCCGCTGGTCTCGGTGCTTTATGAGCGCGGCGCCACCGGACCTGAGGATGTGGCCGCCATCGCCATCGCCGTCGCAATCTATGGCGCAGGCCTGCCGGCCTTCATGCTCCAAAAGGTCCTGCAGCCGCTCTACTTCGCGCGTGAGAACACCAAAACCCCCTTTCGCTACGCGCTGGTTGCGATGGCTGTCAACGCGGCGCTGGCCTTTGGCCTGAAGCCGGTACTGGGCTGGATCGCCCCCGCCATTGCCGCCTCCGCTGCCGGCTGGGTGATGGTGGCACTGCTGGCACTCGGCGCCCGCAGCATGGGGGAAGAGGCCCGGTTCGACGCCCGCTTCCGCACCCGCGCCTGGCGCATTCTGGCAGCCTCTGCTGTGATGGGGGCAGTGCTCTATGCTGTTGCTTCGGCGGCGGGCTGGCTGTTCACGCTGGATTACTGGCGCTACCTGTCCCTGCTAGGCCTGGTGGTGCTGGGCGGCGTGGTCTACTTCGCCGCAGGCCAAGCGATTGGCGCCTTCCGTCTGTCGGAGTTCCGCACCGCCCTCAGCCGCCGGAAACAAGCCTGACCCCCGCGCCCCTTCAGGCCGGCCCCGGATCAAGGGCGGCATAGCCGCCGCGCCGCAGGCGCGGTTCACACTTGAGGCAGGGCTGGCCACTCCTGCAATTGAAATGGCGCCATCAGGGCAAACCTGCCCCTGAAGCGCTTCTCAGCAGACCTCCCGCCGCGCGTCAGCGCGGCCCGGCCCAACGGCTGGAAATGCCCCGCCAGGGGCTTTGACAGCAGGCGGGAGCCCCCGGCGTCAATCGTGCCGGATGCGGCTCCTAATCCTGGCCCAGCCGCCCGGCGCCAGGAAGAACGACAGCCCGAAGCCGGTGGCAAAGCCTGCCAGATCCGCAACCCAGTCCTTCTGGCCGCCAAACAACAGCCCGAACAGCAGCTGCGCCCCCATCAGAAAGGCAATCAGCGAGAACGCCCGGCTTTGCTGCGCCCCGACCAAAGCCAGCGAGCGCCACAACAGGAAGGTAAAGGCCCCGATCAGCCCGTAAACCGCCGGAAAGCCGCCGATCAAAGGCTGGCCGCCGCTGACCAGCAGCGCATAGCCTAGCGCGCCGCCGGCACCTGACATCACAAAGATGATCACCATCGCCAGATCGCCCATCACCTCGCCCACCATTTTGCCCATCGCCAGCACAAAGACGCAGACAAACAGTGCATGGGTAAAGGCGCCATGCACAAAGATGTAGGAGACAAAGCGCTTCAGATGCTCCGGCAGCCAGCGGCCGCTTTCCTGCATCCACCAGAAGATCTCGCTGGAAAACGCATAGGATTGGACTGCCTCCAGCCGCCAGCCGATGGCCTCAGGCCCGCCAAGAATACCGCGGGCGCCAAGCGAGAACACCGCTTCGATGCCGATGATGATCAGCACTATCGCAACGACGGCTGCAGGCAGCGGGTTGACGGGTGCGGTGTTATGCGGGCTGCTCATTGAGTCTCCTTGCAGTGCAGAACCCTCCGCACCTGTTGACCTATCCAAGCCCCATGGGTAAGCCACCGGGGTTGCTATTTCCAGACGGGAGTTACGCCTAGATGAGCGAAACCACATTCACCCCGCGCGTCTTTTCGGGGATTCAGCCCTCCGGCAACCTGCACCTGGGCAATTACCTTGGTGCCCTGAAGCGGTTCGTCGACTGGCAGGCCAAGGATGTGGAGTCCATCTATTGCATGGTGGACCTGCATGCGATCACCGTCTGGCAGGACCCCAAGGACCTGATGAAATCCACCCGCGAGCTGTGCGCGGGCTTCATCGCCGCCGGCCTGGATCCGGAAAAATCCATCCTGATCAACCAGTCCCAGGTGCCCGAGCACGCGCAGCTGGCGTGGATATTCAACTGCGTTGCCCGCATGGGCTGGATGCAGCGGATGACCCAGTTCAAGGACAAGGCCGGCAAGAACGCGCAGAACGCCTCGCTTGGCCTGTTTGCCTATCCGGCGCTGATGGCCGCGGATATTCTGGTCTATCACGCCACCCATGTGCCGGTGGGCGAAGATCAGAAACAGCATCTGGAACTGACCCGCGACATCGCCGCCAAGTTCAACCATGACTATGGCGTCGACTTCTTCCCGATGACCGAACCGGTGATCGAGGGCGCCGCCACCCGCGTGATGAGCTTTCGCGACGGCTCCAAGAAAATGTCAAAATCGGACCCGTCGGATGCCAGCCGCATCAACATGACCGATGATGCCGACACCATCGCCAAGAAGATCCGCAAGGCCAAGACCGATCCCGAAGGGCTGCCGTCCGAGGCCAAAGGCCTGGAAGAGCGCCCCGAGGCGCGCAATCTGGTCAACATCTATGCGGCGCTGAACGAACAAAGCGTCGATCAGGTGCTGGCCGATGTCGGCGGCAAGCAGTTCTCGGAGTTCAAGCCGATGCTGGCGGATCTGGCGGTGTCGAAGCTGGCGCCGATTTCGACCGAGATGGCGCGGCTGATGGGGGAACAGGACGAGATCGACCGCATCCTGACCCGCGGATCCGAGCGCGCGCGTGAAATCACCGCGCCGATCCTGCGCAAAACCTATGAGATTGTCGGCATGGTGCCGCCGGTTCAGGTTTAACACTACCGGTTACGCCACAGGCCCTCCACAAGGATGGTGGCGTAACCTTTGCTGCCCCTGCGAGCGCCTATTCCATGTCCGGGGACGGCCGGCGCCGGGAGATCAGCCCGTACTTCAGCGCAAAAGACCGCAGTGAAAATCTTCGGCCAAAGGATTTCAGCCGCGGGCGGCCCGCTTGCCGGTCGAATTCGTGGTTGTCGATCACCCGCTCGGCGCAGCCGCAGCCCTCGCCCAGTCCGACCTTCTTGTAGTAGAACTTTTCGAAACTTTCAGGGTTTGCCATACCGCCCTCCTATTGGGGAGGAAGCTTAGCGCGAAGCGGCGCAAACGCAAAAGAAACTGTGCCGCCTGTTTGCTTCAGGCATTTGTTCAAGCCCGCAAAGGTGTCAAAGCCCTTTGACGCCATTCAAAACCAGATCTGCCGCCAGCCGCGCATAATCGTCGCGTGCCTTGGGGCCGGCGCCGGAATTCCACATGTAGTACCAGTTCAGCATGCCGAAAACCGACATGGTGGCGCCGCGCAGCTTGGCAGAATCGCCCGCAAACACCCCGGGTGCCACCGCCGCCAGCGCGTCGCTGACAAACTGCACCATTTCGCGCTGATAGGCGCGCAGCAGCTTTTGCTGATCCTCGGGCAGCGCGCCCATGGCGCTGATCTGCACCTGATGCTCATGGTCGGCACCCTGATATGCCAGCATGATTTCCGACACGATACGGCGCAGCCGGTCCTCGGGGCCAAGCCCCTCCAGCTCCGCCCCGCAAACCCGGTCGCGCAACTCGCAAAGATAGGTATCAAGAAGGCCGAAGAGAACGGCATCCTTGCTGTCATAGTAGTGATAAATATTCGCCTTGGAGATCCCGCATTCCCGTGCCAGCTGGGTCATCGACGCCCGGTCATAGCCTGCCTCCGCAAACACTTTGGCTGCGGATTTCAGGATCTGCACGCGTTTCAGATCATGGTCTTTTGCGATGGTGCGGGCCAAAACTCACTCCCCTGTTCAGGACTTGCCGCGGTTGTCGACGACGCGCTTGGCCTTGCCCTGGCTGCGCTCGACCGATCCCGGGTCGCCTACAATGATCTCGGTGGAAACACCAACCATATCCTTGATCCGCTTGGTCAGCATCCGCGCCGCCGCAGTCCTGCTCAGCTCATCCGTGGCATCAGGATTGGCCTCCACATAGACCCGCATCGCATCCATCCGGCCGGATTTATACAGCTCGATCTGGTAATGCGGTGCCAGCCCGCCGGTGGCCATCAGCTGCTCTTCCACCTGGCTGGGAAAGACGTTGACGCCGCGCAGGATGATCATGTCGTCGCTGCGCCCGGTAATCTTCTCCATCCGCCGCATCGTGCGCGCAGTGCCCGGCAGCAGCCGCGTCAGGTCGCGGGTGCGGTAGCGCACCATCGGCAGGCCTTCCTTGGTCAGCGTGGTGAACACCAGCTCCCCCATCTCGCCGTCCGGCAGCACCTCGCCGGTGGCCGGGTCAATGATTTCCGGCAGGAAGTGATCCTCCCAGATCACCGGGCCGTCCTTGGTCTCGACGCATTCATTGGCCACGCCCGGCCCCATGATTTCGGATAGACCGTAGATATCGACCGCATGCATATCAAAAGCCTGTTCAACTTCCTTGCGCATCGCATCGGTCCAGGGTTCGGCGCCGAAAACGCCGACTTTCAGCGAGCATTCACGCGGGTCCATGCCGACCTTGTGGTACTGCTCCAGAATGTTAAGCATGTAGGAGGGCGTCACCATGATCCCGTCGGGTTTGAAATCGGTGATCAGGCCAACCTGTTTTTCGGTCTGCCCGCCGGACATCGGAACGACAGTGGCACCCAGACGTTCGATACCGTAATGCGCGCCCAGGCCGCCGGTGAACAGCCCGTAGCCATAGGCGTTGTGCACCATGTCGCCCTTGCGCAGTCCAGCCGCCCGCAGGGACCGCGCCACCAAATCCGCCCAGTTGCTGATGTCATTCGCCGTATAGCCCACAACCGTCGGTTTGCCGGTGGTGCCGGAGGACGCGTGCAGGCGCATAATCTGTTCGCGCGGCACCGCAAACAGGCCAAAGGGGTAATTGTCGCGCAGGTCGTTTTTGTAGGTGAACGGAAACTTGGCCAGATCCGACAACTGCTGCAAGTCGTCCGGATGCACGCCCGCCTCGTCGAACCGTTGCTTGTACATCGGCACGTTGTCATAGGCATGGCCCAGCGACCATTTCAGCCGTTCCAGCTGCAGGGCGCGGATTTCGTCGATCGAGGCGATCTCGATCGGATCCAGATCAGCCTTGTTGGGGGTCAGGTCTTTCATGGCATCCTCCACGCCTTATTCGTCAAACAACTGGCCTTTGACCGCCCGGGAGAAGCCCCGGAATTCGGCAATCTGCCGGCCGTCCTGATTGGTCACCGCCACATCATAAATACCGCTGCGTCCGGTCAGGGAAATCTCGCGGGCCTTGGCAATCAGCCGATCACCCAGCCGTCCCGGCGCGGTGAAGCTGATCACGTTGTGCTGCGCCACGGTCGCCTGATTGCGGCTGTTGCAGGCAAAGGCAAAAGCACTGTCGGCCAGCATAAACGTGACGCCGCCGTGGCAGATGCCATGGCCGTTGCAGTGATGCTGGGCGATGGTCAGCTCCAGCGTCGCCTCGCCCTCGTCCGCATGGGTGATCTCCATCCCCGCCCATTTGGACGCGTGGTCCTCGGCCCACATGGCGGCTGCGGATTTCTCGGCGCGTTCCTTGGGGGTCATGGTCATTTGCCCTTGAACGCGGGGGGACGCTTTTCCAGGAAGCTGGCAACGCCCTCGGCATAATCGGCGCTTTCGCCGCAGGTTTTCATCGCATCCGCCTCGATCTCCAGCTGGTCAGACAGCGTGTTGACCGCCGCGGCCTGGATGCACTGCTTGGTCAGGCCAAGCCCCAGCGTCGGGCCGTTTGCGAATTTCTCCGCCATGCCGCGCGCCTCGGCCATCAGTTCGTCATCCGGCAATGCCTTCCAGATCAGCCCCCAGTCCTCGGCCTTCTTGGCAGGCAGCGGCTCAGCCGTCAACGCCAGCCCCTTGGCACGGGCCTCGCCCAGCAAGCGCGGCAGATGCCAGCTGCCGCCGGTATCGGGAATCAGGCCAACCTTGGAAAACGACTGGATGAACTTGGCGCTCTCTGCGGCCAGCACCATGTCGCAGGCCAGCGCCAGATTGGCCCCTGCCCCGGCCGCCACACCGTTGACCGCGCAGATCACCGGGAAGTTCAACTCGCGGATCAGCCGCACCAGCGGTGCGTAGAATTTGCGGACGGTCTGGCTCAGGTCCGGCGGCCCGTCCATCTTGCGCGGATCACGGTCGCCCAGATCCTGCCCGGCGCAAAAGCCGCGCCCGGCGCCGGTCAGCAGCACCGCGCGGGCGCCGCCGTCGCGCGCACCTTCCAGCGCTGCACGCAAGGCGTAGTGCATATCCTCGTTGAAACTGTTCAGCCGGTCCGGGCGGTTCAGGGTGATCTCCACCCAGGTCCCGTGATCCTCCACCAGAATTGTATCGCTCATCGTTCCCTCACCCTGTCAGCGGTGTATTTGACAAACACCTTGCATAAACCGACCGGACGGTCAATATATCTCAGCAACGGATTCCAGACAGCCGGCCCCTGCCGGCCTGACGAAAAGGACAGCATGATGAGCCTTCTTGAGATTTCCAGCTTTGCAGCGGGTCAATGGGTCGCACCGGGCGCAGGTGCGCGCAACATCGCCAGCGCCATCACCGGCGAGGTCATGGCCACAGCCGGCAACGATGCGCTCGATGTGCAGGCGATGCTTGATTACGCCCGCAGTGTGGGCGGTGCAAACCTGCGCCAACTGACCTTCCACGACCGCGCCCGGATGCTAAAGGCGCTGGCGGGCCATCTGAACCAGCACAAGCAGGCGCTGTATGACCTCAGCTTTGACACCGGCGCCACGCAAAGCGATCACATGATCGATATCGACGGCGGCATCGGCACCATGTTCGTCTTTGCCTCCAAGGGCCGCCGCGAGATGCCGGACGGCCATATCTACCTCGACGGCGATGTGGAGCAGCTCAGCCGCAACGGCACCTTCCTGGGCCAGCACATCTGCACCCCGCTGCGCGGCGTTGCGGTGCATATCAACGCCTTCAACTTCCCGGTCTGGGGCATGCTGGAAAAACTGGCCCCCACCCTGCTGGCAGGCGTCCCCGCAATCGTAAAACCCGCCACCAACAGCTGCTATGTGACGGAACTGGCGGTGAAACTGATGCTCGACAGCGGCATCCTGCCCGAGGGCGCGCTGCAACTGGTCTCCGGCGGCCTCGGCGACATGCTGGACCATCTGACCATGCAGGACGTCGTCAGCTTCACCGGCTCCGCCAATACCGCGCTGAAACTGCGCGCCAACCCGGTGATCCTGGAAAACTCGGTCCGTTTCGTGGCCGAACAGGACAGCCTCAACGCGTCCATCCTCGGTCCCGACGCGCAACCCGGCACGCCGGAGTTTGACTTGTTCGTCAAGGAAGTCAGCCGCGAGATGACCACCAAGGCGGGCCAGAAATGCACCGCCATCCGCCGCATCATCGCACCGCAATCGCAGGTCAATGCGGTGATCGAGGCACTGTCTGCCCGGCTTGCCAAGACCACAATCGGCGACCCGCGCCTGGAAACCACCCGCATGGGCGCGCTGGTCTCAAACAGCCAGAAACGCGACGTGCTGGAAAAGGCCGCAATCATCGGCCAGGAGGCGGAACGCGTCTTTGGCGACCCGGAAAACTTCACGGTTGATGGTGCCGACGCCGAAAAAGGCGCCTTTGTCCCGCCGATGCTGTTCCACTGCGCCGACCCGGACAAGGCGCTGCGCGTGCATGACACCGAAGCCTTCGGCCCCGTCTCCACCATCATGGGCTACCGCGATCTGGACCACGCCATCGACCTTGCCAACCGCGGTCAGGGCTCGCTGGTGGCCTCGGTCATTACCCATGACCCCAGCGTCGCGCGCGAGGTTGCCTTGGGTGCGGGCGCCTATCACGGCCGGCTCTATTTCAACAACCGCGACTCGATGAAGGAATCGACCGGCCACGGCTCCCCCCTGCCCCATATGGTGCATGGCGGCCCGGGACGCGCCGGCGGCGGCGAGGAACTGGGCGGCGTGCGCGGTGTCAAACACTACATGCAGCGCACCGCGATCCAGGGCTCCCCGGAAATCCTGTCGGCAATCGGTGAGAAATGGATTCCCGGCGGCAGTGAGATCGAAGGCCCCGCGCATCCCTTCACCCGCAAATTCGGCGAGCTGTCCATTGGCGAGACCCTGCACACGGCTCCGCGCACCGTGACGCTGGAGGATATCGAGACCTTCGCCCATTTCACCGGCGACACCTTCTATGCCCACATGGACGACGAAGCCGCCAAGCGGAACCCGTTCTTCCCGGGCCGGGTGGCACATGGCTATTTGCTGTTGTCCTTCGCCGCTGGCATGTTCGTGCAACCTGACGAAGGCCCGGTTCTGGCCAATACCGGCCTGGATAACCTGCGTTTCATGAAGCCCATCTCCGCGGGCGAAAGCATCAAGGTCCGCCTGACCGTCAAAAAGAAGACCCCGCGCAATGAGGACTATGGCGAGGTCCGCTGGCACGTCACCCTCACCAATCAGGACGGCGAGATTGCAGCAGAGTATGAGTTGCTGACGATGAACGCCTTCTGAACCTGCGCAAAAGTGGTAGGCAGCGGTAACGCTGCCGTGCGCCCGGGCTGGTCTAACCTGTCCGGGCGAACTATGTTTATCTCTATGAACGAACAGCAAAACCCCTGGTTTGACGCTACTGTCCAGCAGCTGAACGACCCGCAGAACCAGCGGGTCTGGTCGGTCATTGTTTCGCTGTTCGGCGATCTGGCACAGGAAAAGGGCGCCCGGATCAGCGGCAGCGCCCTGACCCGCATCATCACCCCGATGGGGATCAAGCCCGAAGCCATCCGTGTGGCGCTGCACCGGCTGCGCAAGGACGGCTGGATCGAAAGCGCCCGCGCAGGCCGTGCATCTATCCACTATCTGACCGAATACGGCCGCAACCAATCCGCCGCCGTGACGCCCCGGATTTACGGCCGCAGTGCCGCGGCGCCTGGCGACTGGCATGTGCTTATCGCCGAGGACGGCACCGGTCAAACCACCCTGGACGAGGTTCTGCTGCTGCCCAACTACGTGGCCGTGAACCGCACCACTGCTCTGGGACATGGGCCGATACCGCACAATCTGGATGACATGATGGCCGCAAAGGTCAGCAGCATCGCTGTTCCAGGCTGGCTGAAGGCACGGCTGTTTCCGCTGCCACTGTGTGAAGCCTGTAAGGAATTGCAGCAGGATTTGAAACAAATCACCCCGCCACCATCCCGGCTGTCTCCGGCTCAAACCGGCACTCTGCGCACCTTGATTGTGCACCGCTGGCGCCGCGTGGTTCTGCGCCATCCGGATCTGCCACCCAGTTTTCATCCTGCGGACTGGACAGGTGAGACTTGCCGCGCACTGGTGTTTGGCCTCCTGGACCAGCTGCCCTTGCCTGAACTAGCTGCCCTGGACACCCCAAGTGATTAATCCCGCCGAGGCATAGCTTGCCAACTCCGGCCACGGCTGACCTTGCAGGCCAGAGACGCCATTCCCACACCTCACACAAGCACTTGTTTTTAAACAACTTAATCATCCATCCGGAAAAACCTCAACGGAATCCGCAATTCTTCCGCTTTTCTTCTTGACCCGACCGGCAGCATTCCGTAAATCGCCTCCACACAGCGAGCGGCGGAGTAGCTCAGTTGGTTAGAGCAGCGGAATCATAATCCGCGTGTCGGGGGTTCAAGTCCCTCCTCCGCTACCACCCTTCCCCAAGCATGAAGATCAAGCTCATCCATGCTTAGGAATGGGCCCCGCTTGCGCATTTTCTCTCTAGCTTTTGGCCTCACCGCACCTGGGTTTCTCCTTGCGTCGCAGATGGCTGCTTTGGCCAAGCCGTCCCCTCGGCTGTGCGTGCAAACCTGCTGCCCGCCAGCCCGCATGACAGCGTTTCTGCGCATTTTTCAACAACCGGACCAGCAATCTGACGAAAGCAGAAATGTACCTGTACCTCAGGTCCTGTGCGGCTCGCGGCGCTTATCCTTCATTGATTTGATACCCACGAGAAAATTATACGGCACGGCCCTTGAACTTTGAGACCGATCGGTACACTTAGATCACACCATTGACAGATCGGTAAATAAACATGACTGAAGCCCCCCGCCCTCCGCTGCCGCCCTTTACCCGCGAGACCGCAATTGCCAAGGTTCGCGCTGCTGAAGATGCCTGGAACAGCCGCTCGC
Source organism: Leisingera sp. M658 (assembly GCF_025144145.1). Taxonomy (NCBI): domain Bacteria; kingdom Pseudomonadati; phylum Pseudomonadota; class Alphaproteobacteria; order Rhodobacterales; family Roseobacteraceae; genus Leisingera; species Leisingera sp. M658. Next base: position 3,522,065 of record NZ_CP083546.1, read on the forward strand.
CTGATACTGTGGCGCCGGCCTATACGCTGGACACAGCCTGGCGGAACCGGGCTGACTTCCCCAAGGGCCGCGAAGAAATCCATGCCTTCTTGAGCCGGAAATGGGACCGCGAGCAGGACTACCGGCTGATCAAGGAGCTGTGGGCCTACACCGGAAACCGTATCGCTGTGCGCTATGCCTATGAATGGCGCGATGCCGCCGGCCAGTGGTACCGTTCTTACGGCAATGAAAACTGGGAGTTTGCCGGGGATGGCCGCATGGCGCACCGCTTTGCCTCAATCAACGACTTGAAAATCAACGAAGAAGACCGCCTGTTCCACTGGGCGCAAGGCCCGCGTCCGGCGGATCACCCCGGTCTCAGCGATCTTGGCCTCTGATCAGAAGAGGGACACTGGACTATGCCTTGCCGGGCCAATCACCGGGTCCGGCAAGGCCCAAGCCCAAGGGCTAAAACGGCCGTTCCTGATGCGGTGATTTGCCGAAATACCGGCGGTAAACTTTGGCAAAATGGGTCTGGCTGTTGAACCCCGACGCCAGTGCCACATCGATGATCCGCATGTTGGTCTGCAACAGCAGGCTGCGCGCATAGTCCAGCCGCAGCCTTGTGTAATAGACCTTGGGTGTGGTCTGCAGGTACTTGGAGAACAGCCGCTCCAGCTGGCGGACCGACAGGCCGACCAGATCGGAAATGCCGCCCGGTGTCAGTGGCTCCTCCAGGTTGCTGCGCATCAGGCTGAGCGCGGCCGCAAGTTTTTCATGCCGAACGCCAGTCCGGCCGTATTCGGAAACCGTCTGATCCTGATTGCCCCTGCGCGCCGAGGAACAGACCATCAGATCCGCCGCACCCGTCGCCAAGGCCGCCCCGTGATGATCCGCGATCAGGTTCAGCATCATGTCGATGGTAGCGGTCCCGCCGGCACAGGTGATCAGCTTGCCCTCCATGGTAAACAGCGAATTCTTCACCTCCACGTCCGGATGCGCCTCGGCAAGAACCGCCCGCAGCGCCCAGTGGGCCGAGACCTGGCGCCCTGCCAGCAGTCCGGAGCGCGCCAGCGCCAGCACACCGCCGCCCAGCGCACCCAGAGCTGCGCCCATGCGTTGCGCTTTGCGCAACCAGCCCAGCACCTTAAGCGATATCCCCGGCTCCTGCCCCTGACCGCCGCAAACAAAGATCATATCGCCGCGCACCAGATCCGGCAGGCCGCCGTCCACCGCCACGCCAAGCCCGTTAGGGGCGGTGACGGACAGGCCGTCTTCGCTGACCACGCGCCAGTCATAGCGCGCAGTTCCATCATGCTGGTTTGCTGCCTCCAGCGCCGCCACCGCACTGGACAGGTCCAGCGGCGAGAAGGTGGGCAGCAGCAGGAAGATGCAGCGGCAGGCCGGAGCGGCCCCGGCCGCTTCGGGGAGCGTCCGCATGGGTTTGGTCATGGTCTCCGCTCCCCTGTTCCGGTCAGGCCCGCATATTGGCGCCGTTGGCGTCATAGATGGGCGCGCCCAGCACTTCAGCGTCATACATCTCGCCCAGGATCTCGACCTGCAGCCGGGTGCCCGCCGCCGCATGTTCCGCCGCGACATAGCCCATCGCCATCGACGCCTTTGCGTGATGCGCATAACCGCCCGAGGAGATATAGCCGACCGCCTCGCCGTCCTTCAGGATTGCCTCGTCATTTGAGACATCAATGCCGTCCACGTCGATGGTCATAGTGACCAGCTTGCGGTTTGGTCCGGCCTCGCGGGCGGCCAGCGCGGCCTCCTTACCCACGAAATCCTTCTTCCAGTTGATAAAGACATCCATGCCGCTTTCCGCCGCGTCGAAATCAGGGCGGAAGTCCAGCGTCCAGACGCCCCAGCCCTTTTCCAGCCGCATCGACATCAGCGCCCGCGCGCCGTACCAGCGGTAACCCAGATCCGCCCCCGCCTCCTCGATCGCCTCCGCCAGGCGCAGCAGGTATTGCGGCTTGCAGTAGATCTCGTATCCCAGCTCGCCCGAGAAGCTGATCCGGTTCAGGATCACCGGCACGCCGCCCACAAATGTCTGGCGCAGGTCGCGGAACTTCATGGCTTCGCCCGACACATCCTCGCGGGTGATCCGCTGCAGCAGCTGCCGCGACTTTGGACCCGACAGCGCAATGCCGTGCCAGTCGTCCGAGACGTTCTGATAGGTCACATCGGCAGGCAGATCCTTTTCAAACCAGCGGCGGTGCGCCTCCTGCATGGCGCCGGAGCCGAACAGCATGAAGTGCTCCTCGCCCAGGCAGGCCACGGTCAGATCGCCGTACAGCTTGCCCTTGGGCGTCAGCATCGGGGTCAGGGCCAGGCGGCCCGGTTTCGGCACATAACCGGCCAGAACGCGGTCCAGAAAGGCGCGCGCGCCTGCGCCCTTGAACTCATGCTTGGCAAAGTTGGCAACCTCGATGCCGCCCACCGCCTCGCGCACCGCCTTGACCTCGCGCGCCACATACTCATGGCTGCGATTGCGCTCAAATGTCGGCTCCTCATGCGCGTCTTCCGGCCCGTCAGCAAACCACAGCGCGTTCTCCAGGCCAAAGCCCTGCCCCATCCGCGCGCCTTTGGCGACCAGCCGGTCATAAAGCGCAGTGGTTTTCTGCATCCGCCCCTTTGGCAGGGTCTCGTTCGGGAAGGTCATCACAAAACGGCGCTCATAGTTCTCGGTCGACTTCACGGTACCCCAGTCGGGGGTCGCAAAGTCGCCAAAGCGCGCCACATCCATCGCCCAGACGTCGATGGACGGCTCGCCGTCGATCATCCACTCCGCCATAGTCAATCCAACGCCGCCGCCTTGGCAGAAGCCAGCCATGACACCCACGGCGCACCAGTAGTTCTTCATGCCCGGCACCGGGCCGATCATCGGGTTGCCGTCGGGGCCGAAGGTGAACGGCCCGTTGATCATGTCCTTGATGCCCGCCTCGCCAATTGCCGGGATCCGTTCAAACGACATCTCCAGCCGGTCGGCAATCCGGTCCAGATCGGGCTGCAGCAGCTCGTGGCCGAAATCCCACGGTGTTCCATCCACTTTCCAGGGCGTGCCTTTGGGTTCATAGGTGCCCAGCAGCATCCCCTGGCGCTCCTGCCGGAAATAAATGTTCGCCTCGTAATCAATCCCGGCCGGCAGGCGGGTCGGGTGATTGGCCACCGCATCAATCTTGTCGGTGATCAGATAGTGGTGCTCCATCGGCTGCACCGGCAGGTTGATGCCCTGCATGTGGCCGACCTCCCGCGCCCACAGCCCGCCGCAGTTCACGATATGCTCCGCATTGATCACCCCGTGCGGGGTCACCACATCCCAGCTGCCATCGGGACGCTGGGTAGTGGCAGTCGCCGGTGTATGGGTGAAATACTGCGCGCCGTGCACCTTGGCCGCCTTGGCAAAGGCATAGGTCGCGCCCGACGGGTCCAGATCGCCGTCCTGATCGTCCCACAGTGCCGCGTGGTAATGCTTCGGGTCGATCAGCGGGTGGCGCTCCGCCACTTCCTTGGGGCTGATGAATTCCTGGTTCAGCCCCATGTAACGCGCCTTGGACCGTTCCCGCTTCAGGTAGTCGTACCAGGTCTTGTTCGACGCCAGATAGAACCCGCCGGTGATGTGCAGACCGACGGAATGGCCTGACAGCTCCTCAATCTCTTTATACAGATCAATGGTATAAGACTGCAGCCGAGAGATGTTCGGATCTGACGAAATCGTATGGATCTGCCCCGCCGCATGCCAGGAGGAACCAGAGGTCAGCTCGTCCCGTTCCAGCAGCACAACATCTTTCCAGCCGAATTTGGCCAGGTGAAACAGGATCGAGCAGCCAACAACACCGCCGCCGATGATCACCGCCTTGGCGTGGCTCGGCAGCTTCTTGTCGCCGCCGCTTTCCTCCTTGTGAATGTTGAGCGTCGATTGGGCAAAATTGTCTGACATGGGTTGTGTCCTCAGGTCTGGGGCAAGCGGCAGCTGGGCCGTGAGAGATCTTGGTTGGCGGGCCGGAGCAGCGGGTTAGTACCAGGCGTCCGGAATTTCTTCCTTGCGGCGGGCGACATAGGCGGCCAATTCTTCCTTCACCGCCTCATCCATCGGCGGCGCGACATACTCGTGCAGCATCTGGTTCCAGCGCTCATAGGCGCGCTGGCGCATGTCCTTGCAGCCGCCCTCCTCCCAGCTTTCGACATTTTCGCTGTCGCTCAGCTTGGGCTCATAAAACGCGGTCTGGTAATTACGCATGGTGTGACCCGATCCCAGGAAATGCCCGCCAGGCTCCACCTCAGCGTAAGCATCGCGCGCCATAGCCTCGTCGCTGGTGTCCAGCCCCTGGCTCAGCACCTTCTGGTAGGACCCCAGCCGGTCGGCATCCATGATCAGCTTCTCAAACCCGGTGCACAGGCCGCCTTCCATCCAACCGGCAGAATGCAGGACAAAATTCGCACCCGCCAGCATGGTCGAATGCATCGAGTCGGCACTTTCATAGGCCGCCTGCGCGTCCTCGATCTTGGACGCGGTCAGCGACCCGCCGCAGCGCAGCGGCAGGCCTGCGCGGCGGGCCAGCTGACCAATGGCATAGTTCGACACCACCGGCTCCGGCATCCCAAATGTCGGCGCGCCGGACTTCAGCGACATCGACGACAGGAAGTTGCCCAGCACAAACGGCGCACCCGGGCGCACCAGCTGGGTGAAGGCGCAGACCATCATCGCCTCGGCCATCGCCTGCGCCACAGAGGCCGCGGTGGACACCGGCCCCATCGCACCGGTCAGGATGAACGGCACAACGATCATCCCCTGTCCGCGGGCGGAATAGGTGCGCACGGCCTCGGTTACCACCTTGTCCACCAGCAAGGGTGAGTTGGTGTTCACATTGCCCATGATCACGCAGTTGTTGTCCATGACCTCTTTGCCAAAGACAATTTCGGCCATATCGACACTGTCCTGCGCGCGGGACATTTCGGTGATCGCACCCAAATGCGGTTTGTCGCTGAGGGTCATATGGGCAAACAGCATGTCGAAATGGCGCTTGGAGACCGGCACATCGCAAGGCTCGCAGATGACAAAACCGCCGTGGTGCAGGTTCGGATGCATATAGGTGAGCTGCACCAGCTTCTCGAAACTCTCCATGTCGCCATAGCGGCGGCCGCCCTTCAGATCGCGCACAAACGGAGCGCCATAGATCGGGGCAAAAACCTGATTATTGCCGCCGATGGTCACAGAGCGTTCCCGGTTGCGGGCCAGCTGGGTGAATTCCCGCGGGGCCTTGGCACACAGGGAGCGGATCCACTGCGCATCCGCCCGCACGATGTCGCCATCAATTCGCGCGCCGGCTTCTTTCCAGATCTTCAGCGCTTCGGGATCATCGCGAAAGGCAATGCCGACATCTTCAAAGATCCAGTCCACCTGGGCCTCGATCTTGGTCAGTTTTTCCTCATCCAGCACATCGTAAAACGGCAGTGTGCGCTGGATAAATGGCGATGCAGGGGCACCCGCCGGGGCGGTGTTTCGATCGCGGGATGCGCGGGCGCGTCGGGCCATGGGGCTCTCCAGTCTCCAAATGATGAGTCACACTATTCCTGCAGCCCGCGTTTGTGACGGTTGAAAAATCTGATCGTTTGGATAATTGACAGTTATGCAAGAACTCTGGAAGCTCCTCACCAGCCCCCGTCACCTGATTGTTTTTGAGGCCGCTGCCCGGCACGGCTCCTTTACCCGTGCGGCGGAGGAGCTGAACGTGCAGCAACCTGCTGTCAGTGCGGCCATAAAGCAGATGGAGGCGTCGTTAGGTGTTATTTTATTCCGCCGCGGCCACCGCAAAGTGGAGCTGACCGGGGCTGGAATGAGGCTGTACACCGATGTGTCCAAGGCTTTAGAGGACATCCTGTCCTCTGCTAAAGCGGTACGCCAGTTCGGACGCAATGACCATGTCACGCTCAATTGCTCCTCGGCTTTTGCATATTACTGGGTGATGCCACGACTGCCCCGGCTGCATGATGCGCATCCCGATATCGACCTGCGCCTGCAAAGCTCGGACCGGGAGCCGGATATCAATACCGAAGGCATCTCGCTGGCGGTGCGGCGCGGGCACGGCAACTGGCCGGACTGCCATTCCGCCCTGATCGCGCCCGAGGTGATCTATCCGGTGGCCAGCCCGCGGGTGATGGCCTCGGCCGTCAACCTGGCGACAGTGCCGAACCTGCTGCACGAGCGGCTGATACATCTGGAGGAACCGATCCGCGAGCGCCCCAGCTGGCAGCAGTGGTTTGCCCATTTCGGAGTTACAGGCCCGCTGCCCGCGGCGGGTCTGCGGCTCAACGATTACGCGCTGGTACTGCAGGCGGCAATTGCCGGCGAAGGCTTTGCCTTCGGCTGGCAGCACGTGACGCAACCGCTGATCAAACAGGGACTGCTGGCCGCACGCAAGAACTGGTCCTGGACCACCGGCGCCGGGTTTTACCTGGTGTGGTCCAAGACCCAGGATCTGGTTCCCAATGCCGAACTGGTGCGGCAGTGGCTCTTGGAAATGGCCCAGCCCGGCGCCGCGTGACTTATGCGATCCCGGAGGGGTCCTTGGCCCGCTGCATCGAGGTCTTGCGGGTCACATACAGCCGCCGCACAAAGGCAAGGATAAACAGCGCGGTCAGGATCAGCACAATGGTCGGCGCCGGCGCGCTATCGAGGAAGAAGCTGGCATAGGTCCCCGCCAGCATCGAAAACATGCAGATCAGAACCGAAACCCACAGCATAGTGCTGAACTTGCGCACCACCAGAAAGGCGATGGCCCCCGGCGCAATCAGCAGCCCGATGGCCAGGATCAGCCCCGCCGCCGACAGGGTCGCCACAATCGTCAGCGACAAGGCCGCCAGCAGCCCATAGTGCAGCACCGTGACCGGCAGCCCGGACGCCTGCGCCTGTGCCGGGTCAAAACTGTGCAGCAGCAGATCTTTCCACTTCAAGACAAGCGCCACACCGACCACCAGGGAAATAATGCCCGCCGTCAGCAGCTCGTGCCCCTCAACCCCCAGCATGTTGCCGAACAGGATGTGATCCAGATGGGCGTTGGTCTCAACCGAGACATAGAGCACGATGCCAAGGCCGAACATGCCCGAGAACACCACCCCCATCACCGTGTCCTGCTTGACCCGGCTGTTGCCCGACAAATAGCCGGTGGCAACCGCGCAGAGCATACCCGCAGCAAAAGCGCCAAGGATCAGCGGCAGCCCCACGATATAGGCCAGCACGATTCCGGGCAGCACCGCATGGCTGACCGCGTCACCCATCAGCGCCCAGCCCTTCATCACCAGGAAGCAGGACAGCAGCGCGGTCGGGATGGACACGATCAGCGAGATCAGAAAGGCGTTCTGCATGAACGCAAACTGGAACGGCATCAAAAGCGTATCAAGGTCCATCACGCAGCTCCTTCTTGTGCGGCGGGGCCGCGTTTAAGTGCTTCGCGCGCCTTGCGTTTTGCCGCCAGCAACCCATGTTTCGGAGCAAAGACAAAGACCGCCAGGAAGATCAGCGTTTGCAGTGTCACGATGATGCCGCCGGTGGCGCCGTCCAGAAAGTAGCTGGCATAGGCGCCGAAGAAACTGGTGAGCGCACCGATCAGCACCGAAATCATGATCAGCCGCGGGAAACGGTCGCACAGCAGATAGGCCGTGGCCCCCGGCGTTACCACCATCGCAATCACCAGAAACGCCCCCACGGTCTGCATCGCCGCCACAACCGAGGCCGACAGCAGCACAAAAAACACTGCCTTCAGCAGCCCGGGCCTGAGGCCGATGGTGCGGGCGTGGTTTTCGTCAAAGAAGGTGACCATCAGGTCTTTCCACTTGGCCAGCAGCACTGCCAGCGAGACAAAGCCGATGATTGCAAGTTGAGCCGTGTCCTCGGGCGTGATCGCCAGGATGTTGCCCATGGTGATGGTCTGGACTGACACTGACATCGGGCTGATCGAGACGATGAACAACCCAAGCCCGAAAAAGGAGGTGAAGATCAGCCCGATGATCACATCCACCTTAAGGCCGGATCGTTCCGACAAAAACAGCATCGCCCCCGCCGCCAGCCCGCCGGCAATAAACGCGCCCAGCGCAAACGGCAGGCCCAGAATATAGGCCCCTGCCACCCCCGGCACCACCGAATGGGACAGCGCGTCGCCGATCAGCGACCAGCCCTTGAGCATCAGATAAGCCGACAGGAAGGCGCAGACGCCGCCCACCAGGGAAGAGACCCACATCGCATTGGTCATATAGCCATAGGAGAACGGCTCCAGCAGGTATTCCATCACGGCTTGCCCCCGCCTTCAGCCTTGCCCTCGCTGGTCTGGGTCTTTTCGCCGTATTGGACAAAGGGCCGCTCGTCGTCGGTCAGGATGGTGACCTCGCGGGTGTCGCCGTCATCATGCAGCGCATCGCCCCCCAGGGTGAAATGGCGCAATACCCCGCCAAAGGCATGTTCCAGGTTGGCGCGGGTAAAGGTGGTCTCGGTCGGACCGAACCCCAGCACGGTGCCCTTGACCAGCACGGTTCGGTCGCAGAATTCCGGCACGCTGCCCAGATTGTGGGTGGAAACCAGCATCACCCGGCCCTCGGCACGCAGCTCGCGCAGCAGGGCGATGATCTGCTCCTCGGTCTTCACGTCCACGCCGGTAAAAGGTTCGTCCAGCAGGATCACCTGCCCGTCCTGTGCCAGGGCGCGGGCCAGGAACACCCGTTTGCGCTGGCCGCCGGACAGCTCGCCGATCTGGCGGTGGCGGAAGTCCTGCATGTTGACCCGGCGCAGTGCCTCATCCACCGCCTCGTGATCCGCCGCCTTGGGCCGGCGCAGAAATCCCATGTGGCCGTAACGCCCCATCATCACCACATCCTCGACCAGCACCGGAAAGGCCCAGTCGACCTCCTCGGATTGCGGCACATAGGCAACCAGATTCTTGCGCAGTGCCTCCTTGACGGTCAGGCCGAGGATGCGGATTTCACCCTGTGCGGCCGGCACAAACCCCATGATCGCCTTGAAGAGGGTCGATTTGCCTGCCCCGTTCACACCGACCAGCGCCGCAACGGTGCCGCGGGGAATGGAAAAGCTGGCATTCCACAGCGCCGTGTGGCCATTGCGGTAGGTAACGGTGACATCTTTTGCGGCGATCCCGTCATCTGCGGGCGTGGCGCTGGTATTCATAATGTGGGTCTCACTGGCATCAAGCATAGGGCTGTCCTGCAGAGTTACACACAGAAAATGTGCTTTGTGAAATGAAACACCCCGCAGCATGAACTGCGGGGCGTAGGAATTTCCGTTGGAAGGCTCAGTTGGTGACCTCGGTCAGGCCACGTGCCACGGTTTCGGATGTGACCCTGAGCAGGTCCAGATAGGTGGGCACTGGACCGTCCGCTTCGCTGAGCGAGTCCACATACAACTCACCGCCATAGGCGACGCCGGTTTCACGGGCCACCTGTTCGGCCGGGGCGGTGTTGACGGTGCTTTCGCAGAACACCACAGGGATATCATTGGCGCGCACCCCGTCGATCACAGCGCGCACCTGCTGCGGAGTGCCAACCTGATCGGCGTTCATCGGCCACAAATACAGCTCTTTCATGCCGAAATCGCGGGCCAGGTAGCTAAAGGCCCCCTCGCAGGTCACCAGCCAGCGCTTATCTTCCGGGATTTCGGCAATGGCGCGGCGCAGAGGCTCGATTGTGGCGCGCAAGCGGTCTTTGTATTCACCTGCGTTCTTGACATAGACCGCGGCGTTCTCCGGATCATGTTCGGCAAAGGCTTCGACGATGTTGTCAATATAAATCAGCGCGTTATCCAACCCCATCCAGGCATGCGGGTTGGCCTTGCCCTCATATGAGCCCGCTGCAATCGGGATTGGGTCAATGCCATCGGTCAGGGTCACCGATGGCACGTCTTCCATATTCGACAGGAACTGTTCGAACCAAAGCTCCAGGTTCATCCCGTTCCACAGGATCAGGTCGGCATCGTGTGCCCGTACGATGTCACGCGGGGTCGGCTCATAACCGTGGATCTCGGCGCCCGGCTTGGTGACCGAAACAACCTCGGCGGCATCCCCTGCCACATTTGCCGCCATATCGGCCAGCACGGTAAAGGTTGTGACAACCTTCATCTTGTCTTCAGCCATGGCAGCGCTGGCAGCAACAGCCGCAAATGCGGCGGCGGAAACTGTCTTGAGCAGGTTCGCGAACATTCGTTTCTCCGTTTTGAAGATCTCTTTGATGCATCGTTATTGCAAATCATTCTCATTTGTCAATGAGATTGAGAATGATTTGCAATAACAGGGCCGGATCGGGCCAGGCCGCGGCATCACCACTTCCCTGCCAAATGGTTAACGGCAGTTAATGACGTCTTAATGTTGCCCGGATCGCAACCGGCATTTCGCCCCAATCACCGCCTAAACCTGAAGCTGCAGCCAGAACGGCGCGGGACTGAACCTGATCCTTCGACCTACTGAGCGAGCACATTCCCCATGACTTTACCTGGAAATCTTTCCAGCTGTTCCGATGCAATCCAGCTGCTGGTCACTGACACTTCTGTGGCTGGCAGCCCGGTGCAGATTGTTCAGCTGCAATGCAGCGGATCTCTGCAGCAACCGCTCTGCGATGCGCTGGCCGACGGCTTGCGCCAGAAATTCCCAGGCGCCGCGGTTACCGCCGCAGACGGGCAGCAGGCCGGCCCGGACCTGACCTTTCGTTTTGTCGAACAGAACCAGTCGGCCGATTGGATCTCTGGCTGGCTGGCCTGGCGGCACAGCGACGGCCGCAGCGGCCAAGGCCCGGTCATCGAACAGTCGGTCATGGATGGACAGCTGAGCGGTGACACTCTTGCGGACTATGCCGGCCAATTGGTCCAGAACACTGAATTCTCTTTGTAATTTAACGATCTAGGATGGAACACGGACATGTGTGAGTATTGCGGTCAAGCCAATCACAGAATTCCCGAAAGCACCGATAGCGGCGGCACAGGCTCAGGCGGCCAGTCTGCCGGCAGCAAGCCGACCTACACCGTCGATCAGGTGGCAGAGTATCTTTACAAGGGATATTGGCAGTCGACCGGCCGTACAGAGCGCTCCTTTGATGTGGAAACCGGCGGTCAGCTCACTGTTAACCTCAGCGGGTTGAATGGAACCGGCAAAGAAACCGCACGCAAGGCGCTGGAGAGCTGGACGGCGCTGAGCGGGATCGAGTTTGTCGAAACCACCGGCAGTGCCAAGATCACATTCGACGACAACCGGTCCGGCGCCTATGCCAGCTCCTCGGTCAGCAATGGCACCATTCTAAGCTCCAGCATCAACATCGACGATGCCTGGGCCCAATACGGCAATTACTACCTGCAAACCTACATCCATGAGATCGGCCACGCCCTGGGTCTCGGCCACACCGGCAACTACAACGGCAGCGCCAGCTACGGCTCGGACGCGCATTTTGCCAACGACAGCTGGCAAATGTCGATCATGTCCTATTTCAGCCAGTCCGAGAACACCGCGGTGAATGCGTCCTTTGCCTATCTGGCAACCGCTCAGCTTGCTGATATCGCAGCGGTTCACCATCTCTATGGCACACCCGTGGACATCGAAACGGGCGACACCATTTACGGCGACGGGCAAACCACCGGCCGCTTCGGCATGGATTTGAACGGCAGCTTCGGCGTGGCTGTTGTAGATAACGGCGGCATCGACCTGATCGACCTCAGCTCGCGCAGCTACAATCAGACGCTGAACCTGAATGAGGAAACATTTTCCAGCCTCAACGGTAAGACCGGCAATTTCGCCATTGCCCGCGGCACCGTGATCGAAAACGCGATCACCGGCTCGGGTATCGACCATATCACAGGCAACGCAGCAGCCAACCAGCTGGAGAGCGGCGCCGGCAATGACCAGATTGAGGGCGGTGACGGAAACGATACCTTGATCGGTGGCGATGGTGCTGACCTGCTTACCGGCGGCAATGGTGCGGACCGGTTCGTATATACAAGCCTCAGCGAAGCCGGCGATTCCATTGCTGACTTTGATCTGGCAGCAGGCGACAGAATCAACATCGCGCAGCTGCTCCAAGCAATCGGCTATGAAGGGGATGATCCGGCAGACGACGGCGTTGCAACGCTGCAGGCCGGCAGCGGCGGATCCTGGCTGAAGATTTCACACGGCGGCAACAATGCCCTTTTGGTGTTTCTTGTCGGCGTGAACGAGGACGCCAGCCTGGCAGAGATCATCAACATCTCCGGCACCCCGGGGCCGGCACCGGACCCGACACCCGATCCTGAACCCACACCGGATCCTGATCCAACGCCCGATCCTGACCCGACACCTGACCCTGATCCGACACCTGATCCCGATCCAACTCCCGACCCGGACCCGACACCCGACCCGGACCCGACCCCAGGGACCATTGATAACGTGTATGTCTTCGATGACACCTTCATGACGCAATGGACCGTTCAGATCGGAACCGTCACTGACACAAATGGCGGCATTGATACCCTGGATCTTAGTGCCGTCACGCGGGGTTCCACGATCGACCTGGCAAGCGGGGCAACCGGTAAAATCGGCTCCAAAAGCCTGACAATCAGTGAAGGCACCGAGATCGAAAACGCCATCTTGGGCAGCGGCAATGACAAGGCCTATGGCAATGATCTTGCCAATTTGATCGAAGGCCGTGCCAGCAACGATCTTCTGGATGGGCGCGGCGGCAATGACACGCTGGACGGCGGCAGCGGCAACAACAAAATCTATGGCGGCCTGGGCGATGACAGCCTGACGGCCGAGGACGGTAACGACAAAATCTATGGCGGCGACGGGGACGACGCGATCCACGGCGGCAGCGGAAGAAACTTCCTGACCGGTGAAGGAGGTGACGACACCCTGACAGCCGGCTCTGGCGCAGACCGGATTTATGGCGGCCTGGGCAATGACAATTTGGACGGCGGCGATGGCAAAAACCGGATTGAAGGCGGCGCAGGGGACGACGCCATTACCGGTGGTATTGACAAAGACCAGCTGGCAGGCGGCGATGGCAACGATACGATGTCTGCCGGCGATGGTGACAATAAGCTGGATGGCGGCGAGGGCGATGACAGCATGTCCGGCGGCAGCGGCAAAGATAAAATGTCAGGCGGCGATGGCGACGACACGATGTCTGCCGGCGATGGCGTCAACAAGCTGGATGGCGGCAGCGGTAATGATGTCCTCACCTCGGGCAGCGGCAAAGACAGGCTTATAGGCGGCGAAGGCGATGACACGCTGTACGCCGGTGATGGCGACAACAAACTGGACGGCGGTGACGGCGATGACAGCTTGTCCGGCGGCAGCGAACAGGACAACATTAAAGGCGGTGAAGGGGACGACACGATATACGCCGGTGATGGCGACAACAAGCTGTTTGGCGGTGACGGGAACGACCAGATCACCAGTGGCGCAGGTACCGACAAACTGAAGGGCGGCTTGGGTGATGACACGCTTTCGGCTGGCGACGGCAGTAACAAGGTTGATGGCGGCGATGGCAATGACATGCTCAGCAGCGGCAGCGGCATCGACCGGCTGAAAGGCGGCAATGGCGATGACACGCTGTCGGGAGGTGCCGGAGATGACAAGCTGGATGGCGGCAAAGGGGATGACAGCCTAAGCGGCGGCAGCGGCACTGATAAGATCAAAGGCGGGTCGGAAGACGATGAACTTTCGGGCGGTGCCGGAGATGACAAGCTGGATGGCGGGTCCGGCATGGACCGGATTGAAGGCGGCACCGGGGCGGACCTCCTCAAAGGCGGTAAGGATGCCGATGTGTTTGTCTTCACCTCCGCTGAGGACGCAGGAGATACCATCAGCGATTTCAAGCTGAGCGATGGGGACTTGCTCGACATCGACGGGCTGCTTCTGGATCTGGGCACCAATCTTGACGATGCCCTGTCCAGCGGCAGCCTGAGCCTTAGCGACAGCCGTGCAGTTTGGCTGGAGTATGATGCTGACGGTGCGGGCGGCGAAGACGCGTTTCAGATCGCCTATCTGAGAGGGGTCAGATCAAATACCGAGCTGACCGAAGACTGGTTCATCTAAGGCCCGCACGAAAACAGACGCCCGGTCTCCGGCAAGGGGGCCGGGTGTTTGTTTTTTCCCGTCACAGCCTGCTGAAGGCTGCGGTCAGGATTTCGGCTGCGGAAACCGGGCCACGCCGCGCGCGCCATCCGGGGTGATCGACATCAGCGACAGCGTGTGATCCATGTTTTTCATCCGGTGCCGCAGCATCATCCGGGTCAGCCGGTTCAGTTCGCTTGCGTAGTCCGGCTGCCCGGCCACATTCTCCAGCTCCCCCTGCCCTTCGCTGTCAAACAGCATCGGCGGCAGATCAGCGGCGAACTCAACCAGCGTGAACCGTTCGTCCCGCAAGATGCCCAGGCAGCTCTCGCTTGGCGATGTGCCCAGCGACTGCTGCCATAGCGTCGGCGTCAGCGGCTCCGAGAAATCCAGTTCCGAGAAGGAATACTGCCGCCAGTCCTGCGGATGCTCTCCCTGCAACAGCGGCAGCAGCGACCGCCCGTCCATCGCATTCGGGATCTCCTGACCGGCCCATTCCAAAACGGTCGGCGTCACGTCAATCGACTCGGTGATCTGGCTGAGACAGGCTCCGGCATTCGCCTCATTGCCCGGCATCCGGATGATCAGCGGCGTGTGATAGGCGGCGTCATAGACCGTCATTTTTCCCCAGGAATGCCGGTCGCCCAGCATCTCGCCATGGTCGGCGGTGATCACCACCATCGTGTTGTCGTACTGGCCCGTGTCTTTAAGAAACTCGATCACACGGCCGACATGATGGTCCACCTCGCTCGCAAGCCCCAGATAAACCGCGCGCAGGGTGCGGATGTTATCATCTGTCGGCTCAAGATCCGGGAACCCTTCAACGAACCCTGCGATCGTGCTCTTGCGCAATGCGGGATCAAAGAACGGATGCTGTTCGCACTCCGCATCCGGTGTCGCCAGCCGCTCGGGCAGCGGCAGCGAGGCAGGATCATACATGGTGTTATAGGGGGCTGGCGCCACCAGCGGCGGGTGCGGGCGGATATAGGTCAGATGCGCGAACCAGCTTTCCTTGTGGTAGGCGGTCATTTTGCCAAGGAAGGAATTGGTCAGAAACGCGGTGTCACTGTCTTCAGCGGCATAGAGCGCGGGATCGTTCAGCCCGGGCGCGCCGCCACTTGGCGACACCGGCTTGTAGACATCCCAATAGTTTTCGAACGCATAGCCCTGGTTCATCAGATGCGACTGCCACGGATAGGACATTTCCATCCGCATCTCGGTCATCTCGTGAAACCCGTTCATCGGGAATTCATAGGTTCTGAGCGCCGGATCATTGGCATCAAATGCCCGCGGGTCCTGCGACGTATCAGTATAGCCGAACAGCATCGGCATATAGCCTGCCTTGCGCATTTCCGTCGCAATGTTCGGCGTGTCATGACGCAGCGGCGTGCCATTTCGGACCGAGCGATGGTTCATTGCGTATTGTCCGGTCAGGATTGAGGCCCGCGACGGCCCGCAAGGATTTGTGACCGAGAAATGCCGTTTGAAGGACACCGCATCCTTCATGAAGGCACGGATGTTCGGCAGCTCCACATGTTCCGCCAAAGCGCCGAACACACAATCCGCGCGCAGCTGGTCGATGATGATGAACAGCACGTTCCGGTTTGCGGGACGTGTCTCGGGGCGGTTTGCAGGCATCCAGGCATCCTTGCAGGCACAAGACAGATTTCGACTGGCAATCTGTCGCGATCTGCACAGGGATTTCAAGCACCGTTTACATCGCTCTGCAGGATGCAATCTGAAAAATTGTCAGCTGACAAATCCCGGACAATTGTATCTATCAGGCGGCCAGACCCCGTGTGAACAGCCTGCCGAATTGCGGTTGCGGCTCCGTAACACCTGCAAGACGCAGCATGTGCCAGGCCAGCGCCTGGTTGCTGGAAATCACCGGCACCCCGGTTTGCGCCTCAATCTCTGGAATGATCTGCAGGCAGCGCAGGTTGGTACAGGAAATCACGATGGCATCGCAGTCTTTTGCCTTGGCAACCTGCTGCGCCGCGTCCGCAATGGCCGCCTCGGTGATCCGTGCCACCACCCGGTCGTCCATTTCCTCAAACGAGCCAAAGCCTGCGATTGCAAATCCCGCCTCTTCCAAATTGGCCCGCATCTGCGCAGACACCTCTGGCAGATAAGGCGTGACAAACCCCAGCCGGGAGGCGCCCAGCGCCTTGCCAGCTGCAATGATCGCCGCCAGCGGGTCGGTCACCTTGGCCCTGGGCAAGACTGCCTGCACCGCCTCGGCGACCTTGGCCGAACCGATCACGGTTGACGCCGAGGTGCAGCCGTAACCGATCACATCAAAGTCCAGCGAGGACGGGAACAGCCGCGCCGAGGCCGGCAGGTCCGCCTGCATCTGCGCCAGCGTCTCGGGCCGGACCTCGGGCACCATCGGGATACGGCTGTGATAAAGCGCCACGCCCTCCCGCGCCATCATCCAGGCGAATTCCGGCTCCAGCGTCTCATCGGTTTCCAGCACGATCACGCCCAGGGTCGCGCGGGTGCCGATGCCGGCGTCTGTGTCATAAGGGAGCTTCATCGCGGGTCCTCCTTCAGATCACCGGCAGTTCAGGCGCGGCGCGGGTTGTCAGCAATTCGGCACCACCAGCGCGCACCACAATGTTTTCCTCATGCACCATGATCTTGCCGTCACCGTACCCCAGCGAAGGCTCCAGCGTCAGCACCATGTTTTCCTCGATCACCGTGCCGTCAAATGCCGCGTGCGAGGGCCATTCGGTCAGCTGCATTCCCAGCCCGTGGCCCAAGCGGCCCACGTCACCGCCCTGATCGTCCAGCTCAGCAATCACGCCCTGCATTGCCAGGAACAGATCGCGGCAGGTCGCCCCCGGTTTGGCGGCTGCAATCCCGGCCTCCGTCGCCCGCCACAGCACGTCATAGGCGCGGCGCGACAGGTCGTCAGCGCGGCCGACGGCAAAGTTGCGGTCGAAGTCGCAGAAATACCCGTCCCAAGTGGAGCCGGTATCGAGCATCACGATGTCGCCGGCCTGCAACGGCCGGCCGGTCGGAGGTGAAATCACGTCGCAATAGCCGCCCTGATCGGCGCCGCCGACCAGATAGGGCACATCGTCTGCGCCTTGCGCCAGTGCCTCGCGGCGGAAGGCGCGGAACAGGTCCTCGAACGGCTGGCCCTCATGGGCGATTTGCGGCACCTGCGCAAAGCTGCGCGAGCCGATGGCGCAGATATGCGACAGTTTTTCGATCTCGGCGGCGGATTTCAACATCCGCAGGCTGCGCACCAGCGGTGTTGCATCCGCGATTTTCAGCCCCGGCAGGCCAGACACCAGCCGTTCATAATCACCCAGCGGCATCCGCAGCGCGGTTTCATGCCCCTTCATGATGCCAACACTGCCTGCCCGGTCGGCAATCGGCGACAGCAGCTCTGTCAGCAGGCTAAGGCCGTCATCCTCAGGCGCAGGGGCGCTCCAGGTGCGGATATCCTCGATCCAGGTGCGGCGCATCAGGTCGGCGCCGATTTCCGGGATAATCGCAATAGGTTTGCCCGCAGGCGGCACAAACAGGAACCAGGGCCGGGTCGGGCTTTGCCAGAACAGGGTGTGAAAACCGCTGAAATAACGCACCTCGGGTTCGGTCAGCAGCAGCAGCCCATCAAGCCCTTGCTGCGCCATCAGCGCCTGCGCCTTTTGGGTCCGGGCCGCAAACTCCGCCTCAGGAAAGCCGCGCATGGGCGCCTTAGACATTGTTTTGCCCTGCCATGATCGCGGCAAAGATCGCCGGGTCGGTGACACCTTCGGAGCCAATCAGCAGCACGCGGGCCTTGGGTCCCAGCCCCAGCTGTTCGGCCAGATCCGGCGCCTGGCAGGCGGCAATCAGGGCTGCAAGGCCCGCAACTGCGCTTTCACCCGCTTCAACCACCGGATCGCCAGTTTCCGCATTAGCCAGCAGACGCACCGCAGGCGCCACAATGCTGTCCGGGATGGTCAGGAAGTCCGAGGCTTCCTCGGCCAGGATTTCCCAGGCCATTCCCGACGGCTCGCCGCAGGAGAGGCCGGCCATTATGGTTTCTTCCTGAATGGCGAAATTGGTCGCCTTGCCATTGCGGGCACTGTCGAACAGGCAGGCGGCCAGTTCCGGCTCAACGATCACAACCCGCGGTGACTCGGCGCCGTAATACTGCCGCAGCGCCGCCGCAACCGAGGCCGCCAGCCCGCCGACACCGCCCTGCAGGAACACATGGGTCGGCGCTTGCTCCAGCGTCTCGCAAACCTCGCGGGTCATCACGCAATAGCCAGCCATCACATCGCGCGGCGGCTCGGTGTAGCCTTCCCAGGAGGTATCCGAGACCACAAACCAGCCGTTTTCCTCGGCCTCTTTCTTGGCCAGCAGCACGGATTCGTCATAATCGCCGGTGATACGGATCACCTCGGCGCCAAGTTCGCGCATGGCGACAGCGCGGCCTTCGCTGACCTCGGCATGGATGTAGATCCGGCAGGGTGCGCCGAACCTCTGGCAGCCCCAGGCCAGCGAGCGGCCATGGTTGCCATCAGTGGCCGAGACCAGGGTGATCCCGGCGCAGGCCTGTTTATGGGCGCCCTTGCGGATCTCCTCCAGGCTGACGTCCTGGCCCGATTGACGGCTCAGCTCGCGCTGCAGCACCCGCAGCGCGGCATAAGACCCGCCCAGCGCCTTGAAACTGCCCAGCCCGAACCGCGGCCCTTCGTGTTTGTAGTCGATCCTGTCAACGCCGATTTTACCCGCCAGCCCTGCCAGCGAGACCAGTGGCGTCGCTTCATAGCCATCCCAGGCGGTGATTTCTGCGCAGGCATTGCCAAAATCCTGCTCGGACAGAACGGTATAAGCGGCATCGCCGGATTTCGGGCTGCCTGCCGTGTGGCGCATGGCAACTGTAAAGTGTTCAAACATGTTCAGTCCTTTCCCGCTGGCAGCCGGTCACGCACCAGCTGTACCCAGAATTCTGCGCCGATGGGCAGCAGAGCATCATTGAAATCGTAATCCGCCGCATGCAGCGGCTGGCCGTTTGGCCCGTCCTCGCCATTGCCCATCAGCAGAAAGCAGCCCGGAACAGCGGCGGCGAAATGGGCGAAATCTTCGGAAAAGCTCATCGGCGGGCGGTTGCGGATTACTTCGCAACCCGCAGCTTCGCCCGCACGGCAGGCGGCCTCAGCCGGGCCTTCCGCATTGATGGTTTCGACAAATTCGGTGTTGAAAGTCATCTCAACCTCCACCGCATGGGTGGCCGCAACGCCGGCTGTAATCTGGCGCATGAAACGCTCAACCGCCTCGCGGTCCGCAGGCACCCGTGCGCGGACATCGCCCTTCAGCACGGCTTGGCCCGGCAGCACATTGCGCTGGCCGTTTGTCAGAAACTCCGTGACCGACACCACAGCACCAGCCCCCGGCGCCAGCTTGCGCGAGACGATGGTTTGCAGCGCCAGAACCATTTCCGCCCCGACGGTGATAGCATCGACACCCGCCTGCGGCATCGAGGCATGACCGCCCTGGCCCTTGATCGAGATTTCAAACAGGCTTTCGCTGCCGCAAATCTGCCCTGGGCGGGTCGAAACCTGCCCCACCGGCGCGCCGGGCAGGTTGTGAATGGCATAGACTTCTTCGATCGGGAACCGCTCCAGCAGCCCCTCGGCAATCATCGCCTGGGCGCCCAGCCCGTGTTCTTCGTTGGGTTGAAAGATGAACACAACAGTGCCGGCGAAACCCTGATCCTGCACCAGCCGTTCCGCGGCGCCCAGCAGCATGGTCATATGGCCGTCATGGCCGCAGGCATGCATCTTGCCGGGCGTTTCAGAAACATAACCGTGGGTGGAGGTTTCAGTGATCGGCAGCGCGTCCATATCGGCCCGCAGCCCAATGGCCCGGTTACCGGTGCCTGCCCGCAGCAGGCCGACAACGCCAGCGCCTTCATGCACCTCCAGCCCGAGGCCGCGCAGATGATCTGCCACTTTGGCCCTGGTCCGGTCTTCCTGAAAGCCAAGTTCCGGATGCCGGTGGAAATCCCGGCGCAGCGCGGTCAGGCGGTCCTGAAAGCTGTTCATATGCGTTCCCCAAGCTGATTGCAGAGACCTTATTCTGCGAAACATGACTTGGCGCGTATATTTCTGGTGACGCAGTGACGAAATTTATTGCCGCGAGCGGGTTGCGGGCGGAAATTCGTACCTGTCAGAATGGCTGCAGTTTGGACCGCATTCCGGGAACTTAAGCCTAGATTTCCTCGCCCTTTTCCAGCAGCTCCTCGATCAGCTGCCGCTGGATGCCCGGGCTGTCGCCGCCGCCGAACTGCAGCGCCCCGCCGGTGTAAAGTGTGCCATAGGTGCGGGCGATATTGACGGTCTGGCCAAGCGAGGAAATCAGCTGATCCTTCTTCAACGGCGACAGCGGATGGATGAACACCGCCCAAAGCCGCCCCTTGGCCACGGCATAGCGTGCATCCAGGGCCGTGTCGAAATTGGCCTGCATCATCCGCATCATATCTTCCGCTGTCAGCCCCTCGGCCGGGCGCAGCGGCACCATTGCCCGCATCCGGTCCGCCGTCCGGTCGGTCACCACCAGCATCGGCACGCCTGAAATGGTCAGCTGAAACCCGGTACCCGCGGGCTGCGCGTTTTCGTCCAATGCAAAGAGTATCCGCCCCAGCCGTTCATAGGTCATCGGCGGCTCGGGGGAGTCAGGGACCTTCGGCGCGTCCTGCGCCAAAGCAGGCGCCGCAAGAACACACGCTGTCACAATCGTCCGCAACCAGGCCATAACGGCACCTCCTCATTGACACATGCACACAGGCTACTGCGCCGCGGCGCGAGGCTCCATGCACAGATGAGTGAGGCGCTGTGACTAAGCTCAAACAAAGATCGGGACGATCTGCAATGTCAAGCGAACGAACGAGAATTAAACGTCCAAGATTTCGGACCTAAGTTCAACTTATCGGGCTGCACAGCCTGAACTGAACAGAACAACCCGCAACTGAACCTGATGAGGACACCCATGAAAATTCTTCTGACAACCGCCCTGATTTCGCTCTCTGCCGCACTGGCCGCCCCGGCCTTTGCCGCTGATGAGCTTAACGTCTCCAACGGCATCTCGGCCGGCGGCGCACCGCTGGCTGCGCATGGCGTGGATCTTGTGTCGCTGCTGGACAGCCGCAACCCGGTGGAAGGCGTGGCAAACTACTCTGCCACTGTGGACGGCGCCTCTTATTACTTCACATCTGAGGAGAACAAGACCGCGTTTGAGGCCGATCCGGCGAAATACCTGCCGCAGCACGGCGGCTTTTGTTCCTATGGCGTGTCTGTGGGCAAGAAATTCGACGGCGACCCGGACCAGTATCTGGTGCATGACGGCAAGCTGTTCCTGTTCCTGAACGCCGCCACCCGCGCCGCCTTCCTGGAAGACGTGCCCGGCACCGCCAAAACCGCAGACACCCAGTGGGGCCAGATCAAGCACACCGCCGTCAGCGAGCTCTGATCGCGCACCACCCTGCGTCCCGGAGGGCCAGGCGGTTCCGCTCCGTCCCGCCTGCCCTTGCACCCGCGGCTGTTGCGTCAGCTGCGGGTGTTTTTGGTTGTTTGATGTTTACGCCAGTGTTTCGCCGGCCTCGCGGCGGGCTTCGATCACTGTGATCGCCTTGGCCAGGGCTTCTTCGATGCTCAGATCGCTGGTGTCGATCAGAATTGCATCAGCCGCCGGCCGCAATGGCGCCTCGGCACGGTTCATGTCACGCTCGTCGCGGGCCTTCACATCACCCAGCACCTCATCCAGCGTGGTTACCTTGCCCGCAGCGGCGAGTTCCAGAAACCGGCGCCGGGCGCGGACTTCGGCGCTGGCGGTCACAAAGAATTTCACCTGCGCATAGGGGCAGATCACGGTGCCGATGTCGCGCCCGTCCAGCACCGCGCCCCCGGCCCGGCGGGCAAAGGCGCGCTGGAAATCAATCAGTGCGGCGCGCACTTCGGCAATCACCGCCACTTTGGAGGCCGCCTGTGCCACCTCCCGCCCGCGCAGGTCGTCGCGCGCCAGGTCTTCCGGTGTCAGGTTCTGCGCGGCCTCTACTGGCGCCACACCATCCAGCATCTTGGCCCCCACGGCACGGTACAAAAGACCGGTATCCAGATGGCTGAAACCGTAATGGGCCGCCAACGCCTTGGACAGCGTCCCCTTGCCAGCCGCCGCGGGGCCGTCGACGGCTATCGTGTAACTTTCGCTCATGTGCGCTCCAGCTTGGCGCCGAGGTCCCCCATCAGGCTCTCGAAGATCGGGAAGGATGTTGCAATCGGGCCGCCGTCATCGACGGAGACCGCGTTCTGCGCGCCCATGCCCATCACCATGAAGGACATGGCGATGCGGTGATCCAGGACGCTTTCGCAGGTGCCGCCGCCGGGCACACCGTCGATGCCCAGGCCGGTGACTTCCCACCAGTCGTCGCCTTCCTCAACCGTCACGCCATTGATGCGCAGGCCCTTGGCCATCGCGTCGATGCGGTCGCTTTCCTTGACGCGCAGCTCCTTGACGCCCGCCATCATGGTCTTGCCTTCCGCAAAGGAAGCCACCACCGACAGCACCGGGTATTCGTCGATCATCGAGGCGGCGCGTTCCGGCGGAACCTCAAT
Source organism: Leisingera sp. M658 (assembly GCF_025144145.1). NCBI lineage: Bacteria > Pseudomonadati > Pseudomonadota > Alphaproteobacteria > Rhodobacterales > Roseobacteraceae > Leisingera > Leisingera sp. M658. The sequence continues at coordinate 3,544,743 of NZ_CP083546.1, forward strand.
GCCCTTCATATCGGGAGAGTATTTGGCCCGCAGATCGGCAACCGGCTCGCCGCCCTCTTCGCGCATGTTCTCAAACGTCAGATCCGCGCCCATGTCCTGCAGAGTATAGTAGAGGCCTGCACGGGTCGGGTTCAGGCCGATGTTCGGCACCAGCACGTCGGAACCGGGGGTGATCAGCGCGGCACAGACCGGGAAGGCGGCGGAGGACGGATCGCGCGGCACCGCGATCACCTGCGGTTTCAGCTCCGGACGGCCGGTCAGGGTGATAACGCGGCCCTCTTCGGTTTCCTCGGTGGTGATCTCGGCGCCGAAACCGGCCAGCATCCGCTCGGTATGGTCGCGGGTGGCTTCCTTTTCGATCACCAAGGTTTTGCCCGGTGCGTTGAGGCCTGCGAACAGCACCGCTGATTTCACCTGCGCCGAAGGCACAGGAACCTCGTAACGCACCGGCACCGGATCAGCCGCACCCACGATGGTCATTGGCAGCCGCCCGCCGGAGCGGCCTACGGATTGCGTGCCGAACAGCGCCAGCGGGTCGGTGACACGTGCCATCGGGCGCTTGTTCAGCGAGGCATCGCCGGTAAAGGTCGCAGTAATCGGAGAGGTGGCCATCACCCCCATGATCAGCCGCACCCCGGTGCCCGAGTTGCCGCAGTCGATCACATTGCCCGGCTCAGCAAAACCGCCAACGCCAACCCCGAACACCGACCAGCTGCCGCCGCCGTGGTTCACCACCTCGGCGCCAAAGGCCTGCATTGCTTTGGCTGTGTCCAGAACGTCCTCGCCCTCCAGCAGGCCGGAGATCCTGGTCTCCCCCACCGACAGTGCGCCCAGGATCAGCGAGCGGTGCGAAATCGACTTGTCGCCGGGCACATCTGCCACGCCTTTCAGCGGGTCGGCACGGTGGGAGGTCATCGGGATGGGCGTGCCGTGTCCGGACATGGGGCTTCCTTCGTCTGTCGGTGCTTACTTACGTTGGCGCTATCGGTAACGGATTGGCGCTGGACGGTCCAGAGCCTTTGCCCGCAGCCCGCCCGCACCCTCAGCCAAGGTGGCGGAAGGTCAGGTAATGCGGCGTGCGGCCCTCGCGCAGGGCTTTCTGCTCATAGCGGGTGGAAATCCAGTCATCCCAGGACTGGCGCCAATCTTCGGGACCTTCTGCCATCCACTCGAAACCGGCCTTCGGCACCTCCTCCAGGGTCTGGCGCACATAGTCTGGAATATCGGTTGCCACCCGGAAGATCGCGCCCGGTTTCAGGCAGCGGGCCAGCGGCTCAAGATGCTCTTGCGTCACAAAGCGGCGGCGGTGGTGGCGCGCCTTGGGCCAGGGATCGGGATACAGCAGAAAGGCACGCGAAATGGAACCCTCGGGCAGCACATCCATCAGGTCACGCGCGTCGCCGGGATGCACCGCGATATTCTCAGCCGCCGCTTTGCGGATCTTGCCCAGCAGCATGGCGACGCCGTTGATAAACGGTTCGGCCCCGATGATGCCAACATCCGGGTTGCTTGCGGCCTGATGCACCAGATGCTCACCGCCGCCAAAGCCGATCTCAAGCCAGACATCTTTGCCGCCGAACAGTGCGTTCACGTCCAGCGGGGTACGGTCCGGGTTCACATCCCAATCAACCGCACCGGGGCTGAGGCTGGCCAGATCTTCGTCAAGATAGCGCTTCTGGCTGTCTTTCAGAGTCTTGCCCTTGAAGCGGCCATAGAAGTTGCGCCAAGGCGCGCCGCTGGCATGTTTATCGGCCGCATTGGCAACAGCGGTCCGAGCATTCTTGGTCTTGTCGTCGCGGGGCTTCTGGTCGCCGGACATGCGTCTGGGCTCCTGTTCAGGGCGTCTTTTGAAAGGCTGGACGCTCCTCTGCCGCATGCAGGCCTCGTGGTCAAGCCTGTGTCAAGCCGGCTAGCGGGTTTGCCCCTGCCGGACCTCGCGCAGAACACCCGCTGCTATCAGCCGCAAGCGGCTGGGATACCATTCGCCATCCGGGTCCGTGCGCAGTGTCTCAATCGCAAAGCCGGGATCGACACCGCGCGCCACCATATAGCTGAGATGGTCATGGATTTCGCGCTGCGTATCCACATAGATCCAGGATCCGAACTCAAAAGGCGTCGCCCAGCGCTGTGCCTTCCGCTCGCTCCGATAGTATTTATGCACCGCTACCGCCGGCCAATTGCGCTGGTGAAAGCCGATCTTGGACCCGATTGTCATCCGCCTCCGGCTGCCGGCCAGAAAGACATCGACACAGGCGCTGATACAGGCCCCGTCAACCGATGTGTCCAGCCCGTGTTCCAGCACCAGCCCGGCCATCTCTTCCCCGGCATAGACACTGCCGCCAATGCTGTTGAGCTGCAGTTCGGAGATTTCCGGGTTCTTCTTCAGAATTTCCTGCAGGCGCCCGATGTCTTGCTCGGTGATTTCCGCCGGCTCGTCTTCCGTTTTCCGTTCGGTGTCATAAACCAGCGTTCCGCCTTGCAAGCTGAATTTTTGCGGCAATGTGTCCTTGGCGGACGCAGATGACGCCAGAGCCAGAAAGGAAAGAACAGTTGTCACGCGCAGCATCGCAGTCCCGGCAGCTGGAAACACTCTTCTTTGCACTATGGTGCAGCGGACCGGTGTCTTCCAGCCTCAAAACGTCAGCTCTTCTGCCTCAGTATTTCGCGCGTGAGACACCCGGTCAGCATTGCTGACCGGCCCGCCGCGCCGCAGCGCGGCGCCCGGCCCAACGGGAGAGGCGCATTCCCAGAATGCGCCAAAACGGGCGGGAGCATCACCCAAACGAAAAAGAGCGGCCCCTGCGGCCCGCTCTCTTGTTTCGATCAGCCCGGTGTCAGACTGCTTTCTTCAGCGCCCCGGCCAGATCAGTGCGTTCCCAGCTGAAACCGCCATCGGCTTCCGGGTCGCGGCCGAAATGACCATAGGCAGCGGTGCGCTGATAAATCGGCTTGTTCAGGCCCAGATGCGAACGGATGCCGCGCGGGGTCAGATCCATCACCTGGTCGATCGCCTTTTCAATCGCTGCTGCGTCCACTTCACCGGTGCCATGCGTGTCTGCATAGATCGACAGCGGTTTGGACACACCAATAGCATAAGACAGCTGAATGGTGCATTTCTCCGCGATGCCCGCAGCCACGACGTTTTTGGCCAGATAGCGCGCTGCATAGGCTGCCGAGCGGTCCACCTTGGTCGGGTCCTTGCCGGAAAACGCACCGCCGCCATGCGGGGCCGCACCGCCATAGGTGTCCACGATGATTTTACGGCCGGTCAGGCCTGCATCGCCATCCGGGCCGCCGATCACAAACTTGCCGGTCGGGTTCACATGCCATTCGGTGGCGCTGGTCAGCCAGCCTTCGGGCAGGGTTTCACGGATGTAGGGTTCCACCAATGCACGGATGTCAGCCGAGGTCAGGCTTTCGTCCAGGTGCTGGGTCGACAGCACCAGCGAGCTGACGCCCACCGGCTTGCCGCCCTCGTAGACCACCGACAGCTGCGATTTCGCATCCGGGCCCAACGCAGGCTCGGTGCCGTTTTTGCGCACTTCCGCCAAGCGGCGCAGGATCGCGTGGGAATACTGGATCGGCGCAGGCATCAGCGCATCGGTTTCATTGGTGGCAAAACCGAACATAATGCCCTGGTCGCCGGCGCCTTCGTCCTTGTCGCCGGACGCATCCACGCCTTGGGCGATATGGGCGGACTGTTCGTGCAGCAGGTTGGTCACTTCCACGGTTTCGTGGTGGAATTTGTCCTGCTCGTAGCCGATGTCCTTGATGCAGGCACGGGTGATCTCATCGATCTTGCCCATGTAGTCGTGCAGCTTGTCCTGATCGGACAGGCCGACTTCGCCCCCGATGACAACACGGTTGGTGGTGGCGAAAGTCTCAGCTGCCACGCGTGCTTCGGGTTCTTCCGCCAGGAAAGCATCCAGCACCGCATCTGAAATGCGGTCGCAGACCTTGTCCGGGTGGCCTTCGGAGACAGATTCCGAAGTGAAAGTGTAGTTCATACGGGTCATGAAAAGTGCTCCACTGGTTCCATCCTTGCCACGCCAGGAAGCCGTTGTGGCAGGTATCAAGCCGCAGTACGCGGCCCATCCGCGCGGGTCAATCTATATTCCAATAGAGTTAAGCAGCTATGACCGCGGCACAAGGGCGCGGGAGCGCAAAAAAACCGCAGCCGCAGCCAACAGGCACAGCAGGAACACCGGCCAATCCCCGATGCGGCTGTAGAGCGTCGGCGGCAGCGGCGCAGGCAAGGCCGCATCGATGTAACCCGCGTCACCCAGCGGCAGGCTGTTCAGCAGCGTTCCGTCCGCACCGATCATTGCAGACACCCCGGTATTTGCAGCCCGGATCATTGGCAGGCCTTGCTCGATGGCCCGCATCCTGGCCTGCACCAGATGCTGAAAGGGGCCGGACCGGGTGCCGAACCAGGCGTCATTGGTGACCTGCACCAGCATGTCGGGGCGGGTCTCTGCGGCATTCACATCCTGTGGAAAAACAGCCTCGTAGCAGATCAGCGGCAAGGCGCGGCCAATAGGCAGATCCATGATTTGGGGCCCGGGCCCGGCGGCATATCCCGCACCTGCCCGCGACGCAAAGCCATAGATCCCGAACCGGGCCATGACGTCGCCAAACGGCACATATTCCCCGAACGGCACCAGATGCGCCTTGTCGTAGGCGGCAGCGGGCTGACCGTCCATGTCCAGCAGCACCGCAGAATTGTAAAAGGCGCCCGCCTCCTCCCGCTGGATGCCCAGAAGCACCGGCACCCCGCCGGCGTTTTCGGAAATGACCCGCAGGGTGTCATCCGCATAATTCAGCAGCTGCGGCACCGCGGTTTCCGGCCAGACAATCAGGTCCGGACGCGGCGTTTCGGCAGAAAAAGCAACAGCGCGGCGGACAAATTCCCAGCGGTGATCCGGGTGCCACTTCAAATCCTGCGGCGCGTTGGGCTGAACGATTCGCACGGTCTTGCCTGTTGGATTTGCCAGCGGCGGGGCGGGAACGGCAAAGGCAGCGGCTGCCGCCAGCCCCAATGGCGCCAAGGCTGCCGCCGGGGCCCGCAGCAGCAAGGCCAGCGGCAGGAAGGCCCCAAGCGTCAGCAGCGCCAGCCCTTGCGGCCCGATCCAGGGCAGCAGGTTTGCAGCAGGCGTATCAATCCAGAATTGTCCGAAAGCCGCCCAGGGAAAGCCGGTCAGCAGATAAGCACGGCCAAATTCCGCCAGAGACCAGGCAGCAACCAGCATCGGGATCCGCCAGACGCCGGCGCTGAACCGGGCGGCCAGTCCAAACGCAGCGCCCCAAAACAAGGCAAGCCCGGCCGCAAGAAACAACAGCGCAAAAGGGGCCATCCAAGCATGGCGTTCCGGATCAATCTGAAAGGGTTCAAGAATCCAGGACAGGCCAAAGGCAAAATACCCCAGCCCGAACAGCCAGCCGGCCAGCATCGCCGCGCGCGCCGTGGCGGCCTGCAGAACCAGCCAGCCTGCGGCGCCCAAGGCAAGCGGCAGTCCGAACCAAAAGCTCCAGGGGGCAAGTGCCAGAGACGCCAGCGCGCCGCCGCCAAAGGCCAGGCCGGCCCCGGCCGGGCAAAGCTGCCGCACGGCCTGCCGCAGCCCGGTTGCCATCATGCAGCGGCGTCCGGCAGCCGAACCCGCAACCGCTTGATCCGGCGGGGGTCGGCGTCCATCACTTCAAATTCGGTGCCTTCGGGGTGTTCGATCACCTCGCCGCGGGCTGGCACCCGGCCCGAGAGCATGAAGACCAGCCCGCCCAGGGTCTCGATCTCTTCCTCGTCCACGTCGTCGTGGCTGGTCAGAGACTGGCCGATCTCAGTCTCGAATTCCGGCAGCGGGGTCCGGGCAAGCGCGATGTAGCATCCGGGCTTTTCCTCGAACCAGGTCTGCAGCTCATCGGCGTCGTGCTCGTCCTCGATCTCGCCGACCACCTGTTCAATCAGATCCTCGATGGTGACAAGCCCGTCCACACCGCCGTATTCGTCGATCACCAGCGCCATATGGCGGCGCTCGGCCTGCATTTTGGTCAGCAGCACCCCGATCGGCATCGACGGCGGCACAAACAGCAGCGGACGCAGCATTTGAGACAGCTCAAAGTCCGAGGTGCCGCCGTTGAAACCATGGGTCAGCGAGAAATCCTTGAGGTGAACAAATCCCAGCGGCGTGTCCAGCGTGCCCTCATACACCGGGATCCGGGTAAAGCCGCTTTCGCGGAAAATGCCAACAAGGTCTTCCTTGGCGATGGAAACCGGCACAGCAGCGATTTCTGCAGATGGAATCGCAACGTCCTCAACCCGCAGCCGGCGCAGGTTCATCATGCCGCGCGGTTCCGTCCCGGCAACGGGCTGTTCGCGGCCACTGTCTTCTTCGGACTGCGGCTCTGCACTGAAGGCCCCGAAGAGCCGTGCCCAGAAACCGGTTTTCCCAGAGGCCGGCGCATCCGCTGCCGTGCCATTGATGTTCTGCAGCGCGCCCTGCGCCGCGTTAGAACTGCCTTCTATGTCGCCCATCGATCCTATCCAAAGGCCCCGCTTAAGGGGCGTCCTCACTCATATATGGGTTCGCGATACCCATTTTGCCAAGTAGCAGCACCTCAATCCCTTCCATCAATGCGGCATCGCGGTCACGAATGTGATCATAACCTAAAAGATGCAACATTCCGTGAACGATCAAATGGCGGGTGTGATCGCCCAGCGGCTTGCCTGCTTCCGCAGCTTCGCGGGTGCAAGTGTCATAAGACACCGCAATGTCGCCCAGCGGGTATTCGCCGGTGAAATCGGCCTGGGGCCGCGCCGGGGTGCCGCCGTCTTCTTTCGCGGCAAGGTCTTCGGCAGGCCAGCTCAGCACATTTGTCGGCTTGGCCTTTTCGCGGAACTCGGCGTTGAGATCCGCAATGCGCGGGTCATCACAGGCCAGAAGCGAGATTTCGCAATCCTCCGGGTCAAATGCGAAATGCGCCAGAACCGCTGAGACAGCCTGTTCAGCCAGTGCTTCAAGCCCGGCCTCTTGCCAGCGGCTGTCTTCGATAGTGATGTCGAGCGTCATGAAGCCGTTGCACATGCGGGGGCCAGCCCCCGCACCCCCGGAATATTTTTACAAAGGTGAAACCCGGCAGAGCCTTCGCATCAGGCCGGTTTAGCATCCGCGTCATAGGCTTCGATGATCGCCGCCACAAGGGGGTGCCGCACCACGTCGCGGGCAGTGAAGTAATTGAAGCTGATTTTCGGGATCGCGTTCAGCAGCCGTTCCGCGTCTGCCAGACCCGATTGCACGCCGCGCGGCAGATCGACCTGGGAGCGATCGCCGGTGATCACCATGCGCGAACCTTCGCCCAGGCGGGTCAGGAACATCTTCATCTGCATAGTGGTCGCATTCTGCGCCTCATCCAGCACCACAAAGGCATTGGACAGCGTGCGCCCGCGCATGAAGGCCAGCGGCGCGATTTCGATGCGTTTTTCCTCGATCAGTTTGGCCGCCTGTTTTTCCGGCAGGAAGTCGTTCAGCGCATCGTACAAGGGCTGCATGTAAGGATCGACCTTGTCCTTCATGTCGCCGGGCAGATAGCCGAGCTTTTCGCCCGCCTCCACCGCCGGGCGGCTGAGGATGATGCGGTCCACATGGCCGGTGATGAACATGGAGACACCCACCGCAACGGCGAGATAGGTCTTGCCCGTGCCCGCCGGGCCGATCCCGAAGGCCAGTTCACTTTCGAACAGCGAATGCACATAGGCCTTCTGTGCTTCGGTGCGCGGTTCCACCAGTTTTTTGCGGGTTTTGATTTCCACCCGGCCGCCGCGGAACATTTGCAATTGGCCGTCCGGTTCGGCATCCGCCGTCTCTTGCCCCATGCGCAATTCGCGGTCGATATCGCCGCTTTCGACGCTGCGGCCGGTTTCCAGCCGGTCATATAGCGCGGTGAGCACCCCGGCCGCCTGACCGCGTGCCGACTCCTCGCCCATCACCGACAGCTGGTTGCCGCGGCGGACGATCTGCACGCCCAGTTTCTGTTCGATGTCAGCCAGGTTGCGGTCGTATTCGCCGCACAGGTCGATCAGCAATCGGTTGTCGGGAAATTCCAGAAGCACTTCATGGGTTGCGGACTGGTCTTGCGCGTCATTCAGGGCACTGATGGCCAAGCTGATCTCCTCAATCTGGCGTTGCTCTTTCAGTTTGCCCGCGAAGTGGAAATTGCGCAAGATCCGGCGCACAAAATTCACACCGCTGAAACAAAACAGCCGCCCCGGAGGGCGGCTGAAAAGCAATTGGCACAAAGTCTGCTTACAGCGCGTCGGCGAAGGTAGAGCCAGCCTTGAACGGGCCGGTGGCAGTGTTACGCGGCAGGTTGCTGTTGCAGACCGGCTTGCCGTCAGGTGTGCGGCGCAGGTCGGCGTAGCCTTCGAGACCGTCGTCGATGATCCAGTGTTCGCAGCCCTGCGGGTCGACCCAGATGCCGGCGGTCATATTCGACAGATGGCTGGAAGAACCATCGCCGGCATGCTGGTCACGGGTTTTGTCCAGGGTTTCGGAACAGGCCGGGACCAGGGCCGCGGCGGCGAGGAGCAGAAGTGTTTTACGCATCAGCATGGTTTTTGTCTCCTCAGCGCAGGCAATAGATTTCGACACGGCGGTTTTGCGCCATATTTCCGGCACTGGTGTTGGGCACCCGCGGGTCGCGTTCACCATAGGCGCGCACATCATTGATCCGCGCACCCACCGAACGGCCCGCCTGAGCCACGGCATGGGCACGGCGCTCGGACAGGCGGATATTATATTCATCCGATGCCCGGCTGTCGGTATGGCCCGCCACGATGAAGGCACGAGCGCCATTGGATTTCGCCTGCTGGAAAAATTCCCCCAGGCGCTTGCGGCCTGCGGCATTGATGTAGTGTTTGTCCGTGGCAAAAAACTGGTCTGTCGGCATCACGCCGCAAATGTTGCCGCGGCGGCAGACCGGCTTGCCATCCGGGGTCACATGCGGGGACATGAAGCCTTCGGCGCCGTCATCCATCACCCAGTGTTCGCAGCCGTCCGGGTCAACCCAGATGGTGGGCACATAACGTTCGCCCTTGATGGTCCGCTGAGTTTGCGCGCTGGCAGGCGCGGCAGCTATGCTGAGCGCAGCCGCAGCAGCGGCGGCCAGCGCAACCGCTTTATTAAATTTGAGTATCAACACAACCAGATTTCCTTCACCTAAGTTCCCCCAGCGCGCTTGCCGCTTACGTGCCCACCGCTCAGGCCATAAGAGTCAAACTACCTGAAATTGATGCAGTATACCTGCTAAATTAATTGTTATTCCGCGCAGATTAATCGCATTTTCCGGGACACTCAAAGCACCCAAATAATATTGTCGCCGGAACCGATGCAATCGGGACTCACCTGCGCAATTCGAAAAACGGAGATCGAGCCGCTCTGAAAAAAGCGGCTGGAAAGATTCGCGCTGTGGCGGGAGTATTAGCCGATCAATTCCCCGGCCAGGGAATTTGCACCAGAGGAAATGATGCGCACCCGGGCCAAGTCCCCCGGCACGCGGTTGCAATCAGCGACATGAACGGCGTGGAGGTAGTCGGATTTACCAACCATCTGGCCCGGCCGGCGGCCCGGCTTTTCAAACAGAACGCCCACTTCGCGGCCCACCATGCTGTCCTGCACCTCGCGCTGCTGCCGGGTCAGCAGAGCCTGCAGGCGCTGCAGCCGGTCATCCGCCGCGGCCGGATCGACCTGGGCGCGTTCGGCTGCAGGGGTGCCGGGGCGGGTTGAATATTTGAAGGAATAGGCAGTGCCGTATTTCACCTCTTCCACCAGGTCCATGGTGGCCTGGAAATCTTCCTCGGTCTCTTCCGGGAAGCCGACGATGAAGTCGCCGGAAATCAGGATATCGGGCCGTGCGGCGCGGATGCGCTCAATCAGGCGGAGGTAGCTTTCGGCGGTGTGGGCACGGTTCATCCGCTTCAGGATCTTGTCCGATCCCGCCTGCACCGGCAGATGCAGATAAGGCATCAGCTTGGCGCAGGTGCCATGCGCCTCGATCAGGTCGTCCTGCATGTCGTTGGGATGCGACGTGGTGAAGCGGATGCGCTCCAGCCCGTCGACCTTGTCCAACTCCCAGATCAGTTGTGCCAGGGTCAGGTCGCCATTGGGCCCGGCCCCGTGATAGGCATTCACATTCTGGCCCAGAAGGGTGATTTCGCGCACGCCGCGCTCTACCAGATCGCGGGCTTCGGTCAGGATACGGTCAGCGGGGCGCGAAACTTCGGCGCCGCGGGTATAGGGCACCACGCAGAAAGCGCAGAATTTGTCGCAGCCTTCCTGCACCGTCAGAAACGCGGTGGGGCCGCGCTTGGCCTTGGGGCGGTCTTTCAGCTTCTCAAACTTGTCTTCCTCGGGGAAATCGGTGTCCAGCACCTTTTCCCCTTCGCGCGTCTTGGCTTCCATTTCGGGCAGGCGGTGATAGCTTTGCGGGCCGACCACCAGGTCCACCAGCGGCTGGCGGCGCATGATCTCTTCGCCCTCGGCCTGGGCGACACAGCCGGCGACACCGATCTTCAGATCCGGCTTTTCTGCCTTCAGCCCTTTGAAACGGCCCAGCTCGGAATAGACTTTCTCGGCGGCCTTTTCCCGGATGTGACAGGTATTGAGCAGGATCATGTCGGCGTCATCTGCCGATTTGGTCTCGACATAGCCTTCACCGCCCAGCGCTTCGGCCATGCGTTCGCTGTCATAGACATTCATCTGACAGCCATAGGTCTTGATAAACAGCTTCTTTGGGGCGCTCATGCGGGTCAGCCTTCCAGCCAAAGTGGGTAAACAGCGGCCTGCCTTACAGACAAATGCCGCCGCTTGCAATGAGGCGGGATTTACCCGATTTTGGCCGCAATGGCCAGAAAGGCAAAAGGCAGACGGGCATGATGTATTCTTCGCTGCAGGATTTCCTGAAAGAGGGCAAGGCGTTGCTGGTCAAAGGACCGGTTGCGCTGGTCTTTGTCGAGGATGAGGTGGAGATCGCCACCACCCTGCGCCACCACCTGCAAAGCGGTTTCAAGGCCGTTGTGGCGCTGATGCCGGATGCGTTTGACCTGCCGCAGGATGTGCGCGCTAAGGTGCACCGGGTGCCGTTTGACTGCGCCCTCGAAGGCGCGCTGACAGAGGCCGTCAATGCGGTGATCGCTGCGGCGCAACCCGGTTGCTGGCTTTATTACTGCTACAATGCGGAATATCTGTTCTACCCGTTCTGCGAGACCCGCAGCGTTGGTGAAATGCTGACCTTCCATACCGAAGAGCGGCGGGATGCGGTGCTCAGCTATGTGATCGACCTTTATGCCGGCGATCTGGAGGCCTGCCCCGGCGCTGTCTCGCTGGAGGCGGCCTATCTCGACAAATCCGGTTACTATGCCCAGTCGCGCAAGGACCCCGAAACCGGCCATCCGCGCGAACGGCAGCTGGACTTTTTTGGCGGGGTGCGCTGGCGGTTCGAAGAACATATCCCGGAGAAGAGCCGTAAAATCGACCGGATTTCACTGTTCAGGGCCAAACCGGGACTGGTGCTGCAGCAGGATCACACTTTCAACGACCAGGAATACAACACCTATGCCTGCCCCTGGCATCACAACCTGACCGCTGCGGTCTGTTCTTTCCGCACCGCCAAGGCGCTGAAGCGCAATCCCGGCTCCACCTTCGACATTGAAACCTTCCGGTGGCACAACTCCGCGCCGTTTGAATGGCATTCGCGTCAACTATTGGATTTGGGGCTGATGGAGCCGGGGCAGTGGTTTTGAACCCAGCCGGCAACGGCTGAAGAAATACATGACCGGGGGGCCGCTTTTTGGCTGCCCGCCCCTACCCTGCCGTCGCAGCCTGGACCGCTTGGCGCACTGTCTCCAGCGTGCCGCGCAGCTCTGCCATCGGCAAGCCGCCAAACGCCAATCTCAGGGCCTGCGGAGCTGCGGCAGCTGTTGCAAAAGCCTCCGCGCCGGACACCGAGATGCCCTGATCTTTCAAACGCGTCACGATGGGTTGCGCACGTGCGCCTTTTTCAAGCGGCAGCCAGGCAAAGCCCGCGTTGCGATGCGAAATGACCGAAGTCTCGCCAAAGACCTCCCGGCACAGCGATTGGCGCGCGGCGCCATCCTGCCTGCGGGTTTCCTCGGATTTTTTCAGTGTCCCGTCTTCGATCCATCCCGTGACCAACGCAGTGATCAACGCGGGCGTGTTCCAGGTCGTCGCGCGGATCGCTTCCAGCAAAGCCGCGGTGCGGTCAGCGGGCGGGACCGCATATCCCAGCCGCAAACCCGTTGCGAGGCTTTTGGAGAAACCGCCGATATGCACCGTCCGGCCGGGTGCCAGCGACAGGAAAGCGGGCGGCGGATCCGGTTCCAAAAACGCATAGGCCGCGTCCTCGATGATAAGAAGGCTGTGCTGCTGGGCCACGTCAAGCAAGCGCAGACGTGTGGTTTCATCCATGACGGTTCCCAGCGGGCTTTGGACCGTTGGCATCAGATAGACAGCAGTTATGTTCCGCATGCGGCATTGGCGGTCCAGATCATCCGGGTTCATGACACCGTTCTGTGTCCCGACCGGGGCAAGTTCCAGACCGTTCAAGGCGGCAGCGGATTTGAACCCTGGATATGTAAGCGCATCAGCAGCGATCACATCGCCGGGCTGAAACAGCCCCAAACAAGTGATCGCCAGCCCGTGCTGGCTGCCTGAGGTGACCAGCAAGTGCTCGGGGTCAATCCGGCCCAAAGACCGTCCGAGGCTTTCGGCGATGATCCGGCGTTCGTGCATGCGGCCGCCGTGGGGCTGATAGCGCAGCATCGCATCCAGATCGCCGGCCGCCGCAAGCCGCCGCAATCCGGCCCGCAAAATGTCTGCGTCCGCGGGTCCGCCTGGCATATTGAAAACCAGATCCGCGATCCCCTCAGCCGCTGTTTGATGCACCCCCAGTGTCATGGGCAGGCCAGGATCGCGCACAAAGGTGCCGCGCCCGGCTTCGCCGCAGACAAGCCCCCTGCGCTCCAGTTCCTTATAAACCCGCGTTGCGGTTGCCAGCGCGACGCCGGATTTCTCCGCAAAGGCCCGGTGCGGCGGCAGTCTGGAGCCCGGTGCGAGTTTGCCCTCGCGGATTGCGTTGGCGAGCATGTCGGCCAGGCGGATGTATCTGGATTTGCTCATATGCCCACCGTCATTAGTACAATAGAAAAATTGTCATACGCCGGACCGTCATGGCATTGCGGAGGCAAGTCAACCTGTGAGGTCCGCCCAATGCTCCGATTTCTGTCAGCTGCTTTGCTTGCCGCAATACTGTTTACTGTGACATTTGCCGTGAATCTTCAGGCGCCGCTGTATGATGCCTATGCCGCCCAGAACGAGGCCGGCGCCACCGCAGTTACAATTGCCTTCGCCGCTTATGCCGGCGGGCTGATGCCGACGCTGCTGCTGCTTGGCGGGCTGTCGGACCGGACCGGGCGGCGTATCCCTCTTGCTCTGGCCCTGGTCCTTGGCGCGGTTGCGACAGCGGTGCTGGTACAGTTCCCAAACTGGGCAAGCCTGGTCACGGCGCGGATCTTGCTGGGTATCGGGACCGGGCTGGCGACCACTGCGGGCACGGCGTATATGGCCGAAATCCTGGGCGCCGACCGGGAACGCACTGCGGCCTTGATTGTGACATCGGCAACATCGCTTGGTTTCGGCGGCGGCGCTTTGGCAACCGGGCTTAGCCTTGGCCTGCAAGGGCCGACATTCCTGCCATACAGCTACGCGGCACTTCTTGCAGCTGCGCCGGTTCTGGCCGCAGCCGCATTGGCCCTGCCCAAGGCGGACAGTCCGAAACCCGTCACACCGCTGCGGCTGCCGGTCTTTCCGTCCGGCACCTGGGTGTTCGGTGCGGCAATGGCGCTGGCCTGGTCGACAACCGGCATGACCATTGCCGTGGTGCCGTTGCAATTGGCCGCCAATGGGCTTGGCGGCTGGACCGGGCTTGTCATCTTTCTGGCGATCTTCGCAGGGTTTCTCTGCCAGCCCGTCGCCCGGAGCATGTCCAACGCCCGGGCACTGGCACTCGGGTTTGTGCTGATCCCGCTGGGCTTTCTCGTGCTCCTGGCCGGTGTCTGGCTGACATCACTGGTGCTGGTCCTTGCCGGAACCTGCATCACCAGCGCGGCAAGCTATGGCTTTACCTATCTTGCCTCCCTGGCGGAGGTGTCACTGCGCGCACCTGACGACAGGGCGCGGGCAACGGCGGGCCTGTTTGTCTATGCCTACTGCGGGTTTTCGCTGCCGGTCATTGCCAGCGGAGCACTGGCCGACACCTTTGGACTGCTGGCCGCAATGGCCCTTTTTGCTGCCGCGCAAATATCCGTTACAGGGGTCATCGTCCTGTTCTGGAGGAAAAGCTTGCATCCGGCCCGGTCAAGAACGGAACAGGGCTTGGGCATTGTTTGATCCGGGCGGATTTCCGCAAGCACAGATCAAGAGCCGGGAAAAATTTCCGTCCACATACGCAGCACCGCATCTGCCGCGTCGGCACGCAGGGTCAAAAGCAGCTGTTCGCCGCAAACCGAAACCACGATGATGCATCTCTGAGGTGAGACCGGCAGCAGCAGGCATTCCAGCTTGGGCGCAGGCATTCGGGCCGCGGACGGAAAGGCGCCCTGGGCCGCGAGGACGGTGCGGACTGCGTCCAACTGGCAAAGCAGTTCCTCCGGCCCGCCGCTGCCGGACAGATTTCCACCCCGCCCGCATGACATCCAAGCCTCTGCCTGAGGGGTAGCACGAGCGTGGAACCGGTCCAGCGGGCTGCTGTTCCCGGTTGCGCCCATAGCGTCGCTCAGCATCTTGGCGGTACAGCTGCCCGCGCCTTCGGTGGCCTTGCAAGGACGGCGTTTGATTGTGAAGCCTGCGCCATTGGCAACGGCGTCCAGAGTGCGCAGCCGCGCGGCAAAGATCCGGGCGGCTGCATCCGGATCCTCTGCCCCGTCCGCGGGATCTGCGGAGCGGCACAGGGTCAGCCCCGTCAGCCTGCGTTGCGCAATGGTGAGCACAGCGGCAGACTGCTGGCCGACACAAATGGTCAGTTCCCGGGGCAATACGGTTTCGCTGATTTCGCGCAGCACAGCAACGGCGAGCGGTTCCTGCCCGGCAGCAGCCTGCTGCACGCGTGCACGGATTGCGGCTGGTGTTTCAGCCAGCCGGTTCAACGCCTGCTGCAGCGCGCCACCTGCCCCGGCCGGCTGCGGCAAGAGATGAGCAGCCGCGTCTGCCATCATGCCCCCCCGGCCATTGCTGCCAGCAGGCTCCGCGCCGGGGCAGCAAGCCGCCCGGCGCTTGCCGCATCTGAGCAGACACACAGCACCGCGTCACCCGATCCATCTGCGGCGCGGATGAAAACACGTGCTTCGCCCGGGGTCAGAATCAGGACATCATCGGCTGCCGCTGCGGATTGCGGATCTCCGGCTGCCACAGCGGCATCAAGCAGCAAGAACCCCAGCCGGGCCTGCTGGCAGAGGCCGTCAAGATACTCCTGCGGATGGCTGGCGGCACTGCTGCTGCGCAGAACAATGCTGGCGCCGAGATCACCAAAGGCGGCCAAACGGCAGCCCTTGGCGGTCTGACGCAGCGCATCAAGCTGCAGGGAAAGCGTCACAGGATACCCCTGTTACCGGCAAGGGCCGCTGTGCATTCTGCTTCGGGACGTTTGGATATCATGCGTTACTCACCAGTTGGATGGGTTTCGGGCCGGGACCGGGCAGGCCGCTTGCTGCGCTTGACCGGGGTGACCCGGCGCGGTGTCACACGGCCGTCGGCATCCGCGCAGGCAGGGCTTTCTTGCAATTGCGGCTGTTCACCGCTCTCGCGCCTGCCGCCAAAGTCCAGCACGTCAGCCCCTAAAGGCTGCTCCGTTTGCGGATTTTGTGCAGAAGCCGCAGGATTGGATTGTGCAGGCGCAACGCGGTTTGGCTGCGCCCAAGTCACAAGCATATCCACCAGATACTCAATGAAACTGTCAGCGCCGCTGGTCTTCCAAACTTCCATGTCCTCACCCGCGGCCAGCGCCTGACTTAGCGACAGCGGAAAGATTGCGCCGAAGGCAACGCCGGTTTCCTTCCTGACACGCCGGACCACACGGTCCTGATCACGGCTGTTCCGCAGCTTGTCGAAATGCGTGATCAGCAATGTACTCGGGCCTTCAAACCGGTGTGAAATCTCCTCCCATACGGCGGCTTCGGACTGACGCCAGGCCTGGGTGGCATGGGTGCACCAGATCACACCGTCAACTTCGGGCAGCAGGTTTTGCCAGACACTGGACGGCATGTTGGGATCCGAAATGCCCGGCATATCAATGAGATCGCACAGCTCCAGCGCCTCTGCCGGGAGGGTCAGGCGGATCAGCGCCGTGGTGTCCATCGGCACATTGGCAAGGTCCTCGGGCCGCAGCGGTGTTTTGCTGCCGTCGGTGGCGGTGATGCTGGCCGCCTCAGGCCCGTGCGATATCCAGACCGGCGGCAACCGGGTGGCGGTCACGCGGGTCGGCAGCGGCTGTCGCCCCACAAGCAGGTTGGTGAGAGTGCTTTTGCCGGCGCTGAACTCGCCCATCAGTGCCAGGCGCGGCTTGCGCTGTGGTACAGCAGCCGGGAAGACGGGAGTGTGCATGGCGGATTCCTGTGTCATTCGGTGAAGCTCCTGAGCGTTTGCAAGGCGTCGTTGGCCTGTGTCCGGCGGCTGTCATCGGCAATCAGCCCCTGAATATCATCGCCGCAGCGGCTGTGGTCTGCGATTTCCATCAGGATGTCGCGCTGGTCGTCGAAAAAGCCCTGCAGCCTGGCAAGGACAGCGGTGCCCGCATCTGCTGTCTGCACGAATTTAAGCTGGGTCATGAAATCTTCGGTCTCGCCCGCGATCAGACTGCGGAAACGTTTGGCAAAAGCCTGATAACCGCGGGTGCGGCGCCACCAGGCAGCCCACCAGCTGTCATTGAAATCCAATGCTATGGCCTGCCCCAGCGCAATCGGAGAGCTGGCCGGGGGCACCTCGGGAATTGACAGCTGAATACCCTCGACCGCTGCGCCGAAACCGTCATACAGCAGCTCCGCGACGTCCTGCACCGCGGCCTTGTAGCGGGCCTGGGCGGCAGCCTGCAGGCGGCTGGTCATCACCGAATAGGCCGAGCGCAACAGCATCCGCAGCCCGGCGGGATCATATTCCCAGTGGCAGTCCTCGCCCCATTTCTCCAGGTGCTCGATCAGCGCGTGGGTGGCGCGGTCGGTAAAGGTGGCATGGGCCCGGTCGGCGCGGTCGCGGAAGGCGTCGAGGATTTGCGCGGTCTCGGCCTCCAGTGCGTCCAGATGGGATTTGCAGATATTCTCAAACGCGGCGCGGGTGTCGTGGAGACCGGCCTGCGCGCCGCCCTCGCCCTGCACCCTGACCGCATCTGCCGCCTGCTGGCCGGTGGCAGCGGTCACGGCAGACCCGGCAACGCGGGCCAGCAGCGGTGCGCCGAGGTCGGTCACGATCCGATCAGCCACCACCCGGTTCAGTGCAGGCAGCCCGGACAGCTCCCAAACCATGTTCTGGGCCGACAGATCCGCATGGGAACTGTTGACCGAGGCTTCGGCCCAATTGAGCAGCGCGGCGGAACTTGCCTTATCCATGTCCTCCAACCCTCCGGTCAGCACCTTGTTGGCCCAATAGGCACTGCCAAAGAGGACGGTTGCGTCCTCGGGCCCGTGATGACTGTCCAGTGTCTGGCGGACGCTGGCCTCGATCTCGGGGATCTGGATGGCGGGGGCGGCGAGTTCGTCGATGCGGTTGACGAAGATCACCACCTCACGCGATTTGAGGTTGGAGAGCATCCGGATCAGCCCCATGTCGACCGAGGTCAGCGCCTGGCCGGCAGACAGCACCACCACGCAAAGGCGGCTGTCACGGATTGCCTGGATGGTGATCTGCTCGCGCATCATGAAGGTGTCGTTGACGCCGGGCGTGTCGCGCAGGCACAGGCGGTGGGGCACGCTTTGGCAATTCAGGTACAGATCGGCCGCGCGGGTGATATCGGCAAAGCGCCCCTGTTCGCCGACGCCGCCCTCCTCCTCGTCAAAGTCATCGCCCAGGCAAATGTAGCGTTCGATCAGGTTCTTGTCGAAATAGCCGTATTCATGTTTCTGCCCCATCAGCAGTTCGAATTTACGGCCCAACCGCTGGCGCGAGCGTTCCCGCATCTCTTCGATCTGGGTACGGATTTTTTGCAGTTCGCTGCTGGCGCCGGCACGGCCCGCCATTTCACCGATGCGCCCGCCCTTGGTCAGCAGCCGGTCCCATTCCGCCTCGGTCATGAACTGGAAACAGGCCTTGTTCTCAATCCGGGCATCCCCCGGTGTCAGGTGCAAGGAGGTGACGACCGAGGTCCAGGGGTTCACATCCGACGGCAGCAGGTCAGCCCAGCCCGCCATCGCATTGACCAGGGATGTCTTGCCCGACTTCACCTGTCCCAGCAGCGTGACACTGGGTTCAAAACTGCTGAGTTCCGACTGCAGTCGCGACAGGCTGCGCTGGACGCGCATCCCCGAAACTGCGGACAGAGCAGACAGAGCGGTTTCAAGCCGCTGCGATTTGCGGGCAAAGTCCAAGAGCGGTTCCAGCCCCGCATTCAGATTGGTCGGACGCGCGGAGGCGTGGATGTCGGTGGCACTCTCGATCTGAGTTTCCATGTTCATGGCTGAACCTTGCTGTGTCTTGCTTTGGCGTGTGTGTCAGCCCTGCCGGACCGCGAGGCGGCGGCGGCAAGGGAATTGCGGTTGGTCATCACCCCGGGATGTCTTCGGTCAGCTCCTTTTTCAGCTGTATCAGCAGCGTCACCGCATCGATGGCCGCGTCTTCATCCTGCTCCAGTTGGCAGAGCATCAGCATTTCCTCTCCGTCCTGGGCTGCTTCGCGGGCGGCCTCCACTGCTGTGCTGCCTGGCATCGCTTCCAATGTCTGCGACAAGCCGCGGATCATCTCCATGCATTGCGCCAGTACCGGACCGGCCTGGGGGCCGCCTGCGGCTTCGGCCTCTGTCAGCATTTCCTCGGCCCGGGCTTGCATCTGGTCCAATGCGCTGCTGAGGCCGGCAGCAGCGGTCAGCGGCGGGGCCGCAGCAGTAACTGCAGACTGCCGGCCGGCAGGGTCAGCTGTTTCACCGCCAAACTGGCGGATCAGCAATTCGGCTTGATCCACATCCGAGGCACGGCCCGTTTCAACCTGCCGCATCACGCCGTCCGCCAATTGTTTGCCGCCGCTGGAGCGCCAAAGATCATGTGCCGGTGCGGGTTCTGCCTGGGCCGTCAGCCCCTGGATCGCGGCGACAGGATAGACGCCCAAAAACTCCTCAGCGGCAACTGGTTCCACCGTCTTGATCAACCCATCCAAGGTTCCCCGCATGATCTGCCGGTCGGCCATTGTCAGCACCAGGAAGCTGTGATCCTTGGTGCTGTCAGGAACGTCGGCCCACAGGGCCTGCTCCGTGTCCGGAAACGCCTGGCTGCACCACAGGATAATATCCGCCGCGCCAGAGGCCTGCTGCAGCAGGTTCTGCTGGCGGGCCTGCGGGCCTGCAAGCGGCAGTTCCGTATAACTGTGGGTGCGCAGCCGCAAATCTGGCAGAAACTGGCGGATCCTCAGGGTGCCCGCCGGCATGTCAAGGTCTGCCAGAACACCCGCCTGTTGCAGGCGCTCGCCCTTGGCGGTTTCAAAAACCGCGCATTCCTGATCGCCGTGGCAAATGTCAATGACGACGCTGCCCGCGTTGCGGCCAATGACCACCCGCCCCAGCATCATATCTATCAGCGCCGACTTGCCGGAACCGGTGACGCCGGTGACGATGATCTGCACCGGCTGGCGCAACCGGCGCAGCAGCTGGCTGCCCCAGCCTGAAAACTCTGCCGGCAGCTGCCCTGTGCTGAGCGTGTGCTCCAGCCGGCCTGCCAGCGGGCTGATATCTGTCTGAAGAAGGCTCAAGCCGATGCATCCGTTTTGTTGCGGCGGGCGGCGGGTGCAGAATCCCACGTCGCCGAAGCCAGGAGGGTGATCACCCGGCGGCCGCTGCGCTGACGCGGCGGCGCGGGCGGCTGTTCAGCCGGCGGCGGGTCCAGAACCGGCGCGTCCATCGGCAGCGCTGATGGCTGTGCCTGGGCAGGAAGAGCGGCCTGCGGATCAATGGGTTTGATCACGCAGAACGCGGCATTGTCCTGTTCGGCGGCATTCAGCACCTCCAGCTGCCGCATCAGCGCTGCGCCGATACGGGCGCTGGAACTGCCGCATTCTGCAGCGAGGACGGCGGCGATCTCTTCCTCCTCCAGGAATTGCAGCCCGTCGCTGGCGGCCAGCACGATATCGCCATGCTGCAGCCTGACGGGTGTGCTGCGGCAGTCGATGCGGGGGATGTCCGCCCCGGTCAGCACCGAAGTCACGCAATGCCGGTCCGGATGGCTGGCGGCCTCAGCCGGGTCCATGCGGCCCTGGGCGGCCAGCCTGTCGATCTCTGCTGCCATCGAATGATCGGCGTTGAGCCGGATCAGCGCGCCGTCACGGAACAGGTAGAGCGGCGAGTCACCGACCGAGATCCAGTAAAGCCGGTCGCTGAACAGCACCGGAGCCAGCAGCGTCGCGCCCATTCCGCGGGCCTGAGGCTGATGGCTGGCGTATTCGCCAAGGCAGGCATTGGCGCCGCTGGCAGCCTGCTGCAGCACTGCGCCGATCGACTGTTCCAGCGCACCCGGGTCGTCCGTGCGCAGCTTCAGCTCGCTGAACACTTCTGTGACCACAATTTTACTGGCGACATCTCCGGCGGCATGGCCGCCCATGCCATCGGCCAGCACCGCAAAACCGGTGCCGGTGCCGGCCAGGAAATCGGCGGCAAGCGCGTCCTCCTGGCGCTCGCGGCGGCCCTTGCTGATGGCCGTCGCGGCATCATATTCGAACTCAGCGGTGCACAGCATGGTCGGTATCGCTGGGTTGCGGCTGGTCCCAGCCGAAATCGGCGCCGCACAGCGGCACAAAGCGCAGGGTGGTCTCGCCAATGCGGATCACATCGCCTGCCGACAGGGTTTCGGTGCTGAGCACAGGGCGGTTGTTGCGGCGCACCAGGTTCGCCTTTCCGCCATGACCGACATAGAAAGCCTTTTGTTCCGGGTCATAGGCGATGGCAGCGTGGTTGTCGCGCGAGATGCTGTTGTCACCGAAGTCCAGCCTAACAGTCTGGTCGGCGCCGCGGCCGATCACAGTGACGCCGCTGAACAAAGTAAAGGCAGCACCACGGCCCGGCCCCTGCACGATGGCAAGCCAGCCGACGGGGAAACGGGTGTAACCGGGCGCAGTGTCTTTCTGGCTGCGGGCAAAGGGATCGCTGTCTTCGGCTTGAGCGGGGCTGAAACCCAGCAGGCGGGTCTTGACCCGTCCCGCCCGGCTGGCGCCGCGCCCCATCGACGGTGCCGGCACATCAATTGACGCGTCTGCCGGGCTGTCCATGGAAACCACGGGTTGCGAAGCTGCGGGCGCCGGTTGCGGGGCGGAAACAGCAGCTGCCTGCGGAGCAGGAGCAGCCGGCTGGGTGGGACCGGCCAGGATACTGGCAGGCTGTGCTTCGACGGCGCGCGGGCTGGTTTCTTGCTGTTGCTGAGGCTGATTTGCTGGGGCAAAGGCTGCAGAAGGAGTCTCCTCAACATCTGGCGGGCTGCTTTGCTGCTGCACGCCGGCCTGGGTTCGCTTGAAGACCCTGTAGGAATCGCTGCTTTCGACTGCTGGTTCAGCCAGTTCCGGGCTGCGGAAACTATCCTCCCTGCCAGCGCGCGCAGGCGCTTCGGCGCCAGGTGCGAAGGGATCATCTGATGCGGCGCCTGCGAGGCTGGCAAGGGTTCCGGTATCCCTAGGGTCAGCAGCGGCCGCTGGCACTGCCGCGGTTTCTTGCTCGCGGGCGAAAAAGGCCGCGATGGCCGGGTCCTGCGGCTGCTCTTCAGCAAAGCCTGGCAAGCCTTCGCCTTCTGCCAGCGCGTCTTCAGGCCCTGCGTCATAAGTCCAGCCGTCCTCCGCCGGCTTGCCGGCCAGCGGAGCAGCAGTCTCTGCCCGGGATGCCGCCTGAGCAGTTTCCGGCGCCGTATCCAGCAGGAAACCGCGGTCAAGGCTGAGAGGCGGACGGGCAGCCCCGGTATTGGCGACGTCAGGCGCAACCGCATCCTGCACAGGCGCCTGGGCCGGGTCTGCTTCTGGCGCCGCATGACCGTCCAGGCGGACCCTCTCTCGCTTTTCGCCAATGATATCCTTGATGAATTTCATACTCATTCCCTTCAGTTCTTAACCGTTTCCGGGTTGCTGCGCTGGCGCCCGAAGATCTTACGCAGCCGGCCCGCGAAACCGGGCTTTTCCCGGCGCAGTTCCAGAACCGGATCTGCCGGGAGGTCCGCGGCAGATACGGCGGCGGGCAGCCGTTCCACGGCGGGTGCGTTTTTCTTCCGCCGGGGGATAGCGTCCTGTTCCTTCAGCCAGGCTTCCACGTCGCTGACCGGCTCACCGAAGATATTCACCAGCTGGCGAAGCGGCTTGGAGGGTTTGCTGGCAGGCTGGGTCAGCTTTTGCCTGACCGAACGCGGTTGCCCAGGTGTCAGGCCGCCATTGGCCGTCGCGACCAGCTCGGCGATGACAGCATCCAGGTTGGCATTGTCTTCAGGCGCTGGCGCAACCGTGCCGGGCAGTTGAGTGTCTATTTCCGCAGCGTTCTGTGTTTCGCAATCGTTTTCGGCCAGCGCGCCCGCCCAGTCATGCGCCGATTGGAACCGTTCAGCCGGAAGTACGGACATCGCCATATCCACAGTTGCCAGCACCGCAGCATCCGCATTCCACGGTCTGCCCAGCAGCGGATTGCACGGGTCCGGGTCACCTGCCATCACTGCGCTCAGCCGCTGCTGGCTGCTTGCGGGCACGTCGCCGGTAATCAGGTAATACAGCGTGGCGCCCAGCGCATAGAGGTCACAGGCCGGACGCTGAGGCAGCTCGGGCTTGTACAGCTCATGCGCGGAGTATCCATCCTTGACCGCCAGCAGCACCGGCAGCGCGGTATCGTCATTGGGAAGACTGCCGCAGGCGGCCCCGAAATCGATCAGCGTGAGGCTTCCATCCTTGCCAAGGATGAAGTTGTCCGGCGAGATATCGCGGTGCAATATACCTTGCCCGTGCAGGCAATCGAGCGCTTCCAGCGCCTGGCAGAGAATGTGCCGCAGAAGCGGCCCGGTCAGCCGTTCAGGCTGGTCCTCACGCACGGTCAGCAAGTCCAGACCGTCGACGAATTCCATCGCGATATAGGCGGTTTGATTTTCCTTGAACACCTGATGCACGCCGACGATGCCGGAATGCCGGGCGCGGGCCAGCAGTTGCGCCTCGCGCAGAAAATTGCGCAAGACATTACGGCAGGATTTGGCGTGCTCTTCCGTGTTGGGTTCGACGTCCGTGCCACTGCGGCGGCAAATGCCTGCCGGAAAGCACTCTTTGATGACAACGCGGCGTTCCAGACTGTCGCGGGCCAGATAGGTGATCCCAAAGCCACCGCTGAGCAGCGGCTGCTCGATCTGGTACTGACCTTGCAGCAGCTTGAAGCCGCAGGGCAATTCACAGGCGAGAGCCGGGTCAGCAGAAGATGTGTCGTGAGGCACAGCGTCAATTCCTTGTGGCAGCCTGGGCTTTGGCCGGAGCGGGGCGGATGAACCCCAACGCTGAAAGCAGAATGCGGAAAGATCGCGGCGCCATTCAGGCAATCAAGGCGGTTGCGTCCAATTTTCGCCGCAATTGGCGCGGGACGCTTGGAAAGACTGAGTTAACGGGCCCATAACTACTTGCGTCGAAGTTAGTTAAACTGCGTGTGTAGGTGATGATTGCCCGTAACCCTGGCCAGGACAGCGGTGGATTTGGCTGTAAACGCAGCGGCAAGGTGATTTGCGGGAAGGATTCCAATGCCCCGTTTCAACCAAAGGCCCGGCAGCATTTTCGCTTGCCGCAACCTTGGCCGCCAGCCTGCCCGCCAGCGGCCAAGGCGCATCCCTTCGACTGACAGAGGCAGCTTGGGGACTTGGTGTCTTCCAGGTGATGCAAGTAACTTACAGACAGCAAACATGTGCTTAGGAACAGATCCGGGCCTTAAAACAGGTCTGCAGACACGTTTTTGGAACCTATGAATATCTTTCGGATGCGGCAGCAGCTAAGCTTGTCCCAGCGGTTTTCAAGATAGGGCCAGCTGAGGGGCATCCTTGTTTTCTAAGGCAAAACCGCAACTTGGCCCAGCGCCAGTTCAGCCACGCTGTGCAAAGCATCCGCTGTGGCACCATCGCGGGCTTGCGCCGCAAGCCCCTGAATCAGAACTGCAATGTACTTCGCCAACAGATCCGGATCACTTGCTGCGGGCATGTCTCCGTCTTCGATACCACGCCGGATCCGGGCGGCGACCATTGCCTCGCTGGCCTGCCTGTATCCGGCGAGCAGTTTCTGCGCACCGCTGCTGGCGGTGCCGCAATTGGTTGCGGCACTGACCAGCAAGCAGCCTTTGGGTCTCTCCTTAAAGGAAAACGCCTCGATGGCCTCATACACATAGCGGTGCAGGGCTTTGGCAGCCGTTGTTTCCTCGTCCAGTGCGCGGGGGGCATAGGCCGCAATGTTCTGCGCGTAATGGCTGGCACAACGTTCAAACAACGCCTGTTTGTTGCCAAAGGCCGCGTAGATGCTTGGGGGGTTCACCCCCATGGCCGCGCTGAGATCAGCCATGGATGCGGCTTCATATCCGCGCTCCCAAAACAGAAGCATCGCCTGTTCAATCGCATGGCCGGTGTCAAAAGATCTTTGCCGCCCCAAGGTCGCCTCCGAATTACTTATCGATCATTACACAAAATGCTTGACCCGGCAAGCTACCCATTATTTAACGATCACTACAAAATAAAGGAGGCACGGATGAAAGCTGCAATCATAGAATCCTTTGGCGACGCGGATGTGTTCCGGATGGCAGACCTGCCGCGTCCCGAACCCAAACCGGGAGAGGTGCTGCTCCGCATCCATGCGTCCAGCGTGAACCCGGTGGATGCGGGGGTGCGGTCCGGGACCATCCTGCCCGATGATCCCGCCCTTTTCCCGATGATCCTGGGCTGGGATGCAGCGGGGACAGTCGAGGCGCTTGGCCCGGAAACAGAGGGGTTTGCCCCCGGCGACCGGGTGATGGCAATGTCGCCGCAGCCTGGGTCAATGGTCGGTACCCATGCGGAATTTGCCGCCTTGCCAGCCAGTCAGGTTGTGAAAATTGCCGATGCGGTTCCCTTCACTACTGCCGCCGCAGTGCCGCTGATCGGCAGCACAGCGCTGGCGGCTCTTCAGGCCCTGGCTTTGCCGCCGGGCGCGCGTGTCCTGATCAACAATCCAATGGGGGCGGTTGGCGCAATGGCGGCAGCAATCGCCCCTCTGCTGGGGTTCGAACTCGCCGCCCCGGACGCGCGGCAGGTGGACGGCGCCATTGACGTGCGCGGGCGCAAACACGCGCAGCAGGCATTTGCTGCCGTGAAAGATGGCGGCGCCTATGCAACGATTGTCCCGGAGTGGTGGAAGCCAGGCGGGGTTTTCGCGGAAGCGCGGGGGATCACCCCGGTGACGGTTCAAAACCCCGCCAATCAGGAGGTTCTGCTGCCATTGGCGGGCTGGCTGGCCGAGGGTGTTTTGATGCCGGAGATCGAGGATATTCTGCCGCTTGATCAGATCGCAGAGGCGCACCGCAGGCTGGGGACGCCTGGGCACACGGGCAAATTCGTTCTGGACCATACCCTCTGATATCAGCTGGAAAGGGAACAGGCGGGCGGGTCTCCGCCTGTTCCGGTACAATAAGCTACTGTAGTCCGGACTGGCTTTGCCCTGCCAGACACTGCTGCGCCTGCGCCGTGATGCAGGCCAGAATATCGCTGGCGGCCTGCACTTTATCGATCAAGCCGATGCCTTCACCGGCAAAAGCGGTGGCAACATCCGGATCGCCGGCCTCCTGGGCTGCCGACCATTTTGCGGCCTCTGCGCCCGCTTCCAGTTTCAAAGCCTCCTCGGAACCGTGCCATTTCTGAATGAACCGGTTGCGCAAAACGCGGCCATTGTAACGGCCGGGCCAGTCATAACCGCGGACCACATCCACCACCCGGGTGCGGATCGTGTCATCTCCCGTTGCCGCCAGCGCGCGGTCCAGAATGCGCGGGTGCACCAGCGCCTCGTGCGAGGCCCAGAACCGCGTGCCGATCACCGCCCCATCCGCCCCCAGCATCAGCGCTGCCGCAAGGCCGCGCCCATCCGTGATACCGCCTGCGGCACAAAGCAGCGCTTTGCTGTTCCGGCGTGCGATCTCGTCAGCGATCTCGGGCACCAAGGCAAAGGTGCCGCGGGCTTCGCCATGGCCGCCAGCGTCCGCACCCTGGGCGACAATAATGTCTGCGCCGCAGTCCAGCGCTTGCCGGGCATCGCGCAGGGTCTGCACCTGGCAGATCAGCGCCACACCCGCTTCCTTGATCGCAGGCGCGAATGGTGCAGGGTCGCCAAAGGACAAGAACAGCGCCGCCGGATCGCGCGCCAGCACCCGGTCCAGCAGCTGCGGCTGTTCCGCAAGTTTCCAGGTGATCAGCCCGCAGCCGACGCGGGCGTCCGCCGCAAGGCCGAACTGCTGGTCGATCCAGGCGGCATCGCCGTAAGCGCCGCCGATCATACCCAGCCCGCCCGCATTGGAGACGGCACTGGCCAGCGCGCCGCCCGCGGCAAAGGCCATTGGCGCCTGAATAACCGGACAGGTGATCCCCAGCGCCTCTGTCAGCCGCGTCTTCATTGCGCCTGTTTCCGGTACTCCTGCACCGGCAGGCCGCCAACGCCCCAATCCTCCAGCGGGACTTCGTTGATTACCACAAAGGTTGTCGCCGGGTTCTTACCCAGAACCTCCTGCAGCAGGTCCGTAACTCCGGTGATCAGCTGCGCCTTTTGGTCCGCACTCGGGCCGGTGCCGTCAGGGCCGCCTTCACGGGTGACTTTGATACTCACATAAGGCATCTGTCAGCCCTTTCGCGGTACATATGAGAACACTTTTGCTACAATGCGCCATTCAGCGCCGTGGCGGACAAGGGTAAGCAGGTCATGGAAATCCCGGCCCATCATGGTCATCCGGGCGCTGACCCGGGCCAGCCGGTCGCTGGCAAAGGCAATCTCGAGGATCTCCTCCTCGCGCGGGTCCCCGCGTTTGGCCGGCGGCTCGCGCCCGTCGACGCGGGCCATGTAGGTTTCAAGATCTAAGTAAAGCTCATCGCCCTCGGTGGCGCAGATGTAGGCGAGATGCGGATGGAAAACTTCGCGCAGCATGGCGCTGTCAGCGTGATGGAGGCCCTCGAAATAGGCCTCCATCAGTGCGCCGACCACTTTGTGATCGGCTGGTGTCATTGGATCAGCCCTTCTGCGCGCATTGCAGCCTGAGCGGACGGGCGGGCGGCACTGCGGCTCACGAACGCCGCCAGCCGGGGCCAGCGGGCCAGGTCGATGCCGGTGAAGTTCGCCCAGTTCGAGACCGCGAACAGATAGGCATCCGCGACCGAGAACCGGTCCTCTACCAGCCACTCGCGGCCATCCTCCAGCTGCGTCTCGATGAAATCGAACTTGCCCGCTACAGCGGTGCGCGCATCGTCTTTGCCGCCCTCGGATATGCCGTCGCGGAACAGCGGGTTAAAGGCTTTGTGCAGCTCGGTTCCGATCCAGTTGAGCTGTTCCTGCATCCGGGCACGGGCCAAGGTACCGGCTGCCGGCGCCAAATCCGCTTCCGGGTTGCTGTCCGCGATATACTGCAGAACCGCCGCCCCTTCGGTGAGAACGCTGCCGTCGTCCAGGCCCAGGGCCGGCACATAACCCTTGGGGTTGATCGCGCGGTAGTCTGCGCCGCTTTCGGTCCGGCCTGCCGCGGTATCGACAGCTTCGATTTCAAATGGACGGCCGGTTTCATGCAGGGCGATATGGCTGGCCAGCGGACAGGCGCCGGGTTTGTAGTAGAGTTTCATGACAGTCTCCTGTGTTTGGTGATGTCCTCTGACTACCCGCTGATATGATTGATTGATAATATTGAGTACTCATGAATATGATCCAAAAAAATAATCATGTAATGGTCCCATGAAACACGATCAGCTCATTGCCCTTGAGGCGATTGTCTCAACCGGCACCTTCCGCGGCGCGGCGGAGCGTCTGAACAAATCGCAGTCCGCCATCAGCCACACAATCCGCCTGCTGGAAGAGGAGCTGGAGCTGGAGCTGTTCAGCCGCGCGGCCTACCGGCCGGCGCTTACCCCGGCAGGTGAAATCTTCTACCGCGAGGCCTCCCGTGTGCTGCGGCAGATGCAAGGCTTGAAAACCACCGCCGCCCGGCTGCGCGCCCGCGAAGAGCCAGAGCTGAACATTGCCGTCAGCGCCACAATGAATCTGGACCCATTGCTGCCGGCGCTTGCCGAAACCGGACGGCATCACCCGGCCACCCATCTCCGGCTGCGGATGGAAATGATGGGCGGCCCGATCGCCCGGCTGATGGAGGGCAAGGCAGACATCGCGCTTGCTTCGCTGGAAGGGGTGCCGCTGGATGATGTGGAAGCTGTGCCGGTCACGGAGGTGACAATCCGGCCAGTGGCCAGCCCCGGGCTGAACCTGCCCGTCGGCTCCCGTGCATTTTCAGCATCCGAAATGCAAAGCTACGTGCAGGTGGTCGCGGCGGGCACAGGCGGCGCCGCGCATGAACAAAGCCGCGACCTTCTGCCGGGCGGGCTGAAGTGGACCGTTTCCGATCTAGCTGCCAAGAAAAAGGTGATCCTCGCCGGTCTCGGCTGGGGCGGCCTGCCGGACCATATGACCGAGGAGGAGCGGCTGTCTGGTGCATTGCTTCCCCTCAACCTGGAACGATTCCCTGTACGCCAAACGATGATTTTCAAGATGAGACGCAGAGACCGCCCGCCCGGCGTCGTGGCCAGTGAACTTTGGAACAGAATCGGGGCAGCCGAACCGGCCTAGGCCCTGAAAATGCCCGGCAGCAGGTCACGCCGCAATCGTCGGCAATTTCGCCTGAGGGCACGCAGAAACGCTCCCGCGGCTGTTGCTTTCCGCCGTGGGCGCGTACTGTTACCTGATGCCAGATGCGTGTAGAAGTTGACCAGATTCACGTTTGAAAAAGGCGGTATGCTTTCCAAAAATGACAATCGGCGCTGGAGCCTAAGAAAATGACAGCTTCGGATCCTTCAAGCCTGGCCACGGTTTCGTCGCAGTTTGCCGGGCATTGGATTATGGCCTTGCGGCACTGTTGCACGGATGCCCAATTGGCCTCCTTTCTGCAGCGCGCGGGGATGCATGCAGTCCAGGGTCGGATTGCCCACCGCATCACTTTGGATCAGATTGTCCGGCTTTACCAAATCGCTGCCATCGAAACCAATGATGAAATGATGGGCCTTTGGAGCCGGCCGATCCGGGCCAGAGCACTGCAGCACCTGCTGACGACGGTCCGCGAAGCCAGCTCTCTTCCCTCAGCCTTGCACCGGTTCTCTACGTTCTGGAACCTGCTGCTGGACGATTACCAGATTGAACTCGCGTCCGGAAACGGCAGCGTCAGTCTGCGGCTTGTGCCGCGCGGTGCGCAGCCCTGTCAGCAGTTCGGCCATATGCTGATCCTGAAACTGGCGCATGGGCTGCTGTCCTGGCTTGCAGGATATGAAGTGCCTGTCCAGGCGGTTCAGTTTGCCTTTGAGCGCCCTGGGTTTTCAGACGATTACGCGGTGATATTTCCGGCGCAGATCAGCTTCATGGCACCGTGTTCGGCAATTACGTTTGAGGTCGCGAAACTGGGGCCAACAAAAAGACGCAGCCCTGCGGAGCTGAAGGAGTTTCTAAGCCGGGCCCCCCGCGACTGGATGTTCACAGGGTATAGGGAACATAAGCAGTCTCTGAGAGTCCGGGAGTTCCTTTATCAAACAAGCTGGGAGGGCGGCCACTTGGCAGATGCCGCCCGCGCATTGAACGTCACACCTAGAACCTTGATGCGGCGGCTGGATGCGGAAAACACCTCCTTTCAGGCGATCAAGGACGGGCTGCGCCGGGACATAGCCATTCATGACCTGCAGGCCGGGAGCAAGAGCATCGAAGAAATCTCTCAGGATGTCGGGTTCTCCTCTCCCGCGAATTTCCACCGCGCTTTCCGGCGGTGGACGGGTGTAACACCAAGTTCGTACAGAGCATCGGAAAACTGAACACTGGCCCTGTCCCCAAAGAAGATCGCAGAGGTGCTCAATAAGGAAGGCGTGCCGGGCCCGTCCGGCCGCCATTGGGGGATTTCACCATCCATGGCAACCGCCGGAGAGGCACCGGCATTCTGAACAAAGAGCTCTATAACAGACGCCAGTTCTGGAACCGGCTGTGTTTCGATAAGATCCCTCAGACAAACCGGCGGATGTCCCGCCTGAATCCGGAAAGTGAATGAACCATCACCGAGGTTCCAGAGCTGCGCATCGTTGAGCGGCATTTGCAAATCCATCCCTGCCGCCAGATCCGGCATTGATTTTCGCTGTACCGCCGCGGTCCAAGCCGGCCGGCTGTCAGGCAGAGTGCCGGCATTAAACCGGCACAGTTTCATGCTGCACTCCGCTGCGCCGCAAGATTTCTTCGGTCCCGAATTTCCGCGCCCCGGCCCGAACCCCTTCAGTCCCGGATCACCGCCATGGCTGCACCGCCAAGTTCCTGCAGGGCCGCGTTGCGCGTGCCGAAATCCGCATCTGCGTCCGACAGAAAGATGGTGATGATCCACGGCGCCCCTTTATCGGGCGTGACCATTGCAATGATGTTGCGGGTGTGGCTGCCGCTGCCGGACTTGTCGAGGACTTGCCAGTCCGCGGGCGCGTCAGCGCGCAGCAAGTTGCCCGTCACGCCGCCATGGCTCATCCAGTCTGCCAGTTGGTCGCGCGATGCCGGTGACAGCGCATTGCCCAGCAGCAGCTTTTCCAGCGTGGCAGCCATTGCCGCCGGGGTCGTTGTGTCGCGCGGATCGCCGGGGGCGAAAGTG
This sequence comes from Leisingera sp. M658, assembly GCF_025144145.1. Taxonomy (NCBI): domain Bacteria; kingdom Pseudomonadati; phylum Pseudomonadota; class Alphaproteobacteria; order Rhodobacterales; family Roseobacteraceae; genus Leisingera; species Leisingera sp. M658. Next base: position 3,575,847 of record NZ_CP083546.1, read on the forward strand.
TTCAGTTCGGGCTCACGCCGGTCCAGACGGCTGATCGGATCGCCAATGCTGCGGAAGAATTGCGTAACTGCCTGCGGCCCGCCAAGCCGGTCGATCAGGATATTGGCTGCAGTGTTGTCGCTCATGTCGATAGCGGCAAAGCACAGCGCGCCGATCGTCATGTCCTCGCCGACCCGTGTTTTTGCAACCGGCGCGTAGGACTGCAGATCCGCCTCACGCACCGGCAGCGCGTCGGAAAGAGCCAGTTCCCCCGCATCGCGCTGCGCGAGCACGGCCCCGCAGATTGGCGCCTTCACGGTGCTGTTCATCAGGAAACGTTCATCTTCCCGGTGCGACCAGGACGTCTGCCCGCCAACCTCTTTGATCGACAAACCGACGCGCCCGCCAAGCCTCTGTTCAACGTGCGACACGGTTTCGGCCAGTGCCGCGAGGCGCGTGTCAGCTGCGGACATGGTGGCCAGAGACAGGCCAAGAGCGAGCCCTGCCGCTGCGCGCGACAGGACGGAAGCGGTGAACCGCATGGGATGTTCCTTTCGGGATAAGAGCCAAAGACGACATCAGGTGATGTCATGCGTCTGGTATATTTCAGCTTGATCCGGCGCTACAAACGACAAATCTTATCGCCCGCCATTAGCTGAGGTATTGCCATGGATCGCCCCGACCTGCCTTTGAACGCCCTGCGCGTGTTCGAGGTTGCCATGCGCCAGGGCAGTTTCACCAAGGCCGCCGTCGAACTGCGGGTGACCCAGGCCGCGGTCAGCCATCAGGTCGCGCGGCTGGAAGATCTGCTGGGAGTCACCCTGTTCCTGCGCACTTCGCAGGGGCTGGTGCCGACCGACGAGGGGCAACGGCTTTTCCCGGTGCTCGAACACGGGTTCGACGCGATGGCGAGGGTTCTTGGCCGCCTTGGCGGGCAGCGCGACGTGGAGGTTCTGAAGGTTGGGGTGAACACGACCTTTGCGCTCGGCTGGCTGATGCCGCGGGTCGATGCCTTCCGGCAGGCGCATCCGGAGATCGATCTGCGGATTTCGACCAACAACAACCGGGTGGAAATCCTGCGCGAGGGACTGGACATGGCCATCCGTTTCGGCACCGGCGGCTGGACCGGCCATGACGCAATCCCGCTGATAGAGGCACCGTTGGCGCCGCTCTGCGCGCCGCGGCTGGCGGCGCGCCTGCAGCATCCATCGGACCTCGGGCATGTGACGCTTCTGCGCAGCTACCGCAGCGCCGAATGGCCGGGTTGGTTCGAAGTTGCAGGCGCGCCCTGTCCGCCGGTCACGGGCCCGGTCTTTGACAGCTCGGTGGCGCTCGCGGAACTTGCCGCCTCGGGAGCAGGCGCGGCGCTGCTGCCAGTCGCCATGTTCGAGAGATTCATTGCCCAAGGCCGGCTGGCACAACCCTTCTGCGTCACCTTTTCCGCCGGGCGCTACTATCTTGCCTGGCCCTCAGACCGCCCTGCAACACAGGCGATGAACACATTTTCCCGATGGCTCTCCGGGCAGCGCACAGAAGAGTCAAAGCTGATGCCCCTTGCTGGATCGGGAGACGCATGATCCGTCAGCCATGGCTGGGGAAATACATCTTTGAAACCGTCGAGGAGGCGCAAAACCAGGCAACGGAATGGCTTTGGACTTACAACAACGAGCGACCCAACATGGGCATCAACGGCATGACACCCGCAATGAAACTGAAAATAGCCGCATCTACGGCTGGGTTCCACTAAAAATGGGGGACTACCCGATCGCCGGCCTTACGCTGTTGGCAGGCTCGCCCTGGCGAATTCTGGAACCTGGACGAAGTTGCCGTGAAAATCGCGGGCAGGTCATTCTGGTTGTGGCATGCCGTCGATCAGGAAGGCGCCGTGTTGGAAGAAATCCCCCAATCCAGGCGGAATATGCGGGCGGCTGATCTGAGCCCCGGCGCAACTGTCTTAAGCCAGACCCGGCTTACTGGCTCAAATAATCTGAGCCGAAAACGGCGATGATCTCGCGCCCGACGATTTATGATCTCAAGATACCGTAATGGGCTGCTCAAGCCGCGTGTTTGGTTACAAGCTCCTCGTGAAGGGAAGTGGATTGTCCACCTTCCGTGTCAGCAGGAGGATATCATGGAAGTCTATATCGGGGTCGATGTGTCACTGGAATTGTCGAGTGTCTGCGTGGTCGACCGCGCCGGCCAGGTGATACGTGAGACAAAGGTTGCAAGTGAACCCGATGCGTTAGTCGATTTCTGTTGTTCATTGAGCCAACAGATCGTGTTGATTGGCATGGAAGCGGGGCCTTTATCGCAATGGTTGTTCGCTGGGTTGACTGAAGCAGGACAAAAGCCGGTTTTGATGGAGACCCGCCAAGTCAAATCTGCGCTACAGGCGATGCCAGTCAAAACCGACCGGCGCGATGCACACGGGATTGCCCAACTCTTGCGCACTGGTTGGTTTCGGCCAGTGCATTGCAAATCAATCTCGGCGCAGGAGATCCGAGCTTTGCTTTCAGGACGTAAGCTGCTGCTGAATAAGCTGATTGAAATCGAGCATGGCTTAAGAGGTATTCTGCGCGGCTTTGGTTTGAAAATGGGCAAAGTCAGCAGGGGGCGTTTTCTAGAGCGGGTGAATGAGCTTGTTGCAGGCAACCCTATGCTTGAGGAGATCTCGCAGGCGATCTTACAAGCTCGCTCGGCGCTCCAGACGGAGGTTTCGGATCTTGATCGCCGCGCTCGAAGCCTGGCCCGCGCTGACGGCCCTTGCCGATTGATGATGACAGCCCCCGGTGTCGGAGCGCTGACGGCCCTCACCTTCAAAGCGGCGGTGGATGATCCTGCCCGGTTCCGGTCATCAAAGCGCGTCGGGGCGCACTTTGGACTGACACCGCGAAAACACCAATCCGGTGAGACCGACATAACCGGTTCGATCACTCGGGCGGGCGACGCAGGAGTCCGTGCCATGCTCTTTGAGGCGGCGCAGGTCTTGCTGACCCGTGTGCAGGCGCCGTCGGATTTGAAAAGCTGGGGGCTGGCAGTAGCTCGGCGGCGCGGTTTAAAACGCGCCATTGTCGCCGTTGCACGTAAGCTTGGAACAGTGTTGCATCGAATGTGGTCGGATGGTGCCGAGTTCCGCTCTACGGTCGCCGCGCCTGCGGCAACCACATGATTGTACAACGAAAGAAAAACCAGATCCGGTTGAGCTGAAAAGCCAGCTCACCGACGTCCCCCACCGGGACGCGGATCCCGAAGACGCCGTGTAGCGGCTCGTGGCTCGCAAAAGTGAAGCCCGCTCTCAAGATTGGCGCTCGGGGTCTTTCTAACAGGTATCATGTGGCGGCCCACGTCGACCACGAACGGAAGCATGAAACCGGTGGATGGACGAAATTGGGAGCTTGACTAAACTCAGGCCATTACGGAAGCCGCTACATCTAGGGTGAGATCGAGGCCGCTGACGTTGGGCTTGCCCTGGTGTGCGGCGCGGCTATACTTTCAACGGGCGCACGGCACCCTTCAGCGAAAAATGCTCCGGAAACATGGCCGCCAGGAAGCGGAAGATGATCCGCGATGCCTCTTCCCGGTCGAAGCGGTCAGGGTGCAGCAGGAAGTCGGTCCACATGCCCTCAAGCAGTGCCAGTGTGCCATGGGTTGCATCCCGGGCCGCACCGGCGGCATCCGGTGTTCCGGCCTCGCGCACGATCCGGGAAAAGGCGTTGTGGATCATGCCGCGCAGCCGTCCGTCGCGGGTATCGGAATACTCGGCCACGGCCTTGCGGTTCCTGGCCTCGCCGCGGAAGGCGTACCAGATGCTGACATTGCGCCGGTTCAGCACCCGCGCGCTGAGGTCGCCGCGCACGATCATCTCGACCCGTTCCTGCGGGCTGTCTCCTGCGGTCTGCAACAACGCTTCCAGCCCGTCGTAATACTCCTCTGACGAATGATGCGCCGCCGCCTGAACCAGGTTGTCCTTGCCGCCGAAATGCAGGTGGATCATGCCGCGTGACAGGCCGGCCCGCTGGATGATCTCGCTGACGGATGTTTCCGAAATACCTTTCTCCGCAACCGAATCCAGCACCGCCCCGATCAGGGCCTGGCGGTTCTGCTCGCGGTTCTGTTCCCGTTTTCCCGGCATATGACTCTGTTGGTTATTGACGGCATTCACAATTCGGCACCCTGCAGCAGGCAGCGCCATGCCAGCATTGGTCGCATATCACCCGCAGAATATCCAGTCAAAATGGACGCTTGTCCATTTCCTTAAGAAACCTGTTGACAGATGCATGCCCTGACCGCCACTCTTTTATGGACGATTGTCCATTTTTCGATGCGGCACCCGCGTAAACAAAAACGGTAAGCGATACCCAGTAATGGCCGGAATTCTAAAAACCGAAGCAGGCAAAGGTCTGGCGCTCAGCGCCCCTGCGTCGCTATATGTGGGGCTGCTGGTAGCTGCGCCGCTGGGCATTCTGGTGGCCTACAGCTTCTGGACCCAGTCCTATGTCGACATCGACAAGACGCTGACCTGGGCCAATTACGCCGAGGCCGCCACCGATCCGCTGGTGCGGCATCTGCTGCTGCGCTCGATCCTGATTGCCGGGGCGGTGACCATGGCGACGGTGGCGCTGGCCTATCCGATTGCCTATTTCATCGCCTACCGCACCCGCAAGAAAACCCTCTGGCTCTTGCTGATCACCATCCCGTTTTGGTCAAGCTACCTGCTGCGGGTGTTCAGCTGGAAGCTGATCCTCGGGTTCAACGGGGTGATGAATTCCGCTCTGCTCTCAATGGGGCTGATCAACGAACCGCTGACCTTTCTTCTCTACAATGAATTCGCGGTGGTGCTGACACTGGCCCACGCCTGGGCGCCGTTTGCGATCCTGCCGATCTATGTCTCGCTGCAGAAGATCGACCGGGCATTGCTGGAGGCCGCCACCGATCTCGGGTGCTCCAAGCTGGAACGGTTCTTCCGGGTCACCCTGCCGCTGTCGGTGCCCGGCATCATCGCCGCCAGCCTGATCATCTTTATCCCCACCGTCGGCGACTACGTCACCCCGTCGCTGGTCGGCGGCTCGCAGGGCAAGATGGTGGCGAACCTCATCCAGGTGCAGTTCGGCCCGGCCAACAACTGGCCGTTGGGCGCGACGCTGTCGCTGGTGGCGATGGCCTCGGTCGGCTTTGTCGCCATCCTGTTCGTTATCCTGGCCACCGCCTTGGGGAGGAGAATCCGTTGAGCAAGTCACTCCGTTTCCCCTGGCTTCTGGCCTATGCGGTGGCCTATCTGATCTTCCTCTACCTGCCGGTGCTGCTGCTGCCGCTGTTCTCCTTCAACGACGGCACCATCGTCGCCTTCCCGATGAAGGGATTCACCCTGAAATGGTATGCCCAGCTGGGGGCGCAGGACACGCTCTTGCAGGCGATGGCGAACTCGCTGATCGTCGGCGTGGTCACCGCAGTGGTGGCTACCTCGCTGGGGCTGTTTGCGGCCCGCGCCTATGTGCGCTACCGCTTCACGGGGCGCGAGGTCTCCGAAGGGCTGGTGATGCTGCCGCTGGTTATCCCCGGCATTATCGTGGCGTCGTCGATGCTGGTGCTGTTCATCTCGCTGGGGCTGCGGCCGTCGCTGACCACGGTGATCCTCGGCCATGTCTTTGTCGCGCTGCCGTTTGCCGTATCAATCATGAAATCCGCCTTTGACGACTTTGATCAATCGCTGGAGGAAGCCGCTTTTGATCTGGGCGAAAGCGTCATCGGCACCTTCCGCCGGGTGACCCTGCCGATCGTGGCGCCGGGGATTGTCGCCAGCCTGCTGGTCACGTTCACCGTGTCGTTCGACGAGTTTGTGCTGGCCTTCTTTCTGTCCGGCAACCAGCCCACCCTGCCGGTCTATATCTGGAGCCAGATCCGCTTTCCGGCGAAGCTGCCGAACACGCTGGCGCTTGGCTCGCTTTTGCTGCTGGCTTCGGTGCTGTTGCTGCTGACAGCCGAATACTTCCGCCGCCGCTCCACCAAATCCGCCTGAGTGTAAGGACCAACAGATGACCAGTCAGAACATCATCGAAATCTCCGGGGTGGAAAAGCGCTTTGGCACCTTTGTGGCGGTGCGCGACCTGAACCTCGAACTGAAGGAGGGCGAGTTTTTCTCGCTCCTTGGCCCCTCGGGCTGCGGCAAGACAACGGCGCTGCGGATGATTGCGGGGTTTCAGGACCATGACGAAGGCACCATCCGCATCGGCGGCCAGGACATGGCCCATATTCCTGCCAACAAGCGCCCGGCAAACATGGTGTTCCAGTCCTACGCGATCTTTCCGCATCTGAACGTCGGCGACAACGTGGCGTTTGGCCTGCGCAAGCTGCGTCTTGGCAAGACCGAGATGCAGGACCGCGTCGCCGAAGCGCTGGAGATGGTGGAATTGGGCGGGCTGCAGGCGCGCAAGGCCGATGAGCTGTCGGGCGGCCAGCGGCAGCGGGTCGCCCTGGCCCGTGCGCTGGTGATGCGGCCCAAGGTGCTGCTGCTGGATGAGCCGCTGTCGGCGCTGGACAAGAACCTGCGCGAGGCGATGCAGTTTGAGATGCGCCGCCTGCAGCAAAAGCTTGGCATCACCTTTGTCATGGTCACCCACGACCAGTACGAGGCGATGACAATGTCCGACCGCATCGGCGTGATGTTCCAGGGCCAGCTCAAACAGGTCGACAAGCCGGAGGTGCTCTACGCCCGTCCCTGCAGCCAGGAAGTCGCGGCGTTCATCGGCGGCATGAACTTCCTTGACGCAGCGGTGACGGGTGAGGCGGACGGCAAGCTGCACGCCCAGGTCCAGGGCTTCGGGCCGCTTGCCATTGATATGAACCCCAATGTGGCCCGGCGCGGGCCGCAACTGCTGACGGGCATCCGCCCCGAACAGCTGGAGATCTCCGCCCAAAAGCCCGATGGCTATGACGGCTATCTGCAGGGCACTGTCACCAACGCCGCGTTTTATGGCGAAAACGTCCACTACCACGTCACCGCCGACGGGCTGCAGCAGCCCATTGCGGTGTCGGTGCCGAACTATTTTCACACGGTTGATCACCAGCAGGGCGATCCGGTCTGGCTGGGGGTGCAGAACGCCTCCGTCATCGACCTCGGCGCCCGCGAGGCATGAGAATAAAGGGAGGAAGAAATATGAAACATTTCAACACGGTGCTGGCCGCTGCCACGGCTTTGACCGCCTCAGCCGGTATTGCGTCCGCCGATGCCGCCAGCCTGTCGGTCTTTGACTGGTCAGGCTATGAGGATCAGGGCTTCTACGGCGATTATGTCGCCAAATACGGCGGCGCCCCCAGCTATACCTACTTCGGCAGCGTCGAGGAGGCCTTTACCAAGCTGCAATCAGGCTTTGCCGCTGATCTTGCCCATCCCTGCACCGACGGCTTGCGCAAATGGGTGGCGGCGGGGCTGCTGAAGCCGATCGACACCTCCAAGATCAGCAACTGGGACAAACTGCTGCCGCAGATCAAGGATGTGGACGGCGTCACCATCGACGGCAACACCTATATGGTGCCGTTTGAATGGGGCAACACCGGGCTGATCTACCGCACCGACCAGATCAATGCTGCGGACGTCTCGCTGCAATTGCTGAGTGATCCCGCCCATCAGGGCAAGATCGCCATTCCCGATGCGGCCTCCTCGGCCTATGCGATGGCAGCGCTGGCCACCGGGGCCTCCAGCTATACCGATATGTCGGATGAGGAGTTCCAGAAAGCCTCGGACTTCCTGCGCGCAATCCACCCGAATGTCCGCTTCTACTGGTCCGACGCGGGCCAGCTGGATCAGGCCATTGCTTCAGGCGAAGTTACCATGGGCTGGGGCTGGAACCAGTCGGAGCTGAATCTGATCTGGAATGAAACACCGGCCAAGATGATGCGCGACGTGGACAAGGGCATCGCCACTTGGGTCTGCGGCTATGTGCATCTGAATTCCTCGACCCAAAGCGATGAACAGGTCTATGACATGCTGAATGCGCTAAGCGCCGAGGCCAGCGGCAAATACATCATTGAAAACTGGGGCTACGCCCATGCCAATGCAGATGCCTTTGCCTCAGCCGATCAGGATCTGATCAAGACCTACGGCTTTGCCGATGTGGACAGTTTCTTTGAGGACAGCCTGTTCTTTGACGCTGTAAAGCCCGAGCTTGAGGGCCGCATGCTGAAGGAATTCGAACGCATCAAAGCCGGGTTCTGATCCAGCCGGCGGCGGGCACTGAAACCCGCCGCACCGCCAAGACCAAACAACCAAGACACAAAGGATGTGCCAGCATGCAAGGCGCAAATGGGTATTCCATTCTGTTCGAGCCGGTGAAGATCGGCCCCGTCACCGCACGGAACCGCTTTTACCAGGTGCCCCATTGCAACGGGATGGGCCATGTGCGCCCCCAGGCAGAGGCCGCGATGCGCACGATGAAGGCCGAAGGCGGCTGGGCCGTCGTTTCCACCCAGGAGACGGAAATTCATCCGACCTCGGACCTTGGGCCTTATGCGGAAAACCGGCTTTGGGATGAGCATGACATCCCCGCCCTCCGGCTGATGACGGAAGGTGTGCATGACAAAGGTGCGCTTGCGGCGATCCAGCTCGCCCATAACGGCCATCATGCCACCAACCATTTGACCCGCGCGCCGGTGCTTGGCCCGTCGGACATGCCGATCGACACACCATTCCCGAAGCAGGCTCGTGCGATGGACAAATCCGACATCCGCGACCTGCGCCGCTGGCACCGGGCCGCCGCGCGGCGGGCCAAAGAGGCGGGTTTCGATATTGTCTATGTCTACGCCGGCCACCAGATGACTCTGCCGCAGCATTTTCTGCTGCCGCAGTACAACAACCGCAGCGATGAATACGGCGGCAGCCTGGAAAACCGGCTGCGCCTTACCCGCGAACTGCTGGAGGAAACCCGCGAGGAGCTTGACGGCCATTGCGCGGTGGCCTTCCGCTTTGCCGTGGATCAGATGGCCGGACCGGACGGGATGCAGGCGCGAGAGGAAGGCCGCGCCGTGGTGGAATTGCTGGCTGATCTGCCCGATCTTTGGGATGTGAATGTCTCAGACTGGAGCAATGACAGCCAGACCACCCGTTTCCAGCCGCAGGACGGGTTTCAGGTTCCTTACATCGAATTCGTCAAACAGGTGACTTCCAAACCCGTCGTCGGTGTCGGCCGTTTCACCTCGCCGGATCTGATGGCCTCGCTGGTCAAAAAGGGAGTGCTTGATCTCATTGGTGCGGCCCGGCCCTCGATCGCAGATCCGTTCCTGCCAAAGAAAATTGAAGAAGACAGGATTGACGAAATCCGCGAATGCATCGGCTGTAATATCTGCGTCTCTGCTGACATGCTCGGGGTGCCGATCCGCTGCACCCAGAACCCGACCATGGGCGAGGAATGGCGGCGGGGATGGCACCCTGAGGTGATCGCATCAAAGGGCCATGAGGAGCACGCGCTGGTGGTCGGTTCCGGACCCGCCGGGCTGGAATGCGCGATGCAGCTGGCCAAACGCGGCTATGACGTGACCCTTGCCGAAGCCGGGAAGGAGTTTGGCGGGCGGGCGCTGCGCGAAAGCCGCCTCAAAGGGCTGGCAGCTTGGAAACGGGTCGCGGACAACCGTCTGTGGCAGCTGCAGCAGCGGGCCAATGTCCAGATGTTCACAGACAGCCCGATGACCGCCGAAGAGGTGGCGGATCTCGGCATTCCCAATGTCTTCCTCGCAACCGGCAGCCAGTGGCACCGTGACGGGCGCGGGCGGTCTTCGCTGACCCCGCTGCCGGTGCAGGATATGCCCTGTTTCACACCGGATGACATCATGGCTGGTGAACTGCCGCCGGACAGCGGGCCGGTGCTGCTCTATGATGACGACCAGGGGTATCTGGGCGGGGTGCTGGCCGATCACCTGGCCGCCGCGGGCCGCAAGGTGATCCTGGCCACGCCCGGCGCTGTGGCTTCGGCTTTTACCGACCTGACACTGGAGCAGGCCCGGGTGCAAACGAGCCTGTTGCAGGCAGGCGTGGAGATCGTGCCGCTGCATCTGCTCCACTCGGCGGATGCCACCGGCGCGGCACTCGCCTGTGCCTACACCGGCCGCATCCGGCAAATCAGCTGCGCCAGCCTTCTGATGGTGACGTCACGCCAGCGCGATACGGCGCTTTTCGATGCCCTGCGCGCTGACTACGGGGACCGGTTCACCACGCTGGAACTGATCGGCGACGCCGCGTCGCCCGGCCTGATTGCCGATGCGGTCTTTGCCGGCCATTTGGCGGCACGCAACTTTGAACGCGACCCGGCGGCAGCAGATGCTGAATGGTTCCGCCGCGAACTTATCTCACTCAACGATATGGGAGGCGCATAATGCCCAAAGATGACCTGCAAGTGATGCGTGACCTGATTGAAACCCATCAGCCCGGATTTGCGCTTGAGCGGCATTTCTATACCTCTCAGGCGGTTTATGACCACGACATCAAGATGTTCTGGAACCGCAACTGGATCTGGGCCGGCCATGTCAGCCAGATCGCGGAGCCGGGCGACTATTTCCTGTTTGACTACGGCCCGGAATCCATCATCGTGGTGCGCGACCGCAGCGGCGATGTCCGCGCCCATCTGAATGTCTGCCGCCATCGCGGATCCCGCGTGTGCCTGGAGAAACAGGGCTCAGCCCGGGTTTTCTCCTGCCCTTATCACGCCTGGACTTTCGGACTGGACGGAAAACTGCGTGGCGGCCGTGCCATGGGGCCGGATTTCGACCCCGGCGAATACGGGCTGTTCCCGGTGCAGGTGCAGATCTTCCAGGGGCTGATCTTTGTCTGCGCCGACGAAAACCCGCCGGCACTGCAGGACAGCCTGGACAAGCTGGCACCGCTGTCCGCCCCGATGCAGCTGGAAAACCTGACGCTTGCACACGAGGCCTCTTATCCGGTGCCCGCCAACTGGAAGCTGGCGCTGGAGAACTATCTGGAGTGCTACCATTGCGCGCCCTCGCATCAGGAGTATTCGCGCAGCCATTCGCTGAAAGACCCGGCGGATGTTGAAAAACATGGCGAAGCCCTGCGCGAACGCTCTGCCGCCATCGGCCTACCGACCGAAGAACTGGACCTCACCGGTCCCAATGCCCTGGCCTTGGGCGCGGATGTCTACTGGCGCCGCTACCCGCTGTTTCCCGGCTATCAGACCGGCAGCAGGGACGGCGCACCGCTGGCGCCTCCGCTAGGCGAGCTCAGCGGCCATGACGGCGGTGCCACCGACCTTGCGGTCGGCACGCTCAACTATTTCCTGATCTACGCCGACCACTTTGTCGGCTACCGCTTTGTGCCGCGCTCCCTGCAGGAGACCGATATACAGATCGCCTGGTATGTGCGCGGCGGTGCGGAAGAGGGTCGCGACTACGACAAGGAAGCGCTTACCTGGCTCTGGCATGTGACCTCGCTCGATGACGAGAAGATTATCCGCCACAATCAGGAAGGAGTGAATTCGCACCGTTTCGTTCCCGGCCCGCTGTCGGAAATGGAATGGAGTCTGCCCGGCTTCTACCGCAGCTATTTCGGCATGATCTGAACGCCTTACACCCTAGCAACTGTGTCCAGGTTTTCAGTCCCGGCACCTGGTGGAGCGGATTTGGGATGAAACGATCTGGCTCTGAAATCCAGATCTTGCAGATGTATTCGCAGGGTGTGAGGCCGCTAAGCGTCTTGAGCCTGCGAGCAAAGTTGTATGCGTCCATGAAGCCGGCGAGGTGCGTGCGCAGCTGATCATGGCTGTCGTAATGGAATCGTTGTACCGTCGCGTCCTTAATCGTTCGGTTCATCCGCCCGACCTGGCCGCCGCTCGGGCAAACAGTCCCCCGGACTGTTTGCCTTTCCTCGCAGCTCCATGGCTGAAACGCATAGAGGCAATCATCCAGCGGCAGTGGCGTGTGCCGCCGGAATGCGACGATCATTGCCTCCTCCGCTTCGAAGAGAACGGCCGAACACGGCTCCTTCGGCCCGGTCTTCAATTCCTCCACCGTCGCAGGCTTGCGCCACTTCGCGACGGTCTTGGGATTGATGCCCAGCTCCTTGCTCAGCTGCGCGGGCGGAGCCTGCGATCTCAGTATTGCTGCTCTGACGGCGTGCATGCCCTATCGGCAGATTGCTGCGCAATCGCCTGCCGGCTGACAGCGCGTGGCGCTCCCATGACGAACTTGTCCCATAGTGCTTCCTTCCATTCCAACGAAAGGATCACACCATCAAAACCTGGGATCAAACACCTAGACCGCGAGATCGCGGTAATTGTTTAAGATCGCGGTTACTGCTGCCTTGGTTTTCGAAGGCAACACCGGTTGTTCCAGCTCGGCCAGCATCACCTTGAGGTCATCGCCGATACGCTCCAGCAGATCCTGATCCGGCGCGCCTGCGTTGCTGAGCGGTATGTTTGGCCCGAAATAGCGGGAGTTCCAGACCTGGGTCCGGCAATTGTCGACCGTATGCTGCCGCGCAAGGAAGTTCCCCGACGGGCCGACTTCCCGGATCAGATCGGCAGCCATCTGATCGGCGGAAACTTCCAGGCCTTGCCACATCTTACGCAGCAGCCCCGCCAGATCGTCGCAGAGTAGAAGCGCATGCAGCGAATATGTCAAACCCTGATCAAGGGATCCCATATAGTCGATTGTGGCGGGACGGTTGTAGAACATCTGCGTCATGTTCGAGGAGATTTCCCAGACAGCATCCTGATTGAAGCGGCGGGCAACCGAGCAGCCGCCGATGCCAGTCAGCGACGGGAACCCCAGCGACCGGCGGATCTGGCACATCGCCATATCAGCCACTGAAGTCTGGGAAAAGCTGCCGATGGCGCCGGTGGCCGGCTCCATAAAATTCACATCCGAGCAGCCGACGCAGAAACTGCCCTCGGCGGCCAGCTGGCCCAGCACCACAGCAGCGAAGTCTGTCATCAGCGCATGGGTGATGCAGCCAGCCAGGGTAATTGGCGAAGAAGCGCCGCCGATCGGCAGGGTACCAACCCCAACCGGGACGCCTGTCCGGGCAGCGGTGATGATCTGGTCCGAGTGGATCCGTGCGAGATTGACCGGCAGCGGCGTGACCAGGTGCAGAAAATAAGGCTTTTTCCTCAGCGCGTCCTGCGATCCGCGCAGCGCGGCCGCCATTTCAGTGACAGCGACAAGCGACGACGGGTGCTCGCAAAGGTATTCCAGTGGCTTGGTGGTGTTTTCCATCAGACAGACAAACTCGTCGATCTCGCCGAACTGGTTCGACTGTTCGACATCCTTCACCGCAATGCAGACACCGTCGACATGCGGCAGCTTGTCGGCAATCAAGGTGATCAGCGCCAGGTCCTCCCGCGTCGAAGGGCGCGGCTCACCGGAGTCCGCGTCATAGACCGCGATGCAAGTCATGCCGGGCATGAACCATGTGTGCTCGCAATCAATCGAGATGGGGTTTTCACCGTTGCGGTCCCAGAGCGTGGTCTTGCGGGCGGCTGTTGCCAGCGCCCTGCGGGTCACGGTTTCCGGGATTTTGACGATACCGCCGTCTGAAAGGGCACAGCCAGCCTGCCGCAACAATCCATCCGCTTCGCCGCCCGGCTCGATGACCACGCCGGAGGTGGCAAGCAGCTCAACCGTGGTGTCCACGATCTTGTCCACCTGCCCCTGCGTCAGCGGCGCATAGGCCGGAGTGGCCCGGGAATGCGGGCCCTTGCTGGCAGGCGCTTCGATTGAGATGGTTTTTCTGCGGCTTCTCGCACGGCGCATTTACTCTACCCTTTTTTGAGTGATCGCTCAAATTTGGTGTTCGAAATTCGGTTTGTCCAGATATCAATGCCTCCTCCGGTAAATTATTTATTTGAGCGCTTAAATAAATAATGATAATGATTCCTGCCATAGGGAAGGAGACCCGCATGAAGGACGACGCGCTAATTCAGTCTGATCCCAGGGCCGGACGTACCGGATTACCCGCCTGGAGTTATACCAATCCGGAGCTTCTGGAAGAAGAAAAGGAGCTGCTGTTCCGCCGCCACTGGCAGCTTGTTTGCCATGTGAATGACGTGCCGGAGCCCGGCGATTTCATGGCCGCGGATTTCACCGGTGAGCGTGCCCTGGTGGTGCGGGGGAAAGACGGCGCAGTGCGCGCATTTCACAATCTTTGCCGCCATCGGGGCAGCCGTGTCGTGGCTGAAGACAAGGGCCATTGCAAAAACGCCATCATCTGTCCGTTCCACGGCTGGGCTTTCAATCTGGATGGCACCCTGCGCGGTGCGGCACGGCCCGAAACCCTGCCGGATCTGGATCCGCAGGAATGGGGGCTGAAACCAGTTGAGATGGACATCTGGCACGGGTTTGTCTTTGTGCGCTTCAAGCCGGGACCGCAGCCCGCGGTGTCCGAAGTGATGGCGCAGTTCGAGGCGGAGCTGGCGCCTTACGGCCTGGCAGACCTTCTGCCGGACGGGAACGGGATCAGCGCCACTGAAATTGCCGCAAACTGGAAATGCGTCCGCGATGTGGACAACGAAGGCTATCATGTGCCGCTGGCGCACCCGGGCCTGCATGATCTTTTTGGCAGCAACTACGCGGACCAGCCGTTCAGCGGTGGCGCTGCACGGTCATTCGGCGCCTTCCGTCCCGGTAACGGGCGGCTGTGGAGCGTGCGCAACTACAAAAAGCTGCTGCCCAAAGCCGATGGGCTGGACGAGGAACATCAGGCAGCCTGGCTCTATCTTGGGGTCTTTCCCAACCTGGTGTTCGGCATCTACCCGGACTCGGTGATCTTCTACCACGAGTTTCCGGTGGAAAACGGCCGCACCATCCAGCGCGCCGCCTGTTACAAGCGACCGTCCGAAGACCGGCAGCTGCGCGCCGCGCGCTATCTCAGCGGGCGGATCGACCGGATCACCTCGAAGGAGGATGAGCAGCTTATAGAATGGTGCTGGGAGGCGGCCTTTTCCAGCGGCTATGACGGTGTCATCCTGTCGGATCTGGAGCATGGCGTGCGCAGCTACCATGATGAGCTGCGCAAGCTGTTCCCGGTTCTGCAGCATGATGAACCCGGAAAAGGGCAATTGAAGGCCTGCAACGCAGAACTGCTTGCGCAGCTGGACAAGGCTTGAAGGCGGGCGCCGCCCGTGCGGGGTCGGCGCCCTTAAAACCACCCAGGAGGAGCCAGGAATGTTAACTGGAGAGAGACGCCAGGGCCTCGCATTAATCAGCCCGACATTGCTCTATTCGCTGCTGATGCTGGCCGCGCCTTTGGTGATGGTGCTGACGTTCAGCTTCTGGACCCAGAACTATCTGGATCTCGATACCACGCTCACGCTGGACAACTACCGCGAGGCCTGGAGCAAGCCGATCTACCGCGCCTTGCTGCTGCGTTCATTGAAAATCTCGCTCATTGTCACGGCAGTGACCGTGGGGCTGGCGTTTCCGATCGCCTATTTTCTGTCCTTTCACGTCAAACAGCGCAAGGCATTGTGGCTGTTCCTGATCACCGTTCCGTTCTGGACCAGCTACCTGCTGCGGGTGTTTCTGTGGAAGGTCATCCTCGGCTATAACGGCGTGCTTAACACGGCCTTCACGGGGCTGGGCATTATTGACGAGCCACTGACCTTCCTGCTGTATAATGCCAATGCGGTGGTGCTGACGCTGGCGCATGCCTGGGCACCCTTTGCGATCCTGCCGATTTTTGTGGCACTTGAGAAAATCGACCGCTCACTGCTGGAGGCCGCTGAGGATCTGGGCGACGGGCCGGTGCGGCGGTTCTTCCGCATCACCCTGCCGCTGGCGATGCCCGGCGTGGTTGCCTCCACCCTGATTGTGCTGATCCCCACCATCGGCGATTTCATCACTCCGAAACTGGTCGGCGGCACTGACGGGCTAATGATCGCCAACATGATCCAGATACAATTCGGCAAGGCGAACAACGCGCCGTTAGGGGCTGCGCTGGCGATCACTTCGATGCTGATTGTGGCCGGCATAAGCGCGGTTATCTTCCTTGCTGGCAAACGTTTTGGAGGCAAGGTGCAATGAAACCCGCCCTGAAATTCCTCTCCGCCAAATGGCTGGCCGTTTATGCGGTTGCCTATATGGTGTTTCTCTACGCGCCGGTGATCCTGCTGCCGATGTTTGCTTTCAACGATGCCACGATCATCTCCTTTCCGCTGACCGGCTTTACGACACAGTGGTTCGACGTGCTGTGGCAAACCGAATCCTTGCATGGCGCGGTGCGGAATTCGCTGTTGGTCGGTCTCTCATCGGCGCTGCTGAGCACCATCCTCGGCGCCTGCGCGGCGCGGGCTGCGGCGCGCTACCGGTTTCCCGCAAAACGCGGCATCATGAGCTTTATCATGCTGCCGCTGGTGCTGCCCGAAATCATCGTGGCGGTGTCCCTGCTGGTGCTGCTGATGCAGCTGGGCATGCCGCTGTCGCTGGCAACCGTGGTGCTGGGGCATGTGCTGATCTGCACGCCCTTCTCCATCGCCATCCTGAACTCCGCCTTTCAGGGGCTGGACCAAAGCCTGGAGGAAGCGTCCTTTGACCTGGGCGAAAGCCGCTGGGGCACCTTCCGCCGCGTGGTCCTGCCTCTGGTCATGCCAGGTGTGGTGTCCAGCCTGCTGATCACCTTCACCATTTCGCTGGATGAGTTCATCATCGCGTTTTTCCTGACCGGCACCGAAGTTACCCTGCCCGTCTATATCTGGAGCCAGCTGCGCTTCCCTGCCAAACTGCCATCAGTGATGGCGCTGGGGACCATCCTGCTGGCTTTGTCCGTCCTGCTCCTGATCCTGGCCGAGTGGTTCCGCCGCCGCGCCGCGCGGAAACAGGGTCTCGAAGCTTCAGCCACCGGAGGATTTGCCTGACATGGCCATCCTATCTCCCAATCCCATCATCGACCTTGCGGGCGTCACCAAGTCCTTCGGAAGTTTTCAGGCTTTGAAAGGCATCGATGCAACCGTCTATGAGGGCGAATTCTTTTCACTGCTGGGCCCATCGGGCTGCGGCAAGACAACCCTGCTGCGGATGATCGCCGGGTTTGAGACGCCAACGGATGGCACCATCGTGATTGCAGGCCAGGACATGGCAGGCGTGCCCGCCAACCGCCGCCCCACCAACATGGTTTTTCAATCTTATGCTATCTTCCCGCATCTCAGCGTCGCCGAGAACGTCGGTTACGGGTTAAAGACACGCAAACTGCCCAAGGCCGAGATTGCCCGCGAGGTAGAGCAGGCGCTGCAAATGGTGGACCTGGGCGGCCTTGGGACCCGCGCCGCGCATGAACTGTCCGGCGGCCAGCGCCAGCGGGTTGCGCTGGCCCGGGCGCTGGTGATGAAGCCCAAGGTGGTGCTGCTGGATGAGCCGCTGTCGGCGCTCGACAAGAAGCTGCGCGACCAGATGCAGGTGGAGCTGCGGCAGCTTCAGCAGAAGCTTGGCATCACCTTCATCCTGGTGACCCACGACCAGGAGGAGGCGCTGACCATGTCAGACCGGATCGCGGTGATGTTCGACGGCCGGATCGCGCAGCTCGCCACCCCCGAGGAACTGTACCGCCGTCCGGTGGACAGGCGTATCGCCTCTTTCATCGGGGTGATGAACTTCCTCGGCGCCAAGGCCACCGGGCGTATGAACGGCCATCTGGCGCTCGACATTCCGGCACTTGGCAGCATCGAGCTGCCGTCGGCACAGATCCCCGACGGGCTGGACCTTCGGACCCTGGATTCGATTGGCATCCGCCCGGAAATGCTGACCATCCTGTTTGACGGAAGCGAACCGGCCGAGCAGGTGGCCAGAGGACAGGTGACCGGCACCGCCTATTACGGCGACATGACCTATTACAGCGTGCGCCTGCCCGGCCACGGCGAGGACGTGACTATCTCAATGCGCAACACGGCAGGCCGGTCCATCGTGCCGCCCGGCAGCGAAGTTCCGGTGGGTTGGGGCGCAGACTCCATTGTGCTGTTCCAATAAGGCTGGGAGCATTGACCTCTGCTCTTTTGCAAATGCTCTGAACTACAAGAAAACGCCCCGCCATTTGGCGGGGCGTTTCGTCATCCGGAAGGCCTGACTGTTTCAGAAACCGGCTTTGATCAGTTCGAATTCGGCAATCATCTTCTCGCGCAGCGCCGAAGGCACCGGGGCCTGCCACAGGGTTTTGGCGCGCAGCGCGTTGCTGCTTTCAAGCCCAGCCGCCGCCAGGTCTTCGGTGTTCATATCCGCCATCGCCTTGGCGTTGCCGTGGCCATAGCCCCAGGCGGACACCAGGTGGTTTGCAGTCTGCGGCTCCAGCCAGGCGTTGATGAAGTCATAGAACTTGTCCTCGGACCCCGGCGCATTGGTGAGCTTTGCATAGCCGCACACCCAGCTGGATGCGCCCTCTGCCGTGTCGCGCTTGATTTCGATCGGATGGCCTTCGTAGGTCATCGTCGAATAGGTCTCGTTCCAGGCCCAGGCCAGATAAACCTCGCCGCTTTGCATCAACTGCGCCAGCGAGGCCCCATCGGACCAATAAGTGCGCACGTTCTGGTGCACGGTGCGCAGGAAGTCAGACGCCGCACGGAATTGGGCGTCTGTGGCATTTGTCCAATCATTGACACCGGTGGCCAGGAACCCCAGCGCATAGGCGTCGTCCACATTGTCGCCAATCGAAATCCGCCCCTGGTGCTTGGGATCCGCAAAGGCCTGCAGGGACGCAACGTCTGCGTCGTTCAGATGCTCCGTGTGATAGGTGACTGCGGTATTGCCCCAGTCTGCCGGGATGAAATAGTTCTGCCCGTCCTTGGTGTAGGCCTTGACGTCGCGAAAGCTTGGCTCGAGCTCGTCCCAGCGGTCGATCCGTGCAGTGTCGAGCGGTGCGAGCAATCCGGCCTCGATCCATTTCGGCACCGATTGCGAACAGGGATGCGCAACATCGGCGCGGAACCCTGAACGCAGTTTCTGGAACGCCTCTTCTTCGTCACCGAAGAACGCAAAGGTCGGGCTGTCGCCATACTCCTCAACATAGGCGGAGAAGAATCCTGGATCTTCGTAACCGGCCCAGTCGAAAACGGTCAGCTCCGCGTCTGCGGCCAGGCCCGCGCCTGCCTGAAGCGAAAGAACCGTGCCAAGCGCAGTGGCTGTTTTCAAAAATTTCATGAAAGTCTCCCTGTTGCCGCGGCCCTGTTTTCCCGCCATTTGCCTCCTCCGGCACAGGCTTGGCCGTGATAGAAAAGGTTAGGAGGGAAATCGGCTTGACACAACATTTATTTAAGCGCTCAATTAAATTGTGAACTGAAATATGCCCGCCGAAAGGTAAACTTGATGCGCGATCCCCGCCATGACAACCTGTTCCAGCCGCTGAAAATCGGTCCTGTGGAAACGAAAAACCGGTTTTATCAGGTTCCGCATTGTGCGGGCATGGGCTGGCGGCGTCCGCGCACCGTGGCGGCGATGCGGGGGATGAAGGCGGAAGGGGGATGGGGGGTCGTTAACACTGAATTCTGTTCGATCCACCCGACTTCGGACAACGACTATTACCCCTATGCAGCACTTTGGGATGACGATGACATCCGCGCCAACCGGCTGATGACCGACGCGGTGCACGAACATGGCGCGCTGGCCGGGGTGGAGCTGTGGATCGGCGGCGGCATGGTGACCAATTTCGGCACCCGCCTGGCACCTTTGGGCCTGCGCAACCGGCCGCAGACGGATTCCACCGTCCTGCATCCGGGGCAAGCACGCAAGATCGACCGCGAGGACCTCCGCAACATCCGCAAATGGCACCGCGACGCTGCCTTGCGTGCGGTCGATGCCGGGTTCGACATCGTTTATGTCTATGCCACCCACGGCTACCTGCTGTCGGAATTCCTCGACCCGGTGAACAACACCCGCAGCGATGAATACGGCGGCAGCCTGGAGAACCGGGTGCGGTTGGTGCGCGAACTGATCGAGGAAACCAAGCAGGCGGTCGGCCACAAATGCGCCGTCGCCACCCGGTTCAGCGTCGGGCTGGAGGATGCGGAAAGCTATGACGCCTTTGCCATGCTGGCCGACCTGCCGGATCTTTGGGACCTTGTGGTGCCCGATTACGGGGTGGAGATGGGGGCGAGCCGTTTCGTCAAGGAAGCCTCCTTCACTGATAGTATCGCGAAAGCAAAATCGCTGACCTCGAAACCTGTTGTGGCAGTGGGCCGCTACACGTCGCCCGACACCATGGCGCAGGTGATCCGCCAGGGCGGGCAGGATCTGATCGGCGCGGCGCGGCCATCGATTGCCGACCCGTTTCTGCCCAAGAAGATCGAAGAGGGGCGTAGCGAGGACATCCGCGAATGCATCGGCTGCAACATCTGCTATGCGCATGACTCGCTGGGGGTGCCGCTGCGCTGCACCCAGAATCCGACCATGGGCGAGGAATGGCGCCAGGGCTGGCATCCGGAGAAATCCGGCCGCAGCACAGCCCCTGAGAAGGTGCTGGTGGTAGGCGCCGGCCCTGCCGGGCTAGAGGCTGCCCGGGTGCTGGGCGAACGGGGCCATTCGGTGATGCTGGCCGAGGCAAGCCGGACCCTGGGTGGCCGCGTCACCCGCGAATCCCGCCTGCCGGGGATGATCGAATGGGCCCGCGTGCGCGACTGGCGCATCGGCCAGATCGACAAGCTGTCCAACGTTGAGGTTTACCCGGAAAGCCCGCTGGATGCCTCCGATGTGCTGGACCTTGGCGTCTCTCACGTCATTGCCGCCACCGGGGCGGTCTGGGCCACGGACACCATCGGGCGCCATTCCGGCACCGGGCTGGAAGAAGAAGCGCCCGGCATGATCGTCTCGGCAGAAACGGTTCTGAACGGCGAAGCGCTCAACGCCGATCACGTGGTGATTTATGACGACGACCACTACTATCTCGGTTCGGTCCTGGCACTGCAGCTGCGCAAAGACGGGCACCGGGTCACCCTGGTGACACCTGCAGGCCGCCCCTGCGATTGGGGCCAGTGGACGACGGAGGTCTACCAGTCCAACGCCGCCCTGGTCGAGGCAGGTGTCGCGGTTGTGCCCAACCGGATGCTGGTGGCCGCGCAGACGGGTGAGGCGATGTTGTCCTGCATGCTCTCAGAAGCCCGCAGCACGCTTGCCTGCGATGCGATCATCCCCCTCACCCGCCGCCTGCCGGTGTTGGGGCTTTATGACGGGCTGAAGGCTTTGGGAGACGGGTTGCAAGACACCGGGATCAAATCGGTAGCCCGTATCGGCGACGCAGAGGCCCCCCACATTATCGCCGCCGCGGTGCAAAGC
The DNA here is from genome assembly GCF_025144145.1 of Leisingera sp. M658. NCBI lineage: Bacteria > Pseudomonadati > Pseudomonadota > Alphaproteobacteria > Rhodobacterales > Roseobacteraceae > Leisingera > Leisingera sp. M658. Next base: position 3,597,072 of record NZ_CP083546.1, read on the forward strand.
GGCTACCGCGCAGCGATGGATCTGGGGCAGGAGGTCGATCTGGCCAAGAAATACGGGCGCCGCGAGCATACAGTGTAAGGCAGAATTCTAAGCCCCGGCTCCTGCGGAAACTGCCGCAGCAGCCGGGGCTTTTCATTTCCTGTGGATAGGAAGCGCGACACGTCCCGGGCTAGAGCGATGGCCCTGGCCCGCCGTCACAGCCGCAGGTATTCGGAACAAAAAAAGCGGGCGCCGGAACCACCGTTTGCGCCCGCCAGTTCGGGGAAGGGTGACGGGAGCCGGTGCCACCCCCTCCAGCTTTACGCTGCCAGCTGCGCTTCCACCTCCTGAATGGCACGTTCCAGGATGTCGAACATTTCGTCGATCTGTTCCAATGTGATGACCAGCGGCGGCGAGAACACTGCCATGTTGATCAGCGGGCGGACGATCAGCCCCATCTCCTCGCAAGCCGCATCTATCATCGAACCGAGCTTGCGCTCGGCCTCCAGATTCTCGGCCTGGCATTCGATGCATCCCAGCAGACCCTCGCCGCGGGCGTCGCCAACGATATCGAACCTCATCAGATCGCTCAGACGCGCCTGGAAATGCGGAGTGACGGCGCGGACATGCTCCAGAATGCCTTCGCGCTCGATGATCTCGATGTTCTTCAGCGCTGCAACGCAGGACACTGGATGGCCGGAATATGTGTATCCGTTGGTGTAGGAGGACGGTGTGCCCAGATCGCTCATCTGCTCCATGACGCGGTCAGAGATGATGCAGGCGCCAAGCGGCAGATAGCCGGATGTCAGCCCCTTGGCACAGGTGATCATGTCGGGCTGGATGCCAAAGACCTCCTGGGAGGCAAACCAGTGGCCAAGACGGCCAAAGCCCGTCACCACCTCGTCGGAAATATAGAGGATGTCATTGGCGCGGCACAGCTCCCACGTCCTTTTGTGATAGCCGGGTGCGGGCACGATGACACCGCCGGAGGACAGGATCGGCTCGGCAATGAAGGCGCCGATATTGTCCGCGCCGATCTCTGCAATGGCAGCCTCCAGATCCGCAACCTTGGCGTCGCACCAGCCCTCCACGCTCATACCCGCGGGGCGGCGGTAGGGGTTCACGTCGGGCAGGAAATGCACCAGCCGGGTTTCAAAATCGAAATGGCTCTGGTCGCGCTCCTTGCCGGTCACCGAATGGGCCAGATAGGTGGAGCCATGGTAGCCCTTCTCGCGGGCGATGATCTTTTTCTTCTGCGGCAGCCCGCGGCGGTTGTTCATGTACTGCATGGTGCGCAGGGCCGTATCCACCGCGGTCGAGCCGCCAGTGGTGAAGAAGACGTTGTTGAGGTCGCCCGGCGCCATTTCGGCGATCTTCCGGGCCAGCACTGCCGACGGCTCGGTGGTGTTGGTGAAGGGCGAGGTATAGGGCAGCTTCATCACCTGCGCGGCGATGGCATCGGCCATGTCCTGACGGCCATAGCCAATCTGGGTGCACCACATGCCACCCGGCCCGTCGATGTAACGTTTGCCGGAGGCATCCCACAGATGGATGCCGTCGGCACTCTCCATAAGCATGTTATCGTAGCCGCGCCAGTCATCCATTGCCATCCAGGGGTGCAGCTGATGGGTGCGGTCCCATTCGTGCAGGGTGTCGGCGCTCGGTTCGTTTGCGAATGTGTTCGGGGTCATCTTGGTCATAGGAGTACCTGATCCGGGTTAAAACGGGCGCGGCGGGGTTACCCGCGCACGGCTGTTAATGAAGAAGGGCTTGTCCTCGATGGTGACCGGCACAAGGCGCCTGTCCCACTGCCCCTCTTCGTTGACGTAAACTTCGGCCCAGAGGTCATCGGCGACGTTCTCGCCGAAAGGCGCCTTGAACTCGGCCAGCGCGATGTTGCGCTTGGTGGTGGGGGACCAGACGCCAGAGGTCACATGCCCCACCTCCTTCTTTTTCTTGTGATAGATCAGCGCGCCATCCGCGGGTTTGAAACCGCCGATGTCGATCTTGCGCAGGTGATAACGCAGGCCGGTCTCCTGCTGTTTCAGCAGCGCACGGCGGCCGTTGAAATGGCCCTTGGTGAAATCTACCATCTTGGCAAATCCCAGCTCCAGCGGGCTGCGGCCCCGGCCCAGACGCATGGCCATATGCACGGGCTGGAAGTCAAAACCCGCGGCGATGAACCCGGCCTCGATCCGGCAGATGTTGAGCGCCTCAAACCCGATCGCCCGCAGGCCCCAGTGGCCGCCCTTGGCCCAAAGCCTGTCCCAAAGCTCCAGCGCCTTACCATTAGGCACCCACAGCTCATAGCCGAGATCGCCGGTGAAGCCGGTGCGGGAAATCCACAGATCCGGCTCGATTTCGCGCCAGTCGAAGGGTTTCATATCCGCCACGGCGCCTAGTCCTGCGTCCTGCAGCAGCGAAAACGAGGTCGGGCCCTGCAGCGACAGCGCCGCGATCTCCTGGCTTTCGTCGGAGATCTTTGCGTCAAAGCCCCAGGCGGTGTCGAGCAGCCATGTGTACATCGGCTCCTGACAGCAAAGGCGGAAATCAGTGTCCGAGAAGCGGAACAGGGTGCCGTCGTCGATCACCATACCCTCTTCGTCGCACCACAGGACATAGCCGACCCGCCCGGCGCGCAGCTTGGCGGCATTGCGGGTCACCAGCCGGTTCACCACTTGCAGCGCGTCCGGTCCGGTGATGCGGTATTTGTGCATCGGCGAGATGTCGAACAGGGTGGTCTGGTTGCGGATGGCGAAATATTCGAACTCCACTGTGTCCAGCATCGCAGGCGAAACATAGCCCGCCCAATTGATCCAGCTTTTGGCAGTGCTGAGCGCCTCCAGCCGTGGCTGGAACGGGGTTTCGATCAGTCCGATGGGTACATGTTTGGTCATCAGATCACCCCGTCTTTCAATAGCTGCAAGGCGCTGTTGCGGCCGGCAAGCCCGGTCACATCGCCGCCGGGATGGGCCCCCGCACCGCACAGGTAGTAGCCCTTGGGGCCGAAGCGGTAATGCGCCATGCCGTTGGCGGGCCGCACCGTGAGGATCTGATCGATGCCCATCTCCGCATGATGCCAATGCCCGCCCGGCGCGCCGGTCCGTGCCTCGATACAGGCGGGGCTGAGCACCTGGCGTTCCGTGACCAGCGCGCTGAGGCCGGGTGCGTATATCTCCAGCGTGGAAAGTGTGACGGCGGCAAGCCTGTCACATGCGGCCTCATCCCAGCCGCCCTCCAGCCCATACGGAACTGAGCTGACAACAGCGGACAGCACATGCTGCCCGTCTTTGGCCAGTCCTGGGTCGGCAAGGCTGGGAATGACCGCCTCAATCACCGGGCTTTCCGGGATCCCGCCGTATTTTGCCGGGTTGAAGGCGCGCTCCACATAGGTGGCACTTGGCGCAATCAGCAGCCGGCCTGCCGCGAGTTCGGGGGTGAGGCCGGTGAACTTCGGTACACCGTTCAGGACCAGATTGACCTTGGCGGCCGCGCCCTTGCAGCGCTGGTTGCGCATCCGCCGCACCATTTCCACGTCGTAATGTTCCGCACCCGCCAGCTTCATCGCGGGCATCGGGCCAGTGTTGCTCAGAACTGTACCGGCGGAGATTTCCGTGCCATCCTCCAACACCACGCCTGCCGCGCGGTCGTTTTCGACCAGCACACGGGACACGCCGGTGCCGGTGCGGATTTCAGCGCCGGCTGCACGGGCCGCAGCTTCAAACGCAGCTGAAACCGCACCCATGCCGCCGATCGGCAGCTGCGCTCCACCGCCCTGCCCCAGCCGGTACATCAGCGAGAAAACCGTCCCGGGTGAGCGCGGCCCGGCATAGGCGCCGCGCACCGCATCCGCTGCCAGCGCACCCGCCAGCGGGCCGTCTTCCAGATCGTCCAGGATCAAATCGTAGGCGTTGGACAATAGCACGCGGAGAAACTCGCGCATGTCTTTCTTGCCCGTCCGCTTAAGATCCAGCCCCAGCTTGGCCAGCCCGGCAAGTTCCGCGAGTGTATTCAGGCTGGCCAAGCCGCCCTCAAGCGATGACGGGGATTTTGTTGAAAGCTGGCCCAGAAGGCCGGCGAACAGTGTCAGGCGGCGCATCAGCTCCGTAAAAAGCGCGGCTTCCGGGTGGGGCCGCCCATCGGCCAGTTCTGCCTTGCCGCCGCGGATCACGGCATGGTTCCCATCCTGGGACAGTGAAACAGCAGAAAGCTCGCGCACGTCCAGAGGCGCGCGGGCGGTCCCAAGGCCCAGTTCCTTCTTCACCTTGGGATGAAGGTTGTAGAGCAGATGCGCAATCTCCGGCACCTCCATGCCGCCTGCCAGCGTGGTATTGCGGGCCATGCCGCCGGTGGTTTCGTTCTTTTCGATCACGCAGACGGATTTGCCTTTGCGGGCCAGCGTTGCAGCCGCGGCCAACCCGTTGTGGCCGGCACCAATGACAATTGCGTCGTAGGTTGGTGTATTCATTGCTTGCTCCTCACGCCGCGTAACCGGTCACTGCGCGGCCCTTGCCGATGTTGCGCAGGATTTCCTTGGCGGCATTGGCGCCCGGCGCCGCCATTACGCCGCCGCCCGGATGGGCTGAGGAGCCGACGATATACATGCCGTCAATCGGGGTATCGTATTGCGCGTAACCCGGCACCGGGCGGTTAAAGAGCAGCTGATCAAAGGTCAGCTCGCCCTGGAAGATGTTGCCTTCGGTCAGGCCGACCTCCTGCTCGATATCCCAAGGCGTGCGGATCTCCGCGTGCAGGGTCTTGCTGCGGATGTCGGGGCAGGCCTGCTCCAGCTTGTCAAAGACGCAATCAGCAAAGGCACCGCGGGTCTGGCCGTTCCAGTTGGTGCCTGCGCGCACGCCGCCCACCTCCAGATCATAGGGCGCGTATTGCACAAAGACGGTCATCATATGCTTGCCCGGCGGCGCCATGGTCGGGTCGATCTGACTGGGGATCAGCATGTCAAAATACGGATTCTGCGACCAGCACCCCTCTTTCCAGTCGTCATAGGCGCGCTCCAGCTCATTCAGGCTCTCCGAACAATGCAGATCGCCGCGCAAGAAGGGCGCGCCTTTGGGGGCGGCCGGGAATTCGGGCAGCGCATCCAGCGCGATGTTCAGCTTTCCCGAAGAGCCGCGGATCTTGAAACGCTTCACTGCCTTGGTGAAGTCCTCGGGAAGGTGTTCTTGCCCGGTGTGCTTTAGGAACGTGCGCTTTACATCCATGTTGGAGGCCACGACGGGAGCGTGGTATTCGTCGCCGTTTTCCAGTGCCACCCCGGTGACCTTGCCATTGTTCACCAGGAAACGCTCGACGCCGGAGCCGGTGACGATGGTGCCGCCCGCCTCCTCGAAACAGGCCCCTAGCGCGTTGGAGATCGCCCCCATACCGCCGCGTGCAAAACCCCAGGCCCCGATCGCGCCATCGACATCGCCCATATAGTGGTGCAGCAGCACATAAGCCGTGCCGGGTGAGTAAACCCCAAGGCCAGTGCCAATGATCCCGGCGCCGGCGATATGCGCCTTGATCAGGTCATTTTCAAAATGCTCATCCAGGAAATCGCCGATCGACATCGACCAGAAACGCAGCGTCTCGCCCAGTTCTTTCTTGCCCAGCCCATGCGCCTGTTTGATCAGAAACAGCAACTCGCCGATGTCGCGCGGCTTCAGCGACGACGGATCCGGTGCATTGCGCAGCAGGAAGGGCCGGATAAAGCGGCACTGGCGGATCACCGTTTGGCTGAACCGGTCATAGGCATCTGCGTCATGGACGCTGTGACGGGAAATTTCCCGGCGCAGGGCGTCATGGCCCGACATGTAGGCAAAGTAATCGCCATCGCGGCTGAAACTGGCACCGCCCTCATAGGGGATCACCTGCAGCCCGTATTTCGGCAGTTCCAGGTCGCGCACAATCTCGCGACGCAAAAGCGAACAGACATAAGAGCAGTTGGAGTACGTCCAGCCCTCATGCAGGGAACGGCTTACCGCCGCGCCGCCGATCCAGTCGTTTTTTTCCACCACCAGAACCTTCAGCCCAGCCTTGGCCAGGTAACAGGCCGCGGTCAGACCGTTGTGCCCGGCCCCTGCCACGATGGCGTCATATCTGTCATGCTGCCCCATGAGTTTCTCCTGGTTCGACTGTTGCTGACTGGAGACTAGTAGAGAAGATATTTGCCGTAAAGTTTTTTTGAGCGCTCAAACAAAAATAATCCGGCTGACAGGCGCAGCGAAGTGTGGAACAAGAAAGAAAATTGGCATTTGGATTTCTCATGGTGGCATCGCAGAGCGGCGGCAGTAAGCCGCGCAAAGAACGCAAGGAAAACGCCGACATGCGGCGCCGGCAGATTCTCGATGCGACTCTGAAGTCGATTGTTGCCAATGGGCTTGCCAAAACGACGCTGGCGACGGTGGCCAATGAGGCCGGGCTGTCCCAAGGTGTTGCCGTCTTCTATTTCAAGTCCAAGACCGGCATTCTGACCGAAGCGTTGCGGGATCAGTACCAGACCTACGAGGCCCACTGGCAGGCTGCGCTGGACAAGGCCGATGCTGCACCCGCGCCCCGGCTGCGCACGATCATCGAGGCGGATTTCAGCCCGAAGATCTGCAACCCCAGTGCGCTTGCCATCTGGTTTGCCTTCTTCGGAGAGCAGAATTTTGTTCCGCAATATGCCGAGATCACTGGCGAGTTTGAAGATAAGAGATCTAAAATCCTTAGCGAGATCTGCCGGCAGCTGGCGCCGGATGATCCTGAAAAGGCGCGCCTGACTGGCGGCTGGATTGATACGCTGACCGATGGTTACTGGCAGAAATTGCACTTGTTTCCGCACATTTACACGCGTGAGGCGGCACTTGAGCAGACTCTGACATTCCTGCAAACGCTGTTTCCTAATTATACGGAGGCTTTCCAGGCAAAGACTGGCAATTAAGCCAATTAGCAGCCTAACAGGAGTTCCTCGCGTCAAAGAATTTCTGCTTGAACCTCCATCGGCTTCGACCAGTTGGCGGCGTTGAACTGAACCGCACCGGGTTTGCCGGAGACTGATTTCAGTTAGTTACGCGGCAATGTCCTCAGTTTCCAGAGCGGCGTAGAAATTGGCCTCTGCTTCTGCCGGCGGGATGTTCCCAATGGGTTCAAGCAGGCGGCGGTTGTTGAACCAATCCACCCATCCGAGCGTTGCGTATTCCACGTCTTCGAAGTTGCGCCAAGGGCCGCGGCGGTGAATGAGCTCGGCTTTGAACAAACCGTTGATCGTCTCGGCCAGGGCGTTCTGCGCCTTCAAATGATCCCCCGGATCATTTGATCCGCTGCGCGGATCTGCTTGAACTCATAGCTGTCTCCGACGCTGCCCGCAGAGGGCTCGATACCAGTTTCTCCCAACCGCTCTGTGTATTTGATCGAAGGTATTGGCTGACCCACTGCGTGACAGGCGATGCCAGCATCGCCGAGAACGGCGGCCGGAGTGATGAACAAGCCCCATCGCCTTTGCCGGCCGCCGCTCGTGAACAGCCTGCTCCAGAGCATCCATTGCCCGGCAGGCGCATGCGAAGCATGTGCGAGAGGGGAGAACGAACCCGGCATGCGCCGAGGTGCTGACACGACCCATTGACCGGCAGGCGATTGCCCAGGATGTGTTGCGCCAGAAGCCCGCGGGCGGTGCCGTCTTTGCCTTCCGTGGGCGCCGAGGCGACAGGCTGAAGCTTTTGTATTGGGATGGCCAGGGGTTCTGCCTTTACTACAAGGTTCTGGAGCGCGGACGCTTTCCGTGGCCCAGCAGCGGGGACGGTGCGGTTCGCCTGACCTCGGCGCAGCTGGCCATGCTCTGGGAAGGGATCGACTGGCGGCGTCCGGACTGGGGTGCGCCACCGGCGCGCGTCGGGTAGTTTACCCTCCTGAATCCCCTTGTTTTATTGGCCATACTGGATGTTGAATGGTAGATATCGGCATGTCCGATGACGCCCGCATTCTCTCCAGAGATCCCGCCGTTCTGAAGGCGGTGATCGCCTCTATTCAGGCGGAGAATGCACGCATGTCAGCCTCGCTTCAGGCCCATGAACAGCTGGTCCAGACCCTGCGTCTGCGGATTGCCAAGCTCCAGAAGCAAGCCTTCGGCAAGTCATCAGAGAAGATCGAAAGGGAGATCGCCCAGCTTGAGCTCGCGCTGGAAGACCTGCTGATCGCCGACGCCGAGCAGCGCAGCGAGCCGCTTGAGGAACAGGGGGTGGAGCCTCCTGCCAACGATCCCGGGGTCCCAGAGGTGCGCCCCCGCCGCAGGCCGCGGGTGTCGGACGAGACGCCCCGCGAACGCCGTGAACTTGATCCCGGCACCTGCTGTCCCGATTGCGGGGGCGATCTCCGCGTGGTCGGTGAGGATGTAAACGAGCTGCTCGACATGGTCGCTGCACAGATGAAGGTCATCCAGATCGCGCGGGTGAAGAAGTCCTGCCGCCGGTGCGAGAAGATGGTGCAGCCCGCCGCCCCGAGCCGCCCCATCCCCGGCAGTATGGCCGGGCCAGGTCTGCTGGCTCATGTTCTGGTCTCGAAGTTCGATGACCACGTGCCATTGTACCGGCTCTTTGTGCTCAAGAGCGATCTGCGCCGAGTGACGGAGCAATTGGCAGTGCTGCGCCAGAAGCATTTCGGGCAGAGCTCGGAAAGAGACCTCGACGATCCTGCGGAAGATGACCTTTGCCTCGCGCTTGAGGATGACCTTGACGATGATCCGAAGGAAAAACCCAAGGGTAAGCGCGCATGAAAAGTACCCAAGGATATCAAGGTCATCACCGTTGATCATTTCCCCGACGATATGAGCTGCGGCACATGCGGCCATGATCTCAAGACGATCAAGCGTGAGGAACGTGCCGGAAGCTTCCGGATCGTGCCGGAGCATATGGTTCTGGTGAAAGACGTATACCACACCTGCGCGTACAACCACACCTGCGCGTACAACCGCGGGATCTGCAAGGAGAACAAACCCGCGGCCGCAAAGTCGAAAAACTACATCATGAAGGGACGCGGCATGGAAGCGGGGTTCGCAGTCGAAGCCGCCTGCCAGAAGTTCTTCGAGCATATTTCGCCCTACCGGCAAGCGCGGCGGTTCAGGAACGCCAACATCAATCTGGCCCGCCAGACAATCGAAAACGGTGTTGCACAGGTGGCCAAATACGCTGGGCTGGTCCAGGACGAGCTTCATGCCCATGTGCTTGCTGGTCCTACCGCGCAAATGGATGAGACCCCGGTGAAGGTTCAGGCGCCTGGAAAGGGAAAGTGCGATACCGGGTATTTCTGGGTGATCAACCGCGATGAACGCAATTGGAATCCCGATGCCCGGCCGGCAGTGGTGTACCGCTAGCCCATTCCCGCGCCGGCGCAGTTGCAGAGGAATTGCTTTCCGGAGCGTCGCTCTGATTCCTGCAGACTGACGGCTACTCGGATTACAACTGTCTCTTCAAAGAGAGCCCGGAGAATGACGGATTGATGCCGGTGCGCTGCAATGCCCATGCGCGGCGCAAGTTCTTCGAAGCCCATCTGGCGACCAAGAGCAAGCTGGCAGCCAAGGTCGTGCAGATGTACCGCAAGATTTATGCTGTCGAAAAAGCGGCCAAAGGTCTGCCCCCGGAGGAGCGCGAACAGTTGCGCCTCGAGAAAACCCTGCCCATCCTGACCGAGCTCAAGGCCATCCTGACGAAACATCAGGAAGACGCCACCGGAAAACTGAAGACGGCCATCAACTACACGCTCAACGCCTTTGACGGGCTGCAGCGGTTCGTGTTCGATGGTCGGCTTGAGATCGATAACAACGCAGTCGAACGCTGCATCCGCGGCATTGCTCTGACGAAGAAGAACTCGCTTTTCGCCGGGAACCATGAGGCGGCTGAAGTCTGGGCAACCTACTATTCGCTCATCGAAAGCGCGCGCTTGAACAAGGTCAACCCCCCGCAGCTACCTGAACTGGGTGGTGCAGGAAATCGAGCGCAACCGCGGTGAGTTGGACTATGGCCAGCTGATGCCCTGGCACTGCCCGGTCGGCCGGATCGACGACTGACAGGCTATCACTGCCCCGCAATCGGGGCGGTGACGCACTCTCACACAGCCGGATTCCCATGCAGGGTTCCGGCCCAAAGCCGTGTCTGGACGGTCTCCCGATGAGGGCGACAGTCCTCATGCCCAAATCCGTGGTACCCTGCGCCCATCCGGTCAGTCTTAGGCAGTAACTGGGACGAGTTCAGCCGCAAGCTCCAGAACAAACCCGCTGACCGCCTCCTGGGCTTGGTCCTGCGATTTCTTCCCGCGCAATTGGCGGGCCAGCGCAGACCCGCGGGCGGAGGTTTCCTGTACCAGCAGCAGAAAAGCGATCTCCCGCAATTGGTGCATGGCCAGATCGGCCTCGTCTTGCCCTAGCAGCCTTTCAAGTTCAGCCGGTTCCGCGCATTCGAACAGCAGGCGCTTCAGGGTGGGCCCGTGTTTTGACGCCTCGGCCCAGGCAATGCAAATGTCGGTCATGCCTGCCATCTCGGAGTGAAAAACCTCAACCGGCATGCATGCCGTCTGTCTGGAATAGCCGGCCTGCCGCTCGACATGGAGCTCCCGCTGCGCCGGGTTGTAGGACATCTCAAGCCCATCGAGCGACACGTCCGATGCAAAGGGATTTCCGAAGCGCTTGCGCAGGCTGAGCGCTTCCGCAAAGAGCACCAGCTGCAAAAGACCGGCCTGCGGCAGATCGCAGGAAATACGCTGGATGCCACTGCGGCCGGCGTGCTTGTAGTTGAGCGCGAGCCGGGCACCGCCGTCCTCCCGCGCCTCCATCGAAAATATCTTTGCAACCATGGCGCGGGTTATATGGAAGCCTGCCGGACCTTCAAGCCGCAGCAAACAGGTCCGGCGATGCTAGGCGGCCATGCGCCTAAGGCGGCGCCTGGAAAGGAAGTGTTTGCATTGAGAGCCCTCGGTCATTCTGGAGCTATTGAAGCCGCCTAGAGGTACGTCTGCGGCATGGGGAATCGCCTAGTCGTCCTTTGAGTGAAATGTTGGTCTGATGCATGTCTGCCAGCAAAACAATTTTGCGGGCCAGTCAATTTCCGGGGCGGATACACCGCTTACGAATTATCGCATTCGAGCACGCGCGCGAGATGGGCGCGCGGGAACCGCCCTTGAACCAGGCATCATGTGGCAGCCACGGCGCTGACCACAGACAGAAGCATCATCTCGACACCGGGAAACCCCTCGCCAGGCCCTGGCGCCCATGCGACCCAAAACTGGGTGATCTGACACATCGGACTGGCGCTGCTCCGATCTTTGACGTCACCGAGGAGCCAGCGGCCTCGTCACGCGAGCGGTGAAACCATATCGCGACTGCCGTTGTGAAAAATACCAATTGACACCAACCGCCCTATTACAGAAGCCGCTTCGTCCTTCCTGACGGTTTTCCGATGCCGGTCGCTGCGTGGCGGGAGGGCGCCTGCGGGCGTCGGCCCGCGATGCCAAACCTCGGAAGGAGCAAGCCGCGGGAGCGTGCGATGTTGGCCTTGCGAGCCGCGCAGGCCAGCAGCCCGTAGTGCCGGATGCGGTGGAACCCATCGGGGAGCACATGCGGTGGATGAACTCGGGCTTGCAGGAGATCCATCGGGTGCCGTCCGGCGATAGGCCGCCGCCCGGCACAATCATGCGGACATGCGGGTGGTGGGTCAGCGCCGATCCCCAGGTGTGCAGAACGCTGGTCATTCCGATCCGCGCGCCCATCTGCCGGGGGCCACGAGCTGCTGGATCGGGTTGTCGTTTCATACGATCAAGAAACCAAGAATCACATTCTGGACATGCGGGGCAAACCGATCGCCATGCTTAAAAAAGCAAAACCCGCTGAAGAGGCGGGCATTGACGATGCGAAAAGTTCGCTAAAGTTGGATGCGGGAGCAGGCAACCCTCGTATCCCACCTCAATTGACCGCCGCCATTTAAGAGCTGACATGGACCTATGTTAGCCGATTGTGTTGAAAAACTCTTTGGTTTTGCCTGGCCTGTGTGATCTATCGCTGTGACTTCGTTTAGATGCCGAAGTCCTGTCCGCCACTTCAATCTGCGGCCGGCAGCATTGGCTTGAGCTTTGCCAATTTCCGGAGGTTTTGAGCGGTGGCTGCGAGGGTGAATTCGTCTTGAACGCCGCACGGGCCTCGTAATCGGAGCTGTCCAAGACCGAGGATGCGTTTGAGGTGTGCGAAGAGCATCTCGACCTTTTTGCGCCGACCAGTCTTCCGGATTGCTCGAGTTCTGCTTTTGAACATCGGCACTGATCAGTGCTGGCGTCGACCGCGAAGCCCTGACCACCGACCAACCCTTCTTCCATGCAGCGCGCGACCATCATCTCGAACACGTAGCGCATGAGGCCGCTCTCGCGGAAACGACCGTGCTTATTCTTTGAGAATGCCGAGTGGTCCGGGATGCGATCCGTCAGATCAAGGCGACAAAACCAACGATAGGCGAGGTTCAAATGCACCTCTTCGCATAGCCGCCGCTCGGGCCGGATGCCAAAGCAGTATCCAACCAACAGCATCCGGATCAGGAGTTCCAGGTCAATGTATGGGCGGCCCGTGTGACTGTAAAAGCCGGCCAAATGCGCGCGGACGCTGCCCAGATCAACGAGCCGGTCAATCAACCGCAAAAGGTGATCTTGTGGGATGCGATCTTCCAGCGAAAACTCGTAGAATAAGGCCGCTTGTGCTTCCTGCCTCGGTCCCATCATCGCCAATCCTCCCGTTCCTTGAGAGAACTGAATCAGCCACTTACCTTCCGATCAAGCACGGGTTTTTCAACAAAATCAGCCCAAACCAGGCAAATGCTGCAAAACGCACAAATGCCTATGCGGCCTGAAAAGCTGCCATCTAACGATGGCTCCCGGCCCTCCGCGAGGAATGGCGGCAAACCGAAACTCTGTCGGCAGAGTCGGTTACACCCGGGACGCCCTATTCATTCATCACAAGAGCGGACTGTTGGCCGGTCATCCTGCGGACCTCAGACACAGCCTCGGCAAGTGCCGGGCCAACCTCGTCAGAGATGCGTTGATCAGTAAGTTGCTTTGAAGTGGAGCTTGCCAGAAAAGCCACCGGCTCACCTAAATCAGACGGACGGTATGGCACAGCAGCAGCGTTGATGGTCTCGGAAAACCGGCTTACGCCCCTCACCTGAGTGTAGCCTTCAGCCAGGATCTCGTTATGCGCGGCAAGTCTTATTGCTGCGAATTCCACCAGCAATTCTGCTGGCTCATCGCCTTGGCTTTCAAGAAAACGGGCAAATTCCTCATCGTTGAGTGCACCCAGATACGCTTTGCCGCTGGAAGAAGTATGAAGCGGCATCCGATAGCCGACATCCAGCCAGATTGCCGAGGAGTTCACTGGCCGCCAGGCCCTGGTCAGCAGCATCCGCTGGTCATCTTTGATGCTGATCGCCGTCAGCGTGCCGGTTTCATCCGCCAGCCGCTGCATCACCGGCGAGGCGATCTCAACAAAGGCGAATGAGGCCGCGGCGATGTTCCCCAGCGCCAGCGCTGCCGGGCCAAGGCGGTATTTATCGTGCCGCCGCCCGTGGGTCAGATACCCAAGCGCGCACAGCGTGAAGGTCAGCCGTGACACCGTCGGCCGCGGAATGCCGGTGCGTTCGGAGATTTCAAGGTTGCCCAGACCGTCATCCGTCGGGCGGAAGGCCCGCAAGATGGTCAGGCCCCGCGCGAGTGTATTTGCAAATCTCTTGTCCGATGCATCGGCTGGCATGGTATTCCCTGTATCTATGCGGGCGTCCGGCCCGAGCGGGGTATTCGCAGTCCGCTGGTCCCCGATACTACTGAACCGCATTTGACAGCACCAGAGAGATCGACGGAAACGCCACCAGCAGAAGCAGCACGACCACATCAACGCTCAGGAACCGCCAGATGCCGGAAAACACCATGCCCACCGGGGCGTCCTTGCCGACAACATTGGACAGCACAAAGACATTCAGCCCCACAGGCGGCGTTATCAGGCCGATCTCCAGCAGCTTCACGACAACGACGCCGAACCAGATCAGGTTCAGCCCATAGGATTCCACCAGCGGCACCACCAGCGGCAGGGTCAGAACCATGATCCCGATCGGATCCAGGAACATGCCCAGCATCAGATAGACGACGCAGATCGCAAACAGCAGCGTGCCCGTAGATAACTGCGCCTGCGCCACCCAGTCCACCAGCGCCGGGGCCATGCCCGTGAGCGCGATGGCCGCGACAAAGATCTTGGCGCCCGCCGCGACAAAGAAGATCGCGGCGGTCTGTACACAGGTTTCCCGCACCGCCTGCCAGATGCCCGCCAGGTCCAGCTGCCGCTGCGCCAGGCCGATCAGCACCGTCAGCACCACGCTGACCGCCGCTGCTGCGGTGGCGGTAAAATAGCCGCCGTAAATCCCGATCACGATAACTGCAAAGATCACCGCTGCGGGCCAGGCCCTGCGGAACGCCGCCAGCTTGTCGGCAAAGCTGGCAGCCTCGCCGCGCGCCGGCACCGCCGCCGGATCCGCCTTGATCCACATGGCAATGACCAGGACAAAACCCGCCAGCGTCAGCAGCCCCGGCAGAATGCCGGCAATGAACAGCTTGTTCACCGAGGTCTCGGTAAAGATCGCATAGATAATGAACAGAATGCTCGGGGGGATCAGAGAGCCGAGTGTACCCCCGGCCGCGACGCTGGCGGTTGCCAGCCTTGGGTCATAGCCAAGACGCAGCATTTCAGGTGTGCAGATTTTGCCCATGGTCGACGCACAGGCCAGGCTGGAGCCGGTAATGGCGGAAAACCCGCCGCAGCCCATCACCGAGGCCACCGCAATGCCGCCGCGCAGGCGCAGCAGCCAGACCTTGGCCGCATCATAAACAGCTGTGGTGATCCCGGCCCGATAGGCAATATTGCCAAGCGCAATGAACAGCGGGATCATCGACAGATCAAAGGAATGCAGCAGATCGAACGAGTTATTGAAGACCAGCGAGGAGGTTGCCCGGAAGGCCCGTTCCGGCATGAAGGTGCCGGTGCGGAACGCAAAGATTGTAAAGGCCGCCAGCGTCGCCACGCCGATCAGGGCAAAGGCAATCGGCACACGAATGGCCAGAAGCACAAGCATAACGGCAAAGGCCACAAGGCCGATCAGGGCGGGATCCACGGGCAGTCTCCTCGGCAGGTCTGTTGAATGTCAGATGGATGTCAGGTTTTGTGCAGCGCGATTTCGCCGCCGCGCAGCAGGGTCAGCGCATCACCGGCAGCCATCACCGCAAGCCGCAGCCATCCCAGCGCAATCCCAAGGGTAAAGGCCAGCCGCCCCGGCCATTGCGGCAGGTTCAGATCGCCGTAAAACACGCTGCCGGTCTGCCACTGATGCAGGAATTCCCGGCCGCCGGAATACAGGATCGGCGTCAGCGCCAGCAGGCCGAACAGGGTGCCGAACACTGTCAGCCACCCCGACACGCGCGG
Source organism: Leisingera sp. M658 (assembly GCF_025144145.1). NCBI lineage: Bacteria > Pseudomonadati > Pseudomonadota > Alphaproteobacteria > Rhodobacterales > Roseobacteraceae > Leisingera > Leisingera sp. M658. The sequence continues at coordinate 3,612,520 of NZ_CP083546.1, forward strand.
CGGCAGCAGATTGGTCAGAAACTCCACCGCGATATGCGCCCGTTGCGCGGTCGCGGCGGCCAGGGGCATCACAATCGCCAGAACCATCAGCTCGCGCACGATGACGATAGTGTCCGGCACCGAGCTGTTGAACAGGTTCAACGCCACCACATCGGCAAAGATCAACAGCGCCAGCAAGATGATAGCCGCAGCCGATACATCCACAAAAACCCGTTCCAGCCTGTGCAGCATCTTGTCCTCCCCTGGTACTGCCAGACGGCGCTGCCGCCGCCCGGCCTCTGCTTCGCACAGATCAGTTGCTGCGCGTCCAGGGATACCCCTTGGCTTCGAACTCGGCGGTGAATTCAGCCACCGCCGCGGTATAGGTTGCCATCAGCTGATCCGCATCCAGACCGACGCTGCGGGCGTTTTCCATCCAGTCCGCAATAAAGGGTTCCGCCGCCGCATTCAGTGCTGCCTTGTCAGCATCGCTCAGCTCGATGACCTCGATCTTGCGGGTGGTCTCGCCTGCGGTCATCGCCTTCATCGCCTTGCTGTTGGCCCCGGTCACGATCTTGGCGAACTGGTCCGCCAGTTCCTCACCCGCCTGCATCAGCACCTGCTGCTGGCCAGCCTCCAGACCGTCATAGACCTGTTTGTTCATGAACATGCCATAACCGCCGATCTGCCCCCAGTTCAGGACAGTATAGCTGTCGATCACCTCGTCCCATTTCAGCGAGGGCACGATGTAATCATAGCCCTGACTGCAATCAATCAGCCCGGTGTCCAGCCCCTGATAGGCCTCATAGACCGACAGGTTCACACGGGTTGCGCCCATTTCGCCAAAGACCTTGCCGTAAACGCCCGCGCCGCGGACCTTCTTGCCCTTGATGTCCTCAACCGAACGGATCGGCTCTCCGGCGCAGGCCACATTCACAGCCGAGGCGGTGAAGGTGCCGATATAGACCAGGTTCTGGCGGGCCAGATGTTCGGTGATCTGCGGTTCCGACCGCATCAGACGGTCGGCGGCACGCATGGCGACCCAAGCATTCGGCCCGCCGATGGGAAAGTCAGCCAGCGAATAGGCCGCCATTTCCTTTTGGAAATAGGCCGCAATGATCGAACCGGCATCCGCCACCCCGTCGCTGATCCCCTGCACTGCCGCGCTTGCCTTGAACAGCGCGCCGCCCCACTGGACATCCATCCGCAGATCGCCTGCCGACAGCTCGCCGATACGGCTGTTGTACCATTTCAGCGCGGCAGGAACCGTGCCCCGGTCCGGGCCGCTGTGGCCGTAGTAAATCACGGTCTCCGCAGAGACCGCCGTCGCGCCAAGACAGGCCGCAATGGTCAGCCCTCCCAGAATATTCCTGATCATTCCCATGACTGGCATCTCCTCCTCGAAAGCCATTCGCTTCATTTTACTATGTGGAATTTTAGCGCTCTGTCCAGAATTTTATTTCACATAATGGAATTTCTAGTGACTGCCTGCACTCGACCCGCAGCAGAACAGGACTTCCTCTTCTGCGCCTCTGCAGGACAAGAAATTGGCGCAGCAGATCAAACGGCTTCCGCCAGCTCGCTGGCAAAGGTCTCGATCAGTTTCGCTTTCAGGATTTTCCCAGTCGGCGCGGCAGGCAGGGCCGTAGCCACGATAATACGTGCCGGCCGCTTGTAGGGCGCAAGCCGGTCGTGCAGGAAGGCTTTCAGTTCCGCCTCTGTCACGCTACTGCCGGTGGCGGCGCTGACAAAGGCCAGAACCTCTTCATTGCCTTCAACGGTACGGCCCACCACGCTTGCCACCACCACATCGGGGTGCTCGGTCAGCGCCGCCTCGATCTCCACCGGATAAACATTGAACCCGGACCTGATGATCAGCTCCTTGGTGCGCCCGGCAATATGCAGCCGCCCTTCCTCGTCAAAGCGGCCCAGATCGCCAGTGCGAAACAACCCGTCCTCTGTCAGCGCTGCGGCTGTTTGCACCGGATCGCGGAAATACCCCTTCATGATTTGCGGACCACCCACAAGGATTTCGCCGATGCCTTCCTCCGGGGTGGCGCCCGGCGCCTCCAGATCCAGTTCAAGGGTGCAATCGCCCATTGCCAGGCCGACGCTGATGTCAGGATCGCCGAATGCGTTGCGGGTGGCACAGACACCCGCCGTGCCTTCAGTCAGCCCGTAACCGTTTTGCAGCGGCAGACCATAGAACGCCTCGGCCTCGCGTTTCCAGGCCGGATCCAGGGGCGCACCGCCAGAGGACACAAACCGCAGTTTGCCCGCATCATAGCGCGGCTTGCCGGCTGATCGGGCATAGTTGAACAGATGCGCATGCATCTGCGGCACTGCGGGCAGCAGGGTCACATCCTCCTGCAGCGCCTGGTACAGACGCTCTGCCGAGAATTGCGCCTCCATCCGCATCGCCGATTGCGCCAGGGTGACGGACAGCATGGTGACAAGCCCGAAAATATGGCTGAGCGGCAGCGCCAGATAGGTAACATCCGACTGCTGAATCCCCCGCACCTCGGCTGAGGCCGCCGCCCCTGCAATAAGGTTGGCGTGGGTCAGCATTGCGGCCTTGGGGGTGCCAGTTGTGCCCGAGGTGTAAAGCAGAAGGGCGGTCTGTTCGCGCCCGTCCTCCGACACCGGTTCCGGGGTGGCGCCGGCCCGCGGCATCAGGGCCGCCGCGCCAAAGGCACCCTGCACGTCCCGCGCGCCGTAGTGATCCGCATGAGCCCGTGCCGCCGCGGATGAGGCGGCTGTGAACATCACTGCACTGGGATCGGAGTGGGCAAAGATCCGGTCCAGCTCAGCCGTGGTCAGCCGCGCATTGATGGCAACCGCGGATGCATCCAGCAGGCTGGCGCCATAGAAGAACGCGATCACCTCGGCGCAGTTCTCAAACACCAGAACCACCCGGTCGCCGGACCGCACGCCTGCGGACTTCAGCTGCTCCGCCGCGGCATGTGCCGCTTGGGACATCTCCTGCCAGGTCAGGCGGCGGCCATCCTGATCCATCAGCGCCAAAGCATCGGGGCGGGCCCCGGCGGCTGCCTGCAGCAGCCCGTGTACGCGGTTATGCATGTCTTTCCTCCTCCCGTGCGCCCTCACGCTGCCAGGCCCAGCCGCCCGAAAACCGCCAGCGCCTCAGCCTCCAGCCGGGCGGTAATTTCGGCAAAGGGCTCCACCCTGTCGACAAACCCCAGCGCATGGCCTGCCGACAGCAGCCCCTGCGAGACGTCGCCAGTGGCATAGGCTTGGCGTCCGATCTTGCCGGATACATGCTTCAGCAGTTCCTGAATGCCGATCTCCGGATTGTCGCGCTCCAGCCTGGCAACCGTTTCGGTGGTCTGATTGCGCAGGCTGCGCACAGTGTTACGCACCGAGTGCATGGTCAGCTGCGTGTCCAGCTCGCTCGCATTCACCATTGCCTGCTTGTAATCCGGATGTGCGGTCAGCTCGCTGGCAACCAGGAACCTGGTGCCCATCACCACGCCCGACGCGCCCATCACAAGTGCTGCCATGATCTGCTTGCCGTGTCCGATGCCGCCGCCGATTAGCCAGGGGATAGTCAGCCGGTCCCCGGCCAGGCCTGCGTTGACCATGCTGCCAACCATATCCATGCCGGGGTGGCCGCCGCATTCGGCGCCGACAATCGACACCATATCAACCCCCACCTGCTCCGCCTTCACCGCATAACGCAGGCTGGGCACCTTATGCAGCACGGTGATCCCGGCATCCTTGAGGATGGGCATGAACGCCTCGGGGCTGCGGCCGGATGTTTCGACAAACTGCACACCTTCGTCCGCGATCAGACGGAACACCTCTTCGGTCTTCTCGCCCGGCACCAGCTTGGGGATCATCGAGACATTGACGCCGAAAGCCTTGCCCCCGCACATCTCGCGGCAGCGGCGGATCTCGGCGCGCAGATCCTCCATCTCGGGAAAACTGGCCGCAGTGATGAACGAGACAATCCCGGCCCGCGCCGCAGCCGATACATATTCGGCATTGGCCAGCCATTGCAGGCCGCCCGCCACAACCGGCAGCCGGTTGCCATAGGTCCGGGTCACGGCTGTATCGAAAATCGCCGGAAGCGCAGAAGTGTGCATCATGTCGGTCTCCTTACCGGAATACTGGGGAGGTTTTCTTGAGAAAGGCGCCGATGCCCGCCTGGGCTTCGTCACCGCCAAGGGCCTTCGCCATGGCATCGCGTTCATGGGTCATCTGGTCTTCGAAACTGGCGGTTTCGGCCTGGTTGAGCAGCTCCTTGATGTCCGCAATCGCCATCTCAGGGCCACGGGCCACCGCATCGGCCAAAGCTTCGGCCTGTGCCAGGGTACGCCCCTTGGGTGCCAGTTCCGTCACAGCCCCCAGCTGATGCATCCGCTCCGCGCTAAGCGGTTCTGCCAGCATCGCCATCCGTGCCACGGTCGCCCGCGGCAGCGCCTGCGTCAGCGCATAGGTGGCACCGCCATCCGGCACCAGGCCCGCCTTGACATAGGCCAGCGTGAACAGCGCTCCATCTTCCGCCACGATCATATCCGCCGCCATTGCAAGCGATAACCCAGCCCCGGCCGCGCCGCCTTCGACAGCTGCAATCACGGGCTTGGGGCAGTCCCGGACCGCACGGATCAAGGCGTTCAGCTTGCCGATCTGCACTTGCCGCTCCTCATAGGGCATCGCGCGGCGTTCCTTCAGCATGTTCAGATTGCCGCCGGAACAGAAGAACCCGCCCGCGCCCGCCAGGATCACCGCTGCAATCGCAGGATCCCACGCCGCCCGCGCCAGACCCTCCTGCAAGCCTTGGTAATACTCATACGACAGCGCATTGCGCATGCCTGTGTTGCAGTTCCAGATTATCAGGGTCCCACCGCGGACCTCATGCCGGTAAAGCGCGCTCATCCCGCATCCTCAGCTGCTGTCCCGCGCACCCGCTTGAAAACGCCGGTGGAGGCCGCAATCAGCCGCCCGGCCCCGTCCCGCAGGTCGCAAGAGACAAATTTGGTTGTGCTGCCGCCGCCGGTGATCCGGCCGGTCGCCCGCACGCACCCCTGGCGGGCCACCGCCAAATAATTGACGTTCAACGACAGGGTGACAAAAGGGGTGATCCCTTGCGGATCGCAGGTGAGGCTGGCGGTGATCCCGCTGGCCGTATCCAGCAACGTTGCCGCCACGCCGCCATGCAGGCTGCCCTGCCGGTTCAGATGCAAAGGCGAAATCTCCAGCACGCAATGCGCCTCAACCGCCTCCGGGTCGAGTTCAATGCCATAGCCCATCGCCTCAAACAGCGGGATCAGGGGCCTGTCGGGACGCACCAGCGGCATGTCTTACCCCGCCTTCAGCGCGATGAAGCGCTCCAGATGGTAATCCGTGTCGCCGAACAGATGGTCGATCATCGTCAGCCGGCGGGCGAAATGGGACAGCGCGTATTCATCGGTCATGCCGATGCCGCCATGCATCTGGATGCATTCCTCGGCCACCAGCGCTCCGGCGCGGCCAATCAGGTTCTTGGCAGCGCTGACGTGGATTTCGCGCAACTCCCGCGGCTGATCCAGATTGCCCGCCAGGTTGATCACGGCAGAACGCGCCTGCTCCACCTCGATCAGCATATCCGCCATCCGGTGCTGCAGCGCCTGAAACTTGCCGATCGGCATGCCGAACTGCTTGCGCTCCTTCAGATAGGCGATGGTCAGATCCTTGGCGGCCTCCATCGCCCCCAGCGCCTCGGCGCAAAGGGATGCCAGGCCGCGGGCAACAGCGGCTTCCAGCGCCTCCAGCCCGCCTCCGGCCGCGCCCAGCCGCGCCGTGCCTGCCAGCCGCACCCCGTCCAGCGCAACCGTTGCTGACGGTATGCCGTCCATATTGCGGTGACCGCTGACGGTCACGCCCGGGGTGTTTGCCGGCACCAGAAACAGCGAAATGCCTGCCATATCCGCCGCAGCGCCGGCCTCCCGTGCCGAAACCACCAGGGTCTGCGCCTCGGCGCCGTACAGCACATGGGTCTTGATGCCATTCAGAACGATGGCATCGCCATCGGCAGCAGCCGTGGTTTCCACGTGGTTCAGGTCATAACGCGATCCGGCCTCGCCTTGGGCCAGCGCGGCCACATGGGTTCCCGCGATGATCTCATCCGCCAGTCCGCGCTGGCGGCCGGTGCCAAACGCGGCAATCAGCCCGCCCGCCAGAACCGCCGGCAGCACCGGTTCGATCACCCCGGCGCGGCCCAGCTCTTCGAACACCACCATCAGGTCAAAGCCTTCGCCGCCGAAACCGCCCTGATCCTCGCGGAACATGGCCCCCAAAACGCCCAGATCGGCCAACCCGGCATAGATCCCGCTATCAAATGGCTTACCCGCCGCAATCAGTGCCCGACGGTTTTCATGTGAATACTTATCCGCCAGAAACCGCTGCAGCGTATCGCGGAGCATCATCCGTTCTTCGGTCAGATTGAAATCCATGTCGCCTGCTCCCGTTACAGCCCCAGAATGGCCTTGGTGATGATGGTGCGCTGCACCTCGTTCGAACCGCCGAAAATCGACAGCTTGCGCATGTTGAAATACGCAGGCGCCGCCGCCGCCGCATGATCCGGACCCAGTGCCGCTGCATTGCTGCCGCCATCCAGAAAATCAGGCTGGAACGGCAGCGCGTCCGGCCCCATCGCCCGGCGCAAGAGCGATGTAAGTTCCTGCCGGATCACCGTGCCCTTGACCTTCAGCATCGAGCTTTCGGCGCCGGGCGCCTGCCCCTTGGCCGCAGCCGAGACAACCCGCAGGTTGGTGGTCGCCATCGCCATCAGGTCGATCTCTGCCTGCGCCATGCGGGCCGCGAAATGCGGGTTTTCCGCCAGCGGCCGGCCGCCGGACGCCACCCGCCCGGCCACATGTTTCAGCGTCGTCAGCAGCGCGTTTGAAAAACCGACCCCGGCGATATTGGTGCGCTCATGGGTCAGCAGGTACTTGGCATAGGTCCAGCCCTTGTTCTCCTCCCCCACCAGGTTCTCCGCAGGCACCCGGACGTTGTCAAAGAACACCTCGTTCACTTCCGGCTCGCCATCGATCAGCACGATGGGGCGCACCGTGACTCCGGGCGTGTTCATATCGATCAGCAGGAAGGAGATGCCTTCCTGTTTCTTGGCATCCGGATCCGTCCGCACCAGGCAGAAAATCCAGTTCGCGTGCTGGCCCAGCGTGGTCCAGGTTTTCTGGCCATTGACCACATAGTGATCGCCGTCACGCACCGCCCGGGTCTTGACCGCCGCCAGATCGGAACCTGCGCCCGGCTCGGAATAGCCCTGACACCACCAGTCCTGCCCGTTCAGGATGCGCGGCAGAAAGCGCTGGCGCTGCTCTTCAGATCCAAACGCCAGCAGCACCGGCGCCAGCATCGACAGGCCGAATGGCAGGCTGCGCGGGGCATGGGCCAGACAAGCCTCTTCTTCAAAGATATGGCGCTGCACCGCGTTCCATTCACAGCCGCCATAGGCCCGCGGCCAGTTCGGCGCCAGCCAGCCGCGCGCATTCAGCAGGCTGTGCCACTGCTCGACGTCCGCCTTGGCCAGCCGCTTGCCCAGCCGCACCTTCTCGCGCAGTTCATGCGGCAGGGTGTCGTTCAGCCACTGGCGGACCTCTGTCCGGAACGCCTGTTCTTCCTTGGTGTAGTTCAGATCCATCGCCTATTGCCCCTCAGAAGATTTCAAACAGGCCGGCAGCACCCATGCCGCCGCCGATGCACATGGTGACAATGCCCAGCCTGGCGCCGCGCCGCCGCCCTTCCAGCAGCAGGTGCCCGGTCATCCTTGCACCGGTCATGCCAAACGGATGGCCGATCGAGATCGAACCGCCATTGACGTTGCAAATCTCCGGGTCGATCTCCAACCGGTCGCGGCAGTAGAGCGCCTGCGAGGCGAAGGCCTCGTTCAGCTCCCACAGATCAATGTCGCTGGCCTTCAGCCCGTGCCGTTTCAGCAGGCGCGGCACCGCGTAGACCGGACCGATGCCCATTTCATCCGGCTCACAGCCTGCCACAACGAACCCTTTGAACGCACCCAGCGGCTCGGCGTCTTCGCGTTCGGCCACGGCACTGTCCATCAGCACCAGCGCCGCTGCCCCGTCGCTCAGCTGCGAGGCATTGCCGGCGGTGACGAAATGCCCCTCACCCTGCGCCGGGGCCAGCCCGGCGAGCCCCTCCAGCGTGGTGTCCGGCCGGTTGCAGTCGTCCATGGCAAAGGTCACCTCCTTACGGGTGATCTCGCCGCTTTCCTTGTCCTTGAAGGCCTGGGTCACAGTGATGGGCACGATTTCCTCATCCAGACGGCCCGCAGCCTGCGCCGCTGCCATGCGCTGCTGGCTGGACAGCGCCAGTTCGTCCTGCGCCTCGCGGCTGATGCCATAGCGTTCGGCGACAATGTCGGCAGTCTGGATCATCGGCAGATACAGCTCGGGCTTGTTCTCCTGGATCCAGCTTTCCTGCGCCTGCGGCGGGCGTGCGGGCGGCATCTGACTGATGCTTTCCACCCCTGCCCCGATCGCGGCCTGCGCGCCCTCCATCACAATCGAATGCGCTGCCATTGCCACCGCCTGCAAGCCGGACGAGCAGAAGCGGTTCACCGTGGCCGCGGAAACTGACACCGGCAGCCCTGCGCGGATCACCGACTGGCGGGCGATGTTGGACCCGGTCCAGCCCTCAGGGTAACCGCAGCCGACCAGCGCGTCCTCAATCAGGTCCGGCGCAATGCCGGCACGCTGCACCGCGTGGCTGATGGCATGGCCTGCCATGGTGGCGCCATGGGTTTCATTGAAGGCGCCGCGGTAGGATTTGGCCAGACCAGTGCGCGCAGTGGAGACGATGACCGCCTGTTTCATTGAGAACTCCTTCAGGTGTTGAGGCTGCCGAATGTCCGGCCTTCGGCGGCCAGCCGTTCCAGCAGCGTCGCAGGCTGCCAAAGCAGGGGATCTTCCTCGTGGAAGCGGCAGATATCCTGCAGGATGCTGTCCAGCCCGTTGGCATCGGCATAATGCATCGGCCCGCCGCGCCAGCGCGGAAACCCGTAGCCGTTCAGCAGGGTCACATCCACATCCAGCGGTCGCAGCGCGATACCGTCCCCGACCACGCGGGCGGCCTCGTTCACCATCGCTGCCATGTAACGGCTGATGATCTCATCTGCGCCTATCGTCCGCGGTGTGATGCCCTTGGCGGCGCGCTCTGCTGCGATGATTTCTTCCACCTCAGGATCAGGCTGCGGCCCGCCGGCGCCTTCCTCATAGATGTAAAACCCGCGCCCGGTCTTGCACCCGAACCGGCCCAATTCGCACAGGCGGTCGGCAAACTCGGGGTAGGTTTCCCTTGGATCGCGCTCAGCCGCCAGGCGCTTGCGGTTGGCCCAGCCGATATCCAGCCCGGCCAGATCGCCAACGGCAAACGGCCCCATCGCCAGACCAAACCCGGTCAGCGCCTTATCCACCGCATAGGGGCTGGCCCCGGCCAGCACCATGCCGTAGACCGCCTTGCTGTAATGCGACAGGATCCGGTTGCCGATAAAGCCGTCGCAGACGCCCGCGCGCACCGCCACTTTCTTCAGCCGCTTGGCCAGCGCAAAGCCGGTAGCCACCGCATCAGGGGCGGTATCATTGCCCACCACAACTTCCAGCAGCCGCATCACATGCGCGGGCGAGAAGAAATGCAGCCCGATCACATCCTGCGGGCGGCTGGTCATTGCCGCAATCCGGTTCAGATCCAGATAAGAGGTGTTCGAGGCCAGAATGGCGCCCGGCTTGCAGACCTCATCCAGCCGGGTGAACACGTCCTTCTTGACGTCCATGCTTTCAAAGACAGCTTCGATCACCAGATCTGCCTGTGCGAAATCCTCGTACCGGGTGGTGGTGCGGAACGCTTGCGCTAGAATGGCATCGCGCTGCGGCGCTGCCAGCTTGCCGCGTTTCACAGCACTCTCCAACATCCTGCCAACGCTGTCTGCCGCCCTGTCTGCCGCAGCTTCGTCGCGCTCGGCCAGGGTCACATCCAATCCGCTCAGCAAAGCGCTGACAGCAATCCCCGCCCCCATAGTGCCGCCGCCAACAACGCCCATCCGATTGATTGCGCGCGGGTCAACACCTTCGATTTCCGGCAGTTTCCCAACCTGGCGCTCGGCAAAGAAAGCGTGGATCAGGGCGGTGCTCTGGTCCGAGGCCATCAGCCCCTGAAACAATGCGCGCTCTTTCTTCAGCCCGTCCTCGAACGGCAGCGACATCGCCGCCTCCACTGCATCGAGGCAGGCGATTGGCGCAATCGCCCCGCGTGCGGCCCTGGCAACTTTGGCCCGGACGCCCTCCAGTTCCGCCGGCTCCAGTATATTGCACAGCAGGCTCCCGGCCGGGCGCGGCTCCTTGCCTGCCGCGATCAGCTCCCGGGCAAATTCGATACCTTCGGCGCGGGCATCGGTGCCGTCCGCCACCCGGTCAATCAGCCCCATGGACAACGCCGCATCGGCACTAACCGGCTTGCCGCCGGTGATCATCCGGACCGCATCTGCCGCCGGGATCAGCCGCGGCAGGCGCTGGGTTCCGCCTGCGCCGGGCAGCAGCCCCAGCGACACTTCCGGCAGGCCGAGACGGGTGCCCTTCACCGCGATCCGGTAATGCGCGCCCAGGGCCGCCTCCAGCCCGCCGCCAAGCACATTCCCGTGCATCGCCGCAATGACCGGCACCGGCGCCGCCTCGATTTCAGTGATCAGATCCGGCAGGAACGGCGCCAGCGGCGGCTTGCCGAATTCGCGGATATCCGCGCCGGCAAAGAAACTGCGCCCCGCGCAGCAGATGACAACAGCCTTGGTTTCCGCGCGGCTCAGCGCGGCCCGCAAACTACCCTGCAGACCGGCGCGCACCGCATGCGAAAGCGCGTTCACCGGCGGGTTGTCCACTCGCACAACAGCAACGCTGCCATCCATTGTCAGATTAACCTGGTTTGCCATCCCGTTCCTCCGCCCGTTGTTCGCAGCATCTCTTGGCTTGGGATTCTGAGTAGCAATTTCAATTTCTAATTTCAATATGTAAAATTATATTCCTCTTTGCGGAATTCTCCTCCGCCGAGACGCTGCTCATCCGCAAGGTCACACAGGACGCGACGGAGAAGGCGAGCCAGCACGCGTCAACTGCCAACCGTGTTGCATGTCGGCCAGTCAGGTTCCGGACCAGGGCCCATAATGAAGGTCCGCTTCTGCAGTCGGTCAAGCATCCGAGCCTGTCGCCGCGGTACCGGGAGCTGATCGGGGACCTGGCTGGCGCCCTGAACGCTCCGGATGTGCGGCGGGAGGCGGCGGCGTCGCTGCGGGCGCTGATTTCGGAGGTGCGGATGGTTCCCGACAGTGCTGCGCCGGGCGGCCATCAGCTTGAACTTGTTGGGGAATTGGCGGGGATCATGCCTTTGGGTCGGCCTGAATCGAAAAAGCCCCCGCTGTTTGCGGAGGCTTGGTCGTAAACGTTGGTTGCGGGAGCAGGATTTGAACCTGCGACCTTCAGGTTATGAGCCTGACGAGCTACCTGGCTGCTCCATCCCGCGTCAGGTTTTTTTGAGACCGTATTGAGAGATATTTGGATTTTACTAGGTTTGGCGGTGACCTACTCTCCCAGGGCTTGAGCCCAAGTACCATCGGCGCGACAGTGCTTAACTTCCGGGTTCGGGAAGGGACCGGGTGTTTCACTTGTGCTGTAGCCACCAAACCGAGAAAAATCCAAATACCGAAGGCATTTGGATTTTTCTCGTGTGGCGGTCGGCAGCGTATTTACGAAGTAAATGCGCGAGAGACCGCACCTGAGTTATGTCACGGGGACATTACCAAATGCGTTCGGCTGCAATCAACGTTGTCCAAGCGTTTGTATTATGGGATGTGTTTGCTTGTTTGGTTTTTCCGTAACACTGTCTGTTACTGGATCAAATCAAGCCTATCGGGCGATTAGTACCGGTCAACTGAATGCATTGCTGCACTTACATCTCCGGCCTATCGGCGTGGTGGTCTTCCACGGCCCTCAGGGATACCTTGTTTTGAGGGGGGCTTCCCGCTTAGATGCCTTCAGCGGTTATCCTGTCCGAACATAGCTACCCTGCACTGCTGCTGGCGCAACAACAGGTCCACCAGTGGTTCGTTCACCCCGGTCCTCTCGTACTAGGGGCAACTCCTCTCAAGTATCCTACACCCACGGCAGATAGGGACCGAACTGTCTCACGACGTTCTAAACCCAGCTCACGTACCTCTTTAAACGGCGAACAGCCGTACCCTTGGGACCTGCTCCAGCCCCAGGATGAGATGAGCCGACATCGAGGTGCCAAACACTGCCGTCGATATGGACTCTTGGGCAGTATCAGCCTGTTATCCCCGGCGTACCTTTTATCCGTTGAGCGATGGCCCTTCCACTCGGGACCACCGGATCACTATGGCCGACTTTCGTCTCTGCTCGACTTGTCAGTCTCGCAGTCAGGCTGGCTTCTGCCATTGCACTCAACGAGCGATTTCCGACCGCTCTGAGCCAACCTTCGCGCGCCTCCGTTACTCTTTAGGAGGCGACCGCCCCAGTCAAACTACCCGCCACGCAGGGTCCCGGATCCGGATAACGGACCGCGGTTAGATATCAAGAGTGCGAAGGGTGGTATCTCAAGGGAGGCTCCACCGCGACTTGCGTCACGGTTTCGATGCCTACCACCTATCCTGCACATCACAATCCTGATACCAGTGCGAAGCTGTAGTAAAGGTGCACGGGGTCTTTCCGTCTAACCGCGGGAAGCCTGCATCTTGACAGGCAATTCAATTTCGCTGAGTCGATGTTGGAGACAGCGGGGAAGTCGTTACGCCATTCGTGCAGGTCGGAACTTACCCGACAAGGAATTTCGCTACCTTAGGACCGTTATAGTTACGGCCGCCGTTTACCTGGGCTTCAATTCGGAGCTCTCACCCCTCCTTTTAACCTTCAGGCACCGGGCAGGCGTCAGACCCTATACGTCGTCTTGCGACTTCGCAGAGCCCTGTGTTTTTAATAAACAGTCGCCACCCCCTGGTTTGTGCCCCCGGATTCCACTTGCGTAGGACCCGGGCCTCCTTCTCGCGAACTTACGGAGGTATTTTGCCGAGTTCCTTCAACATCGTTCTCTCAAGCGCCTTGGTATTCTCTACCTGTCCACCTGTGTCGGTTTAGGGTACGGTCTGATGGAGGGCTATTTCCAGGGACTGATCAGCAGCCCATTCAATCCGATAAGGATGAACTACCTTCACAATCCGTCACATCCTCCTGGCCCACGAATATTAACGTGGTTCCCATCGCCTACGCCTTTCGGCCTCGGCTTAGGGGCCGGCTTACCCTGCTCAGATTAGCTTTAAGCAGGAACCCTTGGACTTTCGGCGAGAGTGTCTCTCACACTCTTTGTCGCTACTCATGTCATCATTCTCACTAGTGATCTCTCCACGGGATCCCTCACAGGCCCGCTTCATCGAAAGCTCCTTGCGTCCAATTCTTCCCGCAGGAAGATAAGGACGCATGGAACTATGTCACACTACGCTCTGCTACCATGCACTATGTGCATCCTCGGCTTCGGCTCATGGCTTGAGCCCCGTTACATCTTCGCCGCAAGACATCTTGATTAGACCAGTGAGCTGTTACGCTATCTTTAAAGGATGGCTGCTTCTAAGCCAACCTCCTGGTTGTTTTGGACGTCTCACCTGCTTTCCCACTTAGCCATGAATTGGGGGCCTTAGCCGGAGGTCAGGGTTGTTTCCCTCTCCACGACGGACGTTAGCATCCGCCGTGTGTCTGCCATCTAGTACTCCCGGGTATTCGGAGTTTGGTTAGGATCAGTAAGCCTGTGGGGCCCCATTACCCATCCAGTGCTCTACCCCCCGGGGTATTCGGATGACGCTCTACCTAAATAGATTTCGCAGAGAACCAGCTATCTCCGAGTTTGATTGGCCTTTCACCCCTAGGCACAGCTCATCCCGATCCTTTTCAACGGATGTGGGTTCGGTCCTCCAGTGCGTGTTACCGCACCTTCAACCTGGCCATGCCTAGATCACTCGGTTTCGGGTCTGATCCCACAAACTCATTCGCCCTATTAAGACTCGCTTTCGCTGCGCCTACACCTAACGGTTTAAGCTTGCTTGTGAGACCAAGTCGATGACCCATTATACAAAAGGTACGCTGTCAGCCCTCAAGGGGCCTCCAACTGATTGTAGGCGTTCGGTTTCAGGTACTGTTTCACTCCCCTCGCCGGGGTGCTTTTCACCTTTCCCTCACGGTACTGGTTCGCTATCGGTCAGTAAGGAGTACTTAGCCTTCGGAGGTGGTCCTCCGATCTTCAGACAGAATTTCACGTGTTCCGCCCTACTTAATACGTCCCTCAGAGCTTAGAATACGGGGCTGTCACCCGCTATGGCCATGCTTCCCAACATGTTCTTCTCACTCATCAGGCTCGGCTGGTCCGCGTTCGCTCGCCGCTACTAACGGAGTCTCTATTGATGTCCTTTCCTCCGGGTACTTAGATGTTTCAGTTCCCCGGGTTTGCTCTTATAAACCTATGTATTCAGTCTATAAGTACCTGGTTAAGCCCATTATAAGCAGCCATCCGGAATGAACCGGCGGCTATTATAACAAACTTTCAGGTGGGTTCCCCCATTCAGAGATCTTGGGATCAAAGCCTATTCCCGGCTCCCCCAAGCTTATCGCAGGGTATCACGTCTTTCATCGCCTCTTACTGCCAAGGCATCCACCAAACGCCCTTCTCGCGCTTGATTTGATCCAGAAAAAGAGAGTGTTCTAAAACACGCTCAGCTGCGGAAGCTGGTAAGAAACCGCAGCATGTTTTCCTGAACCAAAAAGCAAACTATCCCGCTCCCGGCCACAATTGCGACCAGGAACTTATTGCATGATCATGCGATCATGCGGGTTCAAATCCTTGCGGATATTGAACCGGGTTAGTGTACTTGACTTGGACAACACTGTCTTTTCAATCAGGCAGACTTCAGAACG